>NZ_JAHKSJ010000020.1:0-9060 GCF_019024305.1 Cellulomonas algicola | reverse complement strand
ACCTCCAGAGCCGCGACCGGTCGGTCGCACTCCTCGATGCTGACGCGCCGACATCAAGGCACGGGCGACGGCAGATGAAGACTCGCTCAAGGCGGGCGGATCGCGTCAGCGCGAGTAGACCCAGTGCCACGGCTCGCGCGGCGTGTCCTCCTCGAAGCCGAACGTGGCGGCGTTGGCGCGCATCCACGCCTGGGCGCGGTCGTCGAGGTCGAGGTCGAGCGCGAGCCCCCAGCCGTGCGGGCTCGTCCCGGGAGCGGCGGCGAGGCCGCCCTGCGAGTACAGGCCCTTGCGCGCTGCGACGTCGACCTGCGCGTCGTAGGAGCGGTAGGAGTCGGTGACGCCGATGCGCACACCGTCGCGCGCCGCCGCAGCACTCAGTTCGCCGAACGCCTGCGCTGCAGGGGCCCAGAGACGGTGGCCCGACGAGCCGACAGGTGCGAGCGCGCCCCCGGGGATCCTTCCGTTGCCGAAGCGCGCGAGGTCGGCGGGCACCCCGTCAGCGTTCCGTGCGGACGAGGCAGGCGACGACGCCGTCACAGCGGACTCGAGCGCGGCAGCGAAGGCCGTCGCGCTGCTGGAGCCGCTGGTTGCCAGCGGGCTCGCTACCGCGGTCGTCGGCGTGACGGCCTGCAGGCTGCTGCGGATCTCCGACATGCGCTGGGCGATACCCACGATCGCGTCCACGTGACACCTCCTCGGTCTCGTCGATCGGCCGGGACCACCTCTAGCTGAGGAAGGTCACGGCCGAAGCGGACCGCGCGAGAGCCTCTCAATCGAATCTTCATGGAAGGGCGGGAGTAGGCGGCCGGGGCGCCGCGTTAACGTCGACATACCCCCTGGGGGTATCTGCGCTCGGTGTCCCGGAGGACGGGATGCCGTCGCAGGAGGCCGGATCGATGACTGAAGGGACACGGCGATGGATCACCAGACGACCGTCCTCGAGGTCGGAGGGCTCCACTGGGCGACGTCGGCAGCATCGGTCGAGCGGGCGCTGTCGCGCCGGCCCGGTGTGATCGCGGTCGACGCTAACGCTGCGGCGCAGACCGCCAGCGTGACCTTCGACCCGAGGCGTACCTCCGTGCCGCAGCTCACCGACTGGGTCCGCGAATGCGGCTATCACTGCAGGGGTGAATCCGTGCCGGCGCACGTGTGCGAGCCGATGTCGAGCGCCGGGTCCGCTCCCGAGGCCGTGACCGGGCCGAGGTCCGATCACCACCACCCTGCGGCCCACGGAGCGACTGCGACCGACCACTCTCACGGAGACGGTCACGGCCATGGCGCGCACGTGACGCCGTCCCCGCACGACGCCATGGGGCACGGCGGGCACCACGGCGGCGGCTCGATCGCCGAGATGGCGCGCGACATGCGCAACCGCTTCCTCGTCGCGCTCGTGCTCTCGGTCCCGATCACGCTGTGGTCACCGATCGGCCGGGAGCTGATCGGGTTCACGGCACCTGCTCCGTTCGGGCTCCGCGACGACGTCTTCGCGCTGCTCCTGTCGCTGCCGGTCATCTTCTACTCCGCCTGGATCTTCTTCGACGGCGCCTACCGAGCCCTGCGTGCGCGCACGCTGGACATGATGGTGCTGGTCGCTGTGGGCGTCGGGACCGGCTGGCTCTACAGCCTCGGCGTGACGTTGACCGGTGGCGGGGAGGTCTTCTACGAGGCCGCGAGCGTCCTGGCCACCTTCGTCCTGCTGGGTCACTGGGTGGAGATGCGTGCCCGAGGCGGGGCGAACGACGCGGTCCGCACGCTGCTCGAGCTGGCGCCTGCCACCGCCGTCGTCGTCCGGGACGGCGTCGAGGTCGAGGTGCCGACGAGCGACGTCCACGTCGGGGACCTGCTGCTGATCCGTCCGGGGTCCAAGATCCCGGTCGACGGCGTGGTCGAGTCCGGCGAGTCCGAGGTGGACGAGTCGATGGTGACCGGGGAGAGCCTGCCGGTGGCGAAGCAGGTCGGCGACGAGCTGATCGGTGCCTCGATCAACACGACGGGCGTCATGCGCGCCAGAGCGACGAAGGTCGGGGCAGACACCGCGCTGGCTCAGGTCGTGGCCCTCGTGCAGCAGGCGCAGAACTCCAAGGCGCCCGGGCAGCGGCTGGCCGACCGGGCCGCGTCCTGGCTCGTGCTCGTGGCGCTGGCCGGCGGAGCGGCGACGTTCCTCGTGTGGATCCTGGCGGGGGCGAGCGCGCCCACGGCGATGCTCTACGCCATCACGGTCGTCGTCATCACCTGCCCCGACGCGCTCGGCCTCGCGACCCCGACCGCGATCATGGTCGGCACCGGGCTGGGCGCCAAGCGCGGCATCCTGTTCAAGAACGCGTCCGCGCTGGAGGCCGCCGCGAGCATCGACACGGTGGTGCTCGACAAGACGGGGACTCTCACCGTCGGCCAGCCCGAGGTCACCGACGTCGTCATCGACGGCATCGACAAGGAGGAGCTGCTCGCGCTCGTGCGCTCGGTCGAGCGGGAGTCGGAGCACCCCCTCGCCCGGGCCGTCGTCCGCTACGCGGAGGCCGAGGGTGCATCCGAGGTGGCTGCCACGGGTTTCGTCAACGTGCCCGGCCACGGTGCGACCGCGCAGGTCGGCGGCCGACGCGTCGTCGTCGGGAACTACCGCCTGATGGTCGCCGAGAGTGTCACGCTCGGGTCACTCGACTCCGAGCGTGACCGCCTCGCGGCGGCCGGTCGCACGGCGATCGTCGTGGCTGTCGACGGCCGGGCCGTCGCCGTCTTCGCCCTCGCCGACGAACCACGGCCCACTGCTCCCGCAGCCGTCGCCGCGCTGCACGACGCGGGGGCGCGCGTCGTGATGCTCACGGGCGACAACGAGTCGACCGCACGGCGTATCGCAGACGAGCTCGGGATCGACACGGTCATCGCGGAGGTCCTCCCCGGCGACAAGGCGGAGAAGGTCGCCGAGCTCCAGCGCGCCGGCCGCAGGGTGGCCATGGTGGGCGACGGGGTCAACGACGCGCCTGCCCTCGCGACCGCCGACCTCGGCATCGCGATCGGTGCGGGGACCGACGTGGCCATCGAGACGGCCGACGTCGTTCTCATGCGGTCCGACCCGCTGGACGTCCCCGTGGCGTTGCGCCTCGGCCGGGGCACGGTGCGCAAGATGCGGCAGAACCTCGGTTGGGCGATCGGCTACAACGCCGTCGCGCTGCCGATCGCAGCAGGGGTCTTCTACCCCTCGCTCGGCCTGTCTCTGAGCCCGGAGATCGCCGCTCTCTCCATGTCCGGCTCATCCGTCATCGTCGCGGTGAACGCCTTGCTCCTGCGGCGGCTGCGCCTGCCGGGCGCGCCCGCCGAGCCGAAGGCCTCGACGCCCGACGCCCGGGTGTCGGTGGAGCCGGCATCCGCGGGGCGGGCTGAGACGTGAACGCTCCAGCCCTCGATGGAAGCCGGTCAACGGTCCTCCACGGGCTCCCCCATCGTGCGGCGCACCCCGCCGCCCCGCGTCGTCCGACCGGTCGACGCACCGTCCCACCAGAAGGAGTCGAGATGAGCACCACCACCTACGGGGTCACCGGGATGACGTGCGGGCACTGCGTGTCCTCGGTCACCGACGAGGTGAGCAAGCTCGCCGGGGTCAAGGACGTGACGATCGAGCTCGTCACCGGTGGCGAGTCCAAGCTGACGGTCGCCAGCGACGAGCCGCTCGACGTCGACGCCGTCCGCGCGGCCGTCGACGAGGCCGGCTACGCCCTGACCGGCGCGACGGCGTGAGCACCGCCGGTCGGCTCGCTGGGTTCGGCGCCCTGCTGGCCGCGTCACTCGGCCTCGGCCTCGGGCTCGGCGCGGTCCTCGGACCGCTCGAGCCCGGCGCCTCGGCGCCCACCGTTGAGCCGACCGGCGACATGCCGGCCGAGCACCGCTGACTGGAGGCTCACGCATGACTCAGTCCCTCGAGCTCGAGATCGGCGGCATGACCTGCTCGTCCTGCGCAGCTCGCATCGAGAAGAAGCTCAACCGCATGCCCGGCGTCGAGGCGTCGGTGAACTACGCCACCGAGAAGGCCAAGGTGTCGCTGCCGGACGGCACGTCCGTCGAGGACGCCGTGGCGGTCGTCGAGGCAGCCGGGTACTCGGCTCGGCAGAAGGTCGCGCAACCCGCACCGCCAGCCGCCGGCGAGGCCGGCGCCGAGTCGGACGAAACTGCCGCGCTCCGCCGCCGTCTGCTCGTCTCCGCGATTCTCACCGTGCCCGTCGTCGCGCTCGCGATGGTCGAGCCATTGCAGTTCGACAACTGGCAGTGGTTGTCGCTCACGCTCGCCGCCCCGGTGGTCGTCTGGGGCGCGCTGCCGTTCCACCGAGCTGCCTGGACCAACGCGCGCCACGCCGCAGCGACGATGGACACCCTCATCAGCGTCGGAGTCCTCGCCGCATTCGCCTGGTCGCTGTATGCCCTGTTCTTCGGCGCGGCCGGCGTGCCAGGCATGCGCATGAGCTTCAGCCTCGTCGCCACCCGCGGCGGAGGGGCGCACGAGATCTACCTCGAGGTCGCCGCGGCGGTGACCGTCTTCATCCTGCTCGGA
Source organism: Cellulomonas algicola (assembly GCF_019024305.1). NCBI lineage: Bacteria > Bacillati > Actinomycetota > Actinomycetes > Micrococcales > Cellulomonadaceae > Cellulomonas > Cellulomonas algicola. The sequence continues at coordinate 4,520 of NZ_JAHKSJ010000020.1, read as the reverse complement.
CGATACTTCGAGGCACGCGCCAAGCGACGGTCCGGGGCAGCCCTGCGCGCACTCCTGGAGATGGGCGCCAAGGACGTCGCGGTGCGCCGAGAGGGAGCGGAGGTCCGCATCCCGATCGGAGAGCTGGAGGTCGGTGACGTGTTCGTCGTCCGCCCCGGCGAGAAGATCGCCACGGATGGACAGGTCGTCGACGGGACGTCGGCGGTCGACGCGTCGATGCTCACAGGCGAACCGGTACCCGTCGAGGTGGGGCCGGGCGACTTCGTCGTCGGGGCGACCGTGAACGCCGGTGGTCGCCTCTACGTGCAGGCGACGCGCGTCGGCTCGGACACGCAGCTGGCACAGATGGCGCGGCTCGTCGAGGAGGCTCAGACCGGCAAGGCGCCGGTCCAACGCCTGGCCGACCGTGTGTCGTCCGTCTTCGTCCCGGTCATCATCGCGCTCTCCGTCGCGACGCTCGGGTTCTGGCTGGGGATCGGCGCCGGTCCGGAGATGGCGTTCACCGCGGCGGTCGCCGTCCTGATCATCGCCTGCCCGTGCGCGCTGGGGCTCGCCACCCCGACCGCGCTCATGGTGGGTACGGGGCGGGGGGCACAGCTCGGAATCCTCATCAAGGGCCCGCAGGTGCTCGAGTCGACCCGGCGCGTCGACACGGTCGTCCTCGACAAGACGGGCACCGTCACGACGGGGCGGATGGAGCTGCTCGAAGTCGTCCCCGCCGCCGGTACGAGCGGGGAGTCGCTGCTCCGTCTGGCAGGGGCGCTCGAGGACGCCTCCGAGCACCCCATCGCCCGGGCCATCGCCGCCGGGGCGCGCAACCGGCTCGGCGACCTTCCCGCGGTCGACGGCTTCGTCAACACGCAAGGCCTGGGCGTGTACGGCGTGGTCGACGACCACGCCGTCGCCGCAGGGCGCGTCGGGTGGTTGGCGGACCAGTGGGCGCAACCGGCGGATGCGGAGCTGCAGCGGGCGGTCGACGCTGCCGAGTCAGCGGGACGAACGGTGATCGGCGTCGGCTGGGACGGTCAGCTTCGCGGCCTCCTGGTCGTCGCGGACACCCTCAAGCCGACGTCCGCCAGCGCCGTCCAGGAACTGCGAGGGCTCGGCCTGACGCCGGTCCTGCTGACCGGCGACAACGAGCGGGCCGCGCGTGCGATCGCGCGTGAAGTCGGGATCGACGAGGTCGTCGCGGAGGTCATGCCCGAGGACAAGGTGCGGGTCGTCCGAGAGCTGCAGGCGCGTGGACGCGTCGTCGCGATGGTGGGTGACGGTGTCAACGATGCCGCAGCCCTCGCGCAGTCAGACCTCGGCATCGCAATGGGGACGGGCACTGACGTCGCCATCGAGGCGAGCGACCTCACGCTCGTGCGCGGCGACCTCAGGGTCGCCGTCGACGCCGTGCGCCTGTCGCGCACGACGCTGTCGACGATCAAGGGCAACCTGTTCTGGGCGTTCGCCTACAACGTCGCCGCGGTCCCGCTGGCCGTGGCGGGCTTCCTCAACCCGTTGATCGCCGGCGCGGCCATGGCGTTCTCGTCGGTCTTCGTCGTGACGAACAGCCTGCGGCTGCGGCGCTTCCAGGCGGTCTCAGTGAGCACCGCGCCGACGGAAGGGCTCGACGCCGTCCGCACCTCCCTCGACGGGTGACGTTCGCCCGCACACGAAACGAGCCGCCCAGGTCCTCAGGACCTGGGCGGCTCGTTGCGCGTGGTGCAGGCGCGGTCGACGCCTACATGCGGGGCGTCCCCTGGCGCTCAGCGTTGGAGGACGACGCGTCGTGGCGCGGGTCGTGCTGATGCCCCTGGCGCCCCATCATCAGCATCATCACGACGAGCATCACGGGGCACGCGAGCAGCGCCGCGTACGAGAGCGCGTCGCCCCACGACCGACCGGTCACCACCAGGACCGCGAAGATGCCTGCCCCGATCCCCACCATCATCAGCAGGTGGCCTGCCGGTGAGTGGGCGCTCATCCATCGCTTCCTGTCCACGGTCGCTCGCTCCCTCGTCGCTCGGACTCGGCCGCCGGACATCGCCCGGTCGGCATGCACTCACGGTCGCCCTACAGCCACACGGTTCGGGTCGCGGGCGGACGAAGATTCGCTGAAGACGGGTGCTTTGGCGCGCCGGTGAATCCTCACTCGCGGCCCAGGCCGGTACGGCTGCTCTCGGCGTGATGAAGATTCGATTGAGGACGGCCGCCCGGGACTACAAGTCCCATGTCACGCCCGTCCCCCAGGACGAAGGTTCACCAGCAACCACCCGTCCCGAGGAGGACCGCGATGTCGCCCACCCTCGTCCGGCTCGGCGTCGCCCTCGCGGCCGTCGCGCCGCTGATCGCCGCCGGACCCAGCGCCGCAGCTGCCGGCTTGGCGCCACACCCCGGCGCCAAGGTCGTCCTCGGCGCGGCGGGCGTCTACGCCGGCGAAGACCCCGCTCCCCACGTCCACGGCGACCCGCTGCCGACCTTGTCGTCCACCCCCTCGACGACTCCCCGCCCTACAGCCACGGAGCAGGACGCACACGCGGAGATGGCCGGCATGGATCACGGCGACATGTCCGACATGGACCACGGGGACACGAGCGGTACGGACGACGAGATGGCCGGCATGGACGACATGCCGGGGATGGACCACGGCGACGACATGGCTGGGATGAGCGACGGCGACGCCGACGGCACCGACGGGCACGACGAGCACGCCGCGGACGACACCACGTCGACGCCCCCGGGGCACGAGCACGACGAGTCCGGCGCCGGCTCTGTCGCAGACGACCACGGCGCGAGCGGCCCGGCCGCGGAGCGACCGCGCGCCCTCGTGCTCGGCGCCTTCGCCCTCGTCAACGGCGCCGTCCTGATCGTCGCCGCGGTCCTCCGCCGCCGGGGCAAGGCTCGCCCACGACACCGACCGCACACGTCCGCCGCCCCCACGACCGCCTGACCGGAGACGACGATGGCCACCCCAACCCTCACTCCCCCGCCGCCGGCCGACCTGCCGGACCTCGACCCGGACGTCGACCCCGGACCGGACCTCACGCCGCCCCGCCCGGGCCGGAACCTCATGACGATCCCGTGGGTCGCCAGGACGCTGCGGAGCGGTTGGTACCCGAAGATCCTGCAGATCCCCGTGGCGGCCGTCTTCGGGCTCGTCGCCTACCAGCTGCTGGTCGGGCCTGACTCGGCTCACGACAACGCGGGCACTGCGCTCATGTGGGTGCTGTGGTGGCCGGTCATCCCCATCGTCTTCGTCCTGCTCGGCCGGTTCTGGTGCGCGGTCTGCCCCTTCGGCGCCATCTCCGACTTCGTGCAGAGGTGGGTGGGCGTCAACCGTCCGGTCCCGAACTTCCTGAAGAACTACGGCATCTGGATCATCGACGCCTCGTTCCTCGCCATCACGTGGGCGGACCACGTGTGGGGCGTCGTCGAGTCCCCGTGGGGCTCCGGCGTGCTCCTCCTGATCCTCACCACGGCGGTGATCGCGTCGGGCGCCCTCTTCCAGCGGCGGACCTTCTGCCGCTACCTGTGCTTCCTCGGCGGCCTGTCCGGCAACTATGCGCGTGTCGGCATGGTCGAGCTGCGAGCGGACACCGGCATCTGCAAGACCTGCAAGGCCAGGGCCGTCTGCTACAACGGCAACGACAAGGTCGCCGGCTGCCCGCTGTTCACGTTCCCCCGCACCATGGAGGACTCGGCGAACTGCAACCTGTGCGCCAACTGCATCAAGGCGTGCCCGAACGACGCGATCCAGGTCCGCCTGCGCAAGCCCACCAGCGAGCTGTGGTTCATCACCAAGCCGAAGCTGGAGCAGTCCTACCTTGCGATGGCGATCATGGGCATCGTCCTCATCCAGAACATCACCATGCTCGAGGTCTGGAACGACTTCCTCGCGTGGATCGAGAGCACGACCGGCATCACCAGCTACGCCGTCATCTTCACCGCCGCGTTCGCGGTCGCGGTCACGGTGCCCGTGGCTCTGCTCGCGCTCGCCTCACGCGTCGCGGCCGGCGCGAACCTCGAGGACACGAAGATGAACTTCGCGAGGTTCGGCTACGCGCTCATCCCGCTGGACGTCGCCGGGCACCTCGCGCACAACCTGTTCCATCTGCTTGCCGAGGGAAAGTCCGTCTTCTACACGGTGGCGGCGCTGTTCGGCCGGCAGAGCGCGGGAGCGGACGCCGCGCTCGTGAGCACCGGCACCATCCAGGTGCTGCAGTTCGTCCTCCTCGCGCTCGGCCTGGCCGGCTCGATCTACACCGCGCGCCGGATCGCGCACCGCCGCTACCGGACGGTGGCGCGGCGACGCGCCACGCTCGCGCCGTTCCTCGTGATCATCGTGCTGCTCGGCGCGATCAACGTCTGGATGTTCCTGCTGCCCATGGCCCACCGCATGTGACGCGACGCGGTTCCTCGCCCTTCACGCCACACCCGATCGGAGAAGCCATGTCGCACCTCACCACGCCCGCGCGCACCCACGGCCGCGCGCTGCGCGTCGCCGTCGTCGGCGCCGGACCGGCCGGCATCTA
>NZ_JAHKSJ010000002.1:0-793176 GCF_019024305.1 Cellulomonas algicola | reverse complement strand
CCCCCCCCCCCCCCCCCCCCACGGCCGAGCCGAGGGTCAGACGCGGCGGCGCTTCGGCGGGCGGCAGCCGTTGTGCGCCTGGGGCGTCACGTCCTGGATCGAGCCGACCTCGAGGCCCGTCGCCTGGAGCGAGCGGATCGCGGTCTCACGGCCCGAGCCCGGGCCCTTGACGAAGACGTCGACCTTGCGCATGCCGTGCTCCTGGGCACGACGCGCGGCGGCCTCGGCGGCGAGCTGCGCGGCGAAGGGCGTCGACTTGCGCGAGCCCTTGAAGCCGACCTGGCCGGAGGACGCCCACGCGATCACGGCGCCGGACGGGTCCGTGATGGAGACGATCGTGTTGTTGAACGTGCTCTTGATGTGCGCCTGGCCGTGGGAGACGTTCTTCTTCTCCTTGCGGCGCGGCTTGCGCACGGAACTGCGGGTCTTGGGAGGCATCTGCTTCTTCTCTCGTGGTCGTCAGGCTGCGTGTGCCGACGTCCCGGGACCTCTCGCCGTGGGCGCGGTCCTCGCGGGACGTGCGGGTTACTTGCGCCCGGCCTTCTTCTTGCCGGCGACGGTGCGCTTCGGGCCCTTGCGGGTGCGCGCGTTGGTCTTCGTGCGCTGACCGCGCACGGGAAGGCCACGGCGGTGGCGGAGGCCCTCGTAGCAGCCGATCTCGACCTTGCGGCGGATGTCCGCGGCGACCTCACGGCGGAGGTCACCCTCGAGCTTGAAGTTGCCCTCGAGGTAGTCACGCAGCGCGACGAGCTCGGTGTCCCCGAGGTCCTTCACGCGGACGTCGGGGCTGATGCCCGTGGCGGCGAGGGTCTGCTGGGCGCGCGTGCGACCGACCCCGTAGATGTAGGTGAGCGCGATCTCCAGCCGCTTCTCGCGGGGGAGGTCGACGCCGATGAGACGTGCCATGTGCCTGGTGGCTCCTGAACTGCGTCGGAGGTCTTCCGCACCGCCTCCCCGCGTGCTGCGGGCCCCGGCCTCCGACCGAGGGTTCGCCGGTCCGGACCGGGCTGCTGCCCGGCACTGTCCGGAGTGGCGGTGCGCTTGCCGGCCCCTGCCCGGGGCCGATGGTCCCGTGCGGGACCGGTGGTGCTGCTCGACGTGCTCCGCGGGACGGACCCGCGGCGCACCGTCAGGGCGTCAGCCCTGGCGCTGCTTGTGGCGCAGGTTCTCGCAGATCACCTGGACGCGACCGTGCCGGCGGATCACCTTGCACTTGTCGCAGATCTTCTTGACGCTGGGCTTGACCTTCATCGCGTTGATTCCTCCGCCGCCGCTGACCCACGGGCTCCCCCGGGGCGTGACGGCGTGTTCGAGTGGTGGTTACTTGTAGCGGTAGACGATCCGACCGCGGGACAGGTCGTACGGGCTCAGCTCGACGACCACCCGGTCCTCAGGGAGGATCCGGATGTAGTGCTGACGCATCTTGCCCGAGATGTGGGCGAGCACCTTGTGGCCGTTCGTGAGCTCCACGCGGAACATCGCGTTCGGCAGAGCCTCCACGACGCTGCCCTCGATCTCGATGACACCGTCCTTCTTCGCCATGTCCTCCGCTAACTGTCGGTCCTGGTCTTGATCAGCCCACGTCGGCCGTGGCCCCCGCGCGTGCGGGAGCGGGACCGGCGTTCGTGGAGAGTGCGAAGGCCCGGACCGCACCGAGGCCGGCCCGTGTCGAGGACGACGGGTCGACCGTGGCGCGACGGCTGTCAGGAGCCCCACGATCGCGGGACGACTGTCAGCCAACTGGGCGCACACACCCAACGGACTATGTTACGGCATCCGCCTCACAGGACGAAACCGCCGGACCTGCGCCCCCTCCTGCCACGGGGACGTCGCCAGGTCCGGCGGTCTCGTCACGGGCCGTCAGCGGCCCGGGTCGTGCTCGGTCAGGCGTCCGAACCGCTCGGACGGCGACGGTGGCGCAGCGCCAGCAGCACGCCGCCGGCGGCGACCAGCACTCCGGCGCCGACCGCGAGCGGCAGCGCCGTGGAGCCGGTCGTGGCGAGCGCACCCGCTGCGAGCACCTCGGAGCGCACGGTGGGCGCCGGCGTCGACGACGGGGCCGCGAGAACCTCCGACGTGGGCGACGGGGTCACCGCGGGCGTCGCGACCGGCGTGGGCGTCACGCTGGGCGTGGGCGTGACGTCGTCGTCCACGACGTCCGTCGGGACCGGCGTCGGCGTGGGCGCCTCGGGCGTCACGCTCGGCGTCGCCGACGGGGTCGGGCTGACGGTCGGCGTGGGCGTCGCGCTCTGCGTCGGCACCGGGTAGGTCGGCGCGCAGGCCGGCACGGCGCCCACCTGCTCCTCGAGGTCCCAGTGGTCCGCGGCGAACAGCGGCCCGCCCTGGTTGACCCACTTCAGGACGCCGTCCGGGTAGTGCGGCGCGTCGGAGTCCGTGAAGACCTGGGGACCGCCGTAGGCGGCGTCCTCCTGCACGCCCCAGCCCGGACCGCAGACCTCGAACGGCACCGCGTCCTTGATCTGGTCCCACGTGATGTTCCGCCACTGGGCGCCGTCCCACGTCGCGACCAGGTACTGCTGCGTCGAGTTCTCCCACGAGGCCGGCGCCTTGGCGTCCTTCTTCAGGTAGACGTACGCGGCCGTGGTGGTCTGGCCGCCGCGCGTCGGCTTCGGCTGCGCCGACTGCATCGGCGTCGGCGTCGTCGGCGTGGTCGAGCTGGGCTTCGGCTTCGGCTTGCTCCACGAGTCACCGCGGTGCGAGCCGCCGTGGCCCCCGTGGCCCGAACCACCGGTCGCCGCCGCCGGTGACGCAGCGAGCAGGCCCACCGCGAGGACGGACGTCCCGACGACGGCGGCCCGCCGCGCGTGGGACCGGAGGGACGGACGACTGCTGCGCTGCATAGGGACCAACCCATCGTGTGCGGCAGGCATGACGAGGGGGCACACGCCTGCGTGTCCGACGGACCGCACGCGAGCACCCCGCCGCGGGCGTGCGACGAGGTGCGGGAGCGGTCCTGGCGGGAGGACGATCCCGCCGCGCGGCACACTATCCGACAAACCGGACGCCGTGGGGCTGTTTGCCCAGGTCGGGCGCATTCGGACGGGAAACTGGACGCGTGTTCACCCGATCGTGTGGTAGCGCTTCCCGCACGCGGGGGACGCGCATGCCTTGAGGGCTGGGCAGAGTCGACGGCGTCGGCGCGGGGACGGTGAGGGGCGCGCCGACGAGGGAGCGGAGTGACCTTCGCGCCACCGAGCTCAGCGCGGCGACCGCGACCGTCGCGCCGACGAGGTTGGCGCGGCGACGCGACCGTCGCGCCGACGGGGTCGGCGCAGCGACGTGGCCACAGGCTCGCCGGCGCACGTCGCTCCGGCGGGCTGGTCACGCGAGCGGGGCGACCTCGACGCCGAGCGCGCCGAGCTCGGCCGCTCCCCCGTCGTGCGCGGTGAGCACCCAGATCCCGTCGTCGAGGACAGCGACGCTGTGCTCCCAGTGCGACGCGCGCGACCCGTCGACGGTCACGACGGTCCAGTCGTCGTCGAGCACCTGCGTGAAGCGCTGCCCGCGCACGACCATCGGCTCGATCGCGACGCACAGGCCCGGCTTCACGCGCGGGCCACGGTCGCGCGCCCGGTAGTTGAGGACGTCGGGCGGCTGGTGCATCGCGGTCCCGATGCCGTGACCGACGTACTCCTCGACGACCCCGTACCGACGCCCGTCGTTCAGACCGGCCTCGAGGGCCGCGTCCACGACGTCCTCGACGGCCTCGCCGACCGCGCCGAGCCGCTCGGCCGACGCGAGCGCGGCGATCCCGGCCCACATGGCCTTCCGCGTCGTCTCGGCGAGGTCGGCGTCGGCCTGCTCCCCGCCGTCGAGCACGACGGTGATGGCCGAGTCGCCGTGCCAGCCGTCGACGACGGCGCCGCAGTCGACGGACACGACGTCGCCGGGCTCGAGCACGCGGGCGCCCGGGATGCCGTGCACGACCTCGTCGTTGACGGACACGCAGAGCGTCGCGGGGTACCCGTGGTACCCGAGGAAGGACGGGGTCGCGCCGGCGTCGGCGATGATCGCGGCGGCGACGGCGTCGAGCTCGGCCGTCGTCACGCCGGGGGCGACGTGATTCCGGACCGCCGCGAGGGCGTCCGCGACGACCAGGCCGGCACGTCGCATGACGCGCACCTGGTCGGGGGTCTTGTACTCGATGCGCTCACGGCCGAACACGGGCACCACCGACGAGGCCCGCGTCAGCGGGCGAGCGAGCCGATCGCGGCCACGAGCCGCTCGGTGACCTCGTCGACCTCGCCGATCCCGTCGACCTGCACGAGCAGGCCGCGGTCGGCGTAGACGGCGGCGATCGGGGCGGTCTGCTCGGCGTACACGTCGAGCCGGTGGCGGATGACGTCCTCGGTGTCGTCCTCGCGGCCCTCGATCTCGGCGCGCTTCAGGAGACGGCCGACGACGACGTCGGGGTCCGCGGTGATCTCGACCGCGAGGTCCACCGCGCGGTCACCGAGGATCTCGTCGAGCGCCGCGACCTGGGCGACGTTGCGGGGGTACCCGTCGAGCAGGAAGCCCTCGGCGACGTCGTCCTGCGCGAGCCGGTCGCGCACGAGGTCGTTCGTCAGCTCGTCCGGGACGAGCGCGCCGGACGCGGTGATCGCCTGGACCTTCTGGCCGAGCTCGGTGCCGCCCTTGATGTTGGCGCGGAAGATGTCGCCGGTCGAGATCGCGGGGACGCCGAGCCGCTCGGCGAGGCGGGCCGCCTGGGTGCCCTTGCCCGCTCCGGGCGGGCCGAGGAGGACGAGACGAGCGCTCACCGCAGGAACCCTTCGTAGTGCCGCTGCTGGAGCTGCGACTCGATCTGCTTGACGGTCTCCAGGCCCACGCCGACGACGATGAGGATCGACGAGCCGCCGAACGGGATGTTCGTGCTGACGTCGAGGGCGATGAAGACGATGGTCGGGATCAGCGCGACGAGGGCGAGGTAGATCGAGCCCGGCGCCGTGATCCGCGTGATGACGTAGTCGAGGTACTCGGCCGTGGGACGGCCTGCGCGGATCCCGGGGATGAAGCCGCCGTACTTCTTCATGTTGTCCGCGACCTCGTCCGGGTTGAACGTGATCGCCGTGTAGAAGTAGCAGAAGAAGATGATGAGGAGCACGTAGATCGCGATGTGCCACGGCGACGCCGGGTCCGCGATGTAGCGCGACACCCACTGCACCCAGCCCGCGGTCGGGTCGCCGAACTGGGCGATGAGGCCCGGGACGGCGAGCAGCGACGACGCGAAGATCACCGGGATGACACCGGCCATGTTGATCTTGATCGGGATGTAGGTGCTCGACCCGCCGTACATGCGACGGCCGACCATGCGCTTGGCGTACTGCACCGGGATGCGGCGCTGCGACTGCTCGACGAAGACGACGAGCGCGATGACGAGCACCACGACGGCGAGGACCGCGACGAACTTCGCGCCACCGCCGGCGCCACCGGCGATCGACCACATCGCGCCGGGGAAGCTCGCGGCGATCGACGTGAAGATGAGGAGCGACATGCCGTTGCCGACGCCGCGCTCGGTGATGAGCTCGCCGAGCCACATGATGAGGCCGGTGCCCGCGGTCATCGTGATGACCATGATGAGCAGCGTCACCCAGCTGTCGTTCGGGATGACGTCGACGGTGCAGCCCTGGAACAGCTGGCCGCTGCGCGCGATCGTGATGATCGTCGTCGACTGGAGGACCGCCAGGGCGATCGTGAGGTACCGGGTGTACTGCGTGAGCTTCGCGGTGCCGGACTGGCCCTCGCGGTGCAGCTCCTCGAACTTGGGGATCACCACGCGCAGCAGCTGGATGATGATGCTCGCCGTGATGTACGGCATGATCCCCAGCGCGAAGACGGAGAGCTGCAGGAGCGCTCCCCCGCTGAACAGGTTCACGATCCCGATCAGGTCGTTCGCGCCCTGCGTCTGGTCGATGCAGACCTGCACGTTGGGATAGCTGACGCCCGGGGTCGGCAGGAACGAGCCGATCCGGAAGACGACCATGATCCCGATCGTGAAGAGCAGCTTGCGCCGCAGGTCGGGCGTCCTGAACGCCCGGACGAATGCGCTGAGCACCTGGTCCTCCTGGGCCGCCGATCGGCGGCGTCTCGTGCGACCCGGCTGTCCCGGACCGCGAACCCCGCCACGACGCGGGGCAACGAGGCACCCTAACGGATGCCCGACGACAAACGGAACGAGGCCGGTGGGAAGTGAGATCCCACCGGCCTCGTCCGGCGATCAGTCCTGCGCGACGGAACCGCCGGCAGCCACGATCTTCTCCTTGGCGGACGCCGAGTAGGCGTCCACGGCCACGGAGACCTTGACCGTGAGCTCGCCGGTGCCGAGCACCTTGACGGGCTGGCCCTTGCGGACCGCACCCTTCGCGACCAGGTCGGCGACCGTCACGTCGCCACCGTCCGGGTAGAGCGCCGAGAGCTTGTCCAGGTTGACGACCTGGTACTCGACGCGGAACGGGTTCTTGAAGCCACGGAGCTTCGGCAGACGCATGTGCATCGGCATCTGCCCGCCCTCGAAGGCGGCAGGGACCTGGTACCGGGCCTTGGTGCCCTTGGTACCACGACCGGCCGTCTTGCCCTTGGACGCCTCACCACGACCCACACGGGTCTTGGCGGTCTTGGCGCCCGGCGCCGGACGCAGGTGGTGCACCTTGAGGGTGCCACCGGCGCCGGGCTGGGCGGCTGCCTCGGCCGCCTTGCGGGCGGCCTCCGTCGGCGCGGCCTTCTCGGCCTTCGCCGGAGCGGCGGCCTTCTTGGCCGGGGCCTTCTTCTCGGCAGCCGGCTTCTCCGCGGCGGCGGAGGCGGTCTCGGCCTTGTCGGCCTTCGCCTTCGTCGTCTTCTTCGGAGCCTCGGCAGCCGCGTCGGCGGCCTTCTTGGCGGGAGCCTTCTTGGCGGCGGCCTTGGGGGCCGTCACCTCCTCGGTCTCCTTCTTCTCGTCAGCCATGCTCACTCCACCTCTTCGACCGCGACGAGGTGCCGCACGGTCTGGACCATGCCGCGGATCTCAGGGCGGTCCTCCTTGACGACGACGTCGCCGATCCGCTTGAGGCCCAGGGTGCGCAGCGTGTCGCGCTGGTTCTGCTTGCCACCGATGCCCGACTTCTTCTGGGTCACCTTGAGACGAGCCATCACGCACCCACCTTCTCGGCAGCGGTCGCACGACCCTCGGCCTGGGCCCGCAGGAGGGCGGCCGGGACGACGTGCTCGACCGGCAGGCCACGGCGCGCGGCCACGGCCTCCGGCTGCTCGAGGCCACGGAGGGCCGCGACCGTCGCGTGGACGATGTTGATCGCGTTCGACGAGCCGAGCGACTTGCTCAGGACGTCGTGGATGCCGGCGCACTCCAGGACGGCGCGCACCGGACCACCGGCGATCACACCGGTACCCGGCGACGCCGGACGCAGGAACACGACACCGGCGGCGGCCTCACCCGTGATGGGGTGCGGGATGGTGCCCTGGATGCGGGGGACGCGGAAGAAGTTCTTCTTCGCCTCCTCGACACCCTTGGCGATCGCCGCGGGCACCTCCTTGGCCTTGCCGTAGCCGACGCCGACGGTGCCGTCACCGTCGCCCACCACGACGAGCGCGGTGAAGCTGAAGCGGCGGCCACCCTTGACGACCTTGGCGACGCGGTTGATCGTCACGACGCGCTCGACGAACTGGCTCTTCTCGGCGGCGTCCTGACGACGTCCACCGTCACGACGGCCGCCGTCGCGGCGGTCGCCGCCGGTGCCGCCCTGGGCACCGGTGTTGCTGCGTGCAGGAGCAGCCATCAGTGAGTCCTCTTCTTCCCGGTGTACGTCGTCACAGCTTCAGACCACCCTCGCGGGCACCGTCGGCGACCGCGGCCACCCGGCCGTGGTACTTGTTGCCGCCGCGGTCGAAGACGACCGCGTCGATGCCCTTGGCCTTCGCGCGCTCGGCGACGAGCTCGCCGACCTTGCGGGCCTTGGCGGACTTGTCGCCCTCGGCCCCGCGCAGGTCGACCTCGAGGGTCGACGCCGACGCGATGGTCTGGCCGATGCCGTCGTCCACGACCTGGGCCGTGATGTGACGGGCGGAGCGGGTGACGACGAGGCGCGGCCGAGCAGCCGAGCCCACGACCTTCTTGCGCAGGCGCAGGTGCCGGCGCTGGCGGGCGATCGTCTTGCCCTTGCCCTTGATGCTGATCGCCATGGCTTACTTCCCAGCCTTTCCGACCTTGCGGCGCACGTTCTCGCCCGCGTACCGCACGCCCTTGCCCTTGTACGGCTCGGGCTTGCGGATCTTGCGGATGTTCGCGGCGACCTCGCCGACCTGCTGCTTGTCGATGCCCTGCACCGAGAAGCGGGTCGGGGCCTCGACGACGAAGGTGATGCCCTCCGGCGGCGTGACGACGACCGGGTGGCTGAAGCCGAGCGCGAACTCGAGGTCCGAGCCCTTCGCGGTCACGCGGTAACCGGTGCCGACGATCTCGAGCTTCTTGACGTAGCCCTCGGTGACACCCGTGACCAGGTTCGCGAGGAGCGTGCGGGTCAGGCCGTGCAGCGAGCGCGAGAGGCGCTCGTCGTTCGGGCGGGTGACCACGAGGGCACCGGCCTCGTCACGCGCGACCTCGAGGGGTGCGGCGACCGTGTGCGAGAGGGTGCCCTTGGGGCCCTTCACCGTGACGACGGCACCGTCGATGTTGACGTCCACGCCGGTCGGGACCGAAACGGGGATCCTGCCGATACGAGACATTGGCGTTCTCCTTCCGGGTCTCGATTACCAGACGTAGGCGAGGACTTCCCCACCCACGCCCTTCTTGGCGGCCTGCTTGTCGGTGAGGAGACCCGAGGACGTGGAGAGGATCGCCACGCCCAGGCCGCCGAGCACCTTGGGCAGGTTGGTCGACTTGGCGTACACGCGCAGGCCCGGCTTGGACACACGCTTCAGGCCGGCGAGCGCACGCTCGCGGTTGGGGCCGTACTTCAGGGTCACGACGAGGTTCTTGCCCACGGGGGCGTCCTCGACGGTCCAGCCCTGGATGTAGCCCTCGGCCTGCAGGATCTCCGCGACGTGCGACTTGAGCTTCGAGAACGGGATCGACACCGTGTCGTGGTGCGCCGAGTTCGCGTTGCGCAGACGCGTGAGGAAGTCTGCGATGGGGTCGGTCATGGTCATCGGGCTTCAGCCCTTTCTCGCCGGGGTATCCCGGACCCGCTCGACGCGGGCCCGGGACCTACCGACGATCGTTCCTACTGGGGGTCTTACCAGCTGCTCTTGGTGACGCCGGGGAGCTCGCCGCGGTGGGCCATCTCCCGCACGCAGATCCGGCACAGGCCGAACTTGCGGTACACCGAGTGCGGACGGCCGCAGCGCTGGCAGCGCGTGTACGCACGCACCGCGAACTTCGGCTTGGCGGCAGCCTTGTTGATCAGAGCGGTCTTCGCCATGGTCAGTTCTCCTTGAACGGGAAGCCGAGGAGCTTGAGGAAGGCGCGACCCTCGTCGTCGTTGTTCGCCGTCGTGACGATCGTGATGTCCATGCCGCGGACACGGTCGATCCGGTCCTGGTCGATCTCGTGGAACATCGACTGCTCCGTGAGACCGAAGGTGTAGTTGCCGTTGCCGTCGAACTGCGTCGCCGACAGGCCGCGGAAGTCACGGATACGGGGAAGCGCCGTCGAGAGCAGGCGGTCCAGGAACTCCCAGGCACGGTCGCCGCGCAGCGTGACGTGCGCGCCGATCGGCATGCCCTCGCGCAGCTTGAACTGCGCGATGGACTTGCGGGCCTTGGTGACCTGCGGCTTCTGGCCCGTGATCTGGGTCAGGTCGCGGATCGCGCCCTCGATGAGCTTGGAGTCCTTGGCGGCGTCGCCGACACCCATGTTCACGACGACCTTCACCAGGCGCGGGACCTGGTTGATGTTCTCGTACGCGAACTGCGTGTTGAGCGCCGGCTTGATCTCCTCGGCGTAGCGGGTCTTCAGACGCGGCTGGGCCGGAGCGGTGATCTCGGTCATCAGATGTCCTTACCGGAACGCTTGGCGACGCGGACACGGACGTTCCGCGTGCGGCCGTCACGCTCGACCTGCTCGGTGCGGTAGCCCACCCGGGTGCCCTTCTTGGTCTCCGGGTCGACGAGCATCACGTTGCTGATGTGGATGGGGGCCTCGACGGTCTCGATGCCACCCGTGCGGGTGCCACGCTGCGTCTGGCCGGCCTTGACGTGCTTCTGCACGCGCTGCACGCCCTCGACGACGACGCGCTGCGTCTCGGTGAGCACCTCGAGCACGCGGCCCTGCTTGCCCTTGTCGCGCCCCGAGATGACGAGGACGAGGTCGCCCTTCTTGATCTTCGCCATGGTCAGAGCACCTCCGGCGCCAGCGAGATGATCTTCATGAACTTCTTGTCGCGCAGCTCGCGGCCCACGGGGCCGAAGATGCGCGTCCCACGGGGCTCCCCGTCGTTCTTGAGGATCACGGCGGCGTTCTCGTCGAACTTGATGTACGAGCCGTCCGGACGGCGGCGCTCCTTGCGGGTGCGCACGATGACCGCCTTGACGACGTCGCCCTTCTTGACGTTGCCGCCGGGGATGGCGTCCTTGACGGTGGCGACGATGACGTCACCGATGCCTGCGTAGCGACGGCCGGAACCACCGAGAACGCGGATGCAGAGGATCTCCTTGGCACCCGTGTTGTCGGCGACACGCAGTCGCGACTCCTGCTGGATCATTACCTACTCCTGTCGTCCGGCGGGTTCTCGGTCGATCTGGCCGCCGAGCCTGGCCTGACGTAGTTGCCGTGATGCACACGTCGCGGCGGGGGTGCTCCCTGACGGGCTCACCCCCGCCGCCCGTGGGCAACTTGGGTGGTGCGGGTCTTACTTGGCCTTCTCGAGGATCTCCACCAGACGCCACCGCTTGGTCGCGGACAGCGGGCGGGTCTCCATG
Source organism: Cellulomonas algicola (assembly GCF_019024305.1). Classification (NCBI taxonomy): domain Bacteria; kingdom Bacillati; phylum Actinomycetota; class Actinomycetes; order Micrococcales; family Cellulomonadaceae; genus Cellulomonas; species Cellulomonas algicola. The sequence continues at coordinate 782,247 of NZ_JAHKSJ010000002.1, read as the reverse complement.
ATCAGGACGAGGTCACCGATGCCCGCCGAGCCCTGCTCGTCGTGCGCCTTGACCTTGCTGGTCCGCCGGATGACCTTGCCGTAGAGCGGGTGCTTGACCCGGTCCTCGACCTCGACCACGACGGTCTTGTCCATCTTGTCGCTCACGACGTAGCCGCGGCGCGTCTTGCGGTACGCGCGGTGCTCCGCCGTGGCGGTGGTGCTCTTCTCGTTCATGCTGCCCTCACTCGCTCGCGGTCGGAGCGGTACGGATGCCGAGCTCGCGCTCGCGCAGGATCGTGTAGATCCGGGCGATGTCGCGGCGGACGGCCTTCAGACGGCCGTGGCTCTCGAGCTGACCGGTCGCGGACTGGAAGCGGAGGTTGAAGAGCTCCTCCTTGGCCTTCTTCAGCTCGGCGACCAGCTTCTCGTCGTCGAAGGCGTCCAGCTCCGTGGGAGCCAGGTCCTTGGTTCCGATAGCCATCAGTTACCACCCTCGCGAACCACGAAACGGGTCTTCATCGGGAGCTTGTGCTGGGCGCGGCGCATGGCCTCACGAGCCAGCGGCTCCGGGACGCCGGCGAGCTCGAACATCACTCGGCCGGGCTTGACGTTGGCGATCCACCACTCGGGCGAGCCCTTGCCGGAACCCATGCGGGTCTCGGCGGGCTTCTTCGTGAGGGGACGGTCCGGGTAGATGTTGATCCAGACCTTCCCACCACGCTTGATGTGGCGGGTCATGGCGATACGCGCAGCCTCGATCTGCCGGTTCGTGACGTAGGCGGGCTCGAGAGCCTGGATGCCGTACTCGCCGAACGAGATCTTGGTGCCACCGGTCGACGCGCCGGAGCGGCCGGGGTGGTGCTGCTTGCGGTGCTTGAGTCGGCGCGGGATGAGCACGGCTCAGGCCTCCGTTCCGGTCTCAGCCGAGGTCTCCGCCGCGGGAGCGGCCTCGGTCGCGGGGGCCTCGACAGGGGCGTCCGAGGTGCGCTGCTCGCGACGGCCGCCGCCACGGGGGCCGCGGTCGCCACGCTCGCCACGGTCACCGCGCGGGCCACGGGCCGGGCGCGGGGCCTGGGTCGCCTGCTCGCGGGCGAACTCCTTCTCGGTGACGTCGCCCTTGTAGACCCAGACCTTCACGCCGATGCGGCCGAAGGTCGTGCGGGCCTCGAAGAAGCCGTAGTCGATGTTCGCGCGGAGCGTGTGCAGCGGCACACGACCCTCGCGGTAGAACTCCGTGCGGCTCATCTCCGCGCCGCCGAGGCGGCCGGAGACCTGCACGCGGATCCCCTTGGCGCCGGCGCGCTGCGCCGACTGGATGCCCTTGCGCATCGCGCGGCGGAACGAGACACGGCTCGCGAGCTGCTCGGCGATGCCCTGGGCGACCAGCTGGGCCTCGATCTCGGCGTTCTTGACCTCGAGGATGTTGAGCTGGACCTGCTTGCCCGTGAGCTTCTCGAGCTCGCCGCGGATGCGGTCGGCCTCCGCGCCACGACGCCCGATGACGATGCCCGGGCGGGCGGTGTGGATGTCGACGCGGACGCGGTCACGCGTGCGCTCGATCTCGACCTTCGCGATGCCGGCGCGCTCGAGACCCGTGCTCATGAGCTTGCGGATCTGCACGTCCTCGCGGACGTAGTCGCGGTAGCGCTGACCCGGCTTCGTCGAGTCGGCGAACCAGCGCGACCGGTGGTCCGTCGTGATGCCCAGGCGGTACCCGAGCGGGTTGACCTTCTGTCCCACTATCGGGTCCGTCCCTTCGTCTCGCGCTCAGCGACGACCACGGTGATGTGGCTCGTGCGCTTGAGGATCTGGCTGGCACGACCCTGCGCCCGCGGACGGAACCGCTTGAGCGTCGGGCCCTCGTCGACGAACACCTCGGAGACGTAGAGGTTCGCCTCGTCGAGCCGCTCGCTGTTGCGCTTCGCCCCCTCGACCGCGTTCGCGATCGCCGACTGCACCGTCTTGAGGACGGGCTCCGCGGCCGCCTGCGGCGCGAACTTCAGCACCGCCACGGCCTCGCCGGCCTGCTTGCCACGGATGAGGTCCACGACGCGCCGGGCCTTCTGGGGCGTGACGCGGACGAACCGCGCCTTCGCCTTGGCTTCCATTGCTGTCCTGCCTTCTTGTCTCTGCCGTCAGGGCGTCACCAGCTGACCGAGGTCAGCGGCGACGGCCCTTCCGGTCGTCCTTCTCGTGGCCGCGGAACGTGCGCGTCGGGGCGAACTCGCCGAGCTTGTGCCCGACCATCGACTCCGTGACGAAGACCGGCGCGTGCTTGCGCCCGTCGTGCACCGCGAACGTGTGACCCAGGAAGTCCGGGGTGATGACCGAACGGCGGGACCACGTCTTGATGACGTTCTTGCTTCCGGCCTCGTTCTGAGCGTCGACCTTCTTCTGGAGGTGGCCGTCGACGAACGGGCCCTTCTTGAGGCTGCGAGGCATCTCGGGCTCCTATCAGCGCTTCTTGCCGGTGCGCCGACGGCGCACGATGAGCTTGTCGCTCGGCTTGTTCGGACGGCGGGTACGACCCTCGGGCTGGCCCCAGGGGCTCACCGGGTGGCGACCACCGGAGGTCTTGCCCTCACCACCACCGTGCGGGTGGTCGATCGGGTTCATGGCGACACCACGGACGGTGGGGCGCTTGCCCTTCCACCGCATGCGGCCGGCCTTGCCCCAGTTGATGTTCGACTGCTCGGCGTTGCCGACCTCGCCGACCGTGGCGCGGCAGCGCAGGTCGACGTTGCGGATCTCGCCGGACGGCATGCGCAGCTGCGCGTACGGGCCGTCCTTCGCGACGAGCTGCACGGACGCACCGGCCGAGCGCGCGATCTTCGCACCGCCGCCGGGCCGCAGCTCGATGGCGTGGATGACCGTACCGGTCGGGATGTTGCGCAGCGGCAGGTTGTTGCCGGGCTTGATGTCGGCGCCAGGGCCGTTCTCGATGACGTCACCCTGCGACAGCTTGTTCGGCGCGATGATGTAGCGCTTCTCGCCGTCCGCGTAGTGCAGGAGTGCGATGCGGGCGGTGCGGTTGGGGTCGTACTCGATGTGAGCGACCTTGGCCGGCACGCCGTCCTTGTCGTGACGACGGAAGTCGATGACGCGGTACGCACGCTTGTGACCGCCACCCTGGTGGCGCGTGGTCACACGACCGGTGGAGTTGCGGCCACCCGTCTTGTGCAGCGGGCGGACCAGCGACTTCTCCGGCGTGGAGCGCGTGATCTCGACGAAGTCGGCGACCGACGAGCCACGGCGGCCCGGCGTCGTCGGCTTGTACTTACGGATTCCCATGAGTCCTCAGATCCTTCCGGGCCGCTCAGCCGACCGGTCCGCCGAAGATGTCGATCGTGCCCTCGCGGAGGGTGACGATCGCACGCTTCGTGTCCTTGCGGCGGCCGATGCCGAACCGGGTCCGACGGGCCTTGCCCTGACGGTTCGCGGTGTTGACCGAGTCGACCTTCACGCCGAACACCTGCTCGACGGCGATCTTGATCTCGGTCTTGTTGGCGCGCGGGTCGACGAGGAAGGTGTACTTCCCCTCGTCCAGAAGGCCGTAGCTCTTCTCGGACACGACCGGCGCGATCAGGATGTCGCGGGGGTCCTTGCCGACGGTGGTCACTTGGTCTCCTCCTCGGCGGCCTCGGACTCGCTCGCCACGGCCTTGGCACCCTTGGCGGGGCCGGCCAGGAACGCGTCGAGAGCGCCCTGCGTGAACACGACGTCGTCAGAGATCAGCACGTCGTAGGTGTTGAGCTGGTCCGCGACCAGCAGGTGCACCCGCTCGACGTTCCGCAGCGACTTCCACGTGATCTCGTCCTGACGCTCGACGACGACCAGCACGTTCTTGCGGCCCGACAGGTTGTCGAGGACGGCGAGAGCGGACTTCGTCGACGGCGCCGTGCCCGGGGCGAAGCCCGAGACGACGTGCACGCGGCCGGCGCGGGCGCGGTCCGAGAGAGCACCGCGGAGCGCCGCGGCCTTCATCTTCTTCGGGGTGCGCTGGCTGTAGTCACGCGGCGTGGGGCCGTGGACGACGCCACCACCGGCGAACTGCGGAGCACGCGTCGAACCCTGGCGGGCGCGACCGGTGCCCTTCTGCTTGTACGGCTTCTTGCCGCCACCACGGACCTCGCCGCGCGACTTGGTGTCGTGCGTGCCCTGGCGAGCCGCCGCGAGCTGCGCGACGACGACCTGGTGGATCAGCGGGACGTTGGTCTGCACGTCGAAGACGTCCGCGGGCAGGTCGGCCGTGCCGGCCTTCTTGCCCTGCGGGTCGAGGACGTCGACCGTCAGCGTGTCGCTCATGGAGGTCACGCACCCTTCACAGCGGAACGCACGACGACGACGCCACCCTTGGGGCCGGGGACGGCACCCTTGACGAGCAGGAGGCCCCGCTCGGCGTCGACCGCGTGCACGGTCAGGTTCTGGGTGGTCTGACGGGCGTTGCCCATCCGACCGGCCATGCGCAGGCCCTTGAACACGCGCGACGGCGTCGACGCGCCACCGATCGAGCCGGGCTTGCGGTGGTTGCGGTGCGAACCGTGGGACGCGCTCACGCCGGCGAAGCCGTGGCGCTTCATGACACCGGCGGTGCCCTTGCCCTTGGTCGTCCCGACGACGTCGACGAGCTGGCCGGCCTCGAAGAGGGCGGCGGTGAGCTCCTGGCCGAGCGTGAACTCGGCGGCGTCCGACGTGCGGATCTCGGCCACGTGCCGGCGCGGCGTCACGCCGGCCTTCTCGAAGTGGCCCTTGAGCGGCTTGGTGACCTTGGTCGGCTTGACCTCGCCGAAGGCGAGCTGCACAGCGGCGTAACCGTCGGTCTCAGCGGAGCGGACCTGCGTCACGACGTTGGTGCCGACCGCAACCACGGTGACGGGCACGAGACGACCGTTGTCGTCCCAGAGCTGCGTCATGCCGAGCTTGGTGCCGAGCAGCGCCGTGACGGGGCGCGCGTTCTGCTGGGTAACCATGAAGATCAGTTCCTTCCCAGCGTCAGAGCTTGATCTCGATGTTCACGTCCGCAGGCAGGTCGAGACGCATGAGCGAGTCGACGGCCTTCGGCGTGGGGTCGATGATGTCGATGAGCCGCTTGTGCGTGCGCATCTCGAAGTGCTCGCGGCTGTCCTTGTACTTGTGGGGCGACCGGATGACGCAGAAGACGTTCTTCTCCGTCGGCAGCGGCACCGGACCCACGACCGACGCACCAGCGCGAGTCACCGTGTCGACGATCTTGCGCGCCGAGCTGTCGATGACCTCGTGGTCGTAGGACTTGAGCCGGATGCGGATCTTCTGTCCCGCCATGGCGTCGTCTACTTCTCTCTCTTCGAACCGGTCCGTCCGACCCCCGCACTCGGGCGTGTCGCTTCAGGCGACAGGCCTCTGCGCTGCGTACCGTTCCCGGCACGAAGGTCGGTGGTTGTAGTCGAGCGTCCACCGCCGGGTGACCCCGGGGTCCGGACGCTCTCCACGTCTTCCTGCCCAGCCGGTCGGGCGCACGTAGGCACACCACCCCCAGCGGGCAACTTGACTAGTCTGCCAGACGGACGCCCGATACTCCAATCCCGCTGTCCTGTGCGCTCCCCCACAACCGCACCGCGACCACGCGGCACGCCGGGCTCCCGGCGCTCGACGTCAGCGCGGGACCGGTCCCCGGGGGCGCCGGCCGACGTGCACGACCGTCGGCGGACGCCGGTCCTCCCACGGCGACACCTCGACCCGCACGCCGTGGGCCGCCGACGCCTCGACGAAGCGCTCGAGCACGTCGACGAGCCGCCGGCGGAAGCCGTCCCGCTCCGCGTCGTGGTCCTCGACCTCGACGCGCAGGACGCACGTGGACCCGTCGACCGCGTGTCCCCGCACGTGCACCGCCGTCGCCACGAACGGCACGGGCAGCTCGGCCGCGACCACGGCGGCCAGCGCGACCTCCCCGAGGACGCCACCCACCGACGCACGCGGCCCACGCACCGTGCACACCGGGACGCCGCCCGCTCCGGCGGTCCGCTCGACCCGCAGCCCGGCCGCCGCGGCGACGCCGGCGAAGACGTCGAGGGCCGGCCCGACGGCGGCGGCGACCGACACGAGGCACGCCGGCGACGTCATCGCGGACGGCCACGGTCGCGGTCCGCCCGCGTCGAGGCCCGACCACGACCGCCACGGGTGACCGACGGGGAGCGACGGCGCGACCCGGTCCGCCACGACGGCGCGCGCCGCGTCCGTCGCGACGTCGGTGAGCCGGCGCACCGCGGGCGGGAGGGTCATGCGCGCGAGCCTAGGTCGACGGGGACGCGCACGGGCGGTGCCCGGACGCACACCACCCGCCCGGCCGACGCGGTCGTCCGCGCCGGGTCAGCGGTCGTCCACGCCGGGTCAGCGGTCGTCCACGCCGGGTCGGCAGGCGTCCGCGCCGGGTCAGCGCCGTTCGACCGTCAGCGAGCCCACACCTCCGCCGACGCGCACCTCGTAGTGCGGCGCGCCCGGGTCGAACCCGACGGTGCTGACCTCGGCGCCCGCGCCGAGGCCGTCCGTCGTCTGGCCGTCGACCGTCGCCGAGCCGGCACCCGACGTGACGAGCGCGCGCACGCCGACGTCCTGCGGCACGTGCACGACCAGGCTCCCCGCGCCCGCGCGCTGGTCCACGACGACCCGGCCGTCGGGAGCGGGAAGGGTCAGCTCGACGACGTCGGCGCCAGCCGCCAGCACCACCCCGTCGACGTCCGTGGCCGCGAGGTCCGCCGTGACGCGCGACGCGCCGCTGCGCACCTCGACCTCCCAGCGGACGTCGGCGGCGACCCGGACCACGACCGCCCCACCGCCCAGGGTCACCACGGGGGCGTCGTCCGGGCCGTCGACCGTCGCGGGCCGGTCCGCCCCCGCCGGCTCCACGACGACGAGGTCGGAGCGCGGCGCGTCCGCCCGCACGGTGAGCGTCGACACGTCGCCCGTCACGACGAGTCGCGCGGACTCCGCGCCGCCTCGCGCCCGCGCGACGCTGCGGTCGGCGTCCGGGCCGCCACCGGGCCCTCCCCACGGCCACGGGCCGAAGCCGAGCGGGCCCTGCGTCACCACCAGGACGAGCGCCCCGACGACGAGCACGGCGCCGACCAGCAGCCACGTGCGGAGCGGGACGGCCGAGCGGCTGCCCGCAGGACGACCGTCGGACGCGTCCACCGCACCGTGCGAGCGCGCACGGTCGTCGAGCGGCTGCTGCCGGTCCGGCTGGGGTCGGTCGCTGTCCGAACGCATGGCGGCGACCGTACCGAGCCACCGCCCGGCCCGCGCGCCGGGATCGGCGCGGCTTCGACGGAACGGTCGGCCACCTGCCCGCGCGCCGGCCGGTGGGACGACGCAGGGCCCGGGAGCCGAAGCTCCCGGGCCCTGCGTTCAGCGATCTAGCCCCGAAGGGCGGTGATCACTTGAGGATCTTCGTGACCCGGCCCGAGCCGACGGTGCGGCCACCCTCGCGGATGGCGAAGCCGAGGCCCTCCTCCATGGCGATGGGCTGGATGAGGTTCACGTGGATCTCGGTGTTGTCACCGGGCATGACCATCTCGGTGCCCTCGGGCAGCGTGATGACACCGGTGACGTCCGTCGTCCGGAAGTAGAACTGCGGACGGTAGTTGCCGTAGAACGGGTTGTGACGGCCACCCTCGTCCTTGGCCAGGATGTAGACCTGGCCCTCGAACTCGGTGTGCGGGGTGATCGAACCCGGCTTCACGACGACCTGGCCGCGCTCGACCTCCTCGCGCTTCGTGCCGCGCAGGAGCAGACCGACGTTCTCGCCGGCCTCGGCGTAGTCGAGCAGCTTGCGGAACATCTCGACGCCGGTGACCGTGGTCTTGATCGCCTTCTCCTTGATACCGACGATCTCCACCTCCTCGTTCACCTTGAGCTGACCGCGCTCGACACGGCCGGTGACGACGGTGCCACGACCGGTGATCGTGAAGACGTCCTCGATCGGCATGAGGAACGGCTTGTCGATGTCACGGACCGGGTCCGGGACGTTCTCGTCGACGGCGTCCAGCAGGTCCTCGACGGACTTGACCCAGACCGGGTCGCCCTCGAGGGCCTTGAGGCCGGAGACGCGCACGACCGGCACGTCGTCGCCCGCGAAGCCCTGCGAGGAGAGGAGCTCGCGCACCTCGACCTCGACGAGCTCGAGGATCTCCTCGTCGTCGACGACGTCGGACTTGTTCAGGGCCACGAGCAGGTAGGGCACGCCGACCTGACGGGCGAGCAGGACGTGCTCACGCGTCTGGGCCATCGGGCCGTCCGTCGCGGCGACCACGAGGATGGCGCCGTCCATCTGCGCCGCACCCGTGATCATGTTCTTGATGTAGTCGGCGTGACCCGGCGCGTCGACGTGCGCGTAGTGGCGCTTCTCCGTCTGGTACTCGACGTGCGCGATGTTGATCGTGATACCGCGCTGCTTCTCCTCCGGCGCCTTGTCGATCTCGTCGAACGGCGTGAAGGGGTTCAGGTCCGGGTACTTGTCGTGCAGCACCTTCGAGATCGCGGCGGTCAGCGTCGTCTTGCCGTGGTCGACGTGACCGATGGTCCCGATGTTGACGTGCGGCTTGGTCCGCTCGAACTTCGCCTTGCCCACTGGGTGTCCTCCTCAGGACTTGGTAGAGAGTGCCCGTCTGCGGCTACCGGGAGGGTAGACGCGAGGCGTGCGGTCCTACGGGTCGGTTTGTGTGATGGAACTACAGGGTTCGACCTGTGGGACTACTCGCCCCGGGTCTTCTTGATGATCTCGTCGGCAACGTTCCGAGGAACCTCGGCGTAGCTGTCGAACTGCATCGAGTACACCGCGCGACCCTGGGTCTTCGACCGCAGGTCACCGACGTACCCGAACATCTCGGAGAGAGGAACCTGGGCGCGGATCACCTTCACGCCCGTCGCGTCCTCCATGGACTGGATCATGCCGCGGCGCGAGTTGATGTCGCCGATGACGTCACCCATGTAGTCCTCGGGGGTGCGGACCTCGACGGCCATGACCGGCTCCAGGAGGACCGGGTCGGCCTTGCGGACCGCTTCCTTGAGGATCATCGAGCCGGCGATCTTGAACGCCATCTCCGAGGAGTCGACGTCGTGCGACGCGCCGTCGAGCAGGATCGCCTTGACGCCCACGAGCGGGAAGCCCGCGAGGACGCCGAGCTGCATCGCGCTCTGGATGCCCGCGTCGACCGACGGGATGTACTCGCGCGGGATGCGGCCACCGGTGACCTTGTTCTCGAACTCGTACAGCTCGCCCTCGGCGGGGTCCAGCGGCTCGAAGGTCATCTGGACCTTCGCGTACTGGCCCGAGCCACCGGTCTGCTTCTTGTGCGTGTAGTCGATCTTCTCGACCGAGCGACGGATCGTCTCGCGGTACGCGACCTGCGGCTTGCCGACGTTCGCCTCGACCTTGAACTCGCGACGCATGCGGTCGACGAGGATGTCGAGGTGGAGCTCGCCCATACCGCCGATGACGGTCTGGCCGGTCTCCTCGTCGAGCTTGACCCGGAAGGTCGGGTCCTCCTCGGCGAGCTTCTGGATGGCCGTGGAGAGCTTCTCCTGGTCACCCTTCGTCTTCGGCTCGATCGCCACGTCGATGACGGGCTCCGGGAAGGTCATCGACTCGAGGACCACGGGCGCCGACGGGTCCGTCAGGGTGTCACCGGTGGTGACGTCCTTGAGGCCGATGAAGGCGTAGATGTGGCCCGCGGTCGCGTCCTCGACCGGGTTCTCCTTGTTGGAGTGCATCTGGAAGAGCTTCCCGATGCGCTCCTTCTTGCCCTTGGTCGAGTTGAGCACCTGGGCGCCCTGCGAGACCTTGCCCGAGTACACGCGGACGTAGGTCAGCTTGCCGAAGAACGGGTGCGCGGCGACCTTGAACGCGAGGGCCGAGAACGGCTCCGTCGCGTCCGGGTGACGCTCGATGACGATCTCGGCGTCCTTGGCGTCGTGGCCCTGGACGGCCGGCACGTCGAGCGGCGTCGGAAGGTAGTCGATGACGGCGTCGAGCATGGGCTGGACGCCCTTGTTCTTGAACGCCGAGCCGCAGAGGACCGGGTAGGCCTCCGAGGCGACGGTGAGCTTGCGGATGCCGGCCTTGATCTCGGCGACCGTGAGCTCCTCGCCACCGAGGAACTTCTCGAGCAGCTCGTCGTCGGTCTCGGCGACGGACTCGAGGAGCGCGGCGCGGTACTCCTCCGCCTTCTCCTGCAGGTCGGCCGGGATCTCCTCGATCTCGTACTTCTCGCCGAGGGCCGTCTCGCCGCGCCACACCAGGGCGCGCATCTCGACGAGGTCCACGACACCGATGAAGTCGTTCTCGGAGCCGATGGGCAGCTGGATGACGAGCGGCTTCGCCTTGAGGCGGTCGACGATCGTCTTCACCGTGAAGTAGAAGTCCGCGCCGAGCTTGTCCATCTTGTTGACGAAGCAGATGCGGGGGACGTCGTACTTGTCCGCCTGGCGCCAGACCGTCTCCGACTGGGGCTCGACGCCCTCCTTGCCGTCGAACACGGCGACCGCGCCGTCGAGGACGCGCAGCGAGCGCTCGACCTCGACCGTGAAGTCCACGTGGCCGGGCGTGTCGATGATGTTGATCTGGTTGTTCTTCCAGTAGCAGGTCGTCGCGGCGGACGTGATCGTGATGCCGCGCTCCTGCTCCTGCTCCATCCAGTCCATCGTCGACGCACCGTCGTGCGTCTCACCGATCTTGTAGTTGACCCCGGTGTAGAACAGGATCCGCTCGGTGGTGGTGGTCTTGCCGGCATCGATGTGCGCCATGATGCCGATGTTGCGGACCTTCGTCAGGTCCGTGAGCACGTCCAGTGCCACGTGAGTTGCCCCTTGTCGGTTGGCTTGTGGTGGTGCCGCCGCCCCGCCCGCGCATGCTGAGCAGCACGGACGGGGCGCGGCGACCGGCTGGGATTACCAGCGGTAGTGCGCGAAGGCCTTGTTCGACTCGGCCATCTTGTGCATGTCCTCGCGGCGCTTGACCGCGGCACCGAGGCCGTTCGAGGCGTCGAGGATCTCGTTCATGAGGCGCTCGGTCATCGTCTTCTCGCGGCGGGCGCGCGAGTAGTCGGTGAGCCAGCGCAGGGCCAGGGTCGTCTGGCGCACGGGGCGCACCTCGACCGGGACCTGGTACGTGGCACCGCCGACGCGGCGCGAGCGGACCTCGAGCGAGGGGCGCACGTTGTCGAGCGCGCGCTTGAGCACGACGACCGGGTCGCCCTGCGTCTTCTCGCGCACGCCCTCGAGCGCGCCGTAGACGATCGACTCCGCGACGGACTTCTTGCCGTCGAGGAGGACCTTGTTGATCAGCTGCGTGACGACCGGCGACCCGTAGACCGGGTCGGAGATCAGCGGCCGCTTCGGGGCCGGACCCTTACGAGGCATCAGCCCACCTTCTTCGCGCCGTAGCGGCTACGCGCCTGCTTGCGGTTCTTGACGCCCTGCGTGTCGAGGGCACCACGGACGATCTTGTACCGGACACCCGGGAGGTCCTTCACACGGCCGCCGCGGACGAGCACGATCGAGTGCTCCTGCAGGTTGTGGCCGACACCGGGGATGTACGCGGTGACCTCGACCTGGCTCGAGAGACGGACGCGGGCCACCTTGCGGAGGGCCGAGTTCGGCTTCTTCGGGGTCGTGGTGTAGACGCGGGTGCACACACCGCGTCGCTGGGGGGAGCCCTTGAGGGCGGGCGTCTTCGACTTGTTCGTCTTCGCCTGCCGGCCCTTGCGGACCAGCTGCTGGATCGTAGGCACTACGTCTCCGTCTGTTGGATGAGCTCTGGTCGACCGGACCCGTCACCCTGGACGGCCGGCAAGTGCGGGGGTCGTCGCCCGTCGCGCGACTACGTCCCTGGTCTCGAGTCCCGCACCGACCCCCGCGCCCGGGCGTGTCGCCCCGGCCTTCCGCGGCGCTCCCCGTCCGGTGTTCCGTGACGGAGGTGACGCGGTGGAGGGGGAACCACCCGGTGCTCCCGACCCGCTCCCCCGCGTCAGCGAGGGCACGTCCGAGTGCACGCATGAGGGCCCGACGGCGCGGGCACGGTGTCCTACGTTACCTGGGCCCCCACGGGAGCGTCAAAGAGACGGCGCTCACCCGCCCACGGTACCCGCGGACCGGCGCGCGCTCATCCCGAGCGATCCCCCGCCCCCGCCGCACGACGCGGCCGGCGGCCGAGGACGCCCGAGGGGGCCCGCCGCGGACGGCGGACCCCCTCGGGTCGGAGAGGCTGGGACCTCAGCGGAAGTCGCCGAAGTCGATGTCCTCGAGCGGGATCGCCTCGCCCGAGCCGAGGCCCAGGGCGGGGAAGTCGATCTCGTCGTAGCCGAAGGTCGGGTACAGCTCGGCCTTCGCCTCCTCGGTCGGCTCCACCGTGATGTTCCGGTAGCGGGGCAGGCCCGTGCCGGCGGGGATGAGCTTGCCGAGGATGACGTTCTCCTTGAGGCCCAGGAGCGGGTCGGAACGACCCGACATCGCAGCCTCGGTGAGGACGCGCGTCGTCTCCTGGAAGGAGGCCGCCGACAGCCACGAGTCCGTCGCGAGCGACGCCTTCGTGATGCCCATGAGCTCGGGACGACCCGACGCCGGCTGACCACCCTCGGACACGGCCTTGCGGTTCGCGTCCTCGAACCGGCCGCGCTCGGCGAGCTCGCCGGGCAGCAGGTCCGTCGTGCCGGAGTCGAGGACCGTCACGCGCCGCAGCATCTGCCGCACGATGACCTCGATGTGCTTGTCGTGGATGTCCACGCCCTGGGAGCGGTAGACCTCCTGCACCTCGTCGACCAGGTGCTTCTGCGTGGCACGCGGGCCGAGGATGCGCAGCACCTTCTTGGGGTCGACGGCGCCCTGGACCAGCTGGGTGCCGACCGCGACGTGGTCGCCGTCGTTCACCAGCAGGCGCGAGCGCTTCGTGATCGGGTAGGCGATCTCCTCCGAGCCGTCGTCGGGCGTGAGGACGATGCGCCGCGAGCGGTCACCCTCCTCGATCGCGATGCGGCCCGAGAACTCCGCGATGGGCGCCTCACCCTTGGGGGTGCGGGCCTCGAAGAGCTCCTGGACACGCGGCAGACCCTGCGTGATGTCGTCGGCCGAGGCCACACCACCGGTGTGGAACGTCCGCATCGTCAGCTGGGTGCCGGGCTCACCGATCGACTGCGCCGCGATGATGCCGACGGCCTCGCCGATGTCGACGAGCTTGCCCGTCGCGAGCGAACGGCCGTAGCACTTCGCGCACGTGCCGACGCGCGACTCGCAGGTGAGCACGGAGCGCACCTTGAGCGTGTCGACGCCCGACTCGAGCAGGCGGTCCAGGAGGACGTCGCCGACGTCGTCACCGGCGTGGCCGATGAGCTCGCCGTCGACCTCGATGTCCGTCGCCAGCGTGCGCGAGTAGACGCTCGTCTCGACCTTGTCGTGACGACGCAGCCCGTCCGTTCCCGGGACGCCGATCGGCATCGTCAGGCCACGCTCGGTGCCGCAGTCCTCCTCGCGGACGATGACGTCCTGCGAGACGTCCACCAGACGACGCGTCAGGTAGCCCGAGTCGGCGGTCCGCAGAGCGGTGTCCGCCAGACCCTTGCGGGCACCGTGCGTCGCGATGAAGTACTCGAGGACGGACAGGCCCTCGCGGTAGTTCGCCTTGATCGGGCGCGGGATGATCTCGCCCTTCGGGTTGGCGACCAGACCACGCATGCCCGCGATCTGGCGGACCTGCATCCAGTTGCCACGCGCACCCGAGCCGACCATGCGGTACACCGTGTTGCGGGCAGGGAAGTTCTCCTGCATCGCCTTGGCGACCTTGTCCGTGGCCTGGGTCCAGATCTCGATGAGCTCCTGACGGCGCTCGTCGTCCGTGATCAGACCCTTGTCGTACTGGCCCTGGACCTTGGCGGCCCGCGCCTCGTGCTCCTCGAGGATGTCCTTCTTCGCGGCCGGGGTCGCGACGTCGGAGATCGAGATCGTCACGCCGGAGCGCGTCGCCCAGCGGAAGCCGGCCTCCTTGAGCGCGTCGAGGGACGCCGCGACGGCGACCTTCGGGTAGCGCTCGGCGAGGTCGTTGACGATCGCCGAGAGGCGCTTCTTGTCGACCACGCCGTTCTCGTACGGGTAGTCGACCGGCAGCAGCTCGTTGAAGAGCGCACGGCCGAGCGTCGTCTCGAACAGCAGCGTGTCGCCCTCGGACCAGCCCTCGGGGGCGTCGTCCTCGGACAGCACCAGGTCGTCGAACCGGATCTTCACGACCGCGTTGAGGTCGAGCGTCCCCTGGTCGAACGCCATGATCGCCTCGGAGACCGAGCTGAACGCGCGGCCGGCGCCCTCCGCACCCTCGAGCCGGTCCGACGTCAGGTGGTACAGGCCGATGATCATGTCCTGCGAGGGCATGGTCACCGGACGGCCGTCCGACGGCTTCAGGATGTTGTTGCTCGAGAGCATGAGGATGCGGGCCTCGGCCTGCGCCTCCGCGCTCAGGGGCAGGTGGACGGCCATCTGGTCACCGTCGAAGTCCGCGTTGAACGCAGCGCAGACGAGCGGGTGCAGGTGGATCGCCTTGCCCTCGACGAGCTGCGGCTCGAACGCCTGGATGCCCAGACGGTGCAGCGTGGGCGCACGGTTCAGCAGCACCGGGTGCTCGGTGATGACCTCCTCGAGCACGTCCCACACGACCGGGCGGGCGCGCTCGACCATGCGCTTGGCCGACTTGATGTTCTGCGCGTGGTTGAGGTCCACGAGCCGCTTCATGACGAACGGCTTGAAGAGCTCGAGCGCCATCTGCTTGGGCAGGCCGCACTGGTGCAGCTTGAGCTGCGGGCCGACGACGATGACCGAACGGCCCGAGTAGTCGACGCGCTTGCCGAGCAGGTTCTGGCGGAACCGGCCCTGCTTGCCCTTGAGCATGTCGGAGATCGACTTCAGCGGACGGTTGCCGGGGCCCGTGACCGGGCGACCGCGACGGCCGTTGTCGAACAGCGAGTCCACGGCCTCCTGGAGCATCCGCTTCTCGTTGTTGACGATGATCTCCGGCGCGCCCAGGTCCAGGAGCCGCTTGAGGCGGTTGTTCCGGTTGATGACGCGGCGGTACAGGTCGTTCAGGTCCGACGTGGCGAAGCGGCCGCCGTCGAGCTGGACCATCGGGCGCAGGTCCGGCGGGATGACCGGGACCGCGTCGAGGACCATGCCCGTCGGCGAGTTGTTCGTCGTGAGGAACGCGTTGACGACCTTCAGACGCTTGAGGGCACGCGTCTTGCGCTGGCCCTTGCCCGTCTTGATGATCTCGCGCAGGTTGTCGGACTCCGCCTCGAGGTCGAACGCCTCGAGACGCTTCTGGATCGCCGCGGCGCCCATCGAGCCCTCGAAGTAGTTGCCGTAGCGGTCCTGCAGCTGGCGGTAGAGCAGCTCGTCGCCCTCGAGGTCCGCGACCTTGAGGTTCTTGAAGCGGTCCCACACGTTCTCGAGACGCTCGAGGTCCGCGTCCGCACGCTTGCGGATCTGGGCCATCTCACGCTCGGCCGAGTCGCGGACCTTGCGGCGCGCGTCGGCCTTGCCGCCCTCGGCCTCGAGCTCGGCCAGGTCGGTCTCGAGCTTGAGCGCGCGGGCGTTGATGTCGTTGTCGCGGCGGTCCGCGATCTCCTTCTTCTCCAGGTCGATCTCGTTCTGGAGGTTCGGGAGGTCCTCGTGCCGGCCCTCCTCGTCGACCCACGTGATCATGTAGGCCGCGAAGTAGATGACCTTCTCGAGGTCCTTGGGCGCCAGGTCGAGCAGGTAGCCCAGACGCGACGGCACACCCTTGAAGAACCAGATGTGCGTCACCGGGGCGGCGAGCTCGATGTGACCCATGCGCTCACGGCGCACCTTGGAGCGCGTGACCTCGACACCGCAGCGCTCGCAGATGATGCCCTTGAAGCGGACGCGCTTGTACTTGCCGCAGTAGCACTCCCAGTCCCGGGTGGGACCGAAGATCTTCTCGCAGAACAGGCCATCCTTCTCCGGCTTCAGGGTCCGGTAGTTGATGGTCTCGGGCTTCTTCACCTCACCGTGCGACCACGCACGGATGTCGTCGGCCGTGGCCAGGCCGATGCGCAGCTCGTCGAAGACGTTGACGTCGAGCAAGGGGTCCTACTTCCTTCGCTTGCCGGGTCCGTGTGAGGCCCGGCGGACGGAAATGGTGCATGGGGTGCGGGCGCTGTCGCGGGCGGCGGGGCCGCCCGCGACAGGCTCGTCGTCAGATCTCTTCGATGCTGCTGGCGTTGGGGCGACGCGACAGGTCGATGCCGAGCTCCTCCGCGGCGCGGTAGACCTCGTCGTCGTTCTCCTTCATGTCGATCGAGACGCCGTCGGACGACAGCACCTCGACGTTCAGGCAGAGCGACTGCATCTCCTTGAGGAGGACCTTGAAGGACTCCGGGATGCCCGAGTCGGGGATGTTCTCGCCCTTGACGATCGCCTCGTACACCTTGACGCGGCCGGGCACGTCGTCGGACTTGATGGTGAGGAGCTCCTGCAGCGTGTAGGCGGCGCCGTACGCCTCGAGGGCCCACACCTCCATCTCGCCGAACCGCTGACCACCGAACTGCGCCTTACCACCCAGCGGCTGCTGCGTGATCATCGAGTACGGGCCGGTCGAGCGCGCGTGGATCTTGTCGTCGACCAGGTGGTGCAGCTTGAGGATGTACATGTAGCCGACCGCGACCGGGTCCGGGAACGGCTCGCCGGAGCGGCCGTCGAAGAGCCGGGCCTTGCCGTCGGGCTGGACCATCCGGTCGCCGTCACGGTTGGGCAGCGTCGAGCCGAGCAGACCGGTGAGGGTCTCCTCCGGCACACCGTCGAAGACCGGCGTGGCGACCGGGTTGCCGGCCGGGGACGAGGCCGCGACCGCGGGCACGCCCTCCTTCCACTGCACGTCGCCCTCGGCCAGCTCGATGTCCCAGCCCTGCTTCGCGACCCACCCGAGGTGCGTCTCGAGGACCTGCCCGACGTTCATACGACCGGGCACACCCAGCGGGTTGAGCACGACGTCGACCGGCGTGCCGTCCGCGAGGAACGGCATGTCCTCGACGGGGAGGATCTTCGAGATGACGCCCTTGTTGCCGTGACGGCCGGCGAGCTTGTCGCCGTCCGTGATCTTGCGGCGCTGCGCGATGTACACGCGGACCAGCTCGTTCACGCCGGCGGGCAGCTCGTCGCCGTCCTCACGGCTGAACGTGCGCACCTCGATGACCGTGCCGGACTCGCCGTGGGGCACCTTGAGCGACGTGTCGCGGACCTCGCGCGCCTTCTCGCCGAAGATCGCGCGGAGCAGGCGCTCCTCGGGGGTCAGCTCGGTCTCACCCTTCGGGGTGACCTTGCCGACGAGGATGTCGCCGGCCGCGACCTCGGCACCGATGCGGATGATGCCGCGCTCGTCCAGGTCCGCAAGGACCTCCTCGGAGACGTTCGGGATGTCCCGCGTGATCTCCTCGGGGCCGAGCTTCGTGTCGCGGGCGTCGACCTCGTGCTCCTCGATGTGGATCGAGGACAGGACGTCGTCCTGCACGAGGCGCTGCGACAGGATGATCGCGTCCTCGTAGTTGTGGCCCTCCCACGACATGAACGCGACGAGCAGGTTACGGCCGAGCGCGAGCTCGCCCTCGTCCGTCGCCGGGCCGTCGGCGAGCACCGAGTTGACCTCGACGCGCGCGCCCTGCTCGACCAGCACGCGCTGGTTGTAGGACGTGCCCTGGTTCGAGCGGCGGAACTTCGCCACGCGGTACGTCGACGTGGTCGCGTCGTCGTTGGCGACGACGATGAGGTCGGCCGACACCTCGGTGACGACACCCGGCTTCGTCGCGACGATGACGTCGCCCGCGTCGACCGCCGCACGACGCTCCATGCCGGTGCCGACGAGCGGCGCCTCGGAGCGGACCAGCGGCACGGCCTGGCGCTGCATGTTCGCACCCATGAGGGCGCGGTTCGCGTCGTCGTGCTCGAGGAACGGGATCAGGGCCGTCGCGACCGACACCATCTGGCGCGGGGAGACGTCCATGTAGTCGATGTTCTCGCCGGTGACGTACTCGATCTCGCCACCCTTGACGCGGACGAGGACGCGGTCCTCCTCGAACGTGCCGTCGGCCTCGAGCGGCGCGTTGGCCTGCGCGATGACGTGGCGGTCCTCGTCGTCGGCGGTGAGGTAGTGCACCTCGTCCGTGACGCGGCCGTCGACGACCTTGCGGTACGGCGTCTCGACGAAGCCGAACGGGTTGATCCGCCCGAACGACGCGAGCGAGCCGATCAGACCGATGTTCGGACCCTCAGGGGTCTCGATCGGGCACATGCGGCCGTAGTGCGACGGGTGGACGTCACGGACCTCCATGCCGGCGCGGTCGCGCGACAGACCACCCGGGCCGAGGGCCGACAGACGACGCTTGTGCGTCAGGCCCGCGAGCGGGTTGTTCTGGTCCATGAACTGCGACAGCTGGCTCGTCCCGAAGAACTCCTTGATGGAGGCCACGACGGGGCGGATGTTGATCAGCGTCTGCGGCGTGATCGCCTCGACGTCCTGCGTCGTCATGCGCTCGCGCACGACGCGCTCCATCCGGGACAGGCCCGTGCGGACCTGGTTCTGGATGAGCTCGCCGACCGCACGGATGCGACGGTTGCCGAAGTGGTCGATGTCGTCGGTCTCGACGCGCACGTCGATCGCCTCGCCGGCACGCGTGCCGGGCAGCGTCTGCAGGTCGATGTGCAGCGACGCGAGGTACTTGATCGTCGCGACGACGTCCGCGAGCGACAGGACGGAGTCCGCGAGGGGCGCGTCCTGGCCGAGCTTCTTGTTCAGCTTGTAGCGGCCGACCTTCGCGAGGTCGTAGCGCTTCGGGTTGAAGTAGAAGTTCTCGATGAGCGCGCGGCCGGCCTCGACGGTCGGCGGCTCGCCCGGGCGGATCTTGCGGTAGAGGTCGAGCAGCGCCTCGTCCTGCGTCTGGACGTGGTCCTTCTCGAGCGTCTCGATGACGGCCGGGTACGCCGCGAACTCCTCGCGGATCTCCGCCTCGGACATGCCGAGCGCCTTGAGCAGGACGGTCGCGTTCTGCTTGCGCTTGCGGTCGACGCGGACGCCGACGTTGTCGCGCTTGTCGATCTCGAACTCGAGCCACGCACCACGGCTCGGGATGACCTTGGCGGTGAGGATGTCCTTGTCGGACGTCTTGTCCGCCTGGCGCTCGAAGTAGACGCCCGGCGAGCGGACGAGCTGCGAGACGACGACGCGCTCGGTGCCGTTGATGATGAACGTGCCGCGCTCGGTCATGAGCGGGAAGTCGCCCATGAAGACCGTCTGGCTCTTGATCTCACCGGTCGTGTAGTTGACGAACTCCGCGGTGACGAACAGCGGCGCGGCGTACGTGAAGTCCTTCTCCTTGCACTCCTCGGCCGTGTACTTCGGCGGCTCGAAGCGGTGCTCGCGGAACGAGAGGGACATGGAGCCGCCGAAGTCCTCGATCGGCGAGATCTCCTCGAAGATCTCCTCGAGACCGGCGGTCTCGGGGACGTCCTGACGACCGTTCTCCAGCGCGGCGGCCACGCGGGCCTGCCAGCGCTCGTTGCCCAGCAGCCAGTCGAAGCTCTCGGTCTGCAGGCCGAGCAGGTCGGGGACCTCGAGCGGCTCGTGGATCTTGGCGAAGGAGATACGACGGGATGCGGTGCGGTTCGCGATGGCGTCAGCGGTCGGTGCAGAAGGGGTGCGCGAGGCAGCCAAGAGGGGTCCTTCCCTGCGGATCGTGTGCACGCTGCGCAGGTCAGGCGGGGCGCGATCCCCCGGCCGTGCGAGCTGCGGAACCGTCGCGCACGTACGACGTCCACTGCTCGGGTTATACGGGATCGCGGGCACAGGCCAGCGCAAAGCGCTAGCATACTCAACCGGCATGGGAAAGTCCACCCGGCGTCGGCCGGGTTCCGCGTCGTCGTCGACGCCGTCCCGGCTTCTCGCTCACGCGGGCGACTCGCCCGCGTCGACGACCACGCTGTCGTCGCGGCACATGGTGGCACACGTCACCCTGACCGCGAAAGCGGAGCAGGTGAGAGCGGGCGTACGACCACCCGCCCTGTACCCGACCCGCCCCCGGCATCCCTCGACCCATCCGGCGCGCCGTCGGCTGCGAACCCCCCTCGCACCACATCGCACGCGGTCCCGCGGGACCGCCCGGGCGGGGCCACGCGCCCCGGGAACGAGGCAGCCATGTCGCAGTCCCCCAACCGCATCGTCGGGACGGTCTTCGGAGCCGTCTACCTGCTCGTCGGCGTCGCCGGCTTCTTCGTGACGTCGGGCGTCGGCTTCGCGTCGACCGAGGGCGAGCCGCTGATCCTCTTCGAGGTCAACCCGCTGCACAACATCGTCCACCTGCTCATCGGCGCCGTGCTGTTCTTCGCGGCACGCTCCTCGGTCGCCGCGTCCCGCGCCGCCAACACCGGCGTCGGCGCCGTCTACCTGCTCGTCGGCGTCCTCGGCCTGTTCCTCGTCGGCAGCGGCGCGAACATCCTCGCCCTCAATGGCGCCGACAACGTGCTGCACTTCGCGAGCGCGGTCCTGCTGCTCGGCGTCGGTCTCGGCGCCGACCGCACCGCCTCGGCGCGGGCGACCGCATGACGACCGCGTCCGCCGCCCTCGCCGCCCGGCCCGCTGCCGGGGGGCTGGGGCGCGTCGCGGGCGCGCACGCCCCGGACCGGGTGGCGGTCGAGTCCCCCGCCGCGGTCGTGCTGCGCGTCGGGGCCGCCGACGCGACGCTCGGCGCCGGGCTGGTCCTCGTCGCGCTGGGCGCCGAGCACATGGGCCACGCACCCGTCGTCGCGGTCGCGGCCGTCGTGCTCGGCCTCGCGCAGCTCGTCTGGGCGTGCGCGGCCCTGCGCGGGCCCGTGCCGCTGCCGCGTGCCGCGCTGGCGGTGCTGCTCGTCGGCGGTGCGGGCTGGCTCGTGGTCCAGCCGACGACGGGCGAGCCGCTCGGGCACGCCGACGCCGCGGTCGCGGGGCTGCAGGTCGGCGCGGCGCTGCTCGTCGCGGGCGGGCTGCGTCTCGCGCGCGACGGAGGTGCGCGCAGGCGGGCGCCCGTGGGCGCGCTCGTGCAGCTCGCCGCGCTCGTCGTCGGCGCGGGGCTCGTCGCGGTCGTCACGGTCCCGGCGCTCGCCGCCACCGACGCGGGCGCGCACGCGCAGCCGCACGGCTCGCACGGGCTCCCCGACCTGCCCGGTCTCGGCGGGCACGCCGGCCACCCCTGAGGCCGCTCCCCCGGCCTCCCCGTCGTACCGCGCCGGGGGACGACGAAGGCCGCACCCCTCGACGGGGTGCGGCCTTCGTCGTGCAGTGCGCCTCCGGCTGCCGGTCGCAGGACCGGGCCGGAGTCAGATCACTTGAGGGTGACCGTGGCGCCGGCGCCCTCGAGCTGCGCCTTCGCCTTCTCGGCGGCCTCCTTGTTGACACCCTCCAGGACGGCCTTGGGGGCCTCGTCCACCAGGTCCTTGGCCTCCTTGAGACCGAGGGACGTGAGGGCGCGCACCTCCTTGATGACCTGGATCTTCTTGTCGCCGGCCGCCTCGAGGACGACGTCGAACGAGTCCTTCTCCTCCTCGGCCTCGGCCTCGGCGCCCGCGCCACCGGCGGCGGGGGCCGCGGCGACGGCGACGGGGGCGGCGGCGGTGACCTCGAAGACCTCCTCGAAGGCCTTCACGAACTCGGAGAGCTCGATCAGCGTGAGGCCCTTGAACTGCTCGATGAGCTCGTCGGTGCTGAGCTTCGCCATGATGGCGTTCCTTTCGTCGGGTGCCCGGTCAGCCGTGCCGGCTGCCGAAGCAGATGTGGGGGTGTGCGCGACGCGTGACCGCGAGGGTCAGGCGGCTGCGCCTTCCGACTCCTGCTTCTGGCGCAGGGCATCGATGACACGGGCGGCCTGGGCGGTGTTCGCGGTGAAGACGTAGGCAGCCTGGTAGAGCTTGGCCTTCATCGCACCGGCCGCCTTGGCCAGGAGCACCTCGCGGGACTCGAGGTCCGCGAGCTTGGTGACCTCCGCGGCGGTCAGGGCGCGTCCGTCGAGGACACCGCCCTTGATGACCAGCGCGGGGTTCGCCTTGGCGAAGTCACGCAGACCCTTCGCGGCCTCGACCGGGTCGCCGGTGACGAAGGCGATCGCCGACGGGCCCTTGAGCGCGTCGTCGAGGCCCGTCAGGCCGGCTTCCTTGGCCGCGATCGCGGTCAGCGTGTTCTTCACCACGGCGTAGGTTGCGTTACCGCCGAGCGCCTTGCGCAGCCGCTTGAGCTGCGCGACGGTGAGCCCGCGGTACTCGGTCAGCACGGCCGCGTTGGACTCACGGAACCGGTCCGTGAGCTCTGCGACAGCGGCTGCCTTGTCCGGCCTCGCCATGGCAATCCTTCCGATGGTGGTGCCACCGGTCTGCACCCCGACAAACGAAAGAGCCCCGCGCAGGCGCGGGGCTCGACGTCAGGACGCGGCGGGGCCGGTCCGTCGGGGAACTCTCACCTGCGCTGGCCTCCGCTGCTGCGGGACTTCGGTCGAGGTCACGGAACGTGACGCCGACGACCGGCGGTCTTGGGCCCGATAAGACTACGACACGTCCCCCGCGCCACCCAAATCGCGTGCGCCGCACGGTCGCCCGGTCGGTCAGGGCGCCGGGTCGGTCAGGGCGCCGGGTCGGTCAGGACGCCGAGTCGGTCAGGACGCCGGGTCGGTCAGGACGCCGGGTCCGGTCGCACCGTCACGCGGGGTCAGACCGGTGCACCGAAGCACATGAGCGGCGCGACGGTCCCCGTGCGGTCGGCGTCCTCCGCAACCGCGGTCGCGACCGCGCGCGCCACGGGAGCCCCCTCGCGCAGCAGCACGTGCGTCCGCGTCATCACGCGCATCGCCGTCTCGTCCGGCAGCGGGGCGATCGCCGCCACCACGCAGCCGACCCCGCGACGCAGCAGGACGCTCGCCATGCCGAGCGCCTCACCGCCCGCCCGCACCGACGCGCGGCCGACCTCGCAGCTCGACAGCACCACGAGGTCCGGTGTCTGCGCACCCGCGTCGAGCTCGTGCGCGAAGAGCGGACCGTCGGCGAGGCGGACCGACGAGAACAGCGGGTTGTCGGGCTCGTGCCGGCCGTGCGCGGCCAGGTGCACGACGCCCGGCGACCCGAGCAGCGCGATCATGCGCGCGACCGTCGCGTCGGCGCCGACCACCGCCTCGCCGTCGGGCCAGAGGGCCGCGACCTCGCGCACCTCGTCGTCGGCGTGCCGCAGGCCCGGACCCGCCGCGGCGGTCACACGACCCGGCATCGCGCCGACCGTCCCCGTGTACCGGACCCAGTGGTGCACCGACGGGGCGACGACGGTCGGCAGGCCGGCGCGCGCCGCGAGCATCGACCACGGCAGCGCCGCGAGCCAGCCGGTCGCGACCACGACGAGCTCGTCGGGGGCGCCCAGCAGCGGCGCCAGCCGAGCCTCCATCGCCGCGAGCCCGTGCCGCAGCGCGCGCTGCGCGACCTCGCGCAGCTCGACCGGGACCAGCGGGTTCGCGGTGACCTCGAGGTCCGCGTGCACGCGGCGCACCAGCTCGGACAGCTCCGCGGCCGGCCCGAGGCGGTGCAGCTCGGTGCGGTGCGCGGTGACCGCGACCGCGAGCAGCTCACCCCGGTGCACGCCGATGTCCACGAGCGTGCTGCCCGGCCGCCCGGCGAGCAGGCGCCGCACCTCCGACGCACGCCCCGGACGCTCGTCACCCGCCTCGCCCCGCTCGTGCCACGAGCGCGCGAGGATCTCGTGCTTGAGGCGCTGCGCCTCCCGGAACGCGCGCGCCCGCTGCGGGTCCGCGCTCGCGCGGCCGATGACGCCGCGGCTGTCGTCGATGAGCCGTCGGAGCTGCGACAGGAGCGCGGCCGACTCCGGGTCGCTCGGCGGGTTGACCCGCGGCGTCCCGCCGATCACCGCGCGGATCCGCTCCGCCGCGTCCAGCAGCGCCGTCGCGCGGCCCGTCGACAGCGCGAGCTCGACGTCGAGCGACGCGAGGGCCCGCCCGTGCACCGCGCCCGCCGTCCGCAGGTCCAGCGACCCGAACCGGGACCGGTGCAGGGCCAGGTCTCGCTGCCCCGCGTGCACGAAGCGCGCCGCCCTCGCCCGGTCCCCCGCCGCCTGCGCGAGCTTCGCGCGGATCCAGCGGCCGTGCAGCCGGACCGAGATCGGGTCGCTCCCCCGCACCGTGCCGAGCTGCTCGAGCAGCGCCTCCGGGTCGTCGAGCGCGCCGCGCGCCAGGTCCGCCTCGATCCGCACGTACGCCGCACCGACCTCCCACGCCGTGCGGCCCGACGCCCGGCACGTCGCCTCCAGCCGGCCCGCCCTGCGCGACAGGCCCGCCCACAGCGCCCGCGTCGCCGCGTCCGCCGGCGCCTGCGCGTACGCGACCGCGTCGACCTGCAGCCCCAGCAGCGCCGCCCGCACGACCCACGCGTCCTCGCGCCGGCGACGGAACCGTCGCTCCGCCGACGCCGCGAACCTCCGGGCCGCCGCGACGTCACCCCGCAGCAGCGCGCACTCCGCGCGGCCCAGCTCGCACTCCGCGACGTCGCGCACCCGGTGGTGCTGCTCGAACGACGCCGCCGCCTCCGCGAGCGCCTGGTCCGCCACGCCGACCAGCCCCGCCTCGAGGAGCACGCGCGCGCGGTCCAGGAGCGCCGTCGGCCGGGGCGGCCCCGGCAGGATCCGCGCCGCCGCCTCCATGCGCGCGAGCGCGTCCGGCAGGTTCCCGGCGACGAAGTCCAGGTAGCCGAGGTTGTGCTCCGCCTTGAACGTCAGCAGCTCGAAGCCCGCGCGCCGCGAGCGCCGCGCGCACTCCGCGTAGTCCGCCCGCGACAACGACACGTGGTGCATGTCCGAGTGCAGGACCCCGCGGTTGAGCAGCACGCGGCACGCGTCGATCGGGTCCGCGTCGTCGATCGACGCGACCGCCTCGTCGAGCCAGTGCAGCGCCTCGTGCTGACGGCCCGCCCGCAGCGCGAGCAGCCCGCGCAGCCCCGCGACCGCCGGCACCAGGCCCGCCCAGCCACGCGCCGGGTCCCGCTCGTGCTCGACGAGCATCGCGTCGAGCTCGTCGAGCGCCGGACCCGGGGCGCCGCGCGTCTCGAAGTCCGCCTTCGCGAGCTCGACGAGCGCGCGCGCCCGCAGCCGCACGACGTCCGGCGACCCCGGCAGGGCCTCCAGGTCGTGCAGCAGCGGGCGCAGGCGTCGGCGGGCACGCGTCGGACGACCCTCGGCGTTCTCGGTCTCGGCGCGCACCAGCGCCTCGGCGAGGACGTCGACGGTGGGCGGCCCGGCGGCCGCCGGGCCGCCCGGGTCCGACATCGGTGCCTTAGAGCTCGATCTGCGGGGTCACGATGGGCACCTGCGGCTCCTCCGGTCGCCGCAGGACGAGCCGCGCGGGGCCCCGCTCGACGTCGGAGAACGAGAAGCGGCCGTCCGCGTCGGACGTCACCGTCGTCACGTCACCGGACTGGTGCAGCTCCACCGAGAGCTCGCTCGCCGGTGCGGCCCAGCCGTCGACCCGCACGCGGTCCGCCTCCGGGTGCACGGAGATCATCACCGTGAGCACGTCCGTCGTGAACGTGATCGTGCCGGCCTCGATGCTCGTCTCGTCCGCACGGACCGCGAGCGCCGGCTCGCCGACCAGGTGCAGCTCCGCGAGCTCGGCGTGCAGCGCCTCGATCGTCAGGGCCATGCCGATCCGGTCGACCAGGCCCGCCGGGACCGGGTCGGACGCGCCGACCAGCGACGCGAGCTGCTGCAGGATCTCCACGTCGGCCACGTCCAGCGAACCCGCGGCGACCAGGGCGAGGGTGCTCTCGTCGGTGCTCATGACATGCTCCAGGCGGGGTCGTTGGAGAGGGCGAGGCGGAGCTTCGCGAGACAGCGGCCGCGGGTCGGGCCGATGCTCCCGACCGGCATCCCGAGCGCCCGGGACACCACCGTGTAGTCGGGCCGGTCGACCAGCGCGACCAGCCCCAGGAGCCGGCGGCAACGGTCCGGCAGCGTGCCGACGTGCTCCCAGAGCACCCGGTCCCGCTCGGAGCGCACCGCGACGGTGTCCGGCCGGTCCTCGGCCGGGGCCGAGAGCCAGTCGGTCACGTGCTCGTCCTGCTCGTGCCGCACCAGGTCCTCGCGGGTTCGCCGCACCGCACGCCACGCCGCCCGCTTCGCGGTGACGAGCATCCACTGCAGCGTCGCCCGCGGGTCGCGGATCGACTCGATGTCACGCACGAGGGTCAGCCAGACGTTCTGCACGATGTCCTGCGCCTGCTCCGCGTCCACGCCCTGAGCGCGGACCGTGTGCCACAGCAGGGGCGTCATCACGTGCACGAGCGCCGCCAGCGGCGCCCTGTCGCCGTCGCGGTACGCGACCACGGCCCGGGCGGCCTGGTCGGCCAGCCCTTCTCCCTCGCGGAGCGCGGCGTCCACCGGCTCCACCAGGTCGTCACTCATCATGGACCCCTCACAGGCTGGCCTCGTCGGGCGGCCGCGCCCCTGACACAGTAGGGCGGCCCGGACAACCCCGACAAGGACGACACGGACAGCTGACCGGCTCCGCCGCGGACCGGGTGCGCTCCCGTCCCGCGCGCCTGCGAGCGCCCGTCCCCCCGTGCCGGGGTCGACCCTCAGGAGCGGGGCTCCCGCCACCAGATACACGTGCACCAAGATTTCTTCCCCGGACGTGTATCTGGGCAGGCCGCGGGCGCTCCTCGCCAGCACCCGCCCGAGCTCACGCCGTCCGGTCCGCCCCCGCGGCGACGGCGCCGGAGCGGGCCGGGACCGTGGACTTCGAACCGAGGAGACGCACGACATGACCGAGCAGGACAGCGCGCCCGAGCCCCTCAGCCGGGAGCAGATCCGCCCGACGAAGCGCACCCACGAGGACTCGCTCATCGCCCGCCCGGGCGTGGTCGGCGTCGACATCGGCGAGAAGTGGTCCGACGGCCGGCCCACCGGACGGCAGGCCATCGTCGTCCACGTCACCCGCAAGCTCGACGCCGCCGACCTCGACGACGACCAGCGGATCCCCGCCGCCATCGACGGCGTCCCCACCGACGTCGTCGAGCACCGCGTCGTCCTGCACCACGAGGCCCCGGCCGTCGACGACGTGACGACCCTCATGCGCGGACGCGTGCGACCGCTCGCCGGCGGCATCAGCATCGGCCCCGTCGACCCCGTGACCATCCAGGGCGCGACCTCCGCCGAGCTGCGGTCCGTCAACGGCACGCTCGGCGTCGTCGTCGTCGAGCGGCACACCGGCCGCGCGCTCGCCCTCACGAACTGGCACGTCGCCGCCGGCGACGGGCTCGAGGACGTCGGGAGCCGCTGGGTGCAGCCCGCGCTCGCGGACGGCGCCGCGCGCGGGGACCAGTTCGGCCTGCTCGTCCGCGGCACCCTCACCGACCGCATCGACGCCGCCGTCGTCGCCATCGCGCCCGGTGCGGCGTGGGTGCCGGGCGTCGTCGGCATCGGCGCGGTCACCGGCTCCGCCCCCGCCGTCGACGGCTCCGTCGTCCGCAAGCACGGCCGCACGACCGGTCTGCGGACCGGGCGTGTCGTGTCCACCGACTTCACGACGTCCGTCGACTTCGGCCCCGGCATCGGCTGGCGCACCCTGCGGGACCAGATCCGCGTCGAGCCCGACGAGGGACAGCCGTCGTTCTCCGCGGGCGGCGACTCCGGGTCCGTCGTCGTCGACGAGGACGGCAAGGTCGTCGGGCTGCTGTGGGCCGGTGAGGGCGACGGGTCGTTCTCCGTCGCCAACCCCATCGCCGCGGTCCTCTCGACGCTCGGCGTCGACGTCGCGACGCCCGCGTCCGTCCGCGCCGCGCGCGCCCGCCAGGCGGCGCTCGCGCGTCGGGCCGCCCAGCTGCGCGCCGCGCAGCAGCGCGCAGCGGGTGGCCTGTTCCCGCCCGTGTCCGCCGCCTACCGGCGCCCGCGGCGGCGCCGGGCCGTCGGTCCGCAGTCGCCGGACGGCACCCGCCCCGCGTCGAACGGGACGGCTCCCGGGGCGCTCGGCGGCCCCGCGTCCGACGCGTCGGCGGGGGCGTCGGCGGGCCACGCGTCCGGCGCGGCCGGGCGGGCGTCGACCAGCGCGGGCGAGGTGCGGGAGCACCGGCTCGGTGCGGCCGCCCAGCCGTTCACGGAGCCGTTCACCGAGCCGTTCACCGAGCCCTTCACCGAGCCGTTCACGGAGCCCTTCACGGAGCCGTTCACCGAGGCGCTCACCGCGAACCCGTTCACCGAGCCGTTCACGGAGCCCTTCACCGAGGCGCTCGCAGCCAACCCGTTCACGGAGCCGTTCACCGAGCCCTTCACGGAGCCGTTCACCGAGGCCCTCGGCGCGAACCCGTTCACCGAGCCCTTCACGGAGCCGTTCACCGAGCCCTTCACGGAGCCGTTCACCGAGCCCTTCACGGAGCCGTTCACCGAGGCCCTCGGAGCGAACCCGTTCACCGAGCCCTTCACCGAACCGTTCACCGAGCCCTTCACGGAGCCGTTCACGGAGCCGTTCACGGAGCCGTTCACGGAACCGTTCACCGAGGCGCTCGCGCAGGCCTACGCCCGCATCTACGGCCCGCAGCGCGCCGCGCTGGCGCTCGCCCGCGTCCGAGCGGAGGCCGCACGCCGTCAGCGCGAGGCGTTCTGGGCGGGCTACGTCACCGCGATCGTCCGCGGCCGCACCCGCTGACGACCCGACCGAGACCACGAGGAGACCGCCCGACATGAGCGTCCTGGCAGAAGGAGTCGACCGTCAGCCGACGGCACGCGTCATCGCGCTGCGGCCGTCCGCGGGCCGGCACGCCGCCGCTGGGCGGTCTCCCGAGGTCGTGGGACTCGGTCCCGAGCCCGACGAGAGCCCGCACGGCACCACAGGGCGGCACGCGATCGCGCCCTTCCCCGTCGACGCGCCCGGCACCGGCGCCCGATCGCTCGTCCGCGAGCTCGAGGACCTGACCGAGCAGATGCACGCGCACGGACCCCTGCCGTCGCTGCGGGTCGACCTGCGCGAGCTGCTCGCCGCGTGGGCGGCGGCGCTGGTCCGCCTGCACCGCACGCCGTTGACACCGACGACGCCCGTCGCCGAGCTCCCCTGGGTGCTGACCGAGCCGCTGCCCGACTGGCTGGACGACCTGCCCGGCGACACGGGCCCCGTCTGGGCGGTCCGCGCGCACCCGGGGATCCGCCGCGCCGTCGAGGAGACCCGACGCGCGTGGTTGCCGGTGCAGTGGGTGCACGGCGACCCGACCGGCGACGAGGTCGTCGTGACGCGGACCCGCGGGTCTGTGCGTGCGGTGCTGCTCGGTGCCGGTCGGGACACGCCCGACGGTCCGCTGGCACCCGCGCGCGCGGGCCGCAGCGGCTGCGGGGACCCGCGGTGGGACGTCGCGACCGCGCTCGACTGGCTCGCGCTCGCGCTCGGTCCGGCGCTCGACCCCGCGTGGCAGCTCGACCCCGTCGCCACGTTCGCCGGCCAGTACCGCGAGCTCGGCGGCGACGCGCTGCCGAACCGCGCGACGGCCGTCGCCCGCACGCTCGCCTCCGCGGTCGAGTGGACGGCCCAGCTCACGCTCGACCGTGACCCGAGCGAGGACGAGCGCGCGTGGCTGTCAGGACTGTGGTCCCGACCGCTCGAGCTGGTCGGACGCACCCGCACGACGTCGGTGCCCGCGCGCCGCTCCTGATCCGTACGCGGTCGCGAGCCGCGCCCGTCGGGACGCCCGCCCCGCGCGTCGGGGCTCGGGCGTCCGGGCCGCAGGGGCCCGGCACCGCCGGGGGGAGCGTCCGCGTCCACCCGGCGCAGGACGGTCCGACGAGCAGCGGTGACGGTGACCCGCACGGGGAGAGCCGGGCAGGACCGGTGGGGACGAGAACGGCGAAGGCCCGATCCGCAGGGGGGACCGGGCCTTCGCCGTTCGTGCGCGGGGGACGAGCCTCAGGCGGCGTCGTCCTCGACCGTCAGGTTCCGGGTCTTGTTCTGGTCGAGCAGGATCCCGGGGCCGTTCGTCGTCGAGATGGTCGCCTTCGTGATGTAGCGACCCTTCGAGGCGGACGGCTTGAGACGCAGGATCTCCTCGAGCGCCGCCGCGTAGTTCTCCACCAGGTTGACGTCGGAGAACGACGTCTTGCCGATGATGAAGTGCAGGTTCGCGTGACGGTCCACGCGGAACTCGATCTTGCCGCCCTTGATGTCGGACACGGCCTTGGCCACGTCCATCGTCACGGTGCCGGTCTTCGGGTTCGGCATGAGACCGCGCGGGCCCAGGACCTTGCCCAGACGACCGACCTTGCCCATGAGGTCCGGGGTCGCCACGGCCGAGTCGAAGTCGGTGTAGCCGGCGGCCACCTTCTCGATCAGCTCGTCGCCACCGACCTCGTCGGCGCCGGCCGCGCGGGCCTGCTCGGCACGCTCACCGGTCGCGAAGACCAGGACGCGCGCCGTCTTGCCCGTGCCGTGCGGGAGGTTGACCGTGCCACGGACCATCTGGTCCGCCTTGCGGGGGTCCACACCGAGGCGGAAGACGACCTCGACGGTCGCGTCGTACTTGGTGGTCGACGTGCCCTGCGCGAGGCGGACGGCCTCGAGCGGGCTGTAGACCTTGCCGGCCTCGATCTTCTCGGCGGCGTTGCGGTACGCCTTGCTGTGCTTCGCCATCTGCTTCTCTCTTCTCAGCAGTCGTGGTCCGTCGGGCCGCACAGGGCCCTGCCACTGAACTTCGTCACGTCACGAGGTCTCGTGGCGCGTGGTGCCGGTCGGCGCGGACGCCGACCGGCGGGGTGAGGACGTCAGCCCTCGACCTTGATGCCCATCGAGCGGGCCGTGCCGGCGATGATCTTCTCGGCGGCCTCGAGGTCGTTCGCGTTGAGGTCCTCGAGCTTGGTGCTCGCGATCTCGCGGACCTGGGCCGACGTGAGGGTCGCGACCTTCACGGTGTGCGGCGTCGGGGAGCCCTTGGCGACCCCGGCGGCCTTCTTGATGAGCTCGGCGGCCGGCGGCGTCTTCGTGATGAAGGTGAACGAGCGGTCCTCGTACACCGTGATCTCGACGGGGATGACGTTGCCGCGCTGCGACTCGGTCGCCGCGTTGTAGGCCTTGCAGAACTCCATGATGTTCACGCCGTGCTGACCGAGCGCGGGGCCGATCGGCGGGGCGGGCGTCGCCGCACCGGCGTTGATCTGGAGCTTGATGAGGCCGGTGACCTTCTTCTTGGGGGGCATGAAGCCGTCCCTCTCTGGTTCGTGGGCCGACGCCGTGGGCGATGACCCGGTTGCAGTGCCGCCCCACGGTGCGGGGCGGCAGCGTCAGCGTCAGATCTTGGCGACCTGGCTGAACGACAGCTCGACCGGGGTCTCCCGGCCGAAGATCGAGACGAGCACCTTGAGCTTCTGGTTCTCGGCGTTGATCTCGGAGATCGTCGCCGGCAGCGTGTCGAACGGGCCGTCCGTGACGGTGACCGACTCGCCGACCGTGAAGTCGACCTGGATCTGCGAGGTGCTCTTGGTGGCCGCGGCCGCCGTGGCGGGGGCCTTGGGGGTGAGCGACGGCGCGAGCATCGAGAAGACCTCGTCGAGCGTCAGCGGCACCGGCTGGTGGGTGTGGCCCACGAACGAGGTGACGCCCGGGGTGTGCCGCACGGCGCCCCACGACTCGTCGGTCATCTCCATGCGGACGAGGACGTAGCCGGGGATCCGGACGCGCTTGACGACCTTGCGCTGCGCGTTCTTGATCTCGACGACCTCCTCCATGGGGACCTCCACCTGGTAGATGAAGTCCTCCATGTTGAGGCTCTGCGTGCGGTTCTCGAGGTTCGCCTTCACGCGGTTCTCGTAGCCCGCGTACGAGTGGATGACGTACCAGTCGCCGGGCTGGCTGCGCAGCTGCGACTTGAAGGCGGCGACGGGGTCCTCGTCGGGGTCGGGCTCGGCGTCCTCGGCCGACTCCTCGACCTCGGCGCCCTCGTCCTCGACCTCGGCGACCTCGTCGGTCGACGCGTCGTCGGCCGGAGCGAGCTCGTCGCCCGCGGCGCCCTCGACCGCCTCGACCGACGCCAGGGCGTCCTCGAGCTCCGTCTCGGCGCCGGTGGGCTCCTGCGACTCCTGCGACACGTGCGAACCTGCTTTCTCCCGCATGGGGTGCGTGCGGGTGGCGAGACTCCTCGCCACCGTGGGCCGGCCGGTGCGGCCGCGAGGGCTCAGCCCCCGAACACCCAGAACGTCAGACGGCCGATCCCGAGGTCGACCACCGTCACGAACGCCATCACGACCGCCACGAACACGAGGACGACCGTCGTGTACGTGATGAGGTCGGAGCGCGTCGGCCGGACGACCTTCTTGAGCTCGGCGACCACCTGGCGCCAGAAGAGCGCGATGCGGGCGAACAGCCCGCGCTTCTTCTCGCCCTTGACGGACTTGGGCTCGCGGGCGGTCGCCGGGCCCCCGGCGTCGGACGCCGCGGCCGGTGCGGTTTCGCTCACGTCTGGCCCCTGTGTCTCGTGGTGGCCACCGGGACCGTGCGGCCCGGCGGTGGGACGGCTGACGCGACGCGCCGGACCGTCCGGCGATCCTGCTCACGCCCGGCCGGGAGCCGGGACGTGTGCGCAGGGCAGACAGGACTCGAACCTGCAACCTGCGGTTTTGGAGACCGCTGCGCTACCAATTGCGCCACTGCCCTACGGCGGCCGCACCCGCTCCATGACGCTCCGTACCCTCACGTCCGGAGATGCGAGGGCGCGGCTCATCATGGCGAAGGTCAACCGCCGGGGGTCCACTGTACGCGACGCGACCGCATGGGTCGAACCACGTCCGCGGAGGGCTCGCGCAGCACGCCGCGCCACCCTGGCCCCGGCGCCCGCCACGGGTCGAAAGGCCGGGCCGCCGTCGCGTGACCTCTGCCACTATGGGGCCCGTGAGCGAGAAGACCACCCCCCGCGCCCGCGTGTCCGCCCGGGTCGCCGCCATCGCCGAGTCCGCGACCCTCGCGGTCGACGCCAAGGCCAAGGCGCTCAAGGCCGCCGGCCGGCCCGTCGTCGGGTTCGGCGCCGGCGAGCCGGACTTCCCGACCCCCGCGTACATCGTCGACGCCGCCGTCGCCGCAGCGCAGGACCCGGCGAACCACCGGTACACGCCCGCCGCTGGGCTCCCCACGCTCCGTGAGGCGATCGCCGCGAAGACGCTGCGCGACTCCGGGTACGAGGTGAGCCCGGCCGACGTGCTCGTCACCAACGGCGGCAAGCAGGCCGTCTTCCAGACGTTCGCGGCGCTGCTCGACCCGGGCGACGAGGTGCTCCTCCCCGCGCCCTACTGGACCACCTACCCCGAGGCGATCCGCCTCGCCGGCGGCGTGCCCGTCGAGGTGTTCGCGGGCGTCGACCAGGGCTACCTCGTCACGGTCGAGCAGCTCGAGGCCGCCCGCACGCCGCGCACCAAGATCCTGCTGTTCTGCTCGCCGTCCAACCCGACGGGCGCCGTGTACTCCCCCGAGCAGACCGCCGAGATCGGGCGCTGGGCGCTCGAGCACGGCATCTGGGTCGTCACCGACGAGATCTACGAGCACCTCACCTACGACCACGCCGTGTTCACGCCGATCGTGCGCGTCGTGCCGGAGCTCGCGGACACGTGCGTCGTGCTCAACGGCGTCGCGAAGACGTACGCGATGACCGGCTGGCGCGTCGGCTGGATGATCGGCCCGCGCGACGTCATCGCCGCTGCGACGAACCTGCAGTCGCACCTCACGTCGAACGTCGCGAACGTGTCGCAGCGGGCCGCGATCACCGCGCTCACGGGCGACCTGGCCGCGGTCGAGGAGATGCGCTCCGCGTTCGACCGCCGCCGCCGCACCATCGTCGAGATGCTCGGGGCGATCGACGGCGTCGAGGTGCCCGCGCCGCAGGGGGCGTTCTACGCGTACCCGTCCGTCGAGGGTCTGCTGGGCCGGACGATCCGGGGCGTCACGCCGCGCACGTCGGCCGAGCTCGCGAGCCTCATCCTCGACGAGGTCGAGGTCGCGGTCGTGCCGGGCGAGGCGTTCGGCCCCAGCGGGTTCCTGCGCCTGTCGTACGCGCTCGCCGACGCCGACCTCGTCGAGGGCGTGTCGCGCATCCAGCGTCTGCTGGCCGAGGCCGAGTGACCGTCGCGGCCGGGCTCGCGCAGCCCGGCCGCACCCACCGACGTCGACCCGGACGGCACGGGTGACGCGCCGCTGACGGTCGGAGGGCGCACGCCCGCGGGCCGTCCCTCGTGGTCGTGACGCTGCTGATCCGGTACTGCGCGCCGTCGGTGCCCCGGTCCATACTGTCCGCCATGCGTCCGGACGAGCCACGCAGCGCGCGCGGGAGCGCTCCCGCGCCTGCGCCGCTCACCGCTGCGCACCTCACCGTCCGCGTGCGGATCCTCACGGCCGTGATCGTCCTCTCCGCGCTCACCGTGCTCGTGGCCGGCGCGTCGGCGTTCTGGCTGCAGTCGCGCGAGACGGACGCCCGGATCGACAACTCCCTCGCGCGTGCGCTGTCGGCACTGCGGGTCGTCGAGAAGGAGAACCCGACGACGGACGTCCCCGTCGAGACGGTCGAGGACGTCCTCGAGGTCGCGGTGCGCAACCGTGTCCCGGGCAAGAACGAGGGCGTGATCGCCCTGCTGTCCGGCCGGCTCAAGTGGCGGGCCGCGCCGGAGACGAACGCGATCCGCCTCGACACCGACACCGAGCTCATCGACCACCTCAGCCGGTTGTCGCTCTCGACCAGCAGGCCCACGGTGCAGACCGTCCGCACGAGCGTGACCGAGTACCGCCTCATGGCCGCGCCGGTGCGCGTCGACCGCGACCCCGCGCTCGGGCTGTTCGTCGTCGCGTTCGACCGCAGCGCCGAGATGCGCACGCTGCAGACGACGTTCCTCACGTACTCGGCGGTCGGCATCCTCGCGCTGCTCGGCATCTCGGTCGTCGCGTGGTTCGTCGTCGGACGCCTGCTGCACCCGCTGCGGCTGCTGCGGGACACCGCGCGGCGCGTCACCGAGTCCGACCTGTCGGAGCGCATCAACGTCAGCAGCAACGACGACCTGGGCGACCTCGCGCACACCGTGAACGCGATGCTCGACCGGCTCGAGCGCGCCTTCGGCTCGCAGCGCGAGCTGCTCGACGACGTCGGGCACGAGCTGCGCACGCCGCTGACCATCGTGCGCGGGCACCTCGAGCTGCTCGACCCCGACGACCCGGAGGACGTCCGGACGACGCAGTCGCTCGCGCTCGACGAGCTCGACCGCATGCACCGCCTCGTCGACGACCTCATGATCCTGGCCACCGCCGAGCGGCCCGACTTCGTGCGGCTCGCCCCCACCGACGTCGGGCGGCTGACCGACGACGTGCACGAGAAGGCGCGCGGGCTCGGCGACCGCCGGTGGGTCGTCACGTCGCGCGCGGACGTCACCGTGAGCCTCGACGAGCAGCGCATCACGCAGGCGTGGCTCCAGCTGCTCGCGAACGCCTACCGCTTCTCGCCCCCGGGGTCGACCGTCTGGATCGGCTCCGAGGTCGTGGGCCACCGGCTCATGCTGTGGGTGCGCGACGAGGGTCCGGGCGTGCCGGCGTCGGAGGAGCGCCGGATCTTCGAGCGCTTCCACCGCGGCCAGGCGGACCGGTCGCAGAACGGCGCGGGCCTCGGACTGCCGATCGTCGCCGCCATCGCGCAGGCGCACCACGGCACGGTCGTCGTCGAGCGCCCGCCCGAGCGCGGGAGCCGCGGCGCCGTCTTCGTCCTCGACCTTCCCGCCGTCGACCTCGTCGACGGCGACACGACCGTCCCCGACCGCATCGCCGACCTCGCGGAGCACCACTGATGACGCACATCCTCATCGCCGAGGACGAGGAGCGGATCGCCGCCTTCGTCGCCAAGGGCCTGCGCACGGCCGGGTACGAGGCCACCGCCGTGACGACCGGCGACGCCGCGCTGACCCGCGTCCGCGCAGGAGGGGTCGACCTCGTCATCCTCGACCTCGGCCTGCCGGACCTCGACGGGTTCCAGGTGCTGCGCCGTCTGCGCGAGGCCGGGCACGCGCTCCCCGTCATCGTGCTCACGGCACGCTCGTCGGTCACCGACACCGTCACGGGGCTCGAGTCGGGCGCCGACGACTACATGGCCAAGCCGTTCCGGTTCGAGGAGCTGCTCGCCCGGGTGCGCCTGCGCCTGCGCCAGCAGCAGCCGCAGCCGTCCGGCGACGTCACGGTGCTGTCCCACGGACCGCTGCAGCTCGACCTGCGGACGCGGCGGATCCGCGTGCGGGACCAGGAGGTCGAGCTGTCCGCGCGCGAGTTCGCCCTCGCCGAGACGTTCCTGCGCAACCCGGGCGACGTGCTCACGCGCGAGCGGCTGCTGTCGGACGTGTGGGGCTACGACTTCGACCCGGGGTCGAACGTCGTCGACGTGTACGTGCGGTACCTGCGGCGCAAGGTGGGCGCCGAGCACTTCGACACCGTGCGCGGTGTCGGCTACCGGCTCGTCGACGTGACCGCGGTCGGCTGAGCCGGCGCTGCGGCGACGGCCGTCCGTGCGCGGACGTCCGCACTGGCGGCTGCGCGGCGGGCGGGCGGAAGCACCCGGCCGCGGCTGGCACACTGTGCCGATGCGTGACCTGGCCCTCCTGCCGAAGGCGCACCTGCACCTGCACTTCACCGGCTCGATGCGGCCCGGCACGCTCGCGGACCTGGCCGACCGGCACGGGATCCGGCTGCCGGCCGTCCTGCTCGACGCCGACCCGCTGCACGTGCCCGCCGACGAGCGCGGCTGGTTCCGGTTCCAGCGGCTGTACGACGCGGCGCGCGCGTGCGTACGGAGCGAGGACGACATGCGGCGGATCGTCGCGGAGGCCGTCGAGGACGACGCCGCCGAGGGGTCCGGACGTCTGGAGATCCAGGTCGACCCCACGTCGTACGCGCCGTTCGTCGGCGGCCTGACGCCCGCGCTGGAGATCGTGCTGGACGAGGCGCGCCGCGCGGGTGCGGCGTCCGGGGTCGACGTGGGCGTCGTCGTCGCGGCGTCGCGCATGCGCCACCCGCTCGACGCGCGCACGCTCGCCCGGCTGGCCGCCCGGCACGCAGGGGACGGTCCCGGCGAGGTCGTCGGCTTCGGGCTGTCGAACGACGAGCGGCGCGGCGACACCGGGGCGTTCGGACCGGCATTCGCGATCGCACGTCGCGCCGGGCTCGCGGCGGTGCCGCACGGTGGCGAGCTGCTCGGGCCCGCGCACGTCGAGGAGGTGCTCGACGCGCTGCGCCCCGACCGGCTCGGTCACGGCGTGCGCAGCGCCGAGGACCCGCGGGTGCTCGACCGGGTCGTCGACGAGGGCGTCGCGCTCGAGGTGTGCCCGGCGTCGAACGTGTCGCTCGGCGTCTACGGCGCGGACCGCGACGTGCCCCTGCGCACGCTCGTCGCGGCCGGCGCACGGGTCGCGCTCGGGGCGGACGACCCGCTGCTGTTCCGGTCGCGCCTGGTCGCGCAGTACGAGGCGGCGCGGGACGTGCACGGGTTCTCCGACGAGGAGCTCGCGGCGCTCGCGCGGTCGTCGATCCTCGCGAGCCGCGCCTCGGAGAGCGTGCGCGGGCGGCTGCTCGCGGGGGTCGACGCGTGGCTCGCGGGCGAGGACGGCGAGGCTCCAGCGGGGAGCACGGCGGCGCGCTCCGAGCGTCAGGCCGGCGCGACGAACGGCGCCGGACGGGCCGGCGGGTCGGGGGACGGAGCCGGCGGGTCGGCGGACGGAGCCGGCCGGGCCGGCGGGTCGGGGGACGGCGCCGGCGGGTCGGCGGACGGAGCCGGCCGGGCCGGCGGGTCGGGGGACGGCGCCGGCGGGTCGGCGGACGGAGCCGGCCGGGCCGGCGGGTCGGGGGACGGCGCCGGCGGGTCGGCGGACGGAGCCGGCCGGGCCGGCGGGTCGGGGGACGGAGCCGGCGGGTCGGCGGACGGAGCCGGCCGGGCCGGCGGGTCGGCGGTCGGAGCCGGCCCGGCCGGCGGGTCGGCGAACGGAGCCGGCCGGGCCGACGAGTCGGCGGTCGGAGCCGGCAGGGCCGAGGAGTCCGCGGACCGAGCCGGCACGGCCGGCGGGTCGGCGGACGCCGAGGGCGCGCCCCTGGACGTCAGAGGCTGACGCCCACCAGCACGGGCTCGGGCTCGAGCTCGACGCCGAACGCGGTGCGCACGCCGTCGCGGATCTCGCGGGCCAGCGCGACGAGCTCGTCCGCCGTCGCACCGCCCCGGTTGGTGAGCGCGAGCGTGTGCTTGTCGGACAGCGCCGCAGCGCCCGGTCCGGTGTGGCCGCGCCCGAACCCGGCGTGCTCGATGAGCCAGGCCGCGCTCGTCTTGGTCGCACCGTCGCCGGCGGGGAAGCGGGGCGCGTCGGGGGGCAGCGCGGCGGCCGCGGCGGTGTCGAGGATCGGGTTGGTGAAGAAGGACCCGGCGCTCCACGTGTCGTGGTCGGCGGCGTCGAGGACCATGCCCTTGCGTCCGCGCAGCTCGAGCACGGCGGCCCGCACGTCGAGGATCGGCGCCCGCTCCCCCACGGCGACGCCGAGCGTGCGCGCGAGCTCCGGGTAGCGGACGGCCTGCGCGAGCGTGCCCTGCCGCAGCTGGAAGGTCACGTCGAGGACCACGTACCGCGGGGTAGGGCCCCACGGCGCGCGCGGGTCCTCGGGGTCGGCCGCGGTCGGCCGCATCGAGCGCTTGAGCAGCGAGGTGCGGTAGCCGAAGCGCAGGTCGACGAGCGGGAGCGTGCGGACCTTGCCGCGGCCGCGGTCCCAGACCCGCACGGTCGCGATGGTCTCGGACACCTCCTGCCCGTACGCGCCGACGTTCTGCACGGGCGTCGCACCGGTCGAGCCGGGGATGCCGGACAGGGCCTCGAGGCCGACCAGCCGGTGCGTCACGGCGTGCTCGACGACCTCGTCCCACGGCGTGCCCGCCGGGACGGTGTACGTCACGCCCGCGCACGCGGAGTGGTCGGGCACGTCGATACCCGTCCGCACGTCGCGCACGACGACGCCCTCGAAGCCCGCGTCGGCGACGAGC
Organism: Cellulomonas algicola; assembly: GCF_019024305.1. Lineage (NCBI taxonomy): Bacteria > Bacillati > Actinomycetota > Actinomycetes > Micrococcales > Cellulomonadaceae > Cellulomonas > Cellulomonas algicola. The sequence goes on along the minus strand of NZ_JAHKSJ010000002.1, from coordinate 743,179 downwards.
AGGTTGGACCCGCCGCCGACGACGAGCAACGGCTCGCCCGCGTCGTCCGCGGCGCGCACGACGTCGATGAGCTCCGCCTCCGTCGTCGTCTCGACGTAGCGCGCGGCCGGCCCGCCGACCCGGAGGGTCGTGAGGTCGGCGAGGGCGGGGGTCGTCGTCGGGGTCGTCGCGTGCTGCACGCCGCCCAGGCTAGACCGCGGCGTCGGGACGCTTCGCGTCGGCGGGCTCGGCCGGCTCGGAGGGCTCGGACGTCGACGGGCGCACGAGCGGCGCGGCCGCGTTGACGACGAGGAGGCCGAGGACGACGGGGACGAGGATCACGAGCAGCGCGTTGCGGTAGCCGACGTGCTGCGCGAGCAGGCCGAGCAGCGGCGGACCGGCGAGGAACGCGCTGTAGCCGATGGTCGACACGACGCTCACGCGGGGGGCGGCGCGCAGCGGGTCGTCGGACGCGGCGCTCATGCCGACGGGGAACCCGAGCGCGGCACCCGCACCCCACGCGATGACGCCGACCAGGGCGAGCCACAGCTGGCCGGCCAGGGCGAACGTGAGCAGGCCGACGATCGCGAGCACCGCGCACAGCCGCAGCACGACGACGCGACCGTACCGGTCGAGCAGCGCGGTGCCGAACCAGCGCATGCTCGTCATGGCCCCCACGAAGACGCCGAAGGCGAGCGCGCCGAGCGCGTGCGAGGTGTCGAAGCCGTCGACGACCGCGAGGCTGACCCAGTCGTTCGCGGAGCCCTCGGTGAGCGCGGCGGCGAGCACGACGAGGCCGATCAGCAGCGTGCGGGGCTCGAGCCACGCCGCGAGCGCACCACGGGCGCCGCGCGGAGCCGAGTCGTCGGTGGCGGCGTGCGGGTGCTCGGACCCGGCGGGCAGGAACGCGCGGACGGCGAAGGCGACGACGACGACGGACGCGGTGACCGCGATCGGCACGTGCACCGCGACCGGGACGTGCAGCAGCGCCGCGAGCGCGGAGACGCCGGCCGCGCCGACCGTCCCGAACGAGAACCCGGCGTGGTACCGCGGCATGACGGTGCGGCCGAGCTCCTGCTCGACCGCGGCGCCCTCGAGGTTCATCGCGGCGTCCCACACGCCCGTGCCGATGCCGTAGAGCACCATGCCGACGACGACGACGGGGACCTGCCCGGCTGCGACGCCGAGCGCGGCGACGGTGAGGCCGACGCCGTTGAGGATCGCGAACCCGAGCACGGTGCGCCGCGCGCCCAGCCGCTCGACGACCATGCCCGACAGCGGCAGGGCCACGAGCGAGCCGACCGCACCGACGAGCAGCAGCAGGCCCATCTTCTCGGGCGAGAAGTCCAGGCCGTCGCGGATCGCGGGCAGGCGCGACGCCCACGTCGCGAAGTTGAACCCGTTGAGCACGAAGACGGCCAGGACGGCCATCGACGCCCGCCGGACACGCAGGTCGGGCTGGGTCGGGGTGTCGGACATCGTTCCTCCGGTGCGCGGTGCCGTCATCGATCGTGCCCGTTCCTGCTCGTGGTGGCACGTGCGCGACCGGTGGCGCGCACGCGAAGGGTGGTGGCGTGCGCGCGGACCGCGGCGCCCGCGCGGACGGCGTGGGCGCGGACGCGGTGCCGTCGCCGCGCGTGCGGGACGGCGAGCGCGGGCTGCCCAGCCTGCTCCGGCCGGTGGTCGGCGTGCGTGGCGAGCGGGTCCGGGTCGGCGTGCGCGGCGAGCGAGCCCGGGTCCGCGTGCGCGGCGAGGGCGGCGAGCGGGTCCGGGTCGGCGTCGGCGAGGACGCCGCGCTCGGGCGCGCAGGCGTGCGCGCGGCCGTCACCGTCGCGCGGGACGAGGCCGCGGCCGGACGCGGCGGGTCGGGCCGCGTCGTGCTCGCCCGCGACGCCCGTGGCGGCGGCGGGGCCGGCAGCCGGACCGACCGGGGCGGTTGCCGGACCGACCGGGGCGGCGAGCGGCGACGCGGCCTTCTCGGGTGCGACGCGGGCCGCGAGCAGGACGCTCGCGACCATCGCGACGCCGATGAGCAGCAGCGCGTGGCGCGCGCCCATCGACTCGGCGGCGAGACCGAGCAGCGGCGGCGCCGCGAGGGACGCGACGGAGGCGAACGACGAGACGACGGCGACGCGGCCGGCGGACCGCAGAGGGTCGTCGGACGCCGCGGCGATGCCGACCGGGACCGCGAGCGCGGCACCGAAGCCCCAGCCGACGATCCCGACGGCGGCGAGCTCGAGCGTCGGGGCGAGGCCGAACAGCAGCAGGCCGCCGAGCGAGACGACGCCCGACACGCGCAGCACGGCGACGCGGCCGAACGAGTCGATGAGGCGCGTGCCGAGCAGCCGCACGACGGTCATGGCGCCGACGAACACGCCGAGCATCGCGCCGCCGACGGCCTCGCTGCGGTCGAACCCGTCGACGACCGCGAGCGACAGCCAGTCGTTGGCCGACCCCTCGGAGAGCGCGGCGGCCATGATGACGACACCGATGAGCAGCGTGCGCGGCTCGCGCCAGGAGTCGAGCGCGGTCGCGATGCGGCGGCGGCGCCCGGCGGGTGCGACGGCCCGCCGCGGCGCGGCGTCACCCGTCTCGGTGACCGCGGTCGCGACGACGGGCTGCGCGCGGCGACGGTCCCCGGGGGCGTCGTCGAGCACGACGCCCCGCAGCGACGCGAGCCGCCAGACCACCGCGAGCGCGGCGACCGCGGAGAACTGCACGACGACGGGCACGTCGAGCGCGGCGGCTGCGGCGCCCAGGCCGGAACCGGTGACGGCTCCGATGGAGAACGCGGCGTGGAACTGCGGGATGACGGTCCGGCCCATGGCGCGCTCGACGCGGCCCGACTCGACGTTGAGCGGGACGTTGCCGAGTGCGACTGCGACGCCGTTGAGGAAGATGCCGACGGCGAGGACGGCGACCGAGCCGACCGCCGGGCCGACGCCCATGAGCACGTACCCGACGGAGAGCGCGACGGTCGATGCGACGATCCCGACCCGGCTGCCGAAGCGCTGCACGACGACGCCGGCCGCGGTGACGGTCACGAGCGCGCCGAGGGACCCGACCAGCAGCATCCCGCCGAGCTCGGCCGTGGACAGGTCGAGCGCGTCGCGGACCGCGGGGATGCGGGCGAGCCAGCTCGAGAACGTGACCCCGGTGAGCGCGAACAGACCCATGAGGAGCCAGCGGGCGCGGGAGAGCCGGCGCGCGTCGGGGGCGGTGTGCGGCGGTACCGCGGGCGCCCCGTACGACGGGGTGGCGGGCGGCGCGGACGGCGTGGACGAGCGAGGCTGCCCGGCGGGGGCGGGGTGGGACACGGCGGGGCTCCGGGCACGGTTCGGGCGAAGTTCTCGAATCGATTCGATCGCGTCTCGCAGCGGGGTCGAATCGATTTGAGGGGACGAGATATTCTGCGGGTACGCTGGCGGTCGCGTCAACACGTCTGCGCACCCGCGCGTCGTGCCCCGTCGCACCCCTCCTCGACCCGCCCGCACGGGCGGCCGAGCCCGGTGCGCCGACCCGGAGGTGGACCCCTGCCCCGCCCTCGCCCGACCCTCGCGGACGTCGCCGCGGCCGCCAAGGTCTCCGTCTCCACGGCGTCGCTCGCGTTCTCGGGCGCCGGCCCCATCGCCGCCGCGACCCGCCAGCGCGTGCTCGACGCGGCGGTCGAGCTCGACTACGCCGGGCCGAACCCGCTCGGCCGTCAGCTGCGGCGCGGCCGGTCCGGCATCGTCGGGGTCGTCGTGGGGGACGCGCTCAAGCGCTCGTTCCGCGACCCCGTCTCCGTGCAGGTCCTCGACGGGCTCGTCGGGACGCTCGGCTCGCTCGGACTCGGCGTCCTGCTCATCCCCGGTCCCAGCGACCCCACCGAGCCGCCCGTGGACCCCCTCGTCGAGTCCGCGGCCATGGACGTCGCCGTCCTCATGTGGGGCGGCACCACCGACGACCCGACGCTCACCGCCCTCCAGCGTCGCGGGATCCCCACGGTCGTCGTCGAGGGTCGCCAGCAGGAGGGCGTCACGACCGTCGGGATCGACGACCGCCAGGGGATGACCGAGGCGACGCAGCACCTGCTCGGTCTGGGCCACGAGCGGATCGCCGTGGTCACGCTCCCGTTCGACCGCGCCCGGCGCGACGGGCTCGTCGACGACGACCGCCTGTCGCAGATCGACTGGGAGATCACCCGTCGACGCCTCGCCGGCGTCACCGACGCGGGCGTCACGCCGCAGGCGATCTACGAGACACCCGCGTCGCTCGTCGAGCACGGCAAGACCGCGGGGTTCGCGCTGCTGTCCGGCGACGTCCGACCCACTGCGGTCGTCTGCCAGTCCGACCTCCTCGCGTCGGGGGTCGTGCTCGCGGCGCGCGAGCTCGGGCTGCGCGTGCCCGAGGACGTCTCCGTGGCCGGGTTCGACGGGCTCGACCTGCCGTGGCTCGCACCCGACGTCCTCACGTCCGTCGTCCAGCCGCTCGCCGAGAAGGGCGCCGCGGTGGGCCACGCCGTCGAGGACCTGCTCGCGGGCGAGGCACCGCCCTACCGCGAGCTGGGCGTCACGCTGCGCCTGGGGACGACGACCGGACCTGCCCCGGCCTGACACCGGTCGCCCACCGCCGTCGTCTGCCCGCACCCCTCGTCCGGACGCACGACGCCCCGGTCCTCCACCTCCGCCGGGGAGGACCGGGGCGTCGCCGTGCGCCGACGTCAGCTGCGCTTCAGCCAGTCGAGCGGGTTGGTGCGCGTCGCCGCGTAGACGAACCACGACGTCGCGCCGACGTGCTGCACCTGGAAGTACCCGAACCCGAACCCGGTGTCGAGCAGGCTCGACGCGGCGACCACTCCCCCGTCGACGACGACGCCGCCGAGGTGCTGTCCGACGCCCAGGACGTCCTGCGCGTGCCGGACCTGCGCGAGCAGCCGGTCCGCCGCCTTGGCGTCCCCGCGGCCGTTGCGGTCGATCAGCGCGGTCGCGAGCTGACCGGTGCCCTCGAGCCACACGCCCTGCGGGTGCACGGTGATGCCGTTGTACTGCGCGGTCGACTGCGCACTCGCGGTGCTGAACGTGACGCCGGAGACCATCTCGCCGTCGGGCAGCTGGGACGTGGCGGCTGCCGCGTCGTCCGTCACGGCGAGGGCCGTGCCCGCCCAGTCGAGGCCACGCTTGAAGGTGCGGTCGCGGGTGGCGAGCCAGGCCCACGTCACCGTGTCGAGCGGGACCGGGAAGCGGTTGACCTCGACGCCGTCGTTCGTGCCCGTCCAGAAGAAGCCCTCGGACGGCTCCCACATCGCGTCGACGAACTCCCGCGCGTGCGCCGCAGCCTCCTTCCAGCGGTTGTCACGAGTCACCTTGCGGAGCATCGAGAAGAACGCCGTGCAGTCGATGTTGTGCTCGGTCGAGCCGTTGGGCACGGGCGCGTTCGCGCCGTTCACGCCGAAGGAGAAGCCGCCGAGGCCCGTCGTGCGCCAGGTGTTCGTCGTGATCCACTCGCCGATCCGGACGGCGCCCGCGAGGTAGCGGCGGTCGCGCGTGCGGTCGTAGAGGTGCAGCAGGGCGATGCCGGGCCACGCCATGTCGCCGACGGCGGTCCCGAGGAACCCGAACTGCCACCCGATGTTCGCCGTGCCGTCGGGCTGCACGAACCCGTACGGCTGCGGGTTCCCGTCGTAGAACGTGTACGGGCCGACGTTGTACCCCTGCCGCAGCCGGCCGTCGGAGTAGCCCGGGTCGTGGTCCTGCGCGTAGAGCAGGCCGTCGCCGAGGACGCGAGCGGTCTGCTCGCTGGACCGCTTGCCGTCGGCCAGCAGCGCGATGATCGCGAGCGCGTTGTCGTACGTGAACGCCGTGCTGAACAGGCCGAGCTCGTCGCCGTAGCTCTGCGCGAGCCGGGCGCCGGTGTTCACCGTCGGGTAGGCGTCGGTCGCGGCCTGCAGGAAGCCGACGGCGGCGCGCTGCGCGGACGCACCGTGCCCGTGACCGCGTCCCGTTGACACGTGTCCACCAGCGGCGGCCGAGGCGCCCGGGGCCGTGGCGACCGCCACGCCGGCGGCGACACCAGCGCCGGTCAGTGCGAGGAACGTCCGGCGCGAGACCCGCGCCCCTGACTCCGTCGTCGTGTGGTGCATCGGTGCTCTCTCCTCTGTGGGCGTCGGGCCGCGACGATGCGGCCCGGGTACACCGTAGGGAGCGGCCGGACGGAAAGGAAGAAGCCGGACGAATCGTCCGCACGCGTCGCGCTCGGCGCGACCTGCGGTTCGCCCGACCGAGCGAGGGACGACCGCGTCAGGCGAGCCGGACGACCGCCTGCGCCTTGCCGAGCACCCGCACGCCGTCGACCGTCACGGTCAGGTCGACGCGCACCGTGCCGGCCTCGGCGTCGAGCGCCCCGGCCACGGCCACGACCTCGACCGTCGCGGCGCCGGGATCGGGCACCGGGACCGGTCGCGTGAACCGCACCTGGTAGTCGACGACGGCCCCCGGGTCGCCCGCCCAGTCGGCGACGACACTGCTCGCCGCGCCCATGGTCCACATGCCGTGCGCGATGACGCCCGGCAGGCCGACGGCGGTCGCGACGCGGTCGTTCCAGTGGATCGGGTTGAAGTCGCCGCTCGCGCCCGCGTACCGGACGAGCCGCGCGCGGTCGACGGTGACCTCCCGGCGCGCGAGCTCCTGGCCGACGGTGAGCTCGGCGAGCACCGGCGTGGTCATGCGTCCTCCCCGCGGACGGCCAGCGTCGAGACGACGGTCGCGACGGCCTCGCCGCCCTCGGCCGCGATCTCGGCGCGCGTGGTGATCATGGCGAGCCCGGCGCGCTCGACGATCGCGTCGACGTGCAGGACCGTGACGAGCCGGTCGCCCGCGTGGATCGGGCGGTGGTGCGTGAACCGCTCGTCGGCGTGCACGACGCGGCTGAAGTCGATGCCCGCGGCCGGGTCCTCGAAGAGCTGCGCCTCGGCACGCTGCGCCACGACGACCGCGAACGTCGGCGGCGCGATGACGTCGGGGTGGCCGAGCGCGCGTGCCGCGTCGGGGTCGGTGTGCGCGGGGTGCGTCGCGCCGACCGCGGCGGCGAACTCGCGCAGCTTCTCGCGTCCGACCTCGTACGGCGCGTTGGGCGCGTACTCGCGCCCGGCGTACCCGGTGTCGACCGGCATCCTCGTGCTCCTGTCGTCCGTCGCGTCGGCCTGCTCGGCCCTCTCAACCCCGCACGGCCCTGCTCAGCCCTGCACTGCGCCCACACCTGCACCGCGGTCACACCTGCACTGCGGTCACACCTGCACCGCTCTCAAAGCACAAGCACGCCCGCCGGCGCAGAGCCGGGGGCGTGCCTGGAGTCCTGCGGCCCCGAGGGGCGCGGCTCAGCGGGTCTCGCGGTGGACCGTGTGCCGGTTGTCGCGCGGGCAGTACTTCTTCATCTCGAGCCGGTCGGGGTCGTTCCGACGGTTCTTCTTCGTGATGTAGTTCCGCTCCTTGCACTCCGTGCAGGCGAGCGTGATCTTCGGGCGGACGTCCGCGCTCTTGCTGGCCATGGTCTTCTCCTCGCGCCTGGACGGCGCCTGCGTTCTGCTGTCCACGACGCGTCGACCGACGCATCGCCTGGGTCACACTGGCTGTAGCGGGAGCGGGGCTTGAACCCGCGACCTCACGATTATGAGTCGTGCGCTCTGACCAGCTGAGCTACCCCGCCTCGGATGTCCCGAGACCGTGGAATGCACCACGGCCCCGGACACACCACAGAGCCCCGAAAGGGAATCGAACCCTTGACCTTCTCCTTACCATGGAGACGCTCTGCCGACTGAGCTATCGGGGCAGCGCGTGCAAGGTTACACGGGCGAGTGCCCGCCTGCGAAATCCGGGCCGGTGACGGTCGCCACGGCGGTCGCCTACCCGTCGCGCGACCTGCCACGACGGCCGCCGTGGGCCTCCCCGCGGTCGCCCGCGAACCCGCGTCCGAGCACGTCTGCCTAAACGATTCGTCTCGTCGCCAGGGCGGTTTGTCCGGTGTCAGGATCCCGCCCATGCGCCGAACACCCCGCAGCACCGCCGCTGCCCTCCTGCTCGCCGCCGCGGTCACCCTCGGCACCGCGTCGTGCACCGGCTCCGACGACGACGCCGCCACCCCGGACTCCGACGGCGGCGACGGCACCGCCGCGACGCTCGCGTGGCCCACCGCGATCGACCCCGCGACCGCCGAGGACGCGTTCTTCGTCGTCTGGACCGACGTCGCCGACTCCGCCGCGGGCCCCGAGAAGCTGCAGCCGACCATCGACGCGCTCGCCGCCGCGGGCTACACGACGCTCCCCTGGGACCCGGCCTGCCAGAGCGGTGCCGAGGAGCTCCTGGGCGGCCTCACCGGCTTCGCGGACCCGCTCGGCGTCGGCGTGGCGTTCACCTCCGCGGAGGACGCCGGTGCCTTCGACACGCTCTACGAGGGCGCGACCGTCTCCGTCACCGAAGGCACGTACACCTGCGCCAAGCCGTCCTGACCCGCTCCCCCACTCCCGCGACCGGCGGGGCGCCCTCGGGCGCCCCGCCGTCGTCGTCCCCGGAGCGGCCCGGGCCGGGACCGCCCACGCCCACCATCCAGGGGCGCGGGAGGGCGAGGGGTCGAGTACCGGAGACGACGAGAGCCCGGACTGCAGTCGCAGTCCGGGCTCTCGCACCGTGGCGGGTGAGGGATTCGAACCCCCGTAGGCTGTGCCAGCTGATTTACAGTCAGCCCCCTTTGGCCGCTCGGGTAACCCGCCAGGGATCGCTCGCCGTTGCGGGGTCGACCCGGAGGCCGGCCGCCGCGAGCAGCGCGCGGGTGGAAGGATAGCAACTCCCGAGGGGTGCTGACGAAACGGTCCCCCGGGACGGACGGCCGACGCCCCTGGGCGCGGCGACAGACGAGCCCCCGGCGGGTGTCCGGGGCGGCAGGAGGAGAGCACATGGCGAGCGAGTCGTCGTTCGACGTCGTCAGCAAGGTCGACCGTCAGGAGGTCGACAACGCGCTGAACCAGGCGGCGAAGGAGATCGCCCAGCGGTACGACTTCAAGGGCGTCGGGGCGTCGATCACGTGGAGCGGCGAGTCGGTCCTCATGGTCGCGAACTCGGCCGAGCGGGTGCTCGCGGTGCTCGACGTCTTCGAGTCGAAGCTCATCAAGCGCGGGATCTCGCTCAAGTCGCTCGACGTCGGCGACCGCGAGCCCAAGCCGTCGGGCAAGGAGTACCGCCTCGCGGGGGCGATCCAGGAGGGCCTGTCGAGCGAGATCGCGAAGAAGCTCGCGAAGATCGTCCGCGACGAGGGCCCGAAGAACGTCAAGACGCAGATCCAGGGCGACGAGCTGCGCGTCACCGCCAAGAGCCGCGACGACCTGCAGGCCGTCATCGCGCTGCTCAAGGGCGCCGACGTCGACGCGGCGCTCCAGTTCGTCAACTACCGCTGACGCGGCGGCGGGGAGCGCGGCGCACGCCGCGCCTCCCCGCCGCCCGTCCGGCATCGCCACGGTCCCCGCGAACGCCCGCAGGCACCCGCCCGCGGACCCGTGCTCCCGCGCCACGCACGAGGCGGACCGCGGGCTCACACCGTCGGCGTCGAGACGGCGGTCGTCCGCCGGATCAGACGCCCGCGCCGAGCGCCGCGAGCGAGAAGCGGCTGCGGTCGAGCTCGTCGTCGTCGGCGCCGACCTGGCGCGGCACACCGAGGCCGTCCTCGGCGAGGTCGGCGAGCACCTGACCGGCCCCCGGAGCCAGCGCGACGCCGTGCAGGCCGGTGCCCAGCGCCAGCACGACGCGGCCCACCCGGTCGAGCACCATCGGTCCGGCGGCACGCTCGGTGACCCACGGTCCGGCACCGTCGACGCCGACGCCGGGCAGGCACTGCGCGACGTACTCCACGAGCTCGGTGGCGACGGCCTCGGCGGCGTCCTCCGCGCCGGCCGCGCCGAGCGGTGCGGGCTCGGTCCGGTGCACGAGCACGACGCCCTGGTCGGTCGGCTCGCCGCGCACCCGCAGCGCGGGGTAGCCGGCGTCGGGCCCGAGATCCCCCCGAGCGGACCGGTGCGCGACGGGGTCGGCACGGTGCACGAACGCGGGCCAGGGTCGACTGCCGGACGGGAGCGCTTCCACCCGGTCGGCGCGCACGCGCGTCTCGCGGACGACGTGCGCCGCGGGGACCTCGACGACGCCGTCGAGGAGCCCGGCGGTCGCCGCGCCCGCGCACAAGACGACGACCGAGGCGTCGACGTGGTCGCCGTCGTCGACGTGCACGCGCGCGGCGTCGTCGCGCACCTCGACCCGTCGCACGTCCGCGCCGAGCGCCAGGTCCGCACCGTGCGACACCGCCTGCCGGCGCAGCGCCGCGAGCGTCGCGGCGACGTCGGCCACACCGGCGGCGGGCTGCACGACGGCGCGGTCGTCGAACCGCATGCCCGGCCAGCGCTGCTCCGCCTCCGGACCCGTGAGGTACTCGAACGGCACCGACGTGACCAGCAACGTCTCCACGAGCGGGCGCAGCGCCTCGACGGGGCCGTGCTCGACGCAGCCCGTCGGCTCGACCAGGCGCTCGCCGGCCTCGTGCTCGAGGACGTTCCACCACTGGTGGCTGAGGAGCGCGAGCCGGCAGCGGGCGACGTCCGCGTGGCCCGGCCGGACGACGTCGCGTCCCTGCGCGGGGGGCTCCTGCGCACGGTCGAGCAGCAGCACGCGGTGCCCGCGCCGCGCGAGCGCCCAGGCCGTCGCGGAGCCCGTCGCCCCGGCACCGACCACCACGACGTCGTACCGGTCCTGCGTCACGTCGCCCCCTCCCGCGCGTGACACCGTGCCCCGTCGCGGGGCAGATTCTAGGGATTCGTCCCGATTCGCGAACATCGCTGTCCGCGAGGAGAGATCGTCTGACCTGGCGGCCCGTCCGTCGTCGATCCGCCAGGTCGCGGCGGGGAGCGGCGACGACCGAGCGACGGGGCCCCCACCCGGGCGGGCTCGTCCTGCGACCGCCGCGGCGCCGCGTCCTCAGTAGCGCGTGATGCCGCCCGTCGTGCCCGCCTGCTTCTCCAGCCGCGCGATCCGCTCGGCCATCGGAGGGTGCGTCGCGAACATCTTCGCGAGCCCCTGGCCCGAGAAGGGGTTGGCGATCATGAGGTGCGAGACGTCGACGAGCTCGCGGTCCTGCGGCAGCGGGCGCGCCCTGGTCCCGGACTCGAGCTTGCGCAGCGCCGACGCGAGCGCGAGCGGGTCGCCGGTCAGGCGGGCGCCGTCCTCGTCGGCGTCGTACTCGCGCGTGCGGCTGATCGCGAGCTGGATCAGGGTCGCCGCGAGCGGAGCGAGGAAGGCCAGCAGCAGTCCCGCGAGCGGGTTGCCGCCGCGGTCGCGGTCCGAGCCGCCGCCGAAGAAGAGCGCGAACTGGGCGAGCGACGTGATGATGCCGGCGACGGCGGCTGCGACGGACGACGTGAGGATGTCGCGGTTGTAGACGTGCATGAGCTCGTGGCCCAGGACGCCGCGCAGCTCGCGCTCGTCGAGCAGGTGCAGGATGCCCTCGGTGCAGCACACGGCCGCGTTCTGGGGGTTGCGGCCCGTCGCGAACGCGTTCGGCGCGGCCGTCGGCGACACGTACAGGCGCGGCATCGGCTGGCGGGCCTGCGTCGAGAGCTCCCGGACGATGCGGTACATCGCCGGCTGCTCGATCTCGCTGACCGGGCGCGCGCGCATCGCGCGGATCGCGATCTTGTCGGAGTTCCAGTAGGAGTACGCGGTCATCACGAGGCCGAGCCCCGCGAAGATCAGCAGGTACTTCGGCGTGCCACCGCCGAGCAGCCACCCGATGCCGAGCAGCACCGCCCACAGGGCCCCGAACAGCGCCGCCGTCTTCAGCCCGTTGAAGTGCTGGTGTCCCATCGTGCGCACCCGTTCCTTCCCGCGTCTCGCGCCCGACCAACGCGGGCCGCGACCCGCAGGTTCCCTCGTATTGTGTGCTCCACGTCCCGCCGACGACGCCGACGACGCACCCACCTCCCTCCCGAGCCCCGGAGCCCGTGATGCGCACAGCCCGCTGGACCGCCCTGACCGCCGCCCTCGTCGCCACGCTCGCGGTCGCGGCCTGTGCCCCCGTCGACGACGCGCCGACGGGCGACCCGACGTCCACGGCCGGCGGGCTCGCCACGGTCAAGGACGGCGTCCTCACGATCGCGACGTCCGACCCGGCGTACGAGCCGTGGGTCGTCGACAACGACCCGAGCAACGGCGAGGGCTTCGAGTCGGCCGTCGCGTACGCGGTCGCCGAGCAGCTCGGCTACGACGCCGACCAGGTCGAGTGGACCGTCGCGAGCTTCGACCAGATCATCGCGCCGGGTGCGAAGGACTTCGACTTCGCGGTCAACCAGGTGTCGATCAGCGACGAGCGCAGCAAGAGCCTCGCGTTCTCCTCGCCGTACTACGAGACGACGCAGGCCGTCGTGACGCTCGAGGGCTCCCCCGCCGCCGACACGACGAGCCTCGCCGACCTCAAGGACGTGCGGATCGGCGCGATGGTCGGCACCACGAGCCTGACGGCCGCGCAGAACACCATCGCGCCGACCACGCCCGTCTCGCCGTTCAACGACAACGACCAGGTCAAGCAGGCCCTCACGTCAGGGCTCGTCGACGCGATCGTCGTGGACCTGCCCACCGCGCTCTACGTCACCGCGGCCGAGCTCGACGGCGGCGTCCTCGTCGGCCAGCTCCCGGGCAGCGCGGGCGGCGACCAGTTCGGCCTCGTGATGGACCTCGACAGCCCGCTGACCGCCGACGTGTCCGCCGCGGTCGACGCGCTGCGCGAGGACGGCACGCTCGCCGAGCTCGAGGCGCAGTGGCTGACCGACGCCGCGGGCGCGCCCGTCCTGAAGTGACGGCCGCGTCGGCGGCCCCGGTCGCCTGGGAGCCGTCTGAGCACCAGCGCGCGCGGGACGCCTACCGGCGCACGCGGGCGCGCCGCTCGACCGCGGTGGCGATCGTCTCGACGGTCGCGCTGACCGCCGTCGCGGTGCTCGGGCTCGTCTCGTCGCCCGGGTGGCCGCGGGTCAAGGCGTCGTTCTTCGACCCGGAGGTCGCGCGCGCGTCGCTGCCGGCGGTGCTCGAGGGCCTGTGGCTCAACATCCGCGTCATGGCCGTATGCGCGGTCGTGATCGTCGTCGTCGCGCTCGGTCTCGCGCTCGCGCGCACGCTGCGCGGCCCCGTGTTCTTCCCGCTGCGGGCGCTCGCGACGGGCTACGTCGACGTGTTCCGCGGGCTGCCGCTGATCCTCGTGCTGCTGCTCGTCGGGTTCGGCCTGCCGGGCCTGCGGCTCCAGGGCGTCCCGACGTCCGCCGTGGTCCTCGGCGGGCTCGCGCTCGTGCTCACCTACTCCGCGTACGTCGCCGAGGTGTTCCGCGCCGGCATCGAGTCCGTGCACCCGTCGCAGGTCGCCGCCGCCCGGTCGCTGGGGCTCACGCGCGGGCAGGCGATGCGGCACGTCGTGCTGCCCCAGGCGGTCCGGCGCGTCGTGCCGCCGCTGCTCAACGACCTCGTCGCGCTGTCGAAGGACTCGGGCCTCATCTCGATCCTCGGCGCGATCGACGCGGTGCGCGCCGCGCAGATCGAGACCGCGCGCTACGCCAACTTCACGCCGTACGTCGTCGCGGGCGTGCTCTTCGTGCTCCTCACGATCCCGCTCACGCGGTTCACCGACGTGCTCGCCCGCCGGTCCGGCTGGCTCGGTGCGCAGGGTTCGCTCGCGGGCGGCGGGGCGCTGCGGTGACCGCGACGGACGAGGCCCCCCTGCTGCGCGTCCGCGGGCTGCGCAAGTCGTTCGGCGAGCACGTCGTGCTGGACGACCTGTCGCTCGACGTCGAGGCGCACCGCGTCGTCGTCCTCATCGGCGCGTCCGGGTCCGGGAAGTCCACGCTGCTGCGGTGCGTCGACCTGCTCGAGGACGTCGACGACGGCGTCATCGAGCTCGAGGGCCAGGACATCACCGACCCGCGGCTCGACGCGAACGCCGTGCGCGCGCGGATCGGCATGGTGTTCCAGTCGTACAACCTGTTCCCGCACCTGCGCGTGCTCGACAACGTCACGCTCGCGCCGCGGCTCGTGCACCGCACGCCGCGGCCGCAGGCCGAGGCCGAGGCGATGGCCGTCCTCGAGCGTGTCGGGCTCGCCGACAAGGCCCGCGCGTTCCCGGACGAGCTGTCGGGCGGGCAGCAGCAGCGGGTCGCGATCGCCCGTGCGCTGCTCGGCAGGCCCGCCGTCATGCTGCTCGACGAGGTCACGAGCGCGCTCGACCCCGAGCTCGTCGGCGAGGTGCTCGACCTGCTCGTCGAGCTCAAGTCGACCGGGCTCACGATGGTCGTCGCGACCCACGAGATGGGGTTCGCGCGCGAGGTCGCCGACGAGGTGTGCTTCCTGCACGCCGGGCGCGTGCACGAGCGCGGGACCGCCGCGCAGGTGCTCGGCGACCCGCAGCAGGAGCGGACACGCGAGTTCCTGCGGCGGCTGCACGCCTGACGCCGCCGCGGTCGCGGTGCACGTCGACGACCCGGCGCCCCACGCCGACCGTCCGCGGTCGGGGACGCCGCGTCCGACGGCCGACCGTCGACACGCGCGTGCGCCGTCGGCCCGCGGCGGACCGACACGACGAGGCCCGGCCCCCCGTCGGGGGCCGGGCCTCGTGACGTCGTGCGTGCGGTCAGACGGTCGGGACGTCGCGGCCGAGCGAGATCGCGACCATGTGCTCGCGCGGGACGACCTTGACGCGCTCGCGGCCGTGCGGCTCGCCGAGGGACCTCTCCCACGCGTCGAGCAGCTCCCAGCCGGTCCACGTGATGACGTCGACACCGCGCGCGGCGAGGAACTCGTCGACGGCCTTCGGCTCGCGGTCCGTCGCCGTGTAGAACGCGTCGCCGCCCTCGGCGACGTCCTCGCCGAGGTGGCGGATCGTCTCCGACGCGTCCGACTTGGTGTGGCCGATGAGGCCGACCGGGCCGCGCTTGATCCAGCCCGTCGCGTACACGCCGGGGATGTGCTCGCCGTCGACGTCCACGACGCGACCCTCACGGTTCGGGATCACGCCCGCGACGTCGTCGAACGGGATGTCGACGAGCGGCGACCCGAAGTAGCCGACCGCGCGGTAGACGGCCTGGACGGCCCAGTCGTGCGTCTGCCCCGTGCCCGTGACGTTGCCGTCGCCGTTGAGCGCGGTGCGCTCGGTGCGCAGGCCGACGACCTTGCCGTCCTCGCCCAGCACCTCGACCGGCTTGTGCAGGAAGTGCAGGTGGATCCGGCGGCTCGCGGTGAGCTCCTCGGGCTCCTTGAGCGTCCAGTCCGTGAGGGTCTTGACCACCTGCTTGGTCTGGTTCGAGGAGTGGATCGCGGCCATCGAGCCCTCGTCGAACTCGAAGTCCTCGGGGTAGACGATGACGTCGACGTCCGGCACGTGCCCGAGCTCGCGCAGCTCGAGCGGCGAGAACTTGACCTGCGCGGGACCGCGGCGGGCGAAGACGTGCACGTCGGTGACGGGCGACGCCTTGAGGAGTTCGTAGACGTTGGCCGGGACCTCGGTCGGCAGCAGGTCGTCCGCGTGCTTCGCGAGGATGCGCGCGACGTCGAGCGCGACGTTGCCGGCGCCCAGGACCGCGACGTGCTGCGCCTCGAGCGGCCAGGTGCGCGGGACGTCGGGGTGGCCGTCGTACCAGGAGACGAAGTCCGCGGCACCGTAGGAGCCGTCGAGGTCGATGCCCGGGATCGGCAGGGCCGCGTCGCGGATCGAGCCCGTGGAGAAGATCACGGCGTCGTAGAACTGGCGCAGGTCGTCGAGCTTGAGGTCCGTGCCGTAGTCGACGTTCGCGAGGAGGCGGATGTCGCCGCGCTCGAGCACCTTGTGCAGCGCGACGATGATCTGCTTGATGCGCGGGTGGTCCGGCGCGACGCCGTAGCGCACGAGCCCGAACGGCGCGGGCAGTCGCTCGAACAGGTCGATGCTGACGTCGAGGTCCGTCTTCGACAGGATGTCGGCGGCGTAGATGCCGGCCGGTCCGGCGCCGACGACGGCGACGCGCAGGGTCGGGGTGCTCACGGGACGGTTCGCCTTCCGATCGGGGAGCGGTCGTCCGCACCGCGGACGGGTGGGTCCAGCGGTGGACGTTACCGGGACGCAGCGGGCATGCCGACGCGGCCGTGCGGCGAACAGTCTAGGTCGGCGGGTGAGGGTCGCCTCACCCGTTTCACGATCTGGACCTCTGGTCCATGATGCAAGACAAGCGTCCGATTCTCCGGTAGAGGCGAGCGCTTACGCTCGACGGGTGCCCGGAACACCCGACGCAGCGGTCCCCGGACCCGCCGCGACGTCCCCCCTCACCCCCGCCCACTCCCCCACCAGCACCCCTGCCGGCTCCCCTGCTGCCGAGACGGCACCGCCCGGTTCCGGCACGACGCCGAGCAGCTCCGCCGACGTGGCGTCGACGCCGCCGTCCGCGCGCGGTGGCCTGGCCGCCGGCATCGCCGCCTACGCGCTGTGGGGCGTGCTGCCCCTGTACTTCCCGCTGCTCGAACCCGCCGGCGCCGTCGAGATCATCGCCCACCGCGTCGTCTGGTCCCTGCTGTTCTGCCTCATCCTGCTGCTCGTCACGCGGACCTGGACCGGGTTCGTCGCCCCGCTCCGCGACCGCCGCACGCTCGGGCTGCTCGCCGTCGCCGCCGTCCTGCTCGCCGTGAACTGGCTCGTGTTCGTCTTCGGCGTCCTCACCGACCGGGTCGTCGACGCGGCCCTCGGGTACTTCATCAACCCGCTCGTCACCGTCGCCCTCGCCGTCCTCGTGCTCCGCGAACGCCTGCGCCCCGTGCAGTGGGTCGCGCTCGGGTTCGGCGCGCTCGCGGTCGTCGTCATCACCGTCGGCTACGGGCAGCTCCCCTGGATCGCCCTCACGCTCGCGCTCAGCTTCGGGTTCTACGGCCTCATCAAGAACCGCGTCGGACGGAGCGTCGCGGCGATCCCCGGCATGACCGCCGAGACCCTCCTGCTCGCCCCGCTCGCACTCGGGTACATCGTCGTGCTCGGCGTCGACGGCACCGGGACCTTCGCCGCGTACGGCCCCTGGCACGCCGTCGCGCTCGTCTCGTCGGGCGTCGTGACCGCCGTCCCGCTCCTGCTGTTCAACTCCGCCGCGCGCCGGCTTCCCCTGAGCGTCGTCGGGCTGCTGCAGTACCTCGCGCCCGTCCTGCAGCTCCTCATCGGCGTCCTGGTGCTGCACGAGCGGATGCCCGTGGCCCGGTGGTGGGGGTTCGCGCTCGTGTGGGTCGCGCTCGTCCTGCTCACCGTCGACGGGCTGCGGAACCGGCTCCACGCGCGCACGCGGACCGCCGCGGCCTGACGAGCACCGGGCGTCAGCGCCGCGGCACCGTCGCGTCGACCACCACGACCGTCACGTTGTCGCGGCCGCCGGCCGCCAGCGCCGCCGCGACCAGGCGGTCCGCCGCCTCCTGCGCCGACCCCGCCGTGCGCAGCTCGACCTCGATCCTGCGGTCCGTCAGCTCGTCCGTCAGGCCGTCCGAGCACACCACCATCCGGTCGCCCGGGCTCACCGGGAACAGCCACACGTCCGGCCGCACGTCCGACGCGCCGCCGCCGAGGACGCGCGTGACGACGTGCCGCCGCGGGTGACGCGCGGCCGCGTCCGCCGGCACCAGACCGCTCGCGACGAGCTCGGCGATCTCCGAGTGGTCCGCCGTGACCTGCTCGAGCACGCCGCCGATCATCCGGTACGTCCGCGAGTCGCCCACGTTGAGCACGACCCAGCACGGCACGCCCTCGTGCTCCGTGAGGACCACGCCCGTGATCGTCGTGCCCGGTCGGCGCGGCGACGACGACGGGAGGTCCCGGACCCGCGCGTGCGCGTCGCGCAACGTGCCCGCGACCGTCGCGACGTCGGGCGTCGTCCCGACCAGCGGCCGCAGCGCCTCGACGGCCAGGCTGCTCGCGACCTCGCCCGCCTCGTGACCACCCATGCCGTCCGCGACGACGTACACGCCGCCCGACGCGAGGGACGCGTCCTCGTTCGAGTCCCGGCGCCCGCGGTCCGTCGCGACGCCCACGTCGACCCGGACGCCGGCCACGGCCGGCTGCACCGACTCGTCCGACGGGGCCGTCACGTCCACCTCGCAGCGGGGTCGCTCCCCGGCGGAGACCCGCCGTCGGGAGGGCGGTCGGCGACCGCCGCGCTCATGCTACGGCGCGACACGGGCAGGACGCGGCCGTTCGTCGGGATCGTCCCGGGTGGCGGAAGGGCCGCCCGCCGCTCCCGGGCCTGGGAGCCGTGCGCGTCAGGCGCGCTCGACCCGGGCCGCCCGCTGACCGAAGCGGATCGTCCAGCCCGCCTCCACGACCGCGCGCGTGCCGGGCGTCAGCGCCGCCCCCGAGCCGTCGGGACCGACGAGCACCGTGCCGTTCGTCGAGCCACGGTCGACCACCCAGAGGTGGCCGTCGCCCGTCGGACCGAACGCGAGGTGGATCTTCGAGACCGAGCGCTGCGGGTCGTCGACCGCGACGACGTGCGTGACGCCGGCGTCGGACGGGTCGCGACCGACGAGCCCGTCACCCTCGACGACGACCCGCTCGCCCGTGTCGAACACGAGCCGCAGCAGGCCCGCGGGGGTGCGGCCCGGGGACCGGTCCGCCGCGCCGACGAGGCGCGTGCGCTCGACGTCGCCGGGCCCACCGGCCGTCGGCACCTCGTCGCGCAGGACGGTGTGCTCCAGGTCGCCCAGAACGGACGGCGTGAGCCGCTCGACCGGCGGCGTCGCCGGCTCGCGCAGACGGGTCTGCTCCGCCTCGCCGAGCCCGATCGCCTCGACCGGCGGCGTCGCCGGCTCGCGCAGTCGGGTCTGCTCCACCTCGCCGCGCCCGACCGCCTCGACCGGCGGCGGCGCCGGCTCGCGCAGACGGGTCTGCTCCACCTCGCCGAGCCCGACCGCCTCGACCGGCGGCGTCGCCGGCTCGCGCAGACGGGTCTGCTCCACCTCGCCGAGCCCGCCCGCCTCGACCGGCGGCGTCGCCGGCTCGCGGAGCCGGGTCTGCTCCACCTCGCCGCGCCCGACCGCCTCGACCGGCGGCGACGCCGGCTCGCGCAGACGGGTCTGCTCCACCTCGCCGAGCCCGATCGCCTGACCCGGGTCGGTGATCGGCTCGCGCAGACGCGTGTGCTCGATCTCGCCGAGACCGCCGGCAGGAGCGGGACCGGGCTCGGGTGCGGGGGTAGGTGCGGGACGTCGGGCGACCGGCACGAGCGGGATCGTGCCCGTGACCGTCTCGGGCACGTCGACGAGTCCCGGACGCGCGACGACGGGCGCGGACGGACCGGGACGGACCGGCACCGCGTCGATGATCGGGCCCCCGCCGCGCGGGGCGTCGCGGTGCTCGTCCGCGATGCCGGCAGGCACGTCGACGAGACCAGCCCCGGGCGCGGAGGGGGGCGACACCATGGGCACGACCGCGGTCGGCGGCGGTCCCTCGACGAACGCGGGCGGCGGTGTCGTCGGTCGATCATCGGCGGCGGTGGCGAACGGCGGCGGCGGTGCGAGCGGCGGCGCAGCAGGTGCGGGCGCGGCGCCGTCCAGCGGTGCCAGCGGGCCTGGAGGTGCCGGCGGCACCGGGCGCCCCGGTTCGACGCCGCGCGCGACGGCCGTCTCCCACGCGTCGCGCGCATCGGCTCGGCCGGCGGCGGAGCGACGGGGCCCGTCGACGGCGGCGCGACGACCGTGCCCGCCGCGCACGGCCCGGAGGGCACCGGCCCGGACGACGAGGGTCCCGGCGGCCTTGTCGTGCCAGCCGCGCTGCGCGGGCTCGCGGTCCCACACGCCGGAGATCACGACGACGACCTGGCCGACGAAGCAGACCAGCACACCCGCGGCGACGACGAGGTTGCGCAGCAGGATCGCGAGCAGACCGGCCGGCAGGCCCGTCCGGACGGCGACCGTGCGGATGCCCAGCGCCGCACCGCCGATGGTCGCGCCGGTGATCGCCTCGGCGGCCCACTGGCCGACACCCACGAGGAGCGCGAGCACGCCCGGGAGGACCATGAGCCCCGGCGGGCGCCCGTCCGCGCCCGCGCCCGCGGCGAGGGCGATCGCGGTGCCGATCCCGTAGGCCGCACCGAGCA
Source organism: Cellulomonas algicola (assembly GCF_019024305.1). Taxonomy (NCBI): domain Bacteria; kingdom Bacillati; phylum Actinomycetota; class Actinomycetes; order Micrococcales; family Cellulomonadaceae; genus Cellulomonas; species Cellulomonas algicola. The sequence continues at coordinate 723,060 of NZ_JAHKSJ010000002.1, read as the reverse complement.
CCGCGCCGTCGACGACGTACGCGAGGAACCGGCGCACGACCGGTGCGACCTCGTCCGGGGCGACCGGGACGCCGCCCGCGACCGACCGGGGCGCCGGCCCGCGCGCGGCGCGGGGCCGCTGGGGCTCGACCGGGGGTGTGCTCACCGTGACCTCCGTCGCGGCCTCGGGCGGGTCCGCGCCGTCATGCTGCCAGATCGCGCCGCGACCCAGCGTCGACGTCCCGCATGTCCCGACGGCGTGCCCCCGGACGGGTCAGCGGCCGGGCCGGTCCCGGCGGCCGGGCCGGTCCCGGCGGTCGGGCACGCCGCCGGGCGCCGTACCTCGCCGGTCAGGACACCTCGTCGGTCACGGGCACGGTCGGTCCGGACGCGCCGACGGGTCAGGACGCGCGGTCGACCAGCGCGTCCGCGAACGCGACGAGCGCGTCCTTGACGGGTCCGTCGGGCAGCGGCGCGAGCTCGGCGACGGCCTCGTGCGCGAGGGCCACGGCCCGAGACCGCGTCTCCTCGACCACGGGGTGCGCCCGCAGGGCCGCGACGGCCGCCGCGAGGGCGTCGTCACCGGTCAGGTCGGCGTCGAGCTGCTCGACGAGCGCGACGTCGTCGAGCGACGCGTCGGCTGCGGCGGCGCGGGCACGCAGGAGGAGGGCGGGCATCGTGGGGACGCGCTCGCGCAGGTCGGTGCCGGGGGTCTTGCCGGTCACGGCACCGTCGGAGGTGAGGTCGATGACGTCGTCGGCGAGCTGGAACGCGACGCCGATCTTCTCGCCGAAGGCCGTGACGGTCCGGACGACGTCGGGCCGGCAGCCGGCGAACATCGCGCCGAAGCGGGCGGACGTCGCGACGAGCGACGCAGTCTTGTCGGCGAGGACCTGGAGGTAGTGCGCGACGGGGTCCTCGTCGGGGCGCGGGCCGACGGTCTCGTGCAGCTGGCCCAGGCACAGCCGCTCGAACGTCGCGGCCTGGATGCGGACCGCGTCGGGGCCGAGGCCCGCGACGGTCGCGGACGCGCGCGCGAACAGCAGGTCGCCCGTGAGGATCGCGACGGAGTTGCCCCACACCTCGTGCGCACTGGGTGCCCCGCGGCGCAGCGGCGCGGAGTCCATGACGTCGTCGTGGTAGAGCGTCGCGAGGTGCGTGAGCTCGACGACGGTGGCCGCGTCGACGACCTCGCGCCGTGCGCCGTCGCCCAGCTCGGCCGTGAGGAGCGTGAGCAGCGGCCGCAGCCGCTTGCCGCCCGCGTTGACGAGGTGCCGGGAGGCGTCGTCGGCGAGCTGGTCGGCGTGCGTGACGGAGTCGCGCAGGCGTTCCTCGACGAGCGCCAGCCGGTCGGTGAGGCGCGCGCTCAGAGCAGGGTCCGCCAGAGCGATGGCGGTCGTCGTGGTCACGGCACGAACCTATCTTCCCCGCGCGGGTGGGTCGGACACCCCGCGCGGCCGCGTCACGGCAGGAGCTGGGCCACGTCGCCGATGAGGTCGAGGACGGGCGACGGGACGATGCCGAGCACGACGGTGAGCACCGCGCACACGGCGATCGCGACGACGGCGAAGCCCTCGCTCCCGACGACCGTCGTGGTGGTGGCCGTGGCCTTCTCGACGAGGGTCGCGGTCACGCTCGTCCCCGCGGGCGTCGGTGCCTCGACGGGCTCGTCCGAGACGGTCGCGGCCGCTCCCCCGGTCACCTCGTCGGCACCGTCGCCGGCGCCGCCGAAGAACATGAGCACGATGATGCGCACGTAGAAGAACGCGGCCGCGGCGGACGACAGCACGCCGACGACGGCGAGCGGCCAGGCGCCGCCCTCGACGGCGGCCGAGAACACCGCGAACTTCCCGATGAAGCCGGCGGTGAGCGGGATGCCCGCGAACGACAGCAGGAAGAGCGCGAACGTGACCGCGAGGAGCGGGTGGGTGCGTCCCAGCCCGGTCCACTGCGACAGCCGGGTCGCCTCGCCGAGCACCGGCCCGGGTTCCTCGCCGGCGCCCGCCGACCGCTCGCGCACGAGCCACACGATGCCGAACGCGCCGATCGTCGCCGCGCCGTAGGCCAGCAGGTAGAACAGCACGGCCGGGATGGCGGACTCGTCGAGCGCGACGATGCCCGTGAGGATGAAGCCCGCGTGCGCGATCGACGAGTACGCGAGGATGCGCTTGACGTCGGTCTGCACGAGCGCGGCGACGGTGCCGACGACCATGGTCGCGATCGCGACGGTCCACAGCACGACCGACAGGTCCCACTCGAGGTCCGGCAGCACCACGTAGACGATGCGCAGCAGCGCACCGAACGCGGCCACCTTGGTGCAGGCGGCCATGAAGCCGGTGATGGGCGTCGGGGCGCCCTGGTAGACGTCCGGGGTCCACGTGTGGAACGGGACGGCGCCGACCTTGAACAGCAGGCCGGCGAGCACGAGCACCGCGCCGACGAGCAGCAGCCCGTCCACCCCCGTGACCTGGAGCGCCTGGTCGGCGATCTCGGAGTACCGCAGCGAGCCCGAGTAGCCGTACAGCAGGCCGATGCCGAACAGCATGATCGCGGACGCGAACGCACCGAGCAGGAAGTACTTCATCGCCGCCTCCTGCGAGAGCAGGCGGCGACGGCGGGCCATGCCGGTCAGCAGGTACAGCGGCAGCGACAGGACCTCGAGCGCGACGAACAGCGTCAGCAGGTCGCCCGCGGCGGGGAAGATCAGCATGCCGCCCACCGCGAACAGCAGCAGCGGGTAGACCTCGGTCTGCTGGAGGCCGCGTCGACGCGCGAGCTCCTCGTAGTCCGAGCTCGGCACGGCCGCCGCGGACGGCGCGAAGGCGTCCTCGCCGGTGTCCGTGCGGTCGGCCACGACCAGGATCGACAGCAGCGCGAGCAGCGCGATCGTGCCCTGCAGCACGAGCGTCGGGCCGTCGACGATGATCGAGCCGCCGACGACCGCCGTGCCGCCGTCGGACGCGACGCCCGACCACAGCGCCGCGACGGCGACGAGGGCCGCCGCGGGAGCGGCGAGGCCGAGCGTGACCTGCACGGGCCGCCGCACGCGGGCCGGGACGAACGCCTCGACCAGCACGCCCGCGACGGCGGCGAGCAGGACGATGAGCGCCGGGCTCAGCAGCGACCACGGGATCTCGGGCGCGGTGAACGCGTTCACTTGTCGGTCCCTTCCTGGGCGCCGTGGGGTGCGACGTACGGCTCGACGCCGACCTGCTGGAGCGTGAGGTCCGCCGGCGGCCGGACGAGGTCGAGCGCGGGGCCCGGCACGAAGCCGAAGACGAGCATGAGCGCGATGAGCGGGCCGACGACCCACCGCTCGCGCGTGTCGAGGTCGGGCATCGCGACGAGCTCCTCGCGGACCGGTCCCGTGAACACCCGCTGGTAGGTCCACAGCACGTAGATCGCGGCGAGCACCACGCCGAAGGTCGCGACGATCGACGCGGCCGGGTGGCGCGTGAACGTGCCGACCAGCACGAGGAACTCGCTGACGAACGTCGACAGGCCGGGCAGCGACAGCGCGGACAGGCCGATGACGAGGAACGTGCCCGCGAGCACCGGGACGACCTTCTGCAGCCCGCCGAAGTCGGCGATCTGCTGCGACCCGCGCCGCGCCGCGAGGAACCCGACGAGGAGGAACAGTCCGCCCGTCGAGAGGCCGTGGTTGACCATGTAGAACGACGAACCCGCGATCGACGTCGCGGAGAACGCGAAGATGCCGAGCACGATGAAGCCGAAGTGCGACACCGACGTGTACGCGACGAGCCGCATCATGTCCTTCTGCCCGATCGCGAGCAGCGCGCCGTAGAGGATCGACACGACCGCGAGCACGATGATCACCGGCGCCGCCCAGCGGGACGCGTCGGGGAACAGCGGCAGGCACAGCGTGAGCATCCCGAACGTGCCGACCTTGTCGAGCACGCCGACGAGCAGCGTGGACGTCCCGGCCGGCGCCTGCTGCGCCGCGTCGGGCAGCCAGGTGTGCACGGGGAACATCGGCGCCTTGATGGCGAACGCCAGGAAGAAGGCCAGGAACAGCCACTTCTCGAGCGTCGGGTCGAGTGCCAGGCCCGTGAGGTTCTCGGTGAGGAAGCCGTCCGCGCCGCGCGGCCCGTTGAGGTACAGCGCGATGACGCCGACCAGCATGACGAGCCCGCCGGCGAGCGAGTACAGCAGGAACTTCACGGCGGCGTACCGGCGCTGCTCCCCGCCGAACATCCCGATCATGAAGTAGACGGGGATGAGCATCGCCTCGAAGACGACGTAGAAGAGGAACACGTCGCGCGCCGCGAACACGAGGACGATGAACGCCTCGAGCAGCAGGACCAGCGCGAGGTACTGCCGCAGGCGGTCCGTGGGCACGCTCAGCGAGCCCTGCTCACGCCACGCCGCGAGGACGACGAGCGGCACGAGCACGACGGACATGAGCACGAGCACGAGGCCCACGCCGTCGACGCCGACGGCGTACGAGACGCCGAGCGCGGGGATCCAGGAGTGCGTCTCGGTGAGCTGGTGCGCGGCGGCGTCCGCGGTGTCGAACGCGAGCAGCGCACCGACGGCGAGGACGAGCTCGGCGATCGCGAACCCGAGCGCCACCGCGCGGGTCCGGCCGCGCCAGCCCGCGGGCAGCGCCCAGAGGGCGACCGCTCCGAGGACGGGCAGCACGACCAGCGCGGTCAGCCAGGGGAAGGAGGTCGACATCGGTGGGGGCTCTCCCTCAGCTCTGGGTGACCAGGACGGCGACGACGAGCACGACCAGGCCGATCACGGTCGTCGCGGCGTAGGAGCGGACATAGCCGGTCTGCACCCGGCGGGCCAGGTCGCCGAGGCCGACCGTCGCACGGCCGACGCCGGTCACGGTCCCGTCGACGACCGCGCGGTCGGCGAACACGAGCGACCGGGTGAGGTGCTGGCCGGGCTCGACGAGCAGCGCGTCGTTGACGGAGTCCTGGTAGAGGTCGACGCGGGCCGCGCGGGTCAGCGCGGTGCCGAGCGGCGGGACGACCGGGACCTGCGAGACCGCGTACCGGCGCCACGCGATCACGACGCCGACCACGACGACGGCGAGCGTGAGCGCGATGAGCGACCACGCGGGCAGCACGGGCTCCTCGTGCTCGACGTGCCCGGTCACGGGCTCGAGCCACGTGACGAACCGGCCGCCGAGCCCGAGCACCAGGCCCAGGCCGACCGACCCGACGGCGAGGATGATCATCGGCCACGTCATGAGCGGCGGCGCCTCGTGCGGGTGCTGCGCCGAGCCGTCGGCCTTGGGCGCCCAGCGGCGCTCGCCCTCGAACGTCATGAAGAACAGGCGCGACATGTAGAACGCGGTGATGCCCGCGCCGAGCAGCGCGACCGTGCCGAACACCCACGCGCGCCACGGCTGGCCGTCGACGGGCACGAACGCGGCCTCGATGATCTTGTCCTTGCTGAAGAACCCGGCGAACGGCGGGATGCCGAGGATCGCGAGCCAGCCGGCCATGAACGTGAGCCACGTGATCGTCATGTAGCGCGCGAGCCCGCCGAAGCGGCGCATGTCGACCTGGTCGTCCATCGCGTGCATGACCGAGCCGGCCCCGAGGAACATCCCGGCCTTGAAGAAGCCGTGCGTCACCAGGTGGAAGATCGCGAACGCGTACCCGACCGGGCCGAGGCCCGCGGCGAGGACCATGTAGCCGATCTGCGACATCGTCGAGGCGGCCAGCGCCTTCTTGATGTCGTCCTTCGCGCAGCCGACGATCGCCCCGAACAGCAGGGTGATCGCGCCGACGACCACGACGACGAGCTGCGCCGTGGGCGCCGCGTCGAAGATCGCGCCGCTGCGGACGATGAGGTAGACGCCCGCGGTGACCATGGTCGCCGCGTGGATGAGCGCCGACACCGGCGTCGGACCGGCCATCGCGTCGCCCAGCCAGGACTGCAGCGGGAACTGCGCCGACTTGCCGCACGCGGCGAGCAGCAGCATGAGGCCGATCGCGGTCGCGGTGCCCTCGGACAGCTCGGACGCGCCGCCGAGGACCGTGCCGAAGTCGAGCGCGCCGAACTGGGCGACCATGAGGCCCATCGCGACGATGAGGCCGATGTCACCGACGCGGTTGGCGACGAACGCCTTCTTCGCGGCGACCGCGTAGGGCGTCCGGTGGTTCCAGAACCCGATGAGCAGGTACGACGCGAGTCCGACGCCCTCCCACCCGAAGAACAGCAGCAGGTAGGAGTCGGCGAGGACCAGCAGGAGCATCGCCGCGACGAACAGGTTGAGGTACGCGAAGAACCGGCGGCGCGCGTCGTCGTGCTCCATGTACGCCACGGAGTAGACGTGGATCAGCGTGCCGACGAACGTCACGAGCAGGACGAACGTGAGCGACAGCGGGTCCAGCCGGAAGCCCGCGTCGACGTGGAACGCTCCCGCGTCGAGCCACCGGCCGAGGTCGACGACGACGACGCGCTGGTCCGCCGGGCGACCGAGCAGCGCGAGGAACGCGACCGCACCGGCGACGAACGCGCCGGCCGAGGCGAGGACGCCGAGCCAGTGGCCCCAGCGGTCGGCGCGGCGGCCGAGCAGCAGCAGGACGGCGGCCGACAGCAGCGGCAGGCCGATGAGCAGCGGGCCGACGAGGAAGACGCCGGCCTGCACGGTCTCCGTGGCGGGCGCGATCGTGTCCGCCCGCAGGTGCGCGGGCAGGGTCGCAGCGAGGGTGGTCAGGGTGTGCACGGGCCGCCCCTCAGCTCTTGAGCAGGTTCACGTCGTCGACCGAGGCCGAGCGCCGGGTACGGAAGATCGCCACGATGATCGCGAGGCCGACGACGACCTCCGCTGCGGCCACGACCATGACGAAGAACGCCAGGACCTGACCCGTCAGCGCGCCGTGGATCCGGGAGAACGTCACGAGCAGCAGGTTCGTCGCGTTGAGCATGAGCTCGACGCCCATGAACACGATGATCGCGTTGCGCCGCAGCAGCACCGTCGTCGCCCCGATCGTGAAGAGGATCGTGGCGAGGACGAGGTAGTGGGTGAGGCTCACGCCTGGTCCTCCTGTCCGGCGACCCCGCGGGGTCCGGTCGACGGTCCGTCCTGACCGCTGTCGCTCACGGCCGCGTCGAGGTCCGGCACGTTGACGCGGGCGCCGGCCGGGTCGGCCGCGGGCGGCGGCGTCGGGCCGTCGCCGGTCGCGGCGTCGTCGGACGCGAACGGTGCGTCGGTGAGCCGGCCGGAGCGCACGCGCGCGCTCCGCGCGGCGAACTCGGCGGCGTCGGCCTCCTGGCCCCGGACGCGCAGCACGCGCGGCACCGAGTCGTCGATGGGCCGCCCCTCGGGGTCGAGGGCCGGGACGTCCATCGCGTTGTGCCGTGCGTACACGCCGGGCGCGGGCAGCGACACCGGGTGGGCGCCGGCGGCGACGCGGGCGTCCGCGCGCTCCTTCTGACCGACGCGCGGCACCAGCCGGGTCCGGTGCGTGTAGACGAGCGCGCCGAGCGCCGCGGTGACGAGCAGCGCGCCGACGACCTCGAACGCCAGCACGTACTCGCCGAAGACGACGTGCGCGATCGCGACCGGGTTGGACGCCTCGTTCGCGGCGTCGAGCCCCTGCGCCGGGCCGTAGGTGGCGCGGCCGACGACGCCCGCGAGCACGACTCCCAGGCCGACGCCGGCGAGCACGCCGATCCAGCGCTGGCCGCGGATCGTCTCGACGAGCGAGTCGGACGCGTCGACGCCGACGAGCATGAGGACGAACAGGAAGAGCATCATGACGGCGCCGGTGTAGACGACGACCTGCACGACGCCGAGGAACACCGCGTCCTGCGCGACGTACAGGAACGCGAGCGAGATCATCACGACCACCACGGACATCGCGGCGTGCACGGCCTTGCGTGCGAACAGCAGGCCGAGCGCGGCGAGCACCATGATCGGGCCGAGCACCCAGAACAGGACGGCCTCACCGGTACCGGCCTCGCCGCCGTCGAGCGCGGTCGCGCCCAGCGGGGCGGCGCTGAGCGCGTGCCCGAGGAGCGCGCTCACCGGGAGCCCTGCTTGGTCGCGGCGGCGGCGAGCGCGGCCTGCGCGGCGGCGGTGGGTCCGGGCACGTTCGCGGCCTCGACGCCCGCGCCCCCGGGCAGCGTCGGGTCGTCGGGGCGGTGCTCGGCGACCCACGCGCGCTGCGCGTCGTCGGGGCCGGTGACCTTGCCCTGGTAGTACTCGGTGTCGCTCGTGCCCTCGACCATCGGGTGCGGCGCGGAGAGCATGCCCTGGCGCAGCGGCGCGAGCAGGTCCTGCTTCTCCCAGATCATCCCGGCGCGCGTCGGGCCGGCGAGCTCGTACTCGTTGGTCATCGTGAGCGCGCGCGTCGGGCACGCCTCGATGCACAGGCCGCAGAAGATGCAGCGCAAGTAGTTGATCTGGTAGACGCGGCCGTACCGCTCGCCCGGGCTGAACTGCGCGTCCGGGGTGTTGTCGGCGCCCTCGACGTAGATCGCGTCCGCGGGGCACGCCCACGCGCACAGCTCGCAGCCGATGCACTTCTCGAGCCCGTCCGCGTAACGGTTGAGCTGGTGGCGGCCGTGGTACCGCGGCTTCGCGGGGACCTTCTCCGACGGGTACTGCTCCGTGACCGTCGGCCGGAACATGTTGGACAGCGTGACGCCGAAGCCGCCGACGGGTGCGAGGACCTCGGACAGCCCGGAGCGCGGCTCGATGAGCGACGTGTAGCCCTCGGTCTCGGGCGTCGCGACCTCGCCGCCGCGCGGCCGCGGCGCGACCGTGCGACCGGGCTGCGCCCCGGGCGCGGGCTTCCCGCCCGCGGGCGTGCCGCCTGCGGGCCGGGGGGCGGCGGGCTTGCCCGACTTGCCCGTGGGCTTGCGCTGGTCAGCCACCGTGCACCTCCTGCGTGACCTGGGGGACGTCGGTCGAGGCCGCCGGGGCGGCGCGCTGCTTGCGGGGGGACGGCGGCAGCGTCTGGCCGGGCAGCGGCGGGACGGGGTAGCCACCCGCGAACGGGTCGAACGGCTGCGGCCCGGACGGCTTGGGCGGTTCGGCCGGCTTCTTGCGCTCGGGGATCGCGAACGACACGAGCAGGCCGAGCACGACGATGCCCGCGAGGACGAACAGCAGAGTCCGCAGGTCGAGCCCCGAGAACTGCCGCACGCCCTGGACGACCGCGACGCAGACGACCCAGACGAGCGCGGCGGGGATGAGCACCTTCCAGCCGAGCTTCATGAACTGGTCGTACCGGAACCGCAGGACGGAGCCGCGGATCCACACGAACACGAACATGAGCGCCCAGAGCTTCGCGAGGAACCACAGGATCGGCCACCAGCCGGTCTGCAGGACGTGGTCCGCCGGGATGAACGGGGCGCGCCAGCCGCCGAGGAAGAGCGTCGTCGCGACCGCCGAGACGTTGAGCATGTTGATGTACTCCGCGAGGAAGAACCACGCGAACTTCATCGACGAGTACTCGGTCATGTAGCCCGAGACGAGCTCGCCCTCGGCCTCGGGGAGGTCGAACGGCAGACGGTTCGTCTCGCCGACCATCGACACGATGTAGAGGACGAACGCGGGCAGGAGCGGCAGGAACCACCAGACCTGCGTCTGCGAGCTCACGATCTGCGACGTCGACATCGAGCCCGCGAGGATGAACACGCTGACGAGCGACAGGCCCATCGCGAGCTCGTACGAGATGACCTGGGCGGTCGAGCGGACCGAGCCGAGCAGCGGGTACGTCGAGCCCGACGACCAGCCGCCCAGGACGATGCCGTACACGCCGACCGAGGCGCACGCGAGGATGTAGAGCACCGCGACCGGGAAGTCGGTGAGCTGCAGCGGCGTGACGATGCCGAACATGCTGACCGACGGACCGAACGGGATGACCGCGAACGTCAGCAGCGAGCAGAACACCGCGATCATCGGCGCGACGATGTAGACGAGCTTGTCGGCCGCCTTGACGGTGACGTCCTCCTTGAACAGGAGCTTCATCGCGTCGGCGAGCGACTGGAGCAGGCCGAACGGGCCGTGCACGTTCGGGCCGGGCCGCACCTGCATGCGCGCGACGACCTTGCGCTCGAACCAGATCGCGATGAGCACGCTGGTCAGCAGGAAGACGACGATCGCGACGGCCTTGAGCAGCCAGATCCAGAAGTTGTCGTTGCTGAAGTCGGCCGCGACGGCGGTGGTGCCGTCGACCGCGAGCTGCAGGGTCATGCGCCGACCTCCTCGTGGGCACTGCGACCGGCATCCTGCCCCGTACCGGTCTCCTCGCGGGTGAGCGCACCCGGCGCGGCGGCGATCCGGACGAGGTCGCCCGCGTCGGCGTGCAGCGTGTCGCGCACGGCGCTGCCGGGCGCGTTGGTCGGGAGCCAGACGACGAGGTCCGGCATGTCGGTGACGACGACGGGCAGCGTGATCGTCCCGGCGTCGGTCGAGACCGCGATCGCTCCCCCGTCGGTCGCGCCGACCGACGCAGCCGTGGCCGCCGAGACGCGCGCGACCGGCCGCTTGGCCGTCCCCGCGAGGAACGGCTCGCCGCTCTGCAGCCGGCCCTCGTCGAGCAGCTGGTGCCACGTCGCGAGGACCGCGGTCCCCGCGGCGACGGCGGGCGGCTCCGCGGCCGGCACGTCCGGGGCGTCGACGCGCGCGCCGTCCCAGCCGCCGAGCTGGTCGAGCTCGGCGTGGACGGCCGTGAGCGACCCGGTGCCGAGCTCGACGCCGAGCGCGTCGGCGAGCCGGTCGAGCACGCGGTGGTCGGGCAGGAAGTGCGACGTCAGCGCCTGCGTGAACGGGCGCGGGCGCCCCTCCCACGTGACGAACGTGCCGGGCTTCTCGACCGGCGGTGCGACGGGCAGGACCACGTCGGCGCGGTCGGTGACCTCGGAGCGGCGGACCTCCAACGAGACGAGGAACGGCACGCGGTCGAGCGCCTCGCGGGCGATCGCCGGGTCGGGCAGGTCGGCCGGCTCGAGACCCCCGACGACGAGGCCGCCCAGGAGGCCGCCGCGCGCGGCGGCGAGGATCTCGCCCGCCGACCGGCCGGGCTCGGCGGGCAGGTGCTCGACGCCCCAGACCGCGGCGATGTCGACGCGCGCGCCCGAGTCGGCGACGGGACGACCGCCCGGCAGCAGGCTCGGCAGCAGGCCCGTCTCGACCGCAGCCCGCTCGCCGACGCGACGCGGGACCCACGCGAGTCGGGCACCCGTGCGGGCGGCGAGCCGCAGCGCGGCGGAGTAGGCACCGGGCGACGACGCGAGCCGCTCGCCCACGAGCACCACGGCGCCCTCGGCGGCCAGCGCGGCCGCGGCGTCGCCGAGCACGTCGTCGGCGCCCGCGACGATCCCGTCGAGCACCTCGGCCTCGGTCCCCGGCGCAGCCGCCAGCAGCGTGCCGGAGAGCCGCTCGAGCCCGCGGCTCGCGAGCGGGGCGACCGACAGGACGCGCGTGCGCTTCTTCACGACCTGCTCGCGCACCCGGAGGAACGCGATGCCGGCCTCCTCCTCGAGCTCGAGCCCGACGAGCAGCACGGCCGGCGCGGCGACGAGGTCGCCGAACGTGACCTCGAGAGTGCGGCCCGCGACGTGGTGGCCGAGGAAGGCCTCCTCCTCCGCCGAGTGCGGGCGCGCGCGGCCGTCGACGTCGTTCGTGCCGAGCGCGACGCGTGCGAACTTCGACCACGCGTACGCGTCCTCGAGGGTGAGGCGCCCACCCGGGAGGGCAGCGAGACCGACGGCCGTCTCCCGCGGGTCGGACGGCGCCTGCGCCGCGCGCAGGCCCGCGGCCGCGACGTCGAGCGCCTCGATCCACGACGCGGGCTCGAGCTCACCGGCCGCGTTGCGGACGAGCGGGGTCGTGATGCGGTCCGGCGCGGACTGCCACGTGAACGCGAAGCGGTCCTTGTCGGTGATCCACTCCTGGTTGACGACCGGGTCGTCGCCCGCGAGGCGCCGCAGCACGACACCGCGGCGGTGGTCGACGCGGATCGCCGAGCCCTGCGAGTCGTGCTCCGCGACGCCCGGGGTCGACACGAGGTCGAACGGGCGCGACCGGAACCGGTACGCCGCGCTGGTCAGGGCGCCCACCGGGCAGATCTGCACGGTGTTGCCGGAGAAGTACGACGCGAACGGGCGGCCCGACGTGTCCTGCGTCGACGCACCCACCGGGGTGTCGCCCGCGAACCCGAGGACGTCGGTGTCGAACGTGCCGATCTGCTGCTGCGCACCGCGCTTCTGCAGGTCGATCCACACGTCACCCGCGACCTCCTCCGAGAACCGCGTGCAGCGCTGGCACAGGACGCAGCGCTCACGGTCGAGCAGGATCTGCGTCGAGATCGCGATCGGCTTGGGGAACGTGCGCTTGACGTCGACGAAGCGCGTCGTCGCGCGGCCGTTCGACATCGCCTGGTTCTGCAGCGGGCACTCGCCGCCCTTGTCGCACACGGGGCAGTCGAGCGGGTGGTTGACGAGCAGCAGTTCCATGACGCCGTGCTGCGCCTTGTCGGCCTCCGCCGACGTGTGCTGCGTCTTGACCTGCATGCCGGGCGTGGCCTCGAGCGTGCAGGACGCCTGCGGCTTCGGCATCTTCGCCAGGTTGCCGTCGCGGCCCGGGGCCCAGACCTCGACGAGGCACTGGCGGCACGCGCCCGCCGGCGCGAGCAGCGGGTGGTCGCAGAACCGCGGGATCTGGATGCCGACCTGCTCGGCCGCGCGGATGACGAGCGTGCCCTTCGGGACGGTCGTCTCGAGCCCGTCGATCTCGAACGTCACCGTGTCCGTCGGCTCGGGCGCGGCAGGCGCCGGTGCGGCCGGGACGAGCGGGGTCGCCGTCGTCGGGCCGGAGGACGTGATGGTCATGCGTGCACCCCCGCGAGGGCCGCCCGGCCGCGCCGGGGGGCGTAGGTGAACAGCGAGCTGTGCTCGGGCGGGAAGAGGACGTCGGCGGGCGTGTGCGTGCCGGCCTCGAACTCCTCCCGGAAGTACTGCACGGCCGACGTGATGGGGCTCGTCGCGCCGTCGCCGAGCGCGCAGAACGCGCGGCCCAGGATGTTGTCGCACAGGTCGAGCAGCAGGTCGATGTCCGCGTGCGTGCCCTGGCCGCCCTCGATGCGCTTGAGCACCTGGACCAGCCAGTACGTGCCCTCGCGACACGGGGTGCACTTGCCGCACGACTCGTGCTTGTAGAACTCGGTCCAGCGCGTCACCGCGCGGACGACCGACGTCGTCTCGTCGAAGATCTGCAGCGCGCGCGTGCCGAGCATCGACCCCGCGGCGCCGACCGACTCGTAGTCGAGGGGCACGTCGAGGTGCTCGGCCGTGAAGATCGGCGTCGACGACCCGCCGGGCGTCCAGAACTTCAGCTGGTGGCCCTCGCGGATGCCGCCCGCCATGTCGAGCAGCTCGCGCAGCGTGATGCCGAGCGGCGCCTCGTACTGCCCCGGCCGCGTGACGTGGCCCGACAGGCTGAACAGGCCGTGGCCCGTCGACCGTTCGGTGCCCATGCCCTTGAACCAGTCCGCGCCGCCGCGCACGATGCCCGGCACCGACGCGATCGACTCGACGTTGTTCACGACCGTCGGGCGCGCGTACAGGCCCGCGACCGCGGGGAACGGGGGCTTGAGCCGCGGCTGGCCGCGCAGGCCCTCGAGCGAGTCGAGCAGCGCGGTCTCCTCGCCGCAGATGTACGCGCCCGCACCGGAGTGCAGCGTGATCTCCAGGTCGAAGCCCGAGCCGAGGATGTTCGTGCCGAGGTAGCCCGCGGCGCGCGCCTCCTCGATCGCCCGCAGCAGCCGCCGGTAGACGTGCACGACCTCGCCGCGTACGTAGAGGAACGCGTGGTGGCAGCCGATCGCGTAGCTCGTGATGATCATGCCCTCGATGAGGTGCTGCGGGCTGGCCATCATGAGCGGGATGTCCTTGCAGGTCCCCGGCTCGGACTCGTCCGCGTTGACCACGAGGTAGCGCGGACCGCCGTCGGGCGCGGGCAGGAAGCCCCACTTCATGCCCGTCGGGAAGCCCGCACCGCCACGGCCGCGCAGACCGGAGTCCTTGACCATCGTCACGACGTCGGCCGCCTGCATGCCGAGCGCGCGGCGCAGGCCGCGGTAGCCGCCCGCGTCCTCGTAGGCGGACAGGGTCCAGGACCGGTCCGCGTCCCAGGTGTCCGTCAGGACCGGGGCCAGGGTCGTCGCCATCACGACTCCTTCGCGTCGTCGGAGGACTGCTTGCGCTGCTCCTGCTCGGCCGAGACGTCGCCCTCGCTGACGGGCGGACGCTCGGCGCTCGACTGCTCGGCGCCCGGCGCGGGCGTGCCCGTCGGGGTGGGCTCGGCCGCGGACGCGGGACGCTCGCCCGCCGGTGCCGCCGGTGCCGCCGGTGCCGCCGGTGCCGCGGCACGCGGGGTGCCCCGCGCCGGCGTCCGGGCCTGCTCGGCGGCGCGCGTGCGCTCCTCGTCGGTGAACGGCGGGGCGGTCCAGCCCTCCTGCCGCGCGAGCTCGAGTCCCCGCAGCGTCGCGGGACCGGCACCCACGCCCTCGTCCGCGCGGCCGTCGGAGAAACCCGCGAGCACGCGGCTCATCTCCTTGAACGTGCACACGTGGTCGGCGCCGCGCGTCGGGGCGACGGGCGTCCCCGCGCGCAGGGCCTCGACGACGTCCTTCGCGGAGTCCGGCGTCTGGTTGTCGAAGAACTCCCAGTTGACCATCACGACGGGCGCGTAGTCGCAGGCCGCGTTGCACTCGACGCGCTCGAGCGTGATCGCGCCGTCCTCGGTGGTCTCGTCGTGGCCGACGCCGAGGTGGTCGGAGAGCTCCTCCCAGATCGCGTCGCCGCCCATGACCGCGCACAGCGTGTTGGTGCAGACCCCGACCGTGTAGTCGCCGTTGGGGTGCCGCTTGTACTGCGTGTAGAACGTCGCGACCGCGCTGACCTCGGCCGTCGTGAGCCCGAGCTCGGCCGCGCAGAACGCGATGCCGCGCGGGCTGACGTAGCCGTCCTCCGACTGCACCAGGTGCAGCAGCGGCAGCAGCGCCGAGCGCTCCTGCGGGTAGCGGGCCTTGATCACCGCCGCGTCCGCGGACAGCCGCGCGCGCGTCTCGTCGTCGAACGCCGTGCGGTGCGTGGCGCCCGGCACGCGGGCGCCCCCGATCTCCTCGACCGACATCAGCGGTCCACCCCTCCGAGCACCGGGTCGAGCGACGCGACGGCGACGACGACGTCGGCCACCTGCCCGCCCTCGCACATGATCGACACGGCCTGCAGGTTGTTGAACGACGGGTCCCGGAAGTGGGCCCGGTACGGCCGCGTGCCGCCGTCGGAGACGAGGTGCACGCCCAGCTCGCCGCGCGGGTGCTCGACGGTCTGGAACACCTGGCCGGCCGGGACGCGGAAGCCCTCGGTCACGAGCTTGAAGTGGTGGATCAGGGCCTCCATCGAGGTGCCCATGATCTCCTTGATGTGGTCGAGCGAGTTGCCCATGCCGTCCGACCCGATCGCGAGCTGCGCGGGCCAGGCGATCTTCTTGTCGCCGACCATGACGGGCCCGGGGCCCATCTTCTGGAGGCGGTCGAGGGTCTGCTCGACGATGTTCATCGACTGGTAGCACTCCTCCATGCGGAGGACGACGCGCGCCCACGAGTCCGCCTCGGTCGCGACCGGGACCTCGAAGTCGTACGTCTCGTAGCCGCAGTACGGCGCGGCCTTGCGCACGTCGTACGGCAGGCCGGCCGACCGCAGCACCGGGCCCGTGATGCCGAGCGCCATGCAGCCCGACAGGCCGAGGTAGCCGACCTCCTTGAGGCGCAGGTGGAGGATCGGGTTGGCCATCATGAGGTCTTCGAGCTGCTTGAAGTAGTGGCGCATCGACGTGAGCGCCTCGCGGATCGTGTCGATCGCGCCGGGCGGGATGTCCTGCGCGACACCGCCGGGGCGGATGAACGCGTGGTTCATGCGCAGGCCCGTGATGAGCTCGAAGATCCGCAGGACCTCCTCGCGGGCCGTGAAGCCCACGGTCATGATCGTCGTCGCACCGAGCTCGTTGCCACCGGTCGCGAGGCACACGAGGTGCGACGCGATGCGGTTGAGCTCCATGAGCAGCACGCGGATGACCGTCGCGCGCTCGGGCACGTCGTCCGTGATCCCGAGGAGCTTCTCGACGCCCAGGCAGTACGCGGCCTCCTGGAACAGCGGCGCCACGTAGTCCATGCGCGTGCAGAAGGTCACGCCCTGGGTCCAGGTGCGGAACTCCATGTTCTTCTCGATGCCGGTGTGCAGGTAGCCGATGCCCGCGCGGGCCTCGGTGACCGTCTCACCGTCGATCTCGAGCATGAGCCGGAGCACGCCGTGCGTCGACGGGTGCTGCGGGCCCATGTTGACGACGATGCGCTCCTCGCCGAGGCGCGCCGCCTCCTCGGCGATGTCCGACCAGTCGCCGCCGGACGCCTCGAACGTCGGGACGCCCGTCGTCTCGTCGTCGACCAGGTGCGCGGTCGCGTGGGGGGTGCTCATGAGTAGGACCTCCGCTGGTCCGGGGGCGGCACGGTCGCGCCCTTGTACTCGACCGGGATGCCGCCGAGGGGGTAGTCCTTGCGCTGCGGGTGGCCCGGCCAGTCGTCGGGCATCTCGATGCGCGCGAGGCCGGGGTGGCCGTCGAAGACGATGCCGAAGAAGTCGTACGTCTCGCGCTCGTGCCAGTCGTTGGCCGGGTAGACGGACGTCGTCGACGGGATGTGCGGGTCGGCGTCGGGCGCCGTCACCTCGAACCGGAGGCGACGCCCGTGGGTCACCGACACCACGTGGTAGACGGCGTGCAGCTCGCGGCCCGTCTCGTGCGGGTAGTGCACGCCGCTGACGCCGAGGCTGAGCTCGAACCGCAGGTCGGGGTCGTCGCGCAGCGCGCTCGCGACCGCGACGACGTGCTCGCGCGCGACGTGCAGCGTGAGCTCCTCACGGTCCACGACCACCGACTCGACGGCGTTCGCGAAGCCCGTGCCGTTCTCGTCGAGGACCTCCGTCAGCACGTCGACGACCTCGTCGAACCAGCCGCCGTACGGGCGCTCGCTCGCGGCCGGCATCAGGACCGGGACGACGAGCCCGCCGTACCCGGAGGTGTCACCCGTGCCGTGCGCGCCGAACATGCCCTGCCGGACGTCGACGACCTCGAGCGGCGTGCGCGCGGCCGGGACGTTCTGGCCACCGGCCTCGAGCGCCGCCTCGCTGGTCTTCTGCGCCTCCGTGCCGGCGTCGCCGGGCTTCACGGCCGCGGCGGCGTCCTTCTCCTGGCCCGTCTTCTCGTCGGTCATCGCAGCAGGCCCGTCATGTGCGAGGTGGGCGTCGCGGCGAGCGCGGCGGCCTCGGCGGCGGCCGCGGCCTCACGACGGTTCACGCCGAGCGGCTCGTTCTGGATCTGCTCGTGCAGCGTGAGGATCGCGTTGATGAGCATCTCGGGCCGCGGCGGGCAGCCCGGCAGGTAGATGTCCACCGGCACGACGTGGTCGACGCCCTGCACGATCGCGTAGTTGTTGAACATGCCGCCCGACGAGGCGCACACGCCCATCGACAGCACCCACTTCGGCGCGGACATCTGGTCGTAGACCTGCCGCACGACGGGCGCCATCTTCTGGCTGACCCGGCCCGCGACGATCATCAGGTCGGCCTGCCGCGGCGACGCGCGGAACACCTCCATGCCGAACCGCGACAGGTCGTACCGCGGCGCACCGGCGGCCATCATCTCGATCGCGCAGCACGCGAGGCCGAACGTCACCGGCCACAGCGAACCCTTGCGGAAGTAGCCGACCAGGTCCTCGACCGTCGTCAGCAGGAATCCCGAGGGAGCCTCTTCGATCCCCATGCGTCAGCCCTCCGTCCGTCGCCGTGCTGTGGTGCCTGTGGCCCTGCCTGTGCGCGCGCCCCGGGGAGCCTCCCCCGGCCGTCGCGCCCCCGTCCGTGACGTCAGTCCCACTCGAAGCCCCCGCGCCGCCACTCGTAGACGAACGGCACCGTGATGAGCACGAGGAACACGAGCATCGCGACGAGCCCGAACACCGCGAGGTCGCCGAACGCGACGGCCCACGGGTAGAGGAAGACGACCTCGATGTCGAAGACGATGAACGTCATCGCCACCAGGTAGTACTTGATCGGGAACCGGCCACCGCCGATGGCGTGCGGCGTCGGCTCGATGCCGCACTCGTACGCCTCCAGCTTGGCGCGGTTGTAGCGCTTCGGTCCGAGGATCGCGCTGGCCCCGACACCGCCGAGCGCGAGCACGGCCGCGATGCCCATGAGGACGAGCAGCGGGGCGTACGGGTTGTCCATCAGGACGTCACTCCTCTTCGTCGAGGCCGAGCCGAGGGCGGGTGCGGGGCGGACAGCTCATGCGGCCGGTGCGATCCGTGCCAGCCCGGCGATCACCCGGTCCACCATGTCACCGCCCCGGGGTTCGTAGCAGTCGGACAGCAGCTTGAGCACGAACTTCATGAGCAGCGGCCGCGGCAGGCCGTAGCGGGTGCAGATCCGCATGACCTCGGGGTGCTCGATGAGCCGGACGAACACGCGACCGAGCGTGTAGTACCCGCCGAGGTCGTCCTTCATGCGGCGCTGGTACGTCGCGAACGCGCGCTCGCGGCCTGCCGCGGTCCCCCGCGCGAGGCCCTGCGCGATCGCGTCGGCGGCGACCCGACCGGCCTGCAGGCCGTACGCGATGCCCTCGCCGTTGAACGGGCTGACCATGCCCGCGGAGTCGCCCGCGAGCATGAGCCCGTCGCCGTACAGCGGCCCGCGGTTGAAGCCCATCGGGAGCGCGGCGCCGCGCACCTGGCCGACCTGGTTCTCGGGCGTGAACTCCCACTCGGCGGGCGCGTTGCGCATCCACGCGGCGAACAGCGCCTTGTAGTCGACCTTCGTCGCGGCGGCCGTCGAGCTCACCGAGCCGAGGCCCACGTTCGCGGTGCCGTCGCCGAGGGAGAAGATCCAGCCGTAGCCCGGCATGAGGTTCGACCGGCCGGGCTCGCCGTCCCAGAGCTCGAGGTGGCTCTCCATCCACGGGTCGTCGTGGCGCGGCGTGCGGAAGTAGGTGCGGACGGCGACGCCCATCGGACGGTCGTCGCGCTTGGTGCGGCCGGCCGACGTGGCCAGGCGGGTGGAGACGCCGTCTGCGGCGATGACGACGGGCGCCCGGTAGACGACCTCGTCGCCCGCGCGGTGGCCCTTGTCGTCGACAGGACGGGCCGTGACGCCCACGACGCGCCCCGTCCGCTCGTCACGCACCGGGCCCGTCACGGACGTGCGCTCGAGCAGCTTGGCGCCGCCCGCGCGGGCGTGCGACGCGAGCGTGTGGTCGAGCGACATGCGCGACTTCGCGAGGCCGTACGACGGGTACGAGGAGAGCTCGGGCCACGGCAGCTCGAGGCGGTGGCCACCGCCGATCACGCGCAGCCCGCGGTTGCGGATCCAGCCGTCCTGCTCGCGCAGCGGCAGTCCCATGCGCACGAGCTCGGCGACCGCGCGCGGCGTCAGGCCGTCGCCGCAGACCTTGTCGCGCGGGAACGCGGCCTTCTCGAGGAGGAGCACGTCGAGACCTGCGGAGGCGCAGTGGAACGCGGCGCTCGAGCCGGCCGGCCCTGCGCCCACGACGATGACGTCAGCGTCATCCGTCGTCGTCCCCACCACGAGCGGCTCCCCACTTGTGACGATGTTCACGTGCGGTCAGCGCGAGTGTAACCACGGCATCTGACGGTGTCTCCGAAGGTGTGCCTAACCTGTGGAGGCGGCGTGAAGAAGGGCCGCTGGCCTGCGACTCCGCGTCGGCGTCGCACCGGGCGCGGCGTCCCGCGCGCCGCACAGGGCCCGCGACCGGCCGTGAGAATCGGACGGGACCGCCGCGACCGGCCCCGACCAGCGTCGTCACCCGGTCGGACGCCCCGCACGGCTCACTCCGGACGCGTGCCGCGGTGCAGCGCGACGATCCCGCCGGACAGGTTCCGGAACGCCACGTGCTCCCAGCCCGCGCGCTTCACCAGGAGGCCCAGCGCGCGCTGGTCCGGCCACTCGCGGATCGACTCCGCGAGGTACGTGTACGCCTCGGGCTCCTTCGAGACGGCCCGCGCGACCGGCGGAAGGGCCCGCATCAGGTAGTTCGAGTAGACCGTGCGGAACGGCTTCCACGACGGCGTCGAGAACTCGCACACCACGAGCCGCCCGCCCGGCCGGGTCACGCGCAGCAGCTCCTCGAGCGCGGCGGAGACGTCCGACACGTTGCGCAGCCCGAACGACATGGTCACCGCGTCGAACGACGCGTCCGCGAACGGCAGGTGCAGCGCGTCGCCGGCCACGAAGGCCAGGTCCGGGCGACGGCGCTTGCCGACCTCGAGCATGCCCATCGACAGGTCGCACGCGACCACGCGCACGCCCGCGTCCGCGAGCGGCTCGGCCGACGTGCCCGTCCCGGCGGCCAGGTCGAGGACCGTCTCCCCCGGCTGCGCGGCGAGCGCGCCGAGCGTCGCCTTGCGCCACGCGCGGTCCTGGCCGAGCGAGATGACGTCGTTCGTCACGTCGTACCGGTGCGCGACCGCGTCGAACATGCGCGCGACGTCGCGAGGGTCCTTCTCGAGGGAGGCACGGGACATGCCGCCCATCGTCGCAGGTCCGCCCTCCGCCGACGAGCCGCGTCCCGCGCGCCGCGCCGCACGGGGGTGCCGCGTACGTCACACCGCCGTCGACGAGCAGCGCCCGCCACGGGTCCTACCCTGGACGTGATGACCACGCAGACCGCCGCGCCCGCGGACGCGGTCCCCCAGCCGCTCGTGGTGCGGACGGTCGCCCTGGACGACCTCGGCCGGACGCACGACGCCGACGCCGGCACCCCCGACCCCGCGGACCTGCTCGACCTGCTGCCCTCCGACGCACCCCTCGCGTGGGTCCGGCGCGGCGACGGGATCGTGGCCTGGGGCGAGACGCTGCGCGTCGAGGTCACCGGCGCCGACCGGTTCGCGCGCGCCGAGGAGGCCTGGCGGTCCGTCCTCGCGCACGCCGTGGTCCGCGACGAGGTCCACGTGCCCGGCACCGGCCCCGTCGCGTTCGCGTCGTTCGCGTTCGACGACGACTCCCCCGCGGGCGGCGTCGTCGTCGTGCCGCGCGTCGTCGTCGGCCGCCGCGGCGGCCGCACCTGGCTCACGACCCTCACCGCCGGGCCGCGGCTCGGCGCCGCGCCCACGCTCGCGGACGTCGTCGGCCCGCACGTCCCGCCCGTCGCACCCGGCGACGTCGAGTACCGCGACGGCGCCGTCCCCGCCGACGACTGGCGCGACGTCGTCGCCGCCGGGGTCGCCGCGATCCGCGCCGGCGAGGTCGAGAAGGTCGTCCTCGCGCGCGACGTGCGCGCCCGCACCCAGCACCCCGTCGACGTGCGCTGGGCCCTGCAGCGGCTCGCCCGCCGGTACCCGTCCTGCTGGACGTTCAGCGTCGACGGGCTCCTGGGCGCGACGCCCGAGCTGCTCGTCCGGTCCGAGAAGGGCCTCGTCACCTCGCGCGTGCTGGCCGGCACGATCCGCCGGACGGGCGACGACGCCGCCGACATGGCGCGCGCCGCGATCCTCGCGCACTCGTCGAAGGACCTCGAGGAGCACGAGTACGCGGTGTCGTCCGTGGCCCGCGCGCTCGAGCCGTTCTGCTCGTCGACGAACGTGCCCGACGTGCCCTTCGTGCTGCACCTGCCGAACGTCCTGCACCTCGCGTCCGACGTGACCGGCGTGCTCACCGCGCCGGTCGGCACCACGACGCACCCGTCGTCGCTCGCGCTCGCGGCCGCGCTGCACCCGACCGCCGCCGTGTGCGGCACGCCGACGACCGCCGCCCGCGCGCTCATCGCGCAGGTCGAGGGCATGGACCGCGGCCGCTACGCCGGGCCGGTCGGGTGGATGGGCGCCGACGGCGACGGCGAGTGGGGCATCGCCCTGCGGTCCGCGCAGGTCGACGCGCAGGACCCGCGCGAGGTGCGGCTCTTCGCGGGCTGCGGCATCGTCGCCGCGTCCGACCCCGCCGCCGAGCTCGCCGAGTCCGAGGCGAAGCTCGTGCCGATGCGTGACGCGCTCGGCCGCGACGCCTGACGCGTCGCCGACCTCGCCATGCCTGCCGCGTCGCCGACCTCGCCATGCCTGCCGCGTCGCCGACCACGCCATGCCGGCCGCGTCGCCGACCTCGGCGACACCTGCCGCGTCGCCGACCTCGCGGCGCCTGACGCCACCGATCTCGCGACGCCTGCCGGTTCTCGACCCGTCCGACACCTGACGGTCGCCCGTTCCCACGAGCTGCTCGCGGGCCCGGCCGCGCGATGCCCGCGGCACCTCCGCCTCCGTCGCCGGCCGGGCCCGGGCAGCACGACGCCCCCGGCCGTCCGTGGGCCGGGGGCGTCGACGCGGTCCGAGACCGCGGGCACGGGGGCCGCCGGGGAGAGCGGCCCCCGGCGCCGCACGGGTGCCGTCGCCGTCATGGGCGGGGGACGCGGCCGTGACGGCGGTGACCCGTGCGGGTCGGGTGCCGGGCACCTGCGGGGGGTACGGGTGCCCGGCGGTGGCGGTCGGGTCGACCGGGGTGAGCGGCTCCGGGGTGCGAGCCGCGAGTCCCGTGCGACCCCGGGGACGGTGCTGGTCCGTCACCGGGGTCGCGGTCGGGAAGCGTGAGGCGTCAGCCCTGACCCTGACCCTGGAACCACTTCCACAGGTCCTCGGGGGTCATGCCGCCCGGCAGGCCGCCCGGACCCTGCTGGTCCTGGCCCTGGCCCTGCTGGCCCGGGTCCTGGCCCTGGTCCTGCCCCTGGCCGCCGCCCTGCGGGTCCTGCGGGGTCGCCGCGGACTCCGGGCGGGCGGCGAGCGTCACGTCGACCTCCGACGCCTTGCCGTCGCGGACGACCGTGAGCGTCGCCTGGTCGCCGGACGCGAGCGCCCGGACGTAGGCCGTGAGCGACTCGGCGCCCCCGACCGCCTTGCCGTCGATCGCGACGACGACGTCCTTGACCTCGAGGCCGGCCTTGGACGCGGGCGAGTCTGCGCTCACCTCCTCGACGACCGCGCCGCGGCGGGTCACGCCGTCGGCGGTCGCGGTGCCGTCGGACAGGCTCACGCCGAGGAACGCGTGCTCGGCGGTGCCGTCGTCGATGAGCTGCGACGCGATGTTCTTCACGAGGTTCACCGGGATGGCGAAGCCGAGGCCGATCGAGCCGGACTGCTGCGACATCGTCGCGATCGACGAGTTGATGCCGATGACACGGCCCTGCGCGTCGAACAGCGGACCGCCGGAGTTGCCGGGGTTCACCGCGGCGTCGACCTGGATCGCGTTGGTCACGGTCGCCTGGCTGCCGTCCTCCGCGGAGGTCGACACCGGGCGGTCGACGGCCGACACGATGCCGGTCGTCACGGTGTTGGCGAGGCCGAGCGGGTTGCCGACGGCCATGACGGACTGGCCGACCTCGACCTTGGCGGAGTCGCCGAGCGCGGCCGCGACGAGGTCGTCGGGGGCGTCGTCGAGCTTGATGACCGCGAGGTCCGTCGTCGGGTCGGTGCCGACGACGCTCGCCTCGAACAGGCGGCCGTCGGTCAGCGTGACCTGGACCTTGCCCTGCGCGCCGGCCACGACGTGGTTGTTCGTGACGATGTGGCCCTGGTCGTCGACGATGACACCCGACCCCTGGGCGCCGCCCTGGCCGGTGCTGACCTCGATCGCGACGACGGACGGCGCGACGGCCTGCGAGACCGCCTGCCAGTCGGGGGCGTCGTTCGTCGAGCCCGCGACGGGGACCGTGTCGGTCGTGTCGCGGCCGATCTCGGCGAGCGAGGCCGGGCGCGAGCCGTCGGCGCGCTCGTCGCCGATCGTGAACGCGGCACCGGTCGCGGCGACGCCGAGGATCGCGGCGGCCGCGGCGGCGGACACGACCGGGATCCAGGTGCGGCGCTTGCGCGGTCCGGTGGCGCCGGGCTGCGTCGCGGTCGGGCCGTACGGCGGGACGCCGGCGCCCGCGGGGGCGGTGCGGACCGGCCCGTACGGGGCGTGCTGCGGTGCGCCCTGCGGGTGGACCGTCGCGGACTGGTGCGCGCCCACCGCGACGGGCTGCTGCTGCGCGCCGTGCTGCTGGGTCGCGTGCTGCTGCGCCGGGTGCTGCTGCGCGAACTGCTGCGCCGCGGCGTGCTGCGCGGCCGCCTGCTGGGCCGCGGTCCACTGCGCGTGGTACGCGGCGTCACGCTCGGCACGCACCCGCGCGGCCTCCTCGTGGGCCGCCTGGCGGCGGGCCTGCTCCTGCGCGTGGACCTCGCCCGGTGCGGCGGGGTGCGGGGCGGTGAAGGGGTTGGTCGGGTGGGCCGGCTGCGTGGGCAGGGGCTGCGTCGCGCCGATCGGCGGGATCGGCTGCGTCGGCTGCGCCTGGGGGTGGTTCTCGCCCGCGCCGTGCTCTGGGGTGCTCGTCATCGTGGGTCCCTCCTTGTCGTCCTCCATGAAAGGACGTCGTGCTGGAGGGAGGCTCAGACGAACCTGGGAACTTGCTGTCAGTTCCTCATGCGTCCGGCAGGAGTGCCGCGCGGGCGCCGGCAGCGACCGGTCAGCCGAGGGCGCCGTCGACCGCGCGCGCCACGTCGGCCGCGACGCGCTCGCCGAGCGCCCGCCGCCCGGTGCGGTCCACGCGGACCTCGACGACGCTCAGCCCGGGTCCGGGCGCCGCGAGCGCGGGCAGCAGGCCCTCGGCGTCGACGACGCGCGTGTGCCGCACCCCGTACCCCGCGCACAGGGCCGCGACGTCGACGCCGTGCGGGGTCGCGAACACGCGCTCGAACACGTCGGACCGGTCGGGCTCGCCCGGCTCGAGGGTCGCGAAGATCGACCCGCCGTCGTCGTTCGCCACGACGACCTGCAGGTCGACGACCGGCTCGAGCGGACCGCGCAGCAGGCCTCCGACGTCGTGCAGGAACGTCAGGTCGCCCACGAGCGCGCGGACGCGTCGGCGTGGCAGCCCGAGCGCGACGCCCGCGGCGGTCGACAGCGTGCCGTCGATCCCGGCGAGCCCGCGGTTCGCGAGGACGAGCGGGGCGGTGTCCCAGCGGGCGACGAGGTCGAGGTCGCGAACCGGGTTCGACGAGCCGACGACGAGGACGTCGTGCGGCTGCAGCACCCCCGCGACCGCGCGGGCGAGCGCCGGGCCCGTGACGCGCGTGCCGCTGCGCGAGCGTCGGGCGTCCCGCTCCCCCGGGCCGTCGAGCAGCGCGTCGACCGCCGCGTCGGCGGCCTTGCCGGCCGTCTGCCACGCCTCGAGCCAGCCGGTCGGGGCGTGCACGCGGCCGCGCAGCATGCGGGCGGGCACCTCTGTGAGCACGTCGGACGCGTTGCGCGCGGCGTCGGGCCACGCCCCGCCCTGCGGCGCGACGACCACGACCTCGACGTCGGCCCGCCCGAGCAGGCGCTGCACGGGCCGGGACAGCGTCGGCCGGCCGAGGACGACCACGCGCCGGACCGCACCGCCGAGCCGCGGGTCCGCGAGCAGGAGGCGGTAGGCCGCGATCGCGTTCGGTCCACCGCGCGCGCCCGAGGACGGCTCCGCGAGCAGGGGCCAGCCGCACGCCTCGGCGACGCGTCGCGCGACCGGGCCGGCGCCGTCACCCGCGACCACGACGGTCGGGACTGCCCCCCGACGGCGACCGGACGCCGTCGCACCGGCCGCACCGCCCGCGGACGCCAGGGCCGCACGCGCGTCGACGACCGCGGGCAGCGCCGCGGTCACGGCGCCCGGGAGCCCCGCACCGCGTGACTGCACGTTGCCGAGCCCGACCGCCGACGGCTCGGGCCAGGGCCCGGGCGGCGGGACGAGCGGCTCCCGGTAGGCGAGGTCGAGGTGCACCGGGCCGGGGTCGCCCGTGCGCGCACCGGTGGCGGCGGCGACCGCGCGCGAGACGAGGTGGCGCAGGTCGCGGGCCTCGTCGGGCAGGCCGACCGGTGCGGGCACGTCGGCGGCGAGCCGCACGGCGGCACCGAAGATCCCGGGCTGCACGGTCGTCTGGTTGGCGCCGGTCCCGCGCAGCTCGTGCGGCCGGTCGGCCGTGAGCAGGAGCAGCGGGACGCCCGCGTGGTGCGCCTCGAGGACCGCGGGGTGCAGGTTCGCGACGGCCGTGCCCGACGTGGTGACGACGGCGACGGGCCGCGCGCCGTCCTCGTCGTGGGCCGCCGCACGCGCGAGCCCGAGGGCCAGGAACCCGGCGGACCGCTCGTCGATCCGCACGTGCAGGCGGATGGCGGGGGCACCGGCGGGACGCTCGTCGTCGGGACGGGCGGCGTCCGCGAGCGCGTACGCGAGCGGCGCGCTGCGCGACCCGGGGGCGAGCACGACGTCCCGGACGCCGAGCGTGGCGAGCGCCTGCACGAGCACGCGTGCGGCCGTCGTGGCCGGGCTCGGGTCGCGTGGCTGCGTCGTCACGTCGGACATCATGCCGTCCACGTCGCCCGCGGGCCGGTCGTGTCGCCCGCCGGGGTCCCGGTGGGCGAGCCGGTCGGGTCGCCCGTCGGGATCCCGGTGCCGCGTGGGCCACGGGCACCGGCGACCGCGAGGACGTCGTCGAGCCGGCGGTGCCAGCGTGCGGTCAGCGCGTCGTCGGCCGCGTGCGCCGCGAGCAGCCGCGCGTCCGGCACGGGACGGCGCACGGGCACCGCACCGTCGACCGGCAGGAGCGGGTCGGCGACGACGTCGGCCGTGAGGAGCTGCGCGGTCGCGAGGCCGCACGCGTACGGGAGCTCGGGCAGCGCGGCCGCGAGCGCGACGCCGGCCGCGAGCCCGACCGACGACTCGAGCGCGGACGACACGACGACCGGCAGGCCGCAGTCCTCGGCGATCCGCAGGCACGCGCGCACCCCGCCGAGCGGCTGGACCTTGAGCACGAGCACGTCGGCCGCGCCCGCGCGCGCGACGGCGAGGGGGTCGTCGGCCCGCCGGACGGACTCGTCGGCGGCGATCGGGACGTGCGTGCGGCGGCGCAGCGCGGCGAGGTCGTCGACGGTCGGCACGGGCTGCTCGGCGTACTCGAGCCCACCAGCGGCGCGGTCGAGCACCGCGAGCCGGGCGACCGCGGTGTCGACGTCCCACGCGGCGTTGGCGTCGACGCGGATCGCACCGTCGGGCCCGAGCGCGTCGCGGACCGCTTCGAGCCGGGCGACCTCGTCGTCGACGGTCTGCCCGGGCTCGGCGACCTTGACCTTGGCGGTCCGGCAGCCGCCCGAGGCGCGGACGATCCGGTGCGCGGTCGCGGCGTCGACCGCGGGCACGGTCACGTTGACCGGGACGGTCGCGCGGACAGGTTCGGGCCACCCCTGGTCGGCGGCCTCGCGTGCCGCACGCCACCACGCGGCGGACTCGGTCGCGTCGTAGTCCCAGAACGGGCTGAACTCGCCCCACCCGGCGTCCCCGCGGACGAGGACCCCGTCGCGGCTGGTCAGGCCGCGGAACCGGGTCCGCATCGGCACGGACCAGACGACCGGGGACGGCGTGGCGGGCATCGGGCCAGCGTACGTCGGCCGCCGGGCGCTCCCGGACGGCCGTCGGCCTGGTGGGGCACCGCGCGGCCGGTCGTCGGGCGCGGTCCGCCGGCGACGTCTCAGCGGGCGACGGCGAGGAGCAGGTCGCGAGCGGTCGGCCGGACCGGGCGGTCCTCCGAGAGGGCAGTGACGACGGCACCGTCGACGAGCGCGACGGCGACGGCGGGCGCGAGCTCGAGCCCGACGGCCGCGATGACGCGTGCGACCACCTCGTCGACCTCGGCGCGCCCGTCGGCGAAGGCCCGCGCGAGGGTGCGGTTGCGGCCGGACCCGAGCAGGTGCTCGTACTGCGCACGCACGGCGTCGTCGTCGCCGGGGGGCAGGACGGCGGCTGCGACGACGTCGGCGGCGGCGTGGGCGCCCGTCGGCGGCCCGGCGTCGAGCGACGCGAGGACGGCGCTCGCGTTCTGCGCCCACGACCGGGCGAGGACGCTGCCGGCGGCGGTCGCAAGCTCGTCGAGGTCGGCGAAGTAGTAGGTCGTCGCGGACAGCGACGCGCCGGCCGCGGCCGCGACCCGGCGGTGCGTGAGGGCTCCGGGCCCTTCGCGCAGCACGAGGTCGGCGGCCGCGGCGGCGAGCTGGTCGCGGCGCTGCGTGCCCTTGGTCGTGCGGGTCACGCGTGGCTGCTGCCGGACAGCTGCAGCCCGACGACGCCCGCGACGATGAGCACGAGCGACACGACGGTGAGCACCGACATGCGCTCGTGCAGCAGGATCGCGGCGGCGACCGCGGTGGTCGCGGCCCCGACGCCGACCCACACGCCGTAGGCGATGCCGACGGGCAGGGTGCGCAGCGCGAAGCTGAGCCCCGCGAAGGACGCGGCCGCGAGCACGACGAACCACACGCTGGGCCAGAGCTTGGTGAAGCCGGCGGACTGCTTGAGCGCGAGCGCCCAACCCGCCTCGAGCACACCGGACAGGACGAGGACGATCCAGGCCATGGGGGACGACACCTCCGAGCAGGCCCGCCTGCGTCGGCGGGCGTCGTGCGCGCCGGGTGTCAGGTCCGCCGTCCCGCGCACGTTCTAGTACGACCGTACCAGAATGATCGAACACTAGGGTGACGACGTGAGCGACACCTCCCCGACCGCCGAGCCCGCGCTGCCCGCACCCGTCTCCACGACGTTCGACCCCCGCCGCTGGCGGACCGTCGACGGCTTCGAGGACCTCACCGACCTCACGTACCACCGCGGCTACGCGCGGCCCGACGACGCGCAGCGCGCCGCCGGCGCGACCGGTCGCGACCTGCCCGTCGTGCGCGTCGCGTTCGACCGGCCCGAGGTCCGCAACGCGTTCCGCCCGCACACCGTCGACGAGCTCTACCGGGTGCTCGACCACGCGCGCACCACGTCGTCCGTCGGGACCGTCCTGCTCACGGGCAACGGGCCGAGCCCGCGCGACGGCGGCTGGGCGTTCTGCTCGGGCGGCGACCAGCGGATCCGCGGCCGCGACGGGTACCGGTACGCCGACGGCGACACGGCCGAGGCCGTCGACCCCGCGCGCGCCGGCCGGCTGCACATCCTCGAGGTGCAGCGGCTCATCCGGACCATGCCCAAGGTCGTCGTCGCGCTCGTCGGCGGCTGGGCCGCGGGCGGCGGGCACTCGCTGCACGTCGTCGCCGACCTGACGATCGCGAGCCGCGAGCACGGCCGGTTCATGCAGACGGACGCCAACGTCGGCTCGTTCGACGGCGGCTACGGGTCCGCGCTGCTCGCCCGGCAGGTCGGGCAGAAGCGCGCCCGGGAGATCTTCTTCCTGGCCCGCGAGTACTCCGCGGACGAGGCCCACGCGTGGGGCGCCGTGAACGACGTCGTGCCCCACGACGAGCTCGAGGAGGCCGGCCTCGAGTACGCCCGCATCATCGCGACCAAGTCGCCGCAGGCGATCCGCATGCTCAAGTTCGCCTTCAACCTGGCGGACGACGGCCTCGCCGGTCAGCAGGTGTTCGCCGGGGAGGCCACCCGGCTCGCCTACATGACCGACGAGGCCGTCGAGGGACGCGACGCCTTCCTCCAAAGGCGCGATCCCGACTGGTCCGGCTTCCCGTACGCCTACTGACGAGGTCCCTCCACCCCGTCAGCAGGCGCGCGGGAGCCGGCGCTCACTGACGACCGAACGCCCACGCCGCGAGGTCGACGACCTGGCTGATCGCGAGCGTCGCGCCCAGGGCGAGACCCGCGAGGATCACGACCGACGCGACGACGGCGCCCAGCGACGCGGTGCTGTGCTCACGGGCTTGCAGGTGCTCGGTGGCCATGACGACAACACTGTCGCGACGACCCCCGCGGGCGCGTCGCCCCCACGTCGGGAACCCGAGAGGCGGAAACCCACCCGTGGGAGGACAACGTTCCGCCCCGAGGTGGACCCGGCCGCGTCCGCGACCCTCCCTCCGGCGGGCTCAGCCCACCGTGAGCGACCCCGAGCCGGCGGGGACGAGCTCGACCCACGTGTTGCCGGGCGCGAGGTCGGCGGGGCGCCCGTCGGCCAGGAACAGCCGCAGCGGCGCGTCCTGCGCGTCCTTCTGCCAGCGCACCGCGACGGTCTTCCCGCCCGTCGCGACCACCCCGTCACCGGAGCCGACCAGCTCGTACGTCGGCACGGGGGCACCGCCCTGCGCGCCGAACTGCGTGCTGGGGTGCGCGGCCGTGATCGACACGACGTTCACCGCCGACAGCCGCGCGCCGCTGCGGGCGTTCGCGGGCGTCTGCCCCTCCGACCGCAGCCACGTCCCCGACCCCGCGTCCCACGACCAGCGCGGGTTCGACGCGGCCGACAGGCGGAAGTCGAGGGTCGTGGCGGGCGTGCCGCCGGCGACCGCCGCCGCGCGGTCGGCGCTGCGCGCGAACGTGAACTGCTCCTCGGGCGGGGCCTGGTGGCTCGCGTCGGCCTGCGCCCAGAACACCTCGGGCGTGCCGTAGACGTTGTGCGGCGCCGCCCGGTCCCGCGTGCGGTAGAGCCCGTCGGCGCCCGCGTCGTGCGAGATCATCTGCAGGCCGCTGTCCTCGACGAGCGCGAGGATCCCCGGCTGCCCGCCCGAGAAGACGAGCAGGCCGTGCGTCGGCGCGAGGATCACCGGGTCCATCGGACGCACCGACCGGATCGGCCCCACCTCGGCCGGCACCTGCGAGTGGAACACCGCGATGAGCCGCGACACCTCGAACTCGACGATCGTCTCCCACACGACGTCCGCCTGCTCGAGACCGGTCTGCGGCCGTGCGACCGCGGTGTTCTCGACCTTCACGCCGAGCGCCGGACGCTGCGCGGGCTCGCCCGGCACGCCGGTCAGCGGCCACGTCGGCGGGACGACGGGCGTCGGCGCGGCGCCCTTGTCGGGCTCGATCGACGGCCGCTCCGTGACGGGCGTCGGCGGCGGCGACTGCTCGGCGGCGGTCCCGCAGGCCGCGAGCGCGAGCATCACACCGACCAGCGGTAGGCCCCACCGCAGCGTCGGGCGCCCGCGTCGCCGGTGCCCGGCCGTCGTGCCCCGTGTCGTCGTGCCCTGCGTCGTCCTCGTCACGCGGACCACTGTGTCACGGCGCGTCGCGGACGTTCCTGAGCGCGGCGGGCGTGCCCCGCACTCGGCCCGACGATCGCCCGGGCGGCGCACCGGACCGCGCGGCACCCAGCGCGGCGGCCGGCGGCGGCGTTCAGGAGACGGTGACGCTGCCCGACGACGCCGGCACCAGCTCGACCCACGTCACGCCCGGCGCGAGCGTGACCGGCGAGCCGTCCGGGCCGGTCAGGGTGAGCACGGCGTCCGTCGCCGGCTTCGACCACGTCACCTCGAGCGCCTTGCCGCCGCTGACGACCGTGCCCTTGCCGGTGCCGACCAGCACCGTCTCCGGCACGGGGTTCCCGGCGGGGTCCTTGGTGCCCGAGTCGACGAGCTGGACCCGCAGCGCGACGACGTTGCGTGCGGCGAGCCGGGTGCCCGACCGGGCCGTCGCGGGCGTGTCGCCCTCGGACCGCAGCCACGTGCCGCTCGCGGTGTCGAACGCCCACCGGGGGCGCGAGTAGCCCGACAGCCGGAGGTCGAGCAGCGTCGCCGGCGTCCCGGCGGTCAGCACCGTCGACTGGTCCGCGCGGCGCGCGAACGCGAACTGCGCGGGCGGCGACGCGCTGTGACCCGCGTCGGCGTTCTCCCACCACGTCGTGGGGGTGCCGTAGACGTTGTGCCACGCCGGCATGACGCCCTTCTTGCGGTAGAAGCCCGCCGCGCCGCCGTCCTGGCTCATGAGCTGCACGCCCGACTGCCCGAGCTCGCGCACGAAGGCCTGCTGACCGCCCGAGAACGCGACGATGCCGTGCAGGGGTGCTGCGATCGCCGGGTCCATCGGGCGGATCGAGCGGACCGGTCCGACCTCCGCCGGCACCTGCGAGTGGAAGACGGCGACGAACCGCGTGATGCCGCCCTCGACGACCTGCTCCCAGACGACGTCCGCCTGGTCGAGGCCCGTCTGCGGGCGGACCTCGCGCGGGTTCTCGATCTTCACCGCGATCGCCGGCCGGTCGACCACCGCGTCGGCGGCCTCCCCCGTGAGCGGCCAGCGCGGGGGCACGACGACCGCGGGCGGGGCGGCCTTCGCGACCTCGACGGTCGGCTCCTGCGTGAGCGTCGTGCGCTCGGGCTGGCTCGGCCCGGACGCGCAGGCGCCGACCGTGAGCACCGCGAGGGCGAGGACGGCGGCGAGACGCAGCGTCGGGCGAGCAGGGGCGTGAGGCACGGAGGGCTCCTTCGGGGGCGGACCGCGGGTCACTCTAGTTGCCGACCCCGTGCGTCCGGTCCGGCGTCGGGCGGCTCGCCGACGGGCACCTAGGCTGGGCGCGTGACCCGGCCCCTGCGCGACGTGCCCGCGCACGCGCTGCTCGACGCGCTGGCCGCGGCCCTCGACGGGACGGGCCCCGCGGTGCGGCCCGTCGCACCGGGCCCCGACGAGCGGCCGGTCGACGCACCCGCGGTCCACCCGTCCGGGCGCGCGACGCACGAGCACGCGGGAGCCGCGCCGGCACGGCCGGGACGCGGTCCGACGGCCGCGCCGGCCGCGCACGTCGACGAGCGTGTGGCCGTCGTGGTCCGGACCTCGGGGTCGACGGGTGAGCCGCGCGAGGTCCTGCTCTCACGCGCCGCCCTGCGTGCCTCGGCGACGGCCACCGAGCACCGGCTCGGCGGGCCCGGGCGGTGGCTGCTCACGCTGCCGACGCACCACGTCGCCGGGGTGCAGGTGCTCGTCCGCTCGGTGCTCGCGGGGACGACGCCCGTCGTCGTCCCGGACGGGCCGTTCCGTCCCGCGGCGTTCCTCGAGGCGCTCGCGGCCTTCGGGACGGCCGAGCGGCGGTACACGTCCCTCGTCCCGACCCAGCTCGTGCGGCTGCTCGACGACCCCGCCGGGACCGCGGCGCTCGCGACCTTCGACGCGGTGCTGCTCGGCGGTGCGGCGACCGCCCCCGACGTCCTGGGGCGCGCACGGTCGGCGGGCGTGCGCGTCGTGACGACGTACGGCATGACCGAGACGTGCGGCGGCTGCGTGTACGACGGCGTGCCCCTCGACGACGTCACGGTCGCGCTGGACGACGCCGGGCGCGTGCTGCTGTCCGGACCCGTCCTGGCCGACGGCTACCGCGGCCGCCCCGACCTGGACGCCGACGCCTTCGTGACGCTGCCCGACGGGCGCCGCGCGCTGCGCACGAGCGACCTCGGCCGGCTCGACGACGGCGTCCTCACGGTGCTCGGACGCGCCGACGACGTGCTCGTGACCGGCGGCGCCAAGGTCGCCCCCGCAGCCGTCGAGGCGGTGCTCGGCGGGCTCGACGGCGTGCGCGAGGCGTGCGTCGTGGGCGTGCCCGACGCCGAGTGGGGGCAGGCCGTCGTCGCGGTCGTCGTGCCGCGCGCGGGCGACGCCCCGACGCTCGACCGGGTGCGCGAGGCCGTCGCGCACCGGCTCGGCGCCCCGAGCGCGCCCCGCCACCTCGTGACGGTGGACGCGCTGCCGCTGCGCGGCCCGGGCAAGGTGGACCGCACGGCGGTCGCGCGGCTCGCCGCGGAGGCTGTCGGACACGAGGACAAGCAGCGCACGACCCCGACGGGCGTGCACGACGACGCGGGCGCCCCGCCCGCACCGACCGGAAGGAGCGGCGCGTGACGACCGCACGGGAGTGGGTGGCCGGTGCACGGCTCAGGACGCTGCCGGCGGCGGCCGCACCGGTGCTCGTCGGCACGGGTGCCGCCGCACAGCTCGACGAGGCGAACCTCGGACGGGCCGCGCTCGCGCTCGGCGTCGCGCTGGCGCTGCAGGTGGGCGTCAACTACGCCAACGACTACTCCGACGGCATCCGCGGCACCGACGTCGACCGTGTCGGGCCGCTGCGGCTCACCGCGTCGGGCGCCGCGAGCCCTCGTGCCGTGCGCGCGGCGGCGTTCCTGTCGTTCGCCGTCGCCGGGCTGCTCGGCCTCGCGCTGGTCGTCGTGACGTCCCAGTGGTTCCTGCTCGCCGTCGGGGCGTTCGCCATCGCTGCCGCATGGACGTACACGGGCGGCCGCAGCCCCTACGGGTACCGCGGGCTCGGCGAGGTCGGCGTCTTCGTGTTCTTCGGGCTCGTCGCGGTGCTCGGCACGACCTGGACGCAGGCGCTCGAGCTGCCGTGGACCGCGTGGGTCGGCGCCGTGGCCGTCGGGCTGCTCGCGTGCGCGCTGCTCATGGTCAACAACCTGCGGGACGTGCCGACCGACGCGCTCGTCGGCAAGCGCACCCTGGCCGTGCGGCTCGGGGAGTACAAGGCGCGGCGCGTGTACGCGGCGCTCGTGCTCGTGCCCGTCGCGCTCGGCGCCGTGTGCGTGTTCGCCGCGCCGTGGGCGCTGCTCGTCCTGCCGCTGTTCGCGCCCGCCGGCATCCTGGCCGGCGTCGTGCTGCTGGGGGCGCGCGGACGCGCGCTCGTGCCCGTGCTCGCGGGCACCGGGATGCTCGAGCTCGGGTTCGGGGTCCTGCTGGGGCTCGGCCTGGCGATCTGACGGTCGACCCCGCCCGAGGAGCGAGGCGGGCGGTCGGGTCAGGCGCTCGGGTCAGACGGTCGGCTCAGGCCGTCGGCTTCTTGCGGTCGACGGACGTCCCGCCGTCGTCCGTCGACGTCGGCACGTCCGCCTTGGCGTCCGCCCGAGGACCGTCCGCGGCGTCGACCGCCGCGTCCTCCACGTCGGCGTCCTGGTCCGCGCGCGAGCGCCCCTTGGTGCCCTCGCGCGTGCGCCGCTCGTCACGTGCCGCGATCCAGGCGACGGCCGCGTCGCGTGGCGTGCGCAGCAGCACGTACCCCGCCATCCACGCGAGCAGCGCGGCCGCGATCACCGCGAGCCAGGACCGCAGCCCCGCGACCCAGAGCAGGCCGAGGAACGCGGCGAAGAGCAGCAGACGGTAGAGGGTGTAGAGCGCGACGGGCACCCCACCAGCCTAGGACGGCAGCGGGACCGCTCGACGCCTAGGGTGGGTGGATGGCCCGCTACCTCGCGTTCGTGATCGTGGTCGGCCTCGTCGTGTGGTGCGTGCTCGACATCTCCCGCAGCTCCGACGAGGAGCGGCTGGGCGTCCACCCGCTGCTGTGGATGGCGCTCGTCGTCCTCGTGCCCGTGCTGGGCGCGATCCTGTGGATCCTCGTGAGCCGCGGTCGCCGCGCGGCCGCCCGCCAGGCCGGTGGGGGAACCGGCGGCTCGGCGTCGGGCGGGTCGTCGTGGACACCGCGCCGCCGCTCGGGACCGGTCGCCCCCGACGACGACCCCGACTTCCTGCGCAAGCTCGACGAGGAGCGGCGCCGACGCGAGCAGGGCACGGGGGACGGCTCCCCCACGTCCTGACGCTCCGCCGACGTCCTGACGCTCCGCGACGTCCTGACGTTCCGACGACGTCCTGACGGTCCGACGACGTCCAGACGTTCCGACGACGTCCTGACGTTCCGACGACGTCCTGACGTCATGTCGACGCCTGACGTCACGCCGCGCGCACGTCCCGCGTCCGCGTCGCCGCCCGTCTCGGGCGGGCCGGTCAGAGGCCCGAGTAGGAGTGCTTGCCGGAGAACACCAGGTTCACGACGGTGAAGTTCGCGAGCACCACGGCGTAGCCGACGAACACGAAGTACGCGGCGCGGCGTCCGCTCCACCCGCGCGTCGTGCGGGCGTGCAGGTAGGCCGCGTACACGACCCACGCGACGAACGTGCCGACCTCCTTGGGGTCCCAGCCCCAGTAGCGGCCCCACGCGTGCTCGGCCCAGATGGCGCCGCCGATGAGCGTGAAGGTCCACAGCACGAAGCCGAGCGCGTTGAGGCGGAAGGCGAGCGCCTCGAGGTCGCGCGGCGACGGCACCTGGTCGACCCACCCGAACCGCTGCCCGACGACCGCGCGGCGCATGCCGTCGGTCCAGGCGCGGGGCGCGTCGACGGGCTTGGGGCCGGACGCACGCACGTCGGCGAGGATCTGGAGCGCGGACGCGGCGAACGCGACCGTGAAGATGCCGGTCGCGATGATCGCGACCCCGACGTGGATGACCAGCCAGTAGGAGTGCAGCGCGGGCTGGACGGCGTCGGCCTGGATGTAGAACGCGTTGAGGGCGAGCACCAGGGCGAGGACCGCGATGCCCATGACGAGCACGCCGAGGAACGCGATCACGCGACGCTGCTGCACGACGGCGAGCACCGACACCGCGACGAGGACGCCGACGATCGTGAACTCGTACATGTTCGCCGTGGGCCAGCGGCCGGCTGCGATGCCGCGCAGCACGATGCCGGCGAACAGCAGCGCGAGGCCCAGGTAGGTCGTCGAGCGGGCGATGCCCTCCGCCTTCGCCGAGCCCTGGGGTGCAGCCGGCGGGGCCTCGGCGACCGCGACCGAGCCGCCGCCGGCGGCGACCGCGGCGCGGGACTCCGTCTTCGCCGCGGCGCGCCGCTGCGTGGAGTCGGCGATGCGCGCGAGGTCGGCGGCGAACGCGATCAGCGCGATCGTGAACGCGGTCGCCGCGGCCCACACGAGCAGCGTGGAGAGGTCACCGGTGGTCATGTCGCGCTTCCTCGGGGGACGGTCGGGGCGGACGGGCTGGACGGGGTGGACGCGTCGGCGGGGGCCGTCGGGTCCGGTGGCTGCGGTGCGGCCGTCGTCGGCAGCGTCGCCGCGAGCAGCCGGTCGAGCTCGGGCTGGAGGCCGACGTCGTCGCCGCGGGCGAGTCCCGCCGCGGTGACCACTGTACGGCCCGCGTCGTCGCCGGTCCCGGGCGCGGCCCGCACCCAGACGCGGCGGCGGGGGGCGAACAGACTGGCCGCCAAGCCGGCGAACGCGAGCAGCGCGAACACGAGCACGAACGTGAGCGCCGGGTCGTGCCGGAGGTCGAGCGCGACGAACCGCGGCAGACCGTCGAACGTCAGGGTTCCGAGGCCCTCGGGCAGGTCGACCGTCTCGCCCGGGCGGACGTAGAGCGTGACGACGTTCCCGTCGGCGTCGACGGCCTGCTCCATGCGCGACTCGTCGAGCTCGTACACGTTCTGCGGCACGCCCGTGTCGAGGCCGAGGTTGCCGGACCACACCGACAGCACGAGCAGCGGTTCGTCCGGCTGCGGGTCGGTCGAGCGGTACAGGGTGTCGCTGACCTGCGTCGCCGTCGGGAGCAGGTAGCCGACGATGCCGATCTGCTCCTGGCCGCCGGACACGTCGGGCACCTTGACGACGCCGCGCGACGTGTACACCTCGTCCTGCGGCAGGAACGGCACCGCGCCGGCGAACGCGACCTCGCCGGCCGCGTCGCGGACCGTGAGCTCGGGCGCGTACCCGTTGCCCTGCAGGTACACCTTGGCGCCGCCCGCGGTGAGCGGGTGGTTGACCTTGATGGTCCGCTCCTGCGGCGCGTCGCCCGGCTCGGTCAGCGTCACGTGCGCGGTGAAGTCGCGGGACTGGAGCGTCTCGGGGTCGAAGCGCGCGTCGAACTCGTCGAGCCGCAGCGTGAACGGGACCAGCGACGACGGGTCGAAGCCGGTGCCGTTCTCGAACGTGTCGTAGTCGACCTGCGCGTTCGCGAAGCCGCGGCCCTGCACGACGATCGCCTGGCCGCGGTAGTGCAGCAGCTGGCCGGTCGCGACGGACACGAGCAGCCCGACGAGCGCGAGGTGGAACACGAGGTTGCCGGTCTCGCGCAGGTACCCGCGCTCCCCCGCGGCCGACCAGGTGCCGCCGCCCTCGTCGTGCACGTCGACGCGGTACGTCGGCACGAACGGCAGCCACGACCAGCCGCGGCGCATGGTCGCCGCGGCGCGCTCGGCGACGGTGCGCGCGTCGTCGTCCGTCGTCGCGCCGCCCTGCGCGGGGAACCGGCCCAGGCGGCGCGGCGTGCGCGGCGGACGCCCGCGGACCCCGGCGAGGTGCACCTTGGTGCGCGGCAGGATGCAGCCCACGAGCGACACGAACAGCAGCAGGTAGATCGCCGAGAACCAGACCGACGAGTAGACGCCGAAGAAGCCGAGGCGGTCGAGCCACGGGCCCGTCGTCGGGTGGTCGAGCAGGTACTGCGCCACCTTGGCGGGGTCCTGCGCGCGTTGCGGGAACAGCGTGCCGGGCACCGCGGCGACGGCGAGCAGCATGAGCAGAAGCAGCGCGACGCGCATGCTCGTGAGCTGGCGCCACGCCCAGCGCACCCAGCCGGTGAAGCCGAGGGTCGGCAGCTGGACGGGCGCATCCGCGGGCGCGTCGGGCGCGTCCGTGGGCTGCGTGAACGCGTCGTCGAGGCCCTCGGGGCGGTAGGTCGTCACGTCACACCACCGGCACGAAGGGGTCGTAGCCGGTGAGGACCCCCTGGAGCCAGGACGCCCACGTGCCCCACACGCCCGTCACGAGCGCGAGGCCCAGGATCACGAGCATCGCGCCGCCGACGCGCATGATCGCGCGGCGGTGCCGGCGCAGGAAGCCGACCATGCGCGTGCTGCTCTCGAGCCCGAGGGCGACGAGCAGGAACGGCAGACCGAGACCGACGCAGAACGCGACGGCGAGCAGCGCGCCGCGACCGGCCGAGCCGCCGTCGAGCGACAGCGTGAGGATCGCGGCGAGCGTCGGGCCGATGCAGGGCGTCCACCCGAGCCCGAACGTCACGCCGAGCAGCGGTGCGCCCCAGAGCCCGGCGCGGGGTGCGAGGTGGAGGCGGCGCTCGTTCTGCAGGAACGGGATCAGGCCCAGGAACCCGAGGCCCATGACGATCACGACGAGGCCGAGCACGCGCGTGACCGGGTCCTGCCAGCGCAGCAGCAGGCCGCCGAGCGAGCCGGCGAGCGCGCCGTAGGCGACGAAGACCGCGGTGAAGCCGGCGACGAACAGGCCGACGCCGAGCAGCACGCGCGAGCGGGCGGGCGCGACGCGCTCCACGGTGGCCGTCGTGGTGCGGGCGGTCCCGCCGCCGTCGCCGGTCGTCGCGTCGCCGGTCGCGACGGTCGTGCCGTCGGTCACGGACGTCGTCCCGGCGGTGGTCGTCCCGGCGGTGGTCGTCCCGGCGGTGGTCGTCCCGGCGGTGGTCGTCCCGGCGGTGGTCGTCCCCGCGGTGGTCGTCCCCGCGGCGGCGCTCGTCGCGCCGGTGCGGGCCGAGCGCGACGCTCCCGCGCCGGACATGCCGCCGAGGAAGCCCAGATAGCCCGGGACGAGCGGCAGGACGCACGGCGACGCGAACGACACGAGCCCCGCGATCAGCGCGACCGGCACGGCGAGCAGCAGCGAGCCCGACACGACCGCCTGGCCGAAGACGTCGCCGACGTCCGCCGCGACGGGCACGCCGGCGGCGAGGGCGGGGACGACGGCGGCGGTCACGACGCGGCGCCGCCGGGCTGCTCGGCGAGGAGCTCGTCGACGAGCGCACGCAGCGTCGACGCCTCGGCCAGGCCGAGGATGCGTGCGGCGACCTTGCCGTCCCGGTCGAGCAGGATCGTCGTCGGGACGGCGTTCACGGGGACGACGCCCTGGAGCGCGGCGATCGCCGAGCCGTCGGTGTCCTCGATGCTCACGTACGGCACGTCGAACTGGCGCTGGAACGCCTCTGCGGCGCCGGCGGCGTCCGTCCCGTTGATCCCGAGCACGTGCACGCCGTCGTCGGCGTAGTCGGTCGCGAGCGCGACCAGGTCGGGCGCCTCCGCGCGGCACGGCGGGCAGTTCGCGTACCAGGTGTTGAGGACGACGACGTCGCCGCGCCAGTCCGCGACGTCCTGCGCGCTGCCGTCGTACGCCGTGCCGGACAGCTCCACCGGCCCCTTGCGGTCGGCGGCGACCCACGTCGTGGCGCTGCCGTCGCCCGACTGGTAGCCCTGGTCGACGACGTCGGCGGGCGCGTCGCCCTCGGACGCGGACGTGCAGCCGGCGGCGAGCGCGGCGACGACCGCGAGCGCGGCGGCGGTCCGGGCGAGCGCGCGGGACCGACACGGCGCAGACGGGCGGGCCGTCGACGGGCGGGTCGCGCGCGACGGGCTGGTCAGGAGGGAGGCTCGGTGCACGGTCATGCCCCCGCCACGTGGGACGCGCCGGGCAGCAGCGCGGCGGCAGGCTCGGAGTAGCCGACGCCGACGAGGCGGTCGTCCTCGTAGCGCAGGGACGTCAGCGAGGCGAGGCTGCACTGGCGGCGGCGCGGGTCGTGCCACAGGCGGCGGTTCTCGAGCGCGAGGCGCGTGACCCACACGGGCAGCTGGTGGCTGACGAGCACGGCCTCGTGGCCGCGGGCCTGCCGGCGGGCGTCGGCGACCGCGGCGAGCATGCGGTCGACCTGCTCCTGGTACGGCTCGCCCCACGACGGCTTGAACGGGTTGCGCAGGTAGGGCCAGTGCTCGGGGTGGCGCAGCGACCCGTCGCCGACGCCGAACGTCTTGCCCTGGAAGTGGTTGGCGGCCTCGATGAGCCGCTCGTCGACGCCGACGTCGAGGCCGAACGCGGCGGCGATCGGGGTGGCGGTCTCCTGCGCGCGCTGCAGCGGGGAGGCGATGACGGCGACGACGTCGTGCCGCGGCCTCGCGGACCCGCCGGTCGTCCCGGGCTCGCCCGCGAGCGCGTCGGCGACGGCGCGCGCCATGGCGTGCCCCCGCTCGGACAGGTGGTAGCCCGGCAGGCGCCCGTACAGCACGCCCGCGGGGTTGTGCACCTCGCCGTGGCGCAGCAGGTGGACGGTGGTGGCGACCATGGGGTCAGTGTCGCAAACCCGGCTGTGTGTCCCGGACGGTTCGGCCCGTCAGGCGACGTGACACGGGACACCCGGGTCGTCGTCGCACCCGCCGACGATCCGGTCGGCCACCACCTGCATGGCGGCGCCGAGCGCGGCGAACTGCTCGGGCGTGAGGACGTCGACCAGGTGGTCGCGCACGGACTGGACGTGCTCGGGGGCCGCGTCGACGAGCCGCTTCCACCCCGCGTCGGTCATGGTCGCGTTGACGCCGCGCGCGTCCTCGGCGCAGGGCGCGCGCCGGACCAGGCCGGCCTCCTCCATGCGGCGGACGGTGTGCGTGAGGCGGCTGCGCGAGTGCACGATGCCGTCGGCCAGCTCGGACATGCGCATGGTGCGGCCGGGCTGCTCGGACAGGCGGACGAGGACCTCGTACTCGTGCGTGGACAGCCCGGTGCGCGCCTCGAGCTCGTGCTCGAGGACGGCGGTCAGGCGGGCGACGCCGGACCGGAACGACCGCCAGTGGGTCTGCTGCTCGGCCGTGAGCCAGCCGCCGCGCGGCGAGGGCTCGGTGGTGCTCATCACGATCTCCATCCCGGGACAGGTGTTGCGCTCTGCCGACAAGTGTAGTTCAATCGTCAACTAACGAGAGTAGTTGACCTTTCAACGACTGAGGAGCCCCCCATGACCGCCACCGCCACCGCCCTCCCCACCGGCCTCACCACCGGCGTCTGGGCCGTCGACGCCTCCCACACCGAGGCCTCCTTCACCGTCCGCCACGCGGGCATCTCCAAGGTGCGCGGCTCGGTCGCCGTCTCCGAGGGCACCATCACCGTCGGCGAGACCCTCGCGGAGACCTCCGTCTCCGTCACGCTCGACCCGTCGACCGTCTCCACCGGCGACGCCAACCGCGACGGCCACCTCAAGTCGGGCGACTTCTTCGACGTCGAGAAGTTCGGCCAGTGGACCTTCGTCTCGACCGAGATCCGCGGCGAGGGCAGCGACTACGTCATCGTCGGCGACCTCACCATCCACGGTGTGACGCAGTCCGTCGAGCTCGCCACCGAGTTCAACGGCACCGCCGTCGACCCGTTCGGCAACACGCGCGCCGGGTTCGAGGCCACCGTCACGATCTCGCGCAAGGACTTCGGCCTGACCTGGAACGCGGCCCTCGAGGCCGGTGGCGTCCTGGTCGCCGACAAGGTCGTCATCGCGCTCGACGTCTCGGCCATCCGCCAGGGCTGAGCCCCCGTCCCGCACCCCGGGACCCCCGCACGGAGCCCCGCCACCCCACCCGGGTGAGCGGGGCTCCGTCGTCCCTGCGGCCGAGCGGCTCACGCCTCCCAGGTCCCCGTGCGGCGCTGGTCGTGGAACGCGAGGATCTGCAGCTCGGAGGCCACGTCCACCGCGCGCACGTCCACGTGGGCCGGCACGTGCAGCGCCCGCGGTGCGAACGTCAGGATCCCGACCACACCGGCCTCGACCAGCGCGTCGCACACCGCCTGCGCACCCGCCGCCGGAGTCGCGATCACCCCGATCGACACCCCGTTCGTGCGGACCAGCGCGTGCAGGTCGTCGAACGGCTGCACCACCAGGCCTGCGACCGTGGTCCCCACGACGGCCGGGTCCGCGTCCACGAGCCCCACGACCGCGAAGCCCCGCTCCGCGAAGCCCGAGTAGTTCGCGAGCGCGTGGCCCAGGTTGCCGACGCCCACGATCACGACGCGCCGCTGCGTCGTCAGGCCCAGCACCACCTCGACCTGCTCCGACAGGTGCGCCACGTCGTAGCCCACCCCGCGCCTCCCGTACGAGCCCAGGAACGACAGGTCCTTGCGGAGCTGCGCCGACCCCACGCCCGCCCGCGACGCGAGCTCGTCCGACGACGTCAGCACCGCCCCCTCGGCCGCGAGCGCGTGCAGCGCGCGCAGGTAGCCAGGCAGCCGTGCGACCGTCGCGGGCGGCACCGTCCGCGCCCGTCCCCCGCCGGACGCCGCGGGCTCGCTCGCCGCGCGCGTCCGGGGTGCCGTGCCATGCGTGTCCACGTCGACTCCCGCAAGCCCCCGACCGACCGTCGGTCCGGCCGTCAGCACAGGTTAGGGCGTCGTGCGGGGACGGGAAAGGGCCCGCTCGAGGTGTCGCGCGTCGATCCGCCAGTAGCCCTGCGTCACGCCGTCCACCTGCACGACAGGGACGAGCTCGCCGAACTCCTCGACCAGGTCGCGACCCTCGACGGCGCCGTCCGGGGCGTCGACGTCCACCTCGACCCAGCGCTCACCCGCCCGTGCGCAGACGTCGGCGACCACCGCGCGCGCGTCCTCGCACAGATGGCACCCCGCCCGCCCGAACAGCACGACCCTCGCGTCACCCACACCCCCACGCTAGGCGACCCGCCTGCCTCTCCCGTCTCGTCCCCAGCCCATCACCGAGTTCGTCGGCTCGTGACGAGTTCGTCAGCGTCGACCAGCGAACCGGGCACGAGCTGACGAACTCACGCGCTCGGACGTGGGGAAAGGGTGGGGCGGAGGGGGCCCCGGGTGGGTGCAGGTGCGGCCGGGAGGGCGTGGAGGGTGGGACACGAGTGGCGTGGGTCTCAGTAGAGTGGCGTGGTGCGTCCGGTCCGCGATCCCTCTCCCGCCGCGCGCGCGATCGCCGAGGCGGGCGTCGCCAAGGCTCCTGCGGACGTCCCGGTCGTCGCTGCCGAGCCGGGGTCGGACGAGGTCCGCACGGGCGCGTTCTTCGACGTCGACAACACGATCATCCGCGGCGCGTCGTCGTTCCACCTGGCCGTCGGCCTGTACCGGCGTGGGTTCTTCCGCAAGCGCGACATCGTGCGGTTCGGCGTGCACCAGGCCCGCTATCTCGCGTTCGGGGAGAACAAGCAGCAGATCGACGAGGTGCGCTCGCGCGCGCTCGAGATCATGCGCGGGCACTCGGTCGCGGAGGTGACGGCGATCGCCGAGGACGTCTACGACGAGGTCCTCTGCCTGCGCATCTACCCCGGCACGCAGCGGCTGCTCGACGACCAC
This sequence comes from Cellulomonas algicola, assembly GCF_019024305.1. NCBI lineage: Bacteria > Bacillati > Actinomycetota > Actinomycetes > Micrococcales > Cellulomonadaceae > Cellulomonas > Cellulomonas algicola. The sequence goes on along the minus strand of NZ_JAHKSJ010000002.1, from coordinate 679,385 downwards.
ATCGCCGCCGGCCACGAGGTCTGGCTGGTGACCGCGACGCCGGTCGAGATCGGCGAGGTCATCGCGCGGCGCCTCGGCGTCACGGGCGCGCTCGGGACCGTCGCGGAGCACGACGACGGGTTCTACACCGGGCGGCTCGTCGGAGACCTGCTGCACGGGCAGGCGAAGGCCGACGCGGTGCGCGCGCTCGCCGAGCGGGACCGCATCGACCTCGGTGAGTCGTACGCGTACGGGGACTCGACCAACGACGTCGCGATCCTGTCCGAGGTCGGCCACCCGTGCGCGATCAACCCGGACCGTCGCCTGCGCCGGCACGCCGCGTCGGTCGGCTGGCCGGTGCGCGAGTTCCGCAGCAGCCGCGGCCGGACCGCGCGCCGCAGCATCAACGCCGCGAGCCTCGCGGGGCTCGCGTGGGCGCTCGGGCTGGTCGTCCGGGCCGTCCGCCGCTCGCTGCGCGGCGGCTCCTGACCGTTCGTCGGACCGGTCGTCGGACCGGGCGGGGTCACGACCGTCGGCGTCCTTATGCTGGCGCGCATGCCCGTGCGCCCCGCCACGACCGACGACGTCGACGCGCTCGCCGCGCTCGCGGCGGTCACCTTCCCGCTCGCCTGCCCGCCCGGCTCGAGGGCCGCGGACCAGCAGGAGTTCATCGCGGCCGTGCTGTCGCCCGAGCGGTTCGCGGGCTACGTCGAGGACCCCGCGCGCGCGGTGCTCGTCGCGGACGAGGACAGGACGCTGACCGGGTACACGATGCTGGTCGAGGGCGAGCCGGCGGACGACGACGTCCGCACCGCGCTCACGGTCCGCCCCACGATCGAGCTGTCCAAGTGCTACGTCCACCCCGACCACCACGGCGCCGGGGTCGCGCACACCCTCATGGCCGCCTCGGTCGACGAGGGCCGACGCCGCGGGGCCGCGGGCATGTGGCTCGGCGTCAACCAGCAGAACGCCCGGGCGCGGGCGTTCTACGAGCGGTCCGGGTTCACGGTCGTCGGGACGAAGCACTTCACGGTCGGGTCGCGCGTCGAGGACGACTACGTCCTGGAGCGCGCGCTCTGATCACGGCTCACGCCGGCCGTCTGACGCCGCCGCACCCCGCGCCCTGACGGCGGCACGCCCCTAGCCTGGGGCGATGGCACAGGTCAGGCAGGTTCAGGTCACGTTCGACTGCGCCGAGCCGGAGCGGGTCGCCCGGTTCTGGTGCGAGGTGCTCGGGTACGTCGTCCCCCCGCCGCCCGCGGGCTTCGAGTCGTGGGACGCGTTCGTCGAGTCGCTGCCGCCCGAGCGCCGGGACTCGGCGTTCGCGGTCGTCGACCCGACGGGGGTCGGCCCTCGGCTGTTCTTCCAGAAGGTGCCCGAGGGCAAGGTCGTGAAGAACCGCGTGCACCTCGACGTGCGGGTGGGCACGGGCCTGGTCGGCGACGAGCGGGTCGCGGCGCTCGAGGCGGAGTGCGCGCGGCTCACGGCGCTCGGCGGGCGGAAGGTCCGGCTCATGCTCGCCGACGGCTTCGACGAGTCGTGCCTGGTGATGCAGGACGTCGAGGGCAACGAGTTCTGCCTCGACTGACCAGGATCGCGGGCGATGAGTTCGCGCGTGCTCGCCGGTCCTTCCTCGTGACGACCACCTCGCCCTCGCAACGGGAGACGCCATGACGAGCACGCAGGACACGACCACCGGGACGGGCCGCCCGCCCGTCGTCGACCTGGACACCTGGCAGGCCGCGCGGGACGCGCTGCTGGTGCGCGAGAAGGCGCACACGCACGCGGCCGACGCGCTCGCCGCGGAGCGTCGGCGGCTGCCGATGGTGGAGATCGACGGGACGGTCGAGGTCGTGGGCGCGGACGGCCCGGTGCCGTTCGTCGACCTGTTCCGGGGCCGCGACGAGCTGCTCGTCTACCAGCACATGTGGCACGACGGCGCCCCCGTCCAGGGCCAGTGCGAGGGCTGCACGGTCTCGGCGTGGGCGCTGCGCGACACGGTGTACCTGCGGGCACGCGGCGTCGCGTTCGCGGTGCTGACCGAGGGCCCGTGGGAGGAGGTCCCGCCGTTCCTCGACTTCATGGGCTACACGGAGCCGTGGTACTCGGTGCGCGGGGTCGCGTGGCCCGTCGGCGAGGACATGGGCCGGATCACGTGCTTCCTGCGCGACGGCGACCGCGTGTTCCTCACGTACACGACGACGGGCCGCGGCACCGAGGTCGCGAACCCCGCGTTCGCGCTGCTCGACCTGACGCCGTACGGGCGTCGCGAGGCCTGGCAGGTCACGCCCGACGGCTGGCCCGAGGGGAACGGGCCGTGCTGGTACTGGCGGACGACGGCCGACGGCCGGCAGGACTGGGACGCGAGCCGGCCGACCCCGCAGTGGACGCGCCCGGGCGCGACGCCCGTGACGTCCCTGGGTCGGCACACCCACCACCACTGACGTCGCGGACCGCGACGCGCGTGCCGGCGGGCGGCCACCTCCTGGGTCCCGCGGCACGCGCGTCGCGGGGCTCTCAGCCCGCGTGCGCCGCGTCCTGCTCCGCGTCCTGCTCCGTGCGGGTCGTCGCGACGGGCCAGCCCTCGTCGTCCCAGGCGAGCTCGCGCAGGCCGAGCGTGATCTCGCCGCCCGCGGCCGCGTCGTACCAGTGGAACGCGAGCACGCCCCGGGAGACGGACTGGCCGCCGGGGCCGACCATGTCGCCCGTCGTCGCGAGCAGCGGCGTGCCGCCGTCGTCGACGAGGTCGACACCGTCCCGGTCGACGTACGGCCCGGTCACCGCGCGCGATCGCCCGACCGCCATGTGGTACGTCGAGTCGGTGCCGCGGCAGCAGAAGTCGCGCGAGAAGAACAGGTAGTACCAGCCCTCGCGGTGCACGAGGTACGGCGCCTCGATCGGGTTCGGCGCGCCCGTGCGGCTCGCGAGCGTCACAGGCTCGGCGTCACGGTCGACGGGCAGACCCGACGGGAAGGACAGCTCGACGAGCTGGATCCCGCCCCAGAACGACCCGAACGCCATCCAGCCGCGGCCGTCGTCGTCGACGAGCACGCCCGGGTCGATCGCGTTGTAGTCCGTCTCCCCCGGCGTCGACGCCCACACGAGCCCCTGGTCGACCCACGCGTAGTCCGGGTCGTCGGGGTCGAGCGTCGTGTTCGTCGTCAGGCCGATCACGGAGCGGTTCGAGCCGAACGTCGACGCGGAGTAGTACAGGTACCAGGTGCCGTCGTGCTCGAGGACCTCGGGCGCCCAGAAGTTCTGCACGCCCGGCACGGTCTCGTAGGCCCAGCCGGGCCGGGTCGACGCGTCCCAGACGGTCCCGACGTCCTCCCAGGTGCGGCCCTCGTCGACGGACCGCCGGATCTGCGGGGCGCCGAGCCCCTGCCGCACGTCGCCGGTGCTGAAGACGTACCAGGGCTGGCCCTCGTCGCCGACGACGAGCGCCGGGTCGTGCGCGCGCACGTCGCCCGACGGCTCGAGGTCGGTGGCGGCGACGGTCGCGTCGGGCCACAGCCACCACGCGAGACCGCCCCCGACGAGCAGCGCACCCACCACGAGCACGGCGACGAGCCCGCGGCTGCGTCGCCACCCGCCCGTGCCCGCGGGAGCGGCAGCGGGCACGGGCGGTGCGGCGGACGAGGGACCGGTGCCGGTCACGTCAGGCGCCGAGGCGCACGACGTTCCACGACACGGGCGGCACCTGCACGACCAGGCGCCCGTCGCGGATCTCGGCGGTCGTGTTGGCGCGCGGTGCGACGGACGTGTCGTCGTCGGCGGTCGCGGCCCACGTGTGGTCGGGGTTCGACAGCGTGGACGCGTCGAGCACGCGCAGGCCCGGCAGCGAGCGCGCGTCGACCTCGAGCAGCGCGGGCTCGGTGAGCGACCGGTTGACGGCGAACAGCGTGGTCGCGCCGGTCTCGGGGTCGCGCGTGGCGACCGCGTCGACGAGCGCGGCGTCGCCGTAGCGAGCGGTCTCGTACGTCGGGGCGTCGATCGCGACCTGCAGCACGTCGCCCGCGGCGTACCGGGACGCCTGCGCGAACGGGTGGAAGATCGTCTGCTTCCAGGACCGGCCGCCGGGCTCGGTCATGATCGGCGCGATGACGTTGACGAGCTGTGCGAGCGACGCGGCGTGCACCCGGTCGGTGTGCCGCAGCAGCGAGATGAGCAGGTTCCCGACGACGACCGCGTCGGCGACGTTGTAGCGGTCCTCGAGCAGCACGGGCGCGACGGGCCAGTCGTCGCCGGTGGGCGGCTTGGACTCGGCGCGCTTCTGGTACCAGACGTTCCACTCGTCGAACGAGATGTGGATGCGCTTGGAGACCTTCTTGTGCGCGCGGACGGCGTCGGCGGTCGCGGTGACGGACTCGACGAAGTGGTCCATGTCGGTGGCGGACGCGAGGAACGAGCCGAGGTCGCCGTCCTCCTCCCAGTAGTACGCGTGCGCGGAGACGTAGTCGACCTGCTCGTACGCCTCGGAGAGGACGATCCGCTCCCACTCGCCGAACGTCGGCATGACGACGCCGGACGAGCCGCACGCGACGAGCTCGAGCGTGGGGTCGACCATCTTCATCGCGCGGCCCGTCTCGGCGGCGAGGCGCCCGTACTCGTGCGCGGTCTTGGACCCGATCTGCCAGGGCCCGTCCATCTCGTTGCCGAGGCACCACATCTTCACCTCGTACGGGTCCACCGCGCCGTTGGCCCGGCGCTGGTCCGCCCAGTACGTCGGGGCGGTCCCGTTGCAGTAGTCGAGCAGGTCGAGCGCCTCCTGCACGCCGCGCGTGCCGAGGTTGACGGCCATCATCGGCTCGACCTCGGCGAGCGCGGCCCACCGCATGAACTCGTCGACGCCGACCGTGTTGGGCTCGAGCGAGTGCCAGGCAAGGTCGAGCCGCGCGGGACGCTGCTCGACGGGGCCGACGCCGTCCTCCCAGCGGTATCCGGAGACGAAGTTGCCGCCCGGGTAGCGCACGGTCGAGACGCCGAGCTCGCGCGTGAGCTCGAGGACGTCCTTACGGAAGCCGTCGGCGTCGGCGGTGGGGTGCGCGGGGTCGTGGATGCCCGTGTAGACGCAGCGGCCCAGGTGCTCGACGAACGACCCGAAGGTGCGCCGGCGGACGGGACCGACGGTGAAGGCCGGGTCGAGGGTGAGACGGACGGGGAACATGCGAGCTCCTGTGGTCGACTGTTCTACATCGTTGTAGACGGCAGTGTGCACGCGGCCCCCACGGGTCGTCAAACAGCTGCCCGCACCGCCGGCCGGCCGCCTCCGCAGACCGTTACCCGTTCGTGGCTTGACCGACCGACGACGTTCGTGCCATGTTGTGCAACGTTGTAGATCAACGTTGTACGAGACGACGTCGATCCAAGCAGACAGAGGTCAACGACGACCACGACGGACCGCAGCCGCTCCGGCGCCCCGCCCACCGGCGGACGCGGTCCCGACGACGGCAACGACCTCACCGATCCTCGGGAAACGGGAGGCAGGCAGATGACCACCAGGAGGAAGCTCCTCGCCGCGGCGGCGTTCGCCGTGGCCGGGACCCTCGCGCTGACGGCGTGCAGCGGGGGCGGCGACGCCAGCGGTGACGGCGGCGACAAGACCATCACGTTCATGTTCCGTGGGGGCCCGGACGAGAAGGCCGCCTACGAGGCCGCCATCGCGAAGTACACCGAGGACACCGGCACCAAGGTCAAGGTCATCGTCACCGACGCCGACCAGTACGCGACCAAGCTGCAGGCCGCCGTCGCCGGCAACAACGTGCCGGACGTCTTCTACATCGAGCAGGCCAGCCTGCAGTCCTACGTCGCCTCCGGCGTCCTCCTCGACATCACCGACCAGGTGGAGAACAGCGACGTCGACCTCTCGAACATCTGGGAGTACGGCGTCAACTCCTACCGCTTCGACGGCGAGGTCCAGGGCACGCCCGACGGCGCGCTGTACGGCCTGCCGAAGGATGTCGGCCCGTTCTCGTTCGGCTACAACAAGACGATGCTCGAGGCGGCCGGCATCCCGCTGCCCGACAAGGACACGCCCCTCACCTGGGACGAGTTCGTCGCGATCAGCAAGCAGCTCACGGTCGACAAGAACGGCGACGGCACCCTCGACCAGTGGGGCACCGGCCTCAACGTGCAGTGGAACCTGCAGTCGATGGTCTGGAGCAACGGCGGCGACTGGACGAACGAGGACCACACCAAGGTCACCGTCGACACCCCCGAGTTCGCCGAGGCGCTGCAGAAGTTCGCGGACCTCACCAACGTCGAGAAGGTCACGCCGTCGGCGTCCGACGCCGCCACGCTGGACACCTACCAGCGCTGGATGGCGGGCGAGATCGGCTTCTTCCCGGTCGGCCCGTGGGACGTCTCGGTCTACAACGACCTCGACTTCGACTACGACCTCATCCCCTGGCCGACCGTCGGTGACGGCGGCACGGCGACGTGGCTCGGCTCGCTCGGCATCGGCGTCTCCGCGACGTCGAAGCACCCGGACGACGCCGCGAAGCTCGTGACCTACCTGAGCGCCGACCCCGAGGCGCAGCAGACGCTGGTCGACGCGAACATCCAGATCCCCAACCTCATCGACGTCGCCCAGGAGTGGGCCGCCGAGGAGGGCGCCGAGCCCGCGAACCGCCAGGAGTTCCTGGACATCGCGCAGGACTACGGCCGTGCCATGCCCGCCGCGTTCACCTACGGCGCCGAGTGGTACGACGAGCTCTGGACGAACATCCAGCCCGTGCTCGACGGCAAGCAGACGGCCGCCGACTACCTGGCCGAGGTGCAGCCGAAGATGCAGACGCTCCTCGACGAGTCCATCGCGAACGCCGAGCAGGCCGGCTGATCCTGCCCCACCCGTCCCCGCCGCCCGACGCCGCTCCGCCGGGCGGCGGGGACCCCCGGAACGAGAAGGAGCCTGGGATGGCGCGCACCGCGACCGTCGAGACCCCGCCGAAGGCGCCCGGCACCGCCGCCGCCTCCCCCGCGCCCGCGGCGCGCACCAAGCGCGACATCCTGCGCCTGCACCGCACCGAGCACCGCTGGGCGGCCCTGTTCGTCGCCGCCCCGGTCCTCGGCTACCTGCTCTTCACGCTGTACCCCATCGGCTTCGCCGTGTACGCGTCGCTGACGAGCTGGAACGGCCTGGGCCCGATGCGGTTCGTCGGGCTGGAGAACTACGTCGACCTGATCTCCGACGAGTACTTCCACAAGGCGCTGTTCAACACGTTCTTCTACATGATCGGCATCCCGATCGGCCTCGCGCTGTCGCTGCTGCTGGCCCTCGCGCTCAACCGGAGGATCCCCGGCCGCACCGCGTTCCGGACCATCTACTACGTGCCCGTGATCTCGTCGCTCGCCGCGATCGCGATCGTGTGGCAGTTCGCCTACAACGGCGACTTCGGCCTCGTGAACCAGGTGCTCGCATGGTTCGGGATCCAGGGCCCGGACTGGCTGCAGAACACCGCCACCGTGAAGCCCGCGATCATCATCATGGCGATCTGGAAGGGCCTCGGGTACTCGACGCTGCTCTACCTGGCCGCGATCCAGTCGGTGCCCGCGTCGCTGCTGGAGGCGGCCGCCCTCGACGGCGCGAACGCCTTCCAGCGGTTCCGGTCGATCATCATGCCGATGGTCCGTCCCGTGACGTTCTTCCTCGTCGTCACGAACGTCATCGCCGGGTCGCAGATCTTCACCGAGATCAACATCATGACCCCCACGGGCGGCCCCGAGTTCAGCTCCGCGTCCGTCGTCTGGTACATCGTCCGCAAGGCGTTCAAGTACCAGCAGATGGGCTACGCGACGGCCATGTCGATCGTGCTGGGGATCCTCGTCCTCGTCATCACCCTCATCCAGTTCCGCCTCAACCGGCGCAACAGCTTCGCCATCGACTGAGGGCAGGAGACACGCCATGACTCAGACCACCCTGCCCCCGCTCGCGCGTCCCGCCGCCGCGAAGCCCGAGGGTCGCACCCCGACCTCCCGCACGCGCTCACGCCGCACCGCCGACGCGATCACGTTCGTCATCCTGGTCCTCGGCTCGGCCGCGATGCTCGCGCCGCTCGTCTGGATGCTCTCGACGTCGCTCAAGACGAAGGCCGAGGTCTTCGCGCTGCCGCCCGTCTGGATCCCCGACGCGCCGCAGTGGGACACGTACGTCCGGATGTGGACCGAGGCGCCCATCCTGTCGGGCTTCATGAACAGCCTGATCGTCGCCGGCACCGTGACCGTCGTCGGCTCGTTCACCTCCGCGCTCGCCGCGTTCGCGCTCGCGAAGCTGCGGCTGCCGTACAAGAACGCGATCTTCATCGGCCTGCTGTCGGGGCTGATGGTGCCCTACCCGACGATCATGATCCCGCAGTTCGTCATGTTCTCCCGGCTGCACTGGGTCGACACCCTGCTGCCGCTGATCGTGCCGCTGCTGTTCGGCAACATCATCATGATCTTCTTCCTGCGGCAGTACCTCGAGTCCGTCCCGAACTCGATGATCGAGGCCGCGAAGATCGACGGCGCGTCGTACCCGCAGATCTTCCGCATCATGATCCTGCCGATGATCCGGCCCGCGATCGCCGCCCAGTTCATCCTCTGGTTCATGACGATCTGGAACGACTACCTCGCGCCGATCCTCTACCTGAACACCCCCGAGCGGCAGACGCTGCAGGTCGTCATCGCCAACCTCAACGTCGAGTTCGCCACGCAGCGGGACTACCCGCTGATCATGGCGGCGTCGTTCGTGGCGCTGCTGCCGATCCTGATCGTGTTCCTCATCTTCCAGCGGCAGATCATCGAGTCCGTCGCCCTCACCGGCACGAAGGGCTGACCCGTGACGCTCCTGGAGCCGGGCGTGGACCCGGCCACCCTCGACACCAGCGCGTGGGGCGGTCGGCACGCGCACGACCCGACCGCCGTCCGCGACGACGACGGCACGTACTGGCTGTTCTCGACCGACGCGTTCAGCGAGGGCCCCGTCCGGGCCGGCGTGCAGGTGCGGCGGTCGACCGACCTCGTGACCTGGCAGTTCCACGGCTGGGCGCTGCCCGGCGTGCCGTCCGACGGTGCGGCCTGGACCGGCGCCGAGGGCCTGTGGGCGCCCGAGGTCGTGCGGGTCGGCGACGAGTGGCGCATGTACTGGTCGGCGTCGACGTTCGGGTCCCGGACGTCGGCGATCGGGCTGGCCGTCGCGCCGCACCCGTCCGGACCGTGGGAGGACCGCGGGCTGGTCGTCACGTCGCGGCACGACGCCGACGGGCCCAACGCGATCGACGCGAACGTCGTCGTCGACGACGACCGGCACTGGCTCGTCTACGGGTCGTTCTTCGGTGGCATCCACGTCCTCGAGCTCGACCCGGCGACGGGCGGGGCGCTGGACTCCCCCGGTCCGGGGCAGCCCGCCTGGGGCCCCGGCTGGCTCGTGGCGCGCCGTCCGCGGTCCGTCGAGGGGGCGATCGAGGGCGCGTTCGTCCTCCTCCGCCCCGGCGGCGGCTGGGCGCTCGTCGTCTCCTACGACTCGCTGTTCTCGACGTACCACGTCCGCGTCGGCGTCTCGGCGTCCGTGACCGGACCGTACGTCGACCGCGCCGGGCGCGACCTGCGCGACCTCGACGCCGACCCGGCGACCGTCGGCACGCCCGTGCTCGCCGGTCACCGGTTCGCCGGCGGTCGCACCTGGCTCGCGCCCGGGCACGCGTCCGTGCTCACCGACGGCGACGTCCAGCTGCTCGTGCACCACGTCCGCGACGGCGACGACCCGACGCAGCACGAGGTGCAGGTCCGGCGGCTCGTGTGGACCGACGACGGGTGGCCGCTCGTCTCGCCGCAGCCGTGGGCCGGTCCCACCGAGTCGACCGACGAGTCCGCGTGGCCGTCCGACGTCGCCGACCTGGTCGGCACCTGGGAGGTCGTGACGTTCGAGCAGACCGCGACGAGCGGCGTGACCGCGTCGCACGTCGTCGAGGTCACGGCCGCCGGGCTCGCGGGTGTCCGGGCGCTCGGCTCGGGCCGGTTCGTCGGCGCCTGGTTGCCCGCCGGGCCCGAGCGCGCCCCGCTGCACGCCGTGGTGTTCCCCTCCTGGGACGCCGTCCGCGACCGGGCCGCGCTGTCGTTCACGGCGACCGACGACACCGGCCGCACGGTGTTCGGGACGCGGACGGCATGATGACCGCCGTGCCCGTCGACGACCGCGACGCCGAGGCCCGCCGCGCGCTCACCGCGCGTCCGCGGGGCGACGACGCGCGCACGACCGGCACGGCCGCCGACCCCGTCGACCCCGCGGGGCGCTCCGCGGGGTCGACGGACGGCTCGTCGGGCGGCTCGACGGAACGCGCGACCGACGGCTCGAGCCACGGCTCGACCAGCGGTTCGACCGACGGCGAGGTCGGCGGCTGGGCCGGCCGCGTCATGGGCGTCCTGCGCGTCGCGACGCACGTCGTCGGCGTCAACGCGCTCGTCCTGCTCGGCACGCTCGCCGGGCTGGTCGTGCTCGGCCTGCTCCCCGCGCTCGTCGCGGGCGGCCGCCTCCTCGCCCGGCTCGCCGACGGACACCCCTCCGACCACCTGTGGCACGACTTCTGGTCCGCCTACCGGTCCGGCTGGCGTCGGACGAACCTGCTCGGTGCGCCCGTGTGGCCGGTCGGCGCGCTGCTGTCCGTCGACGCCGCCGTCGTGCGGTTCGTCGACGGTCCCCTCGCCGCGGTGCTCGCCGCCGGGGTGCTCGCGCTCGGCGCGTGGTTCTGCGTCGCGCTGCTCACGCTGGTCGCGGTCGCGCGTCGGTACGACGAGACCCTCCCCCGGACCTGGCGGTTCGCCGCGCTGTTCCCGCTGCTGTCGCCCGGCACGTCGCTGGCCGTGCTGGTGGTCGTCGCGGCGTGCACGGTGTCCGTCCTCGCGCTGCCCGTGCTCGCGCCCCTCGTCGGGATCGCGCTCCCGCTGCTCGCGGGCGGCTGGCTCGTCGACCGCCGCCTCGGCGCCCTGGACGCGCGCGGCGCCTGACCGCGACGCGGGGTCCGCTCACGCGCGGATCTTCTTCGTGGTGTCCCGGTCGAGGTCGCTGCCCCCGCGCTTGAGGGGCGCCGGGTTCGCCGCCTGGAAGCCGAGCAGGTACCCGCTGTCCTGCTGCGCGGGGACGACCGCACCGGCCCTGGCGTCGTTCTCGCCCGCGTCGAAGTCCGTCCACCCCTCGCTGAACGCGACCCGCGCGGGCTGGTTGCCGGGTCCTGCCGACCGCGCCGCCACCCCGGCCGCGTACTCCGCGAAGCCTCGTGCCGCGACGCGTCCGAACGGTGGCGGCCCCTGGAGCTGCGGGATGCTGGCCCGCGCGAACGCCCGGCCGCCGTCGAACTCCTGGAACGCGCTGGCACCCGCCGCGGGACCACCCGGCGCCGCCACGTTGCCGACCGCGTGGGCCTCGCCCGCCCAGTAGTCCGCGGCCCCCTCCGCCGCGGCCGTCGTCGCCGGTGGCTGCGTGCCGGCCGGGGCGGCGACGGCGTGCAGGACGCCGTTCCGGTAGTCGGCCACGCCGCGCGCGGCGGCGGTCGTCGCGGTCGCGACCGCGACGGTGTGCGGCTGCGCGCGGGCGGCGTCGACGCCGTCCCAGTAGTCGGTGACGGCGGCGTTCGCGGACGCCCCGACGGCCGCCTGCCGGCGCGGAGCCGTCCGGGCGGCCGCGAGCGCACCCGCGTACTCGTCGAACGCGGTCCGGTCCGCGAGCCGCGCGGGCGGCGCACCGAGGTCCAGCCGCGCGGCGTCACGGCCCGCCGTGTAGCCCGCGTGACCCGTGCTGCGGATCGTGTCGGACGCCGTCGGGCCGGGGACGTCGGCGTGCCCGGCGTGCGCCCGCGCGGCGCCCTGGCCGTAGAGGTACCCGCTGACGAAGCCGCCCTCGGTCTGCGCGGGCGCTGCGTCCACCGAGGCGCTCCCCGCGGTGACGCCTGCGCCGCAGTCCTGCCACCCGAGCGCGTGCCCGCTGCGTGCCGCGTCCGCGCCGGTGCCCGCCTTCCGGTCCTCGACGCCCGCGCGGTAGTCGTCGAAGCCGACGCCCTCGCCGCCGCCCGCCGGTCGCGGCCCCGTGAGGCCCGCCAGGCCCGCCCGGGCCTCCTCGGTCCCCGCCCGGTAGTCGGCGTGCCCGGCGGCCTCCGCCGAGCTCGCGCCCTCATAGCCGGTCCCCCACGCGGCGGTCCGGGCGAGGTCGGTGCCCCGCCAGTACTCGGTCCACCCCGCGGTCCGCGCCTCGCTGCCCGCGGCCGGCGGCGCGGTGCGCGCACCCGCACGGGCACGGTCGACGCCGTCGACGAACTCGGCGAACCCGAGCCGCGCCCCGGGAGCCGTCGGCGGCGTCGCGCCGCGGTCCGCCCGCGCAGCCGCCAGGCCGACGCCGTAGTGCGCGTGCCCCGCGGCGGCGAGCGCGTCCTGCGGGGTCGCCGTCGCGGTCGGGGCCGCACCGCCCGCCCGGGCCGTCGTCGCACCCTGCCCGTAGAGGTGACCGCTGGTGAACCCGCCCTCGGTCCGCGACGGTGCCGATCCGGTCTGCCCCTCGGCGACACCCTCGGTGCAGTCCGCCCAGCCGCGGGCGTGCGCCGACCGGGTCGCGTCGGCGACGAGCCCGTCGACCGCGTGCGCCACGCCCTCGCGGTAGTCGCCGAACCCCTCGCGCCGTCCGCCGCCGGCCGGCTCGGCGCCGGTCATCGTCGGCAGGTCGGTGCGGGCCAGGGTCGCGCCCGCGCGGTAGTCGTCGTGCCCCGCGCGCTCCGCGGAGCTCGCGCCCGCGTACGGCGTGCCCCAGGCGGCGGTGCGGGCCGCGTCGACGCCCTGCCAGTACTCGGCCCAGCCCGCCGCGCTCGCGCGGCTGCCCGCGGGGGCGGTGCCGGTGCGGACCCCGGACTGCGCCGCCGCGAGGCCCGCGACGAACTCGTCGAACCCGCGGGCGGCAGCCGCGCGCGTCGGCTTCGGGCCGGTCCGGTCCGCGCGCGCCGCGTCGACCCCCGCGCCGTAGTCCGCGTGGCCGACGCCCGCCACCACGTCCTCCGCCGCCGCGCCCGCCGGCGCCGGGCCGCCCGCGCGTGCCGTCATCTCGCCGTGCCCGTACAGGTACCCGCTCGCGAACCCGCCCTCGCCGCGCGTCGGGGGCGTCGCCGTGGCGGCCTCGGCCATCCCGTCGCCGCAGTCCGCCCAGCCGCGGGCCTGCGCGCTGCGCGTCGCGTCGGCCGTCCCGCCGGCCTTCCGGTCCTCGACGCCGTCGCGGTAGTCGGCGAACCCGGCCGCCGCGCCGCCCGTCGCGGGAGCCGCGCCCGTGAGTGCCGCGATGCTCGCACGCGCCGCTTCGGCGCCCGACCGGTAGTCGTCGTGGCCCGCCTGCTCGGCCGACCCCTTCCCGGCGAACGGGGTGCCCCACGGTGCCGCGAGCGCCTGGTCGACGCCGCGCCAGTACTCGGTCCACGCCGCCGTCGTCGCCTCGCTGCCCGTCGGCGCGGGACCGGCGCGCAGGCCGGCCTGCGCGGTCGTGATGCCGGCGACGAACTCGTCGAAACCCAGCGCGGACCCGCGGGCGGTGGGCTTCGCGGCCTTCCGGTCGGTCCGTGCCGCCTCGACGCCCGTGCGGTAGTCGGCGTGCCCCGCCGCGGCGAGCGTGTCCTCGGTCGTCGCACCGGTCGGTGCGGGCGTGCCCGCCCGCGCGGCCGCGGCGCCCTGCCCGTAGAGGTGCCCGCTCGCGTAACCGCCCTCCGCGCGGGAGGGCGCCGTCGTCGCCGCACCCTCGGCCACGCCCTCGGAACCGTCGGTCCATCCGCGCACGTGCGCAGGGCGCGCGGCGTCCGCGGCCTGGCCGTCGACCCCGGCCTCGACGCCCGACCGGTAGTCCCCGAACCCCTCCGAGGCGCCGCCGCCGGCCGGTGCGGCGCCCGTGAGCGACGCGAGGTCCTTGCTCGCCTGCGCCGACCCGGCGCGGTAGTCGTCGAACCCGGCCTTGGCGACCGCGTCCGTGCCGGCGCAGGCGGTCGGCGGTGCCGACGCCCGCGCCAGGTCGACGCCCGCCCAGTACGCGGCCCATACCGCGGTCCGGACGAGGGTCGGGGTCGCGATCGCCGCCGTGCGGACGTTCGCCCGCGCGAACGCCACGGTCTCCAGGACCTCCGTGTGCGCCGTCAGGCCGGCCTGGATCGTCGGCGCGGCGACCGACGGGTCCGCCGTCACCTTCTCGGCGGCGTCCCAGTAGGCGTCGTGCGCCTCCTTCTGCGCGAGGTTGCCGACCGGGGGCGTGCCCTTCGCCGACTTCTGCGCGTGCTCGACGCCCGCCCAGTAGTCGTCGTGGCCTGCCTTCTGCGCCGCCTTGCCTGCGGGCGGGCTCGCCTTCGCGTGGCTGCGCGCGTGCGCGACGCCCTCCCAGTACTCCGCGTGACCGGCGATCTCGGCGCGGTTGCCGACCGGCGGAGCGGCGAGCAGCTGCGACCTGCCCTTCGCGACGCCGGCCCAGAGCTCGGTGTGACCGTCGATCGCCGCCTGCGTGGTGACCGGCGGCGACGCGAGCGGGTTCTTCTTGCCGTGCTCGATCCCCGCGTCGAAGTCCTGGTAGCCCAGGAGGTAGCCACGACCGAACCGCGTCGCCGACACCGCTCCGGCGCGCGAGTCCGTGACCCCCTCGCCGTAGTGCGTGTACCCGGCCTGGTAGACCGCGTTGCCCGTCGCGTCGGCCGGGGTGCCCGCCTGCGCCTCGTCGCTGCCGCGCCACCGCTCGGCCCGGACGTGCGTCCGCGCGGGGTTGGGCGGTGCCGTCGCCGCACCGCCGGGCGGCAGGGTGCCCGTCCACGAGCCGGTCTGGTGTCCCTTGAACTTCGGCAGGTGCGTCCACGTCACCTTGGCGATCGGGTACTCCTGCGCCCGCGTCGCGACCTTGGCGAAGGTCATGGGGCTCGGGATCGCCAGCGACAGGCTGCCGCTGATGCCGCCCACCTTCACGACCGGTGCGGCGTTCGTGGCGGCGAGGCTGGCGTCCAACTCCTCCCACTGGGCGTAGAGCGACGACGCGTACGTGAACGTGGTCGCCGTCGGGGCGATGCCGGCCTGCGTCGCCAGCGCGAGGTTGCCGGGACCGAGCCGGTGCCGCAGGCGCGCCGCCGAGTCGGTGCCGTAGCCGATCGTCACGACGTAGCGGAACCACGACGACTTCGCCGCCGCCTTGACCCACTCCTCGATGCCCTTGTTGTGGTCGCCGTTCGTCGGCTTCTGCGGGAACGCCGTGAGGTTCTCCGCCGCGTGCGGCGCGGTCGGCTTGCCCGGACCGCCCAGGTTGTCGTTGAGCAGGTGCCCCTGGCAGTACGTCAGGCCGACCGTGGCGGCCGAGAACAGCCGCGTGTAGTCGTACGGGCGGAACCCGACCTGCGTCCCCGGCCCCGACCCGTAGACGTGCCCCGGACCGACGATCGCGTCGACCTTGGTGCCCTGGCCGGTCGTCGGCTCGACGGGGTCCCACGTCCGGTCGTTCGTGTACCACCGCTGCACGGTCA
The DNA here is from genome assembly GCF_019024305.1 of Cellulomonas algicola. Taxonomy (NCBI): domain Bacteria; kingdom Bacillati; phylum Actinomycetota; class Actinomycetes; order Micrococcales; family Cellulomonadaceae; genus Cellulomonas; species Cellulomonas algicola. Next base: position 663,921 of record NZ_JAHKSJ010000002.1, on the reverse strand, counting down.
CGGCCGGTACCGTCGCCGGACGGGTCGACCGGGCGGTCACCGGATCCGTCACCGGAGCGAGGGCGGGTGCCGCCGACGCGTCCCGCGCGAGCATGGCGGACACCGCGCGGTTGCCCGCGGCGCGTTGCAGGGCCACCAGGGCGGCCGACCCGACGGGCGCTGACGTGGCGGGCGTCTGACGACGTGACGCGGTGGTCGGACGTGACGCGGTGGTCGGTGGCGGGACGGGTCGACGGTGCGGCCCGGACAGCCCGGGCACGGCGGTCGTGGGTCTCGGCCCCGGCGCGCGGGTCGTTCCACCTGCCCCCATGCCGCTCATCGTCACCCGGGGCGACGGTCCTCGACAGGCGAGCCGCCGGACCGTGCCCTTTCGGGCAGACCCCGGGTCCGGCTACGGTCGGCGGAGCGTCGCGTGCCGGTGGCGGACCGCGTCAGGCATGGAGGCGCCCGAGCGGGAGACACCGCCATCACGACACCCACCCCTGACACCGCCCGCGCCCGCGCGCTCGCCGACGAGCTCCGCGAGGTGCACCGACGCCTGCGGGCGGCGCTCGACCTGGCGCTGGACGCCGACCCCGACGACCTCGACGCCGACCCCGCCCGCGACCCCCTCCTCTACTGCTGGGGGTTCTGCGCGGCGCTCGAGGGCCACCACCGCAGCGAGGACGACCGCCTGTTCCCCCTCCTGCTGCGCGCGCACCCCGACCTGGCGCCGGTCGTCGGGCAGCTCCGTCAGGACCACCGCATGATCGACCACCTCCTCGGCTCGCTGCGCGAGGCGATCCGCTCGGGCGCCGACGCCGACGAGCGCGCGCGGCACCTGGAGGGCGTCGCCGCGATCATGGAGTCGCACTTCCGCTTCGAGGAACGCCGCGTCCTGCCGCTGCTCGACGCGCTCGACCCGGGCGACGTCCCGGAGCCCCACGAGCTCTACGGCCCTCTCGCCTGAACGGACGAGTCCGTCCCGACGTCGTCGAGCGCCCTTGCCCCGAAGGGCAGACCTCCCCCGCGCGAGGTCCGCCGACCTTGTGCCCGCACCGGAGGGACGGCCAGGCTGAGGACGGTCCGCCTGCACCCGGAGGTCGGCCCATGACGGAGCCGCGACTCGTCGACCGGGAGGACGCCGCCGCACGCACTCCGCCGTCGACCCGTCCCCCGTCGCCCGAGCACGCTGGTCAGCGTGCGCGGCCCGGACCGGTGCTCGTCGGTGCCGGTGCGAGCGCGTCGCACGTGGTGCAGCTCCAGCACGGCGCCGGCAACGCGGCCGTCGCACGGTGGGTCGCCGGGCTCGCGCACACGGCGTCGACGCTCGTCCAGCGGTCCCCCGCCGCGGACCTGATCGCCACCAGGACCTCGCTCGGCGCGCTCGACGAGACGGCCCTCGGCGCCGACCTCGCGACCCGCGCGCGCGGCGGGGACGCCACGTTCGTGCAGAGCGTCCTCGACGAGCTGTGGTCGACGGACCGCGACGACGTCGCGCTCGCGATCTGCACCGCCCTCGACGACGCGGCCCTCGGGGTCCTCGTCGCCTCGGAGGACGGCCGACGGCTCGTGGACCGCATGTTCGACGAGCTCACGTCCGGCAGCGTCGGCGACGACGAGCAGCAGCAGGCGGACCGCCTGCTGCGGACCAAGGGAGCGACCCGGTCGCCTGAGTCGTTCGAGCAGGCGCTCGCGACGGCCAAGGTGTTCCCGTTCCGGCTGCCGGGGATCACGGTGATGAGCGACGCGATCATCCAGGCCGAGCGGCGGCCCGAGGGGCGCATCTGGGTCAAGCAGCCCGTCCGGGTGCAGTACGACGAGATGTTCGCCGAGGAGACCCGGACGCTCCCGCTCGACGTCTTCATCTCGGGGATCGAGCTGCCGGAGGACGAGATCGTCGGCGTGCGCCTGTACGACCTGGGCGGCACGCTCGTCCACCGGCCCGCGCTCATCCTGCTCCAGCTCTCGAACGAGGCCGACACCCGCACGCTCACGAAGATCGCCGAGGTCGCGGGCATCGGGCTCACGCTCGGCACCGGCTCGCTCGCCGGGCTCGGCATCGAGGCGTCGATGACCGCCCGGGTGCTGCTCTGGGCGGACCGGGCCGCGCTGGCGCTCGGCACGATCGCGTCCGTCGTGGCGGAGCACCGCGGAGAGATCGTCGAGCGCCACGGCGACACCGGCCGGACCTTCCTCCGCTACGTGGACATGGTGCAGAGCGCCACCGCGATCTACGGGTTCGCCCGGACAGCGCTGACGATGGCGTCGCTGGTCAGCGGGCTGCGCGGGTCAGCGGACGGCTTGCGGGGCGCGGTGTCGTCCGCCGACGACCCGGCCGCCGCGGTGCTGCGGGAGACCGACGACGTGCTCGCGCGCGCCGACGAGATCATGGGCGCTCGCGGTGGAGGTCCGCGGCCCGGAGGGACCGAGCCCGAGACGCCGACCACGCCCACCACGTCGCCGACCACCCCGTCGCCCACGCCGGACACTCCCGGCCCTGCGCCGGAGACGCCCGGCCCGGAGCCGCCCGGCCCTGGACCGGACGCGCCGGGCCCCGTTCCCGAGCCTCCTGCGCCCGCCGAGCCCGCCGTCCCGCGCGGCTTCCGCGAGGACGGGACCGCGCCGCGGACCGGCAGCCCGTCCCGGCCGGTGTACTCGCAGGGGCAGGACCCGACGTGCGGGCCGGTGTCGGCGGGCATGGCGATCGAGACCATGGGGCAGCCGCACGACATGGCCGAGCTGGTCAAGTCGGCGGGGCCCGACGGCATGTACATCTCCGACCTGCTGAGCCTCGTGCAGCGGCACCACATCGACGCGAGGATGAACCTGACCGCGACGGTCGGCGACCTCGGCGCCGCGACGTCGTCCGCGGCCGGCGGCAACCCGGCGATCGCGCTCATCCGGATGCCGCCCGGCTCGTCGCACGCGTTCCACTACGTCGTCGTCGACGGGGTCACGACGCGGCTCGGCCAGCAGGTGGTGGCCGTTCGCAACCCGTGGGGCACGCAGTACTTCGAGCTCCTCGACTCGTTCACGAAGAAGTTCACCGGTCAAGCCATCATGATCAACTACTCGTTCTGACCAGCACGCTCGACCTGACGAGGAGCGCGACGTGCCCGACGCCCTGACACCCGCCGAGGTCCTCGCGCGCGCCGCCGAGCTGCGAGGCAGTGCCGTCGTCGTCGTCGGGACGCTCGAGGTCGGGGCGGCGACGGCCCACCTCGAGGGCGACGCGGCGACCGCGCGCGTCGACATCCACGACCCCGGGCTGCTGGACCTGCTGCTGCCCGCCGTGCCGGCGGCGGGCGGCGGGCGGTACGCCTATCGCGACGCGGCCGTGGTCGAGGCGGTCGTCGACGAGGACGCGGGCTCGGCGGTGCTCACCGCGGTCCGGTCGGTCGAGATCCGTCGGGGCACGACGACGTACCGCGTCGGGGCGACCGGCGCGCCCTGACCCCCGAGGCGGCCCGGGAGAGATCAGCTCAGCGGGCGACGGCGACCAGGGGGGCGACCTCGGGAGCGGCGTCGCCGAGGGTCGACTCGCGGCCGACGATCGTGAAGTCGGCGATCACCCGCTCGTACGGGCGGTCGGAGTCGGGGTCGTCGATGCGTGCGAGCAGCAGGTCGACCGCGGTCCGGGCGATCTGCTCGCGGCCGGGCGAGACGGTCGACAGCGTGGGCGACGAGTAGGCCGTCTCCTCGATGTCGTCCCAGCCGATGACGGCGATCTGCTCCGGCACGTCGATGCGGCGCGCGTGCAGCGCGTGCAGGGCGCCGAGGGCCAGCGCGTCGTTGAGCCCGAAGACGGCGTCGAGCTCGACGCCCGAGTCGAGCAGGCGGTGCATGGCCTCGGCACCGGTCGCGCGGTGCCACAGACCGGCCTCGCCGATGAGCGCGGGGTCGACGCCGAGCCCGGCGTCCTCGAGCGCCTCGCGGTAGCCCTGCATGCGCAGCGCCGCGGAGCCGACGGTCTCGCCCTCGTGCGCGCCGACGACCGCGATGCGACGACGACCCTGGTCGAGCAGGTGCCGGACGGCGGCCTTGGCACCGTCGACGTTGCTCATCGTCACGTGGTCGGCGGGGCCGCCGAAGATGCGCTCGCCGAGCAGGACCATCGGGTAGTCGACGTCGAGCGCGTCGACGTCCTGCGGGCCGAGCTCGAGCGGGGAGAAGATCAGCCCGTCGGTGAGGTGCCGGCGCTGGCCGGTGAGGACCTCGAGCTCGCGCTCGCGCACCGAGCCGGTCTGCTCGATGAGCACGGTGAGCCCGCGCGCCTCGGCGGCGCGGATGACGGAGTCGGCGAGCTCGGCGAAGTACGGCAGGGAGAGCTCGGGGACGGCGAGCCCGATGAGGCCCGTGCGACCGCGACGGAGGTTCCGGGCCGTGAGGTTGACCTGGTAGCCGAGGTCGGCGATCGCGGTCTCGACCTTCTCCTTGGTCGCGGGCCGGATGTACTGGTAGCCGTTGAGGACGTTCGAGACGGTCTTGATCGACACGCCCGCCCGCGCGGCGACGTCGTGCATCGTCACCGCACCCGTGCGCCTGCTCATGCGTGCCTCCCGTGCACCACGTCGCTCCCGACCTCGCCTCACCGATAGTGGCAGAGCGACGCGCGGTGTCACCTGCGACACCTGCGCACTGGCATCGTACATCGTTGTACGAAAGCGGGAGGGCAGGTCAGGTCGGGGAAACACGTCGGGCCCGGCGCGTGCCGGGCCCGAGGATGTCCGGCCGTCAGGCCGGTCGCGCCGACGACGTCCGGGAAGGACGACGCCGGCGGAGGGTCACTTCTTGTTGCGACGCTGGTGACGCGTCTTGCGCAGCAGCTTGCGGTGCTTCTTCTTGGCCATCCGCTTGCGGCGCTTCTTGATGACGGAGCCCATGGGTCCTCAACTCGCTTCCGGGTGTGGGCCCGGCACGGGCCCTGCTGGTGGTCGATCGACGCGCGGTGCCGTCCATCGGCCAGAGGCCGCGAGCCCACGCACGGGAAAGTCCGAGGCACTACCTTACGCGATCGACGGCCCTCGCCGCGACGCGCCGTCCCCCGGGTGCCCCGACGTCAGGACGAGAGGCGGCCGTGGTCCTGCTGCTCGGGCTCCACGCGCGCCGTGCGCAGGTAGTGGTCGAGCGCGTCCTGCGGGACCCGGAACGAGCGGCCGACGCGCACCGCCGGGAGCTCCCCCGAGTGCAGCAGCCGGTAGACGGTCATCTTGGAGACGCGCATGACGTCGGCGACCTCGACCACGGTGAGGAATCGCGTGCGGCCCGGCTGGTCGCTCATCGGCTCGGCTCTCTCGTCCTGCTCGGCCACGCGCCGGGCTCTCGCGCTTCCCCTCTCGGGTGCCGGACCACGATAGTGCCGCCTGGGACTGGTGTGAAAGAGGAGACGCCTGGGACTCCCCCGTCCGGTCCCCACCCGGTCGGCGCAGCGCGGGCTGGCGTCGGCCGCGCGTCGGCCGAGGTCGCGGCTCAGTCGAGGTCCGGGTCGAGACCCCAGCACGGGAAGACGGCGGCGCGCGTCGCCCGGATCGCCCGGTCGACGTCGTCGGCCGGGTCGTAGCCCCCCGACCACGGACGCAAGCGCACGGGCCGGCCGTCGGTCATCCGCTCGGGGCCGAGGCGGCCGTAGCGGTCGCGGACCAGCTCGCGCCACGCCGCCGGGACGTCGGTCCCGGGCTCGACCGGCCGGTGCGCCGCGATGCCGAGCAGGTGCGTCCACGACCGCGGCACCACGTCCAGCACCGCGTACCCACCGCCGCCGAGCGCGACCCACCGGCCGCCCGCGACCTCGTGCGCGAGGTCGTGCAGCAGCTCCGCGGCCACGCGCTGGCCGTCGACCGAGACGCGCAGGTGCGTGAGCGGGTCCATGAGGTGCGAGTCGCAGCCGTGCTGCGTCACGAGCACGTCGGGGCGGAACTCCCGCACCGCCGCGGGCACGATCGCGTCGATCGCCCGCAGCCAGCCCGTGTCGCCGGTCCCCGCGGGGAGCGCGACGTTGACGACCGACCCCATCGCGTCCGCGCCGCCGATCTCGCGTGCGAACCCCGTGCCCGGGAACAGGCCCGCGCCGCTCTCGTGCACCGAGATCGTCAGCACGCGCGGGTCGTCCCAGAAGACCGTCTGGACGCCGTCGCCGTGGTGCGCGTCGACGTCCACGTACGCGACGCGCGTCGCGCCCGCCGCGAGCAGCGACCGGATCGCGACCGCCGCGTCGTTGTACACGCAGAACCCCGACGCCGCACCCGGCATCGCGTGGTGCAGGCCGCCCGTGACGTTCACGGCGTGCTCGGCACGGCCCTCCCACACGGCGAGCGCCGACTCGACCGTCCCCGTCACGACGCGCGCCGCGGCCTCGTGCATGCGGGGGAACACCGGGTCGTCCGTCGTGCCGAGGCCGCGCACCGGGTCCCGGGTCCCGTGCTCGGAGGCCGCTCTGACCGCGGCGACGTACTCGGGCTCGTGCACCGTGAGGAGCAGCGCGTCGCCGGCGGGCGGTGCGTCGACGAGGTCGACCTCGGGGCCGCCGAGCAGGTCCAGCGCCTCGGCCAGGCGGATCGTCAGCTCGACGCGCTCGGAGGTCATCGGGTGCCCGTGGCCGAAGTCGTAGGCGAGCATGTCGGCGGACCACACCACCCGGGCCTGGACGGGTGGGTGCAGCCCCCGCGACGTCATGCGGACACCGTCGCACCCGCCGCCCGTCCGTGTCGATCCGACCCGCCCGGCGTGGGCGCGGGGCAGGTCCGGCCGGGCGACAGCCGCGGCACGCGCGGGCACGTGTCGAGCAGGGCCGTCCGGCGTGCCAGCATGGGCCCGTCCGGCGGGCGCCGGTGGGCACGAGGCGGAGGTTCGATGGCGCGGGGCGGGCCGGGCATGAGGTGGCACGTGCGCGAGCTCGTCGACCGAGCCGCACGCCAGTCGCCCGCACGGCTCGCGCTCGGCGTGTTCGGGTCGGTCATCGCGCTCATCACCGCGCTCCTCCTCGCGCCGTGGGCCACCACGTCGGGCGAGCAGGCGCCGTTCGCCGACGCGCTCTTCACGGCGACGTCCGCGACGACCGTGACCGGCCTCGTCACCGTGCCGACCGGCGAGTACTGGTCGACGTGGGGGCTCGTCGTCATCCTCGTGGCGATCAAGATCGGCGGCCTGGGCGTCATGACGCTCGCGTCGCTGCTCGGCCTCGCGGTGAGCCGGCGCCTCGGCCTCACGCAGCGGCTGCTGGTGTCGTCGGAGACGAAGTTCACGCGGCTCGGCGAGGTCGGCTCGCTGGTCAACACGGTCATCATCACGTCGACGGCGTTCGAGGTCGCGATCGCGCTGATCCTGCTGCCGCGCTTCCACATGTACGACGAGTCGTGGGGCGAGGCCGCCTGGCACGCGATCTTCTACGGCGTCTCCTCGTTCAACAACGCGGGCTTCGTGCCGACGCCCGACGGGCTGTTCCCCTACGCGTCCGACTGGTGGGTCCTGCTGCCGATCATCGTCGGCGTCTTCGTCGGCTCGCTCGGCTTCCCCGTCATCCTCAACATCGCCGGCAGCCTGCGCCGACCGCGGCGCTGGAACCTGCACTCGAAGCTCACGCTCACCACGAGCGTCGCGCTCGTGGTGTTCGGGTCGCTCATCGTCGCCGCGTTCGAGTGGACCAACCCCGAGACGTTCGGCGGGCTCGACCCGAGCGCGACGTTCCTCGCGTCGCTGTTCGCGGGCGTCATGCCCCGCTCGGGCGGCTTCACGACGTTCGACATCGCCGAGATGCACGAGGGCACGTGGCTGCTCATGGACGCGCTCATGTTCGTCGGCGGCGGCTCCGCGTCGACCGCGGGCGGCATCAAGGTCACGACGCTCGCCGTCATGCTGCTCGCGATCGTCGCCGAGGCGCGTGGCGACCGCGACGTCGAGGCCTACGGCCGGCGCATACCGCGCGAGGCGCTGCAGGTCGCGATCGCGGTGTCCTTCATCTCCGCGACGTTCGTGCTCGTCGCGTCGCTGCTGCTGCTCGCGATCACCGGCGAGGCGCTCGACGTCATCCTCTTCGAGACCATCTCGGCGTTCGCCACGTGCGGCCTGTCCACCGGCATCACGACGGACCTGCCCGACGCCGGGAAGTACGTGCTCACCGTGCTCATGTTCATCGGCCGGACCGGCACGATGACGCTTGCGGCGGCGCTCGCGCTGCGCAACCGTCGTCGGGTCATCCGGCTGCCGGAAGAAAGGCCGATCATTGGCTGACACCTCGCGGGACACCGCCCGCACCACCGGGCGCGGGTCCAAGAAGGACGCGGGCGTCCTCGTCATCGGGCTCGGCCGGTTCGGGTCCGCGATCGCCGCCACCCTGGACCGGCTCGGCCAGGACGTGCTCGCCGTCGAGCGGGACCCCGACCTCGTCGTCCAGTGGGCGGGACGCGTGCCGCTCGTCGAGGCCGACGCCACCAACCCCGAGGCGCTCGAGCAGCTCGGCGCGCGCGACTTCCCCGTCGCCGTCGTCGGCGTCGGGTCCTACATCGAGGCGTCGGTGCTCATCGCCGGGAACCTCGTCGACATGGGCATCCCGCAGATCTGGGCCAAGGCGATCTCGGCCGAGCACGCGCGCATCCTGCAGCGCATCGGCGCGCACCACGTGATCCTCCCCGAGGCCGACGCCGGCTCGCGCGTGGCGCACCTGGTGTCCGGCAAGCTGCTCGACTACATCGAGGTCGAGGACGGGTTCACCGTCGTGAAGATGCGCCCGCCGAAGGAGACGCAGGGCTTCACGCTCGCGCAGTCCAACATCCGCGAGCGCTACGGCGTGACGGTCATCGGCGTGAAGAGCCCGGGCATCGACTTCGTCTACGCGACGCCCGAGACCCGGATCTCGCAGAACGACATCATCATCGTGTCCGGCCACGCCGAGCTGCTGGAGCGCTTCGCCGCACGCCCCTGACCGACGTCGCCGCCGGTGGCGCGCCGGTGCCGGCGGGGTCAGCGGGGCTTGCGCGCGACCATCAGCAGGTGCGTGACGGGCCACGGGACGGGGCCGCCCGTCGCCGGGTCGCGGAGCGTGGCGCCGACCGAGAGGCGGTTCTCGACGAGCCAGTCGTTGGTCCACGGGGCCGAGCCGACGGCGACCTCGAAGCCGACGGACGTGAGCAGGTCGACCCAGTCGGCCCATGTCATGTCGCAGAACCGCTCGTGGCACTCCGACAGCCACGAGTCGACGTAGTCGCGCGTCGTGAGGAACTCCATCGCGCCGCGCAGCGGCAGCGTGACGGTCGCGGTCGCGGCGTCGGTGACCTGCGCCTTCACGGCGAGGTCGGCGCCGGACAGCGCCGGGAAGTCGTGCGCGAACTGCACGAACCGCTCGGCGGGCGTGAGGGCGTCGACGTGGTCGTGCACCGCGGCGCGGTCGCGCCCGGACAGGTCGGCCGCGACCGCGTGGTCGGGGCGCACGGGGCCGTCGAGGACCAGGTCGACGAGGCGGTCGCCGTCGTCGGGGCCGAGGACGTCGCTGTTGATCCACACGCCGCCCGGGGCGGTGTGGCGGAAGATCCGCTCGGCCAGCAGGCGCAGGTCCGCCACGCCGTTGCCGTAGGACGAGATCTCGTGCGTGAGCGCCACGGTGATCGTGGTGCTGACCGACGACTCGGGGAAGACCGACGACCGCAGCAGGTTGCGCTGAGCGAAGAACACGTTGGGGTTCGCGAAGACCCCCTGCGCCTTGCGGTGCTCGGCCTCGGCGACGAGGTGCCGGGACACGTCGACGCCGTACAGGTCGGACTCGACGAGCCGCGGGTCACGGGAGGCGCGCTCCAGCAGGCCGCCTGCCGCGCACCCCAGGTCGACGACGGTGCCCGGCACGACGTGCGGCGCGACCTGCGCCCACTTGCGGTCCGACGCGTCGTCGAACGCCGCGGTGTAGGTCCGGTAGTCGCGCGTCTCCGTGAGGTCGCCCTCCGAGCCGACGGTCGGGTCGGTATGGATGAGCCGGATCTGGTCGGCGAGCCGGTAGCGGTCGTAGAACGCGACCGTCTGCGGGTGCGCGAGGTCCCGCCAGGACGGGTCGTCCGCGACCACGCGCTCGAGCACGTCCCACGGCCGCGGCGGCGCGGGCGTGACGCCGGCCTCGACGGGTGCGACGCGGAAGCCGACAGCGGCGTACAGCGCCGCGACCTCGGGCGTCGAGCACGCGACGACCGTGTTCTCCGGCGTCGGGCGGCGGCCGGTCGTGAGCTCGACCGACGCGAGCACGGTGCTCGCGAAGCGGCCCGACGGCGGCACGTCGGCGACCGGGGCGACGACCGAGGGCAGGTCCGCGGCGACGCTCACGCGTTCGACGAGCGACTCCCGGCGGTGCGCGGGCAGCGGGTTGCGGCGCGTGCCGGTGTGCGTCGCGGACGTGACCGCCCACACGACCTCGGCGCCCGGTGCGACCTCGATCGGGCGGCCCGCGTCGTCGACCTCGTGGCCGTCGAGCAGGGAGCGCAGGTAGTCGACCTGGAACGCGGTGACGAGGTGGTGGCGTCCCGGGAAGAGGACGAGCGAGACCGGGGGCATGGTTCTCCGGGGACGGGGCGTGACGGTCAGGGCGTGACGGTCAGGGCGTGTCGGCGCGGGCGGGCGTCCCGAGCGCGTCGGACGCTACCCCGGCGACCGGCAGGCCGTCGGCAGGCGGTGCCGGGGCGTCGGCCGGTGCCGGCGGCGTCGCGGGCTCCGCGGGCGGGGCGACGCGGGACGGCAGGCGGCGGCGGTACGGCACGAGCAGCGCGCGGACCCGCTCGGCCGCGCCCCAGTCGTGGTCGAACATCGCGACGAGCGCGAGCTCCTGCCGCAGGAACAGCAGCGGCATCCGGTCCTTCCAGCCCGCGTCGAGGCCGACGACCTCGGCGTAGACGTCGAAGAAGCGGTCCGACTCGGGCGGCCGCGGCTCGCTCCACAGCATCGCGACGTCGACCTCGGCCCACGTCATCGACACCGCGGGGTCGATCAGGGCCGGGGCGCCGTCCGGGGTCGCGATGACGTTGGACGACCAGAGGTCGCCGTGCGTGAGGCACGGCGGTGCGGGCGGGAGCAGCTCGGTGAGCCGGTCGCACAGGTGCTCGAGCGCGCGGCGGTCCTGCTCGTCGAGGGCGGCCTGCACGCGCGGCTCGGGCAGCCAGCGCAGGAGGCGTCGCCGGGCGAAGAACTCGAACCCGTCGTCGTCCCACGTGTTGTCCTGCCGCATGCGGCCCAGGTAGTTGTCGCGGTGCCAGCCGAACCGGGTGCCGGTCGTCGACGAGTGCAGGTGGGCGACGGCGTGCGCGAGCGCCTCCCACAGGTCGGGGGTGTCGACGCGCGGCACGAGCGCCTCGAGGACGAGCAGGTCGGTGCCGACGTGCAGCACGTCGGGGGTCCGCACGCCGCCGCGCTCGCGCAGCACGTGCAGCCCCTCCGCCTCGGCGTGGAACATGCCGTCCGCGCCCGCCTCCAGCGTCTTGGCGAAGACCGGCGTCCCCGACCGTCGCTGCGCGAGCCCGGCGACGGCGATGAGGCCCCCGTCGAGCGGGGCGACGTCGGTGACGTCGTCGACGCCCGCGGCGGCGAGGCGCTGGGCGATGAGGTCGGTCCCGGACATGGTGGCGAGGGTAGCGACCGGCGGCGACACCCCGGGACCGGCGTCTCACGCGGCCGTCGCTCGACGCGCCGAGGACGCGTGACCGGCACGGCGCGGCCCGGCCCGCGGCGGTGCGCCTCGCCACGGACCGGGCCGGGGCCCGTCAGGTCCGTCGCAGCGCGAGCAGGCGCTGGAGGACGACGAAGACGAGCAGGAGCCCGCCGATGACGATCTTCGTCCACCACGAGGAGAGCGTGCCCTCGAAGGTGATGGCCGTCTGGATGAGCCCGAGCACGAGCACGCCGAGCACCGACCCGAGCACGAAGCCCGACCCGCCGGTGAGCAGCGTGCCGCCGATGACGACCGCGGCGATGGCGTCGAGCTCCATGCCGACGCCCGTGAGCGCGTAGCCGGACCGGGAGAAGATCGCGAACAGCAGACCGCCGAGCCCGGCGCACGTGCCGCTGATGACGTACACGAGCACCTTGGTCCGCGCGACGGGCAGACCCATGAGCCGCGCCGACTGCTCGCCGCCGCCGATCGCGTACACCGTGCGGCCGAACCGCGTGTAGTGCAGCAGCACGAACGCGACGGCGACGACGACCAGGGCGATGAGCCCGGACGGCGTGAGGACGAAGCCGTCCTCCGGCCCCCAGCGCGTGCGGGCCAGCGCGACGATCGTCGGGTCCGCGATCGGGATCGACTCGGGTGCGACGAGGTAGCACAGGCCGCGCGCGAGGAACATCGTGGCGAGCGTCGCGATGAACGGTTGGATCTCGAACACGTGCACCATCACGCCGACGGCGAGCCCGATGAGCGTGCCCGTGAGGATCGCCGCCGGGATCGCCACCGTGGCGGGCCACCCGTGCGTGAGCATCCACGCGGAGACGATGCTCGACAGCGCGACGACGGCACCGACCGACAGGTCGATGCCGCCCGTGAGGATCACGAACGTCATGCCGACCGCGAGGACCACGAGGAACGAGTTGTTGATGAGCAGGTTCGCCATGACCCGCCCGGTGAGGAAGTTGTCGTAGCGCGAGCCGGCCACGACGAGCATGACGACGAGCACGACGACGGTCCCGAGGACGGGCAGGTAGCGGTCGTCGAGGCGCCAGCGCCTCGACGGCGCGGCGGCGTCGGCGGCCGGGGTGCGGCCACGCAGGCGGCGGGTGAGCTGGTCGGTGGACATCAGGCCGGCACCTCCACCGGGACGGGGGCCGTACGACGTCGGCGGGCACGCATCCTGTGCTGCACGACCGGGGACTGCAGCAGGCAGACCGCGATGACGACGAGGGCCTTGAACAGCGACACCGCGTTGGCCGGGATGCCGAGGATGGTGATCGACAGGGTGAGCGTCGTGATGACGAGCGTCCCGACGAGCGTGCCCGTGAGCGAGAACTTGCCGCCCGCGAGCGACGTGCCGCCGATGACCACCGCGAGGATCGCGTCGAGCTCGATGAACAGCCCGATGTTGTTCGCGTCGGCGGCCATGGTGTCGGCGGAGCGGATGAACCCCGCGAGGCACGCGAACAGCGCGCACACGACGTAGACGGTCCAGATGATCGTGCGGGCGCGGACGCCCGCGAGGCGGCTCGCGGAGGGGTTGATGCCGACCGACTCGATGAGCACGCCGAGCGCGGTGCGCCGCGTGACCAGGGCAGTCGCCGCGAAGACGACGCCCGCGATGATCGCCGCGACCGGCAGCGACAGCCAGTACCCCGACGCGAGCGTCTTGTACGGCTGGCTCGTGACGGTCGTGATGTTGCCCCCGGTGATGAGCATCGCGATGCCGCGACCGGCGGTCATGAGGACGAGCGTCGCGATGATCGGCTGGATCCCGACCACCGCCACCAGGAACCCGTTGAACAGGCCGATGAGCAGCGCGATCACCAGGGCCGTGCCGATCGCGGCGGCGACCGTGGCGAGCGAGCCGGGGTCGGGCGACGCGGCGATCTGCGTGAGCGCGACGGCTCCCGCGATCGCCATGACCGCACCCACCGACAGGTCGATGCCGCGCGTCGCGATGACGAGCGTCATGCCGAGGGCCACGAGCAGCAGCACGCTGCTGCGCCGCAGGATGTCGACGGGCCCGCCGAACAGGTGCCCGTCCCGGACGGTGATGTCGAGGAAGGTCGGCGACTTGAGCGTGCTCGCGACGACGAGCACGACGAGCGCGACGATCGGCCAGAACAGGCGGTGCCGCACCACGGACCGCACGACGTTCATGCCCGGTCCTCCTTCCCGAAGAGCTGGACGTCCTGGACCTCGTCGGGCGGCGGCGGGCCGGACGGGTCGTCCGCCGTCCCCGCACTGGCGATGAGGTCGACGACGTCGTCCGTCGTCACGTCGTCGGTGTTGACGAGCTCGGCGACCTTGCGCCGGTCCCGCAGGACGGCGATCCGGTGCGAGAGGCGCAGGACCTCCTCGAGCTCGGCGGAGATGAACACGACCGCCATGCCCTGCGACGCGAGGTCGGCGACGAGCCGCTGGATCTCGGCCTTCGCGCCGACGTCGATGCCGCGCGTGGGCTCGTCGAGCAGCAGGAGCTTCGGCTGCGTCGCGAGCCACCGGGCCAGCAGCACCTTCTGCTGGTTGCCGCCCGACAGGTTGCCCGCGAGCGCGTCCGGGTTGGCGGGCCGGATGCCGAGCGCCTCGACGTACCGGTCGACGACCTCGTCGGCCTTCTTCCTCGGCACGCGCCGCACCCAGCCGCGCTGGGCCTGGATGCCGAGGACGATGTTCTCCCGCACGGTGAGGTCCGCGATGATCCCCTCGGTCTTGCGGCTCTCGGACGAGTACACGATCTTGCGGGCGAGCGCGGCGCGGGGGGTGCGCAGGCGCGCGGGGCGGTCCTCGACGCGCAGCTCGCCGCGGTCGGCGTGGTCCGCGCCGTAGAGCAGGCGCGCGAGCTCCGTGCGGCCGGACCCGAGCAGGCCCGCGAGGCCGACGACCTCGCCCGCGTACACGTCGAGGTCGAACGGCTCGATCGAGCCCTTGCGGCCCAGGCCGATCGCCTGGAGGTACGGGCGGGTGTCCTCGCGCGCGGCGACCACGGGCTTGGGGGCCTCCTCGAGGCGTTCCAGCACCTCGAGCGACCGGCCGATCATCTTCTGCACGAGCTCGACCCGGGGCAGGTCGGCCGTGCGGTACTCCCCGACGAGCGTGCCGTTGCGCAGGACCGTCATGCGGTCGGACAGCGCGTACACCTGCTCGAGGAAGTGGGAGACGAACAGGATCGCGACGCCGCGGTCGCGCAGCGCGCGCACGACGTCGAACAGCCGGGCGACCTCGTCGGCGTCGAGGCTCGACGTGGGCTCGTCGAGGATCAGCACGCGCGCGTCGACCACCATCGCGCGGGAGATCGCGACGAGCTGCTGCACCGCGAGGCTGTGCGACGACAGCTGCGAGCGCGGGTCGATGTCGAGGTTGAGCGTCGCGAGGTGCGTGCGGGCCTCCCGACGGGTCGCGGGCCAGTCGACGACGCCGAACCGGCGGACCTCGTGGCCGAGCATGATGTTCTCCGCGACCGAGAGGTTGTCGCAGAGGTTGACCTCCTGGTACACGGTGCTGATGCCCGCGGCCTGGGCCTGCGCGGGACCGGTGAACGTCACGGGGGTCTCGTCGACGAGGACCGTGCCCGCGTCGACCTGGTAGACGCCGGTCAGCGCCTTGATGAGCGTGGACTTGCCGGCGCCGTTCTCGCCCATGAGCGCGTGCACCTCGCCGGGGAACAGCCGGAAGTCCACGCCGTCGAGCGCCTTGACGCCCGGGAAGCCGATGGAGATCCCCGTCATCGTGACGACGGGGCGCGGCTCGTCGAGCGTCGCGGTGCTCGTCGCCGTCTGGGTGTCGGTCATCGTCGACCTCTCTACCTGCCGGTGCGTCCAACGTACCGGCGAGCGGCACCCGCTCCCGGGGCACGGGCAGGGCCGTGTCCCGGGAGCGGGCGGTGGACGTCGGTCAGTACTGCCGGTTCGGCAGCGCCTCCTGGGCCGCGGCCTGGTCGAACTCCTCGTCCTTGGTGACGATGCGCTTCTCGACCGTGCCGCCCGAGTCGAGCGTCTTGATGATCTCGGCCAGGTCGGGGCCGAGCAGCGGGTTGCACTCGACGATGTAGGTGATCTTGCCGTCGGCGAGCGCCTGCATGCCGTCCTTGACGCCGTCGATCGTCACGACCTTGATGTCCTCGCCCGGCTTCTTGCCCGCGGCCTCGATCGCCTCGATGGCGCCGAGGCCCATGTCGTCGTTGTGCGCGTAGACGACGTCGATGTCCGGGTACGCCTGGAGGAAGCCCTCCATGACCGTCTTGCCCTCGGCGCGCGTGAAGTTGCCCGTCTGCGAGGCGATGATCTCGACGTTCGGGTTGTCCTTCGTGGCCTCCTCGAACCCGGTCTTGCGGTCGATCGCGGGCGCCGAGCCGGTCGTGCCCTGGAGCTCGACGACCTTGATCGGCTCGGTCGCGAGGGTGTCGGACACGTACTTGCCGATCCGGCGGCCCTCCTCGACGAAGTCCGACCCGATGAACGTCACGTAGAGCGACTCGTCCTCGGTGTCGACCGCGCGGTCCGTGAGGATCACGGGGATGTTCGCCGTCTTGGCCTCCTCGAGCACGGCGTCCCAGCCGGACTCGACCACGGGCGAGAACGCGATGTAGTCGACGCCCTGGGCGATGTAGGAGCGGATCGCCTGGATCTGGTTCTCCTGCTTCTGCTGGGCGTCGGAGAACTTGAGGTCGAAGCCCTCCTCCTTCGTGAGCGAGTCCTTGATGGACGTCGTGTTGGCGGTGCGCCACCCGGACTCGGCACCGACCTGGGCGAAGCCGACGGAGATGAGGTCGCCCCCACCGTCGCCGCCCGCGGTCTCGTCGCCGCCGCTGTCGCCGTCGCCGCCGGCGCAGGCCGACAGGCCGAGCACCAGGGCCGCGAGCCCGGCCGTGATCGCGCGCTTGTGGAACGTCGTGCTGGCCATGCTTCTCCTCCTCGAGAAACCCACCTCACCCCCGGTCCGGCCGACGCTGGCCGGACCGCGGTCGTGCACGCCCGGCACTGCCGGGCGGGGCGGTGTGCACCTTCGGTGCGAACCGGACCCCTCGGTCAAGCGCGATGTTAGCGTTCACATCGGGCATGCGGGGCACCGCTTTTGTTGCGATCCGGTCACGCCGCGAGACCGCCGCTGCGCGCGAGCCGCGCGCGGCGCGGCGAGGCCGGTCCGGGTAGGGCTCGACCCCCGGTCCGGCACTCGGGATCGGGTCCCTGGCCGCTCCGGGCGATGATCAGCACGACGCGGGCCTGGCATCGTGCCTATGTTGCTCTTTTGCCTCACTGACGCAAGTTCTTGCGCATGTTCGTGCACTCTTGTCCGGGGTTCTGTCCGGTCTCTACGGTGTGTCCACCCGGCCCGCGTCCCGCGGCGCCGTCCCGGCTGCGCAAGGAGGCGCTCCCGTGCGGATCCCGCTCACCCCCACCCTCGCGCGCGGACGACGACGGCCGCCCCGCGCGGCCACCGTCGCCGTCGTCGCGCTGACCCTCGCCGGCGTGCTCGCCCCCGCCGCCGGCGCCACGGCCACCGGCCGCCCCGGCCCGCCCGTCCCGCCCGGGACGGCCGCGGCGAGCCCACCCGCGACCCGTGCCGCGCTCGACCCGGCCCTCGTCGCGGGGCGCGGCGCCGACCTCGGGGTCGTCGAGCAGGAGGCCGAGGCCGCGACGACGAACGGCACCGTCATCGGCCCCGACCGGACCGCCTACACGCTGCCCGCGGAGGCGTCGGGCCGGTCGGCGGTGCGGCTGCTGCCCGGCCAGCACGTCGAGTTCCGGCTGCCGAAGGCCGCGAACGCGCTGACGATCCGTTACGCGATCCCGGACGCCCCGACGGGCGGCGGGATCACGTCGCCGCTCGACGTCACCGTCGGCAAGGACCGGCGGACGATCACGCTCACGTCGCAGTACTCGTGGCTCTACAACCAGTACCCGTTCACGAACGACCCGGACGCGGGACTGCTGCACCCCGACTGGTGGATCACCGAGTGCGGCTGCGTGCCGTCCGCGACGACACCGGCGCCCACGATCACCACGCCGTTCCGGCCCATGCACTTCTACGACGAGCAGCGCGTGCTGCTGGACCGGACCTACCGCGCGGGCGAGACCGTGCGGCTCACCGTGCCGAAGAAGGCCACCGCCGCGTGGACCGTGATCGACCTGCTCGACTCGCAGCTCGTCGCCGCGCCGCACGTGCGGCTCAAGGCGGCCAACGCCGTGCTGTTCGGCGCCGACCCGACGGGCCGTCGCGACGCCGCCCCCGCGATCGAGCGGGCGATCGCGTTCGCGAAGAAGCACGACCTGCCCGTCTACCTGCCGCCCGGCACGTACCAGGTGAACCGGCACCTCGTCGTCGATGACGTCACCATCGAGGGCGCCGGGTCGTGGTGGACGACGCTGCGCGGGCGCGAGGTCGCGCTGCCGACGCCCGCACCCGACGGGTCGGTCCACACCGGCGTCGGGATCTACGGGAAGCCCGCGGCGGAGGGCGGGTCGCGCGACGTGCACCTGTCCGGGTTCGCGATCCAGGGCGATGTCCGCGAGCGCATCGACACCGACCAGGTGAACGGCGTCGGCGGGGCCATGAGCGACTCCTCGATCCGCGACCTGTACATCCAGCACACCAAGGTCGGCATGTGGTTCGACGGACCCATGTCGAACCTCGTCGTGAGCGACAGCGTGATCGTCGACCAGATCGCCGACGGCGTGAACTTCCACACCGGCGTCACCGACTCCGTCGTGCGGAACTCCGTCGTCCGGAACACGGGCGACGACGCGCTCGCCATGTGGGCGCAGGGCACGACGAACGCGCGCAGCACGTTCGCGCGCAACACCGTCCAGACGCCGACCCTCGCGAACGGGATCGCGATCTACGGCGGCGAGGACATCACGGTCGTCGGCAACCTCGTCGCCGACCCCGTCCGGGAGGGCAGCGCGCTGCACGCCGGGTCGCGCTTCGGCGCCGAGCCGTTCACCGGGTCGCTGCGGTTCGTCGACAACACGACCGTCCGGGCCGGGACCTACGAGCTCAACTGGAACATCGGGCTCGGGGCGCTGTGGGTGTTCGCGCTCGACCGCAGCATCGACGTCGACCTGCAGGTCGTCGGGGACCACTTCCTCGACAGCACGTACAACGCGCTCATGCTCGTGACCGACTGGCCCGTCAAGGACCGGTACTCGATCACCGGCGTCGACGTGCGCGACGTGCGCGTCGACGGCACGGGCACGTCGGTCCTGTCCGCCCGGTCCGCCGGGTCGGCGACGTTCACGAACGTCGACGCGCGCAACGTCGGGGCCGTCGGCATCAACAACTGCGGCGCCTTCGGGTTCACGCCCGCGGGCTCGGAGTTCACCGTGGTCGACGGCGGCGGCAACGACGGCGGCGGGACGACCGGACCGTGGATGGCCCCGTGGGAGCTGCCGAACACGATCACGTGCGACGACCGGCCGCCGGTGGTGCCCCCGCCGCCGCCGTCCGCGTGGTGACGCGCGGGGTGACCCGCTGAGACCGGGGCTCCCGGGCCGGAGTGCGCACCGGTCCGGGAGCCCCTTCGTCTGCGACGGGCCCACCGCGTCAGCGGCAGGCGCGCGACGACGGGTGGGTGCGTCAGCGGTCCTGGCGCAGCCACCCGTCGTCGGCGACGGCCCGTCGCCGCGTCAGCGGTCCTGACGCAGGACGAGGACGCCGTGAGCGGGGACCGTCGCGCCGCCGTCATGCACGCCGCCCGCGACCAGGTCCGTGCCCGACGCGTCGATCCGGGCGTCGTCGTCGGTGTGGTTGATCGCGAACAGCCACGCCGCGCCGTCGCCCACGCGCCGGACGACCTCGACCCCGGCCGGGACGTCGGGCACCAGCGGGTCGACACCGGCAGCCGCGAGCACCGTGCCGAGCAGCGCCGACGTCGACGCCGGGTCCAGGCGCGTCGCGACGTACCAGGCCGCGCCGTCGCCCACGTCGCGACGCGTCACCGCCGGGAAGCCTGCGGACGGGCCGTCGGCGAACGACGCCACGACCTCCGCGTCGGGCACCGTCATGCGCTCCGACCACACCTCGCCGACGGACCCGTCGTCGAGCGTCACGCGACCGCCGTCGGGGAGCGGTGCGAGCTCCTCGCCGCGCACGCCCAGGAGGTCGCGGAACGCCCCCGGGTACCCGCCGAGCAGCACGCGGTCGTGCTCGTCGACCATCCCGGAGAAGTACGTGACGACGACCTGCCCCCCGCGCGCCGCGACCGCCTCGAGCCGGTCGGAGAGCCCGTCCGGCGCGAGGTACAGCGTCGGCACGAGGACCACCTCGTACCCGTCGAGCGGTGCCGTGGCGGGCAGGACGTCGACGGCGACTCCCGCGTCGAGCAGCGCCCGGTGCAGGCGTCGCGCCTGGTCGAGGTAGCGGACGTCGACCGTCGGGTGCGCCTCGAGCTCGGCGGCCCACCACGCCTGCGTGTCCCACAGCAGCGCGACGCGTGCCCGCTCGACGACGCTCCCCCGCACCTCCGCGAGCCGCCCGAGGGTCGCGCCCAGGTCGACGACGTCCCGGAACAGCGCCGAGTCGCGGCCGGCGTGCGGCACCATCCCCGAGTGGTACTTCTCGGCGCCCGCGCGGGACTGCCGCCACTGGAAGAACAGCGCGCCGTCGGCGCCGCGCGCCACGTGCTGCAACGAGTTGCGCAGCAGCTGGCCGGGGCCCTTCGCGAGGTTGCGCGGCTGCCAGTTCACCGCGCTCGTGGAGTGCTCCATGACGAGCCACGGCTCGCCGCCGGCGAGCCCGCGCACGCGGTCGGCGCTGAACGCGAGCTCCGCCCAGCCGTCCGGGTCCGCCGCCCACAGGTAGTGGTCGTTCGAGACCAGGTCGACGAGCGGCGTCGTGGCCGCGTAGTCGAGCTGGTGGAACTCGCCCATCACCATGTAGTTCGTCGTGACCGGCAGGTGCGGCGTGACCTCGCGCAGGACCGCGGCCTCCGCGGCGAGGTGGTCGACGAACGCGTCGGACGAGAACCGCTCGAAGTCGAGCCGCTGCCCCGGGTTGGCGATCGTCGTCGTGCGGCGCGGCGGCAGCACCTGGTCGAACGACGCGTACCGCTGTCCCCAGAACGCCGTCCCCCACGCCAGGTTGAGCGCGTCGACGTCGTCGGAGTACCGCGTGCGCAACCAGTCCCGGAAGGCCGCCGCCGACACGTCGCACCAGCAGCGCCCGTTGTGGCACGCGAGCTCGTTCGACACGTGCCACATCCGCACCGCCGGGTGCTGCCCGTACCGCTCGGCCAGCACACGGGCGATGCGCAGCGCGTGCTCGCGCAGGACCGGGCTGCTCGGGCACCACGACTCGCGGCTGCCCTGCGTGTACCGCAGGCCGTCCGCGTCGACGGGCAGCATCTCCGGGTGCTTCAGATGGAGCCACACCGGCGGCGCCGCGCTCGGCGTCGCCAGGTCGACCCCGATGCCGTTCTCGTGCAGCAGGTCGAGCACACGGTCCAGCCACTCGAACCGGTAGACACCCTCCTCGGGCTCGAGCTCGCCCCACGAGAAGATCCCGACGGACACGAGGTTGACCCCCGCCTCGCGCATGAGCGCGACGTCCTCCTGCCAGACCTCCTCCGGCCACTGCTCCGGGTTGTAGTCGCCGCCGAACGCGATGCCCTCGGTGGGCCAGCGCGCGCTCACCGGGTCACCGCCACGAGCACGTCCCACGCACCGAGCGTCACCGTGGCACCCGCGTCGAGCGGGCCTCCCGGCTCGTCCGGCGGCGGCGGGTCGGCGGGACGGTCGCCGCGCGCGGCGAGCACGTCGAGGTCCGCGGGGGTGACGACGTCGACCGCGTCCCACGACCAGTTGTGCAGCACGTGCACGCGGCGGCCGTCGGTCGTCGTCGAGGTGTGCACCGTGACGCTCGGCGGCAGGTCCGACCAGCCGGCGAGCGGCTGCGGCACGAGCCAGCGCGCGAGCGACCGCGCGAACGACGCGCCCGGCACGGTCCCGACGACGGTCACGCGCCCCGCGCCGTACGCCCGGGTCGTCGCCGCGGCCCAGGCCCCGTGGTGCGGGTGCACGTACCGCGCGAGCACGTCGGCCTCCCCGTCCGCCGCCGCGGTCGTGCGGTCGCCCTCGGGCGGGGTGCCGGGGGTCAGGCCCTCCGCCCACGCCGTCGCCGTCGCGTCGTCGTCCAGGGTCAGCGGGGAGCCGGGGGCGGCGACGACCGGGACCGGCGTCGGGAGGTTGGCGATCTCGTCGTACCAGGCGCCTGCCGCCTCCGACAGGCCGCCCGGCTGGACGGTCGCCCGGGCGCGCGCCTCGGTGTCGGCGTACCCGGTGCGCGGGCCGACGACCAGGTGCCCGCCCGCCTCCGCGTACCGGCGCAGCCAGGCGAGCTCGTCGTCGGAGGCGGCGTAGAACCCGGCCGCCACGAGCACGGGGAGACGCGCGGCGACGGCCGCGGGGTCCTCCGCGCCCACGTGCTGCGGTCGCACGACCCGCACCTGCAGGCCCGCGTCGAACGCGCCCCGGTAGAACGACGCCACGATCCGCGGATAGGACAGGGGGTCGCCCTCGCCCGACGCCGTCTGGAGCGGCGGCTGGCCCGCGAGCGCCCACCGGCTCGCGCCGTGGTGCCAGATCGCGACGTCGGCGTCGGGGGTCGCGTCGGCGAGCAGCCCGCCGACGCGCCCGAGCTCCGCCCCGAGCACGGCCATCTCGCGGTACGCCCGGCCGGGCACGCCGCTGTGCGGCAGCACGCCGCCCCAGTACGTCTCGGCGCCGTAGTGCAACGTGCGCCAGTGCCAGTACTCGACCATGCGCGCGCCGCGGGTCACGAGCGCCCACGCGGCCTGCCGCCACTGCCCCGGGTAGGCGGGCAGGTTCGTCGACGGGCCGCCGATGGCCTGCGCGTCGGTCTCGGTCACGAGGAAGGGCTCGTCGCGCGAGGACCACATCACGTCGGCCACCTGGAACAGCGCCCACGTGCCCGTCGCTGTCCACGACTGCGGCACGACCGCCGCCGACGGGTGCGCGAGGCCGTCCTGCATCGTGTAGTACGCGTTGCCGCTGGTCACGTCGAGGACCGACGCGAGGTCGGCGTCCTCGAGCGCGGGCCGCTCGTACGCGATGCACGTCGTCACCCACTGACCGGGCCGCGCGAGCTCGCGCACGGCGCGGGCCTGCCAGTCGATCATCTCCGTCGTCAGCGACGCCTGGAACCGACGCCACGCGAGGTCGTACTGCGGCTGCGCGTTGCCGTCGGGCGTCCACAGGTCGGCCCACGTCGAGAGGCGGTGCGACCAGTAGACGAGGCCCCACTCGCGGTTGAGCGTCTCGACGTCGCCGTACGTGTCCGACAGGTGGTCGACGAACCGCTCGAAGATCCCGCGGTTGTGCAGCAGGTGCAGGCCCGGCTCGTTGTCGACCTGGTACCCGACGACGGCCGGGTGGTCGCGGTAGCGCTCGACGATCCGGCGCAGCACGCGCTCGGCGTACCAGCGGAACACGGGGTGCGTGAAGTCGACCTCCTGCCGCGCGCCCCAGCCCATCGGCCGGCCCGTCGCGGACTCCCCCGCGATCTCCGGGTACCGGCGGACGAGCCACGGCGGTACCGCGTACGTCGGGGTGCCGAGCACGACGTCGATGCCGCGCTCGTGCGCGCCGTCGAGCACCGGCTCGAGCCAGTCGAGGTCGAACCGCCCGTCGGACGGCTCCCAGGTGGACCAGACCGACTCGCCGACGCGGATCACCGTGAACCCGGCGGCGGCCATGAGGTCGAGGTCGCGCTTGAGGTCGCCGGGCGTCGGGTCGGCGCCGGGGCTGTGGTACTCGTGGTAGTACGCGGCGCCGAAGCGGACGCGGTCGTGCTGCACGGACATGAGGTCTCCTCAGCCGGGTGTACCGGTGGATCAGGGGCCGCGGGCGACAGCGCGCCGGCGGCGGGAACAGGGGGTACGTCAGCCCTTGACGGAGCCGGTCGCGAGCCCGGACTGCCAGTACCGCTGCAGGAACAGGAACGCGATGATCAGCGGGATGATCGAGATGAGCGATCCCGTGATGACGCTCGAGAACAGCGGTCGTGAGCCGGAACCGCCCGCGGCGGTGGCCTGCCACTGCGCGAGGCCGACGGTCAGCGGGAACAGGTCGGGGCTGTTGAGCACGATGAGCGGCAGGAAGTAGTTGTTCCACGTCGCGACCAGCGTGAACAGCAGGACCGTCACGAGGCCCGGGACGAGCAGCCGCAGCGCGACCTGGAAGAAGATCCGCAGCTCCCCGGCACCGTCGACGCGGGCCGCCTCGATGAGCGTGTCGTCGACCGCGTCGGCCGCGTACACCCGCATGAGGAACACCCCGAACGGGCTGACGAGCGAGGGCAGGATGACCGCCCACGGCGTGTTCGTCAGGCCGGCCTTCGCGAACAGCAGGTACGTCGGGATCGCGAGCGCCGTCGTCGGGATCATGATCGACCCGAGGATGCCGCTGAAGATCGCGTTGCTGCCGGGGAACCGGTACTTCGCGAACGCGTAGCCGGCCGCCGTCGCGAGGAACGCGGCGCCGACGGCTGCGGTGCCGGCGTAGATGACGGTGTTGCGCATCCACAGCAGGTAGACGCCGTCCTGCGCCGTGAACACGGCCTGGATGTTCTCCCACAGGGACATCGACTGCGCGAACCACAGGCCGAACGAGGAGAACAGGTCCGCGTTCGACTTGGTCGACGCCACCACGAGCCAGAACAGCGGGAGCAGGAAGTACACCAGGGCCAGCAGCATGAGCACCGTCAGCAGCGGGCTGCGGCGGGGCTGGTCGCTCGAGTAGGCGCGGCGGCGGCGGCTGCGCGGTGCCGCCGGCTGGGCGGGTCCGGACGCGCGCCGGCCCGCGGGGGTGCTGATCGTCGTCGTGGTCATCGGGCACGCTCCTTGCGCTCCCTGCGCTGCGCCGAGAGCTGCACCACGTAGGAGACGATCATGATGACGATGCCCAGCACGAAGGCGATCGCTGCGGCGTAGTTCAGGTCACGGTTGATGAACGAGAGGTTGTACGCGTAGAGGTTCGGCGTGTAGTCGGTGCCGATCACGTTGGGCGCGAGCGACTGCAGCAGGTTCGGCTCGGTGAAGAGCTGGAACGTGCCGATCACGGAGAAGATCAGCGTCAGCAGGAGCGCCGGGCGGACGGCCGGGATCTTGATGCTCCACGCGGTGCGGACCGCGCCGGCCCCGTCGACGGATGCCGCGTCGTACAGCTCTGCGGGGATCGCCCGCAGCGCGGCGTAGATGATGATCATGTTGTAGCCGACGAACTCCCACGTGACGATGTTCATGATCGAGAACAGCATCCAGTCGGCCGACAGGAAGGGCGGCGCCGGGGCGCCGACCGCGTCGGCGATCTGCGCGGCGGGCCCGAAGTCGGGGCCGTAGAGGTAGCCCCACATGAGGGCCGCGACGACGCCGGGCACCGCGTACGGGACGAAGATGCCGAGCCGGATGAAGCGCTGCAGGTACAGCACGCCCGCGTCGAGCAGCAGCGCGAACAGCAGCGACAGCCCGAGCATGACCGGCACCTGGATGACCAGGAAGAGCGTCATGCGTCCGACGCCCGACAGGAACGACGGGTCGGACAGCGCGCGCGAGTAGTTCTCGAGCCCGACGAAGGCGGTGCCGCCGACGAGCTGCTCGCGGAACAGGCTGAGGTAGCCCGCGTAGACGAGCGGCGTGACGAGGAACAGGACGAAGATCGCGACGAACGGCGCGATGAGCAGGTACGCGGTGGCGTTCTGCTTGCGGCGCATCGGCGACGAGTGCCGGTGCTTCCGGGGCTGCGCGAGGGTGCGCTCGGGCGTGACGACGTCGGTCATCGGTGTCTCCCGGGGTCGGTGAGGGGTGCCGGTCCCGCGGCCTGCGGAGTGCCGCGGGACCGGCGGTCCCTCAGTCGGCGACGGTGAAGCCCTGCTGCTCGGCGTAGGTCGTGAGCTTGTCCTGCCACGCCTGCATGGCCTCGACCAGGTCGGTCTTGTCCGCGATGGCCTTGCCGACGGTCTCCTCACCGGCGGAGTAGGCGTAGTCCATGAACGGCAGCCAGCCGAAGTCCGGCTCGACCGTCGAGGACACCTCGGCGAACAGCTTGTTGACCTCCTGGCCGCCGTAGAACTCGGACTTCTCGTCGGCGAACTGCGGGTCCTCGAGGACCTCGGTCGTGGTCGGGAACAGGAACTGCTCGGTCGCCATCGTCATCGCTGACGCCTTGTCGTGGTTGATCCACAGCGCGAGCTGCGACGCCGCGATCGGGTTCTTGGTCGACGCGAGCACCGCGTCGGACGAGCCGCCCCAGTTGGCGGACACGTTCGCGCCGTCCTCCCACTGCGGGATCGTCGACGCGCGCCACAGGCCCGACGTGTTCGCAGCCGTGCCCTGGAGGAACACGGGCCCCCACGCGGCGGCCACCCAGGACGCGTACTTGCCGTTCGCGAGCCCCTGGTACCAGGCGTCGGTGAAGTCCGGGTCGACGGAGACCGCGTCGGCGGCGACGAGGTCGCCCCAGTACTGCGCGACCTGCGTGGCCTCGTCGGACGTCAGGTCGATCGTCACCGTCTCCTTGCCGTCCCAGCCGAACGGCCGCGCACCGGCCTGCCACAGCAGCGCCGTGAACTGGCCCATGTCGTTGCCGGGCAGGTTCGTCAGGTAGAGGTTCGGGTCCTTCGCGTGCAGGTCGGTCGCCGCCTGGGCGAACGCGTCCCACGTCGTCGGGACCTCGATGCCGTGCTGCGACAGCAGGTCCTCGCGGTACAGCAGACCCATCGGGCCCGAGTCCTGCGGGACGCCCCACACCTTCTCGCCGTCGGTCGACTTGACCTGCTCCCACACCCACGGCACGTAGTCGTCGCCGACGTCGGCCGGCATGTACGGCGTGAGGTCGAGCAGGTTGTCGCCCAGCGCGAACGACGACAGGTGCTGGAACTCGACCTGCGCGACGTCCGGGGCGCCTTCGCCCGCCTTCAGCGCGCTGCGGAGCTTCTGGTAGTGGTCGGCCCCCTGGCCGACGTTGACGACCTCGACGTCGATCGCCGGGTAGGCGTCCTCGAAGAGCTTCACCTCCTTCTCGATGTCGGGGACCCACGTCCAGAAGGTCAGCTTGGTCGGCGTCTTCATGGCCTCGTCGATGTCGGCCTGGCTGACGGGGCCGGTCGTCTCGCCGCCGCCGTCGCTCCCGCCGCCGCTGCTGCAGGCGGTGAGGGCGAGCGCCGCCACGGCGACACCCGCGGTGAGCCCGGCGGCCTTGCGCCGCCACGTGATCGTCCTCGACATGCTCCACTCCTTCGTGAAGGTCGTGCTGGTCCGGTCGGTGCGCGCGCCCCGCCGCGATGGTGCGCGGCGGGACGCCCGGGTTGGCCTCGTGGGCCGGAGTGCGGGTGCGGCTGGGTCAGCCCCGCCCGCGGGGTGCTGCTGTCGTCTCCCGGACCACGAGCTCGACCGGGACGTCCTCGCGACGGTCCTGCCGTCGCGGGTTCTCGACGGCGTCGACGAGGAGCCGGACGCCGAACGAGGCCAGGTGCGCGAGGTCCTGGCGGATCGTGGTGAGGGAACGCGTCAGGTACGCGGCCTCAGGGATGTCGTCGAAGCCGACGACGGACACGTCACCGGGGACGTCGCGACCCGCGTCGGCGAACGCGCGGAGCACGCCGATCGCCATGTGGTCGTTCGCGACGAAGACGGCGGTGACGTCGGGGTCGGCGGCGAGGCGCTGCCCGACGGCGTAGCCCGACGGTGCGCTCCAGTCGCCGTGCAGGACCTCGGGGACGGGCGCGCCCGCCGCGGCCAGCGTCTGCCGCCAGCCGTCGGCGCGCAGCCCCGCCGACCGCCAGCCGGACGGGCCGGCGACGTGGTGGACCGTGCGGTGCCCGAGTCCCAGCAGGTGCTCGGTCGCGGCGCGGCCGCCACCCGCCTGGTCCGCGTCGACCATGAGCTCGTTGGTGGAGATGCCGTACCGGCCCGACAGGCTGAGGAGCGGCAGGTCGCCGACCTGTGCCGCGTCGAGCGTGAAGACCCCGACGGGCTCGTTGACCGCGATGCCGTCGACGCCCTGCTCGACGAGGTCCAGCAGCGAGCCGGTGATGCTCTCCGGGTCCCCCTCGAGCGTGTTGACGACCGACATCGCGTAGCCGGCCTCGCGGATCGCCCGCTCGATGCCGACCATGATCGACGCGGGGCCGAAGTCGGTGGAGCCGACAGACAGCACGCCGATCGTCCTGCTGCGCCCCGAGACGAGCTGGCGAGCGGCGCGGTTGGGCCGGTAGCCGAGGGTCGCGGCGGCGTGGCGGACCCGGTCGCGGACCTCCGGGCGGACGTGGGGGTCGCCGTTGATGACGCGGCTCACGGTCTTCTGCGAGACGCCGGCAGCGCGCGCCACGTCCATCGCGACGACTGCTCGCTCCACGGCCACGACGGTGTCCCTTCGGTCGGCTCTGCCCGATGACTACGTAGTCAAACCACCGGATGACTACGTAGTCAAGTGGCGTGGATCACAGGAGTGTGACGATTCAGAGACGGTCGCGCTCCCACACCCGACGTCCCGCGCGTCAGGGGCCGGCCGCGCGCCGTGCGGCGTCGGGAGACGTTCAGGGAGTCCGGCGACGCAGGGTCGAGGCCCCGACGACGAGGGCGCCGACGATGAAGAGCGCCACGACCCCGACGTCGCCGCGCACGTCCGACCAGCCCGACCCCGCCGCGAGCTTCTGCATCGCGTCGAGCGCATAGGTCAGCGGGAAGACGCGCGACAGCCACTCGAGCAGCTGCGGCATCTCGTCGCGGGGCATGAGCAGACCGCACGTGATGATCTGCGGGAAGATCACCGCCGGCATGAGCTGCACCGCCTGGAACTCGGTCCGGGCGAGGGCGGACGCGCCCAGCCCCAGCGCGCACCCGAGGACCGCGTCGAGCACCGCGACCAGGATCACCAGGCCGATCGGGCCGGCCACGTCCATCCCGCACACGCCCACCGCGAACCCGACCACGACGAGCGCCTGCACCGACGCGAGCACCGCGAACGCGATCGCGTAGCCGACGACGACGTCCGCCCGGCCGATCGGGAGCGTCATGAGCCGCTCGAGCGTGCCCGACGTGCGCTCCCGCAGCGTCGCGACGCTCGTCACCAGGAACATCACCAGCAGCGGGAACAGCCCGACGAGCAGCGGACCGAACTGGTCGAGCACCGGCGTCCCGTCGAACATCCACGCGATCAGGCCGATGAGCAGGCACGGCAGCAGCAGGACCAGCGCGATCGTGCGGTGGTCGTGCCGCAGCTGGGTGAGGACGCGGGTCGCGGTCGCGGCCGTCAGGCGGGGGCTCACGACGCACTCCCGGTGTCCGTACCGGTCGCGCCCGTCGTGCCGGTCGCGTCGGCCCTCCCCGTCCTGCCCGTCGCGCCCGTCGCACCGGGCACACCGGCGGGGCCGGCCGCCGCGTTCGCCGCGTCGACGAGGGCGAGGAACGCGTGCTCCGCGTCGGGCGCTCCCGTCTGCGCGAGCAGCTCGGGCAGGGTCGCGTCCGCGAGGACCCCGCCCTCGCGCATGAGGACCAGCCGGTCGCACCGGACCGCCTCGTCCATCACGTGGCTCGACACGAGCAGGCTCGCGCCCGCGTCGCGGAGCCGGCCGAACAGGTCCCACAGGTCGCGGCGCAGCACGGGGTCGAGGCCGACGGTCGGCTCGTCGAGCACCAGCAGCTCGGGGTGCCCGAGCAGCGCGATCGCGAGGGAGACTCGGGACCGCTCACCGCCGGAGAGCGTGCCGATCGTCTGCTTCGCGCGTGCCGTCAGGTCGACCTCGTCGAGCGCCCGGTCCACCTCGCGCTGGCCGAGCCCGAGGATCGCGGCGGCGTAGCGGAGGTTCTCGGTGACGGTGAGGTCGGAGTACACGCTCGGGGCCTGCGTCACGTAGCCGATGCGCCGCCGCAGCGAGGGAGCGCCGGCGGGCTCGCCGAGGACGAGCACGTCGCCGCCCGCGACCACCTGGGCGCCGACGATCGCGCGCATGAGGGTCGTCTTGCCGCTGCCGCTCGGGCCGAGCAGCCCGACCACCTGCCGCCGCGGGACGGCCAGGTCGAGCACGTCGATGACGGGCCGACCACCACGGACGACGCGCAGACCGACGACCTCGACCGCCGGGGTGTTATTCCCCATGCGAGGAATTGTGCTCCTCGCAGGTACGGCGGGGCAAGGGCCTACTGGCTCGACTCGACGAGCACCTCGCGGAACCGGTCGACGACGGCTCGCTCCCCTTCGACCGCGAGCGCGTCCAGCGGTCCCCGGCCCCACAGCCAGAGGTCGAGGTCCCACGCGGACCCCGTGAGCGTCGCCGTGCTGCGCGCGTCCTCCGGGGCCACGTCGCGGGCGACCAGCTCACCCGCGTCGAGGTCGTACGTGGTGCCGGTGCGCGGCGACGTCCCCGCGAAACGGCCGAGCGCGATCAGCCACGAGCGACCGGCGTCGGACGCGACGACGAGCACGCGTCCGTCGTCGTCGGGTGTGAACGTCGCCCACGGCGGGAGGCCGCTCATCATCACGGCGAGCATCTCGTCGACCCCGTCCGTCGCGACCTCGACCGGCGGCGAAGCGACCGGGAGCCCCGCGACCTGCTCCGCGTCGACGCGGTGCACGAGCGCCTCGTGCGCCTGACGTCGGAGCGCCCACGCCACGTCGCCGCCGTGCGGCGACCACGACCAGCACCGCTCCGACAGGTCGTGCGCGTCGAACGCGTCGAGCAGCGCCCCGGTCCGCGTGCGCAGGAACGGCACGAGCGCGTCGTCCGGCTCGCGCTCCGGGCCGTCGAAGCCGCCCGGCGGGTCGCCGCCCACGTCCACCACCGCGTCCGGCGCGGCCAGGCCGACGACCCTCGACCAGAAGTCCTGCGTCTCGCCCAGGTGGTACGCGAGGTCCGCGGCCGACCAGTCCGGGCACGCGGGGACGCGCGCGTCGGGCGGCACGGCGGCCAGCGCGTCGGCGGCGCGGGCGGACTCCTCGCGGACCACCTCGGCGAACGGCAGCGTGGACGGGGACGCGCTCGACGACGTCGTCATGGCGCGACAGTAGCGACCCGCACCGACAGCCCTGCCCGGCACCCAGTCACCGCTCCGGCCGCGCGGGTGCCGTCCGTCGGCGTTGCTCCTACGGTGAGGCGTGCTCCCCGACCCGGTCCGCCGTCACGGTCCCGCCCTCGCGCTCGCCGCCGTCCTCGGTACCGCGGGCGTCCTCCACCTGCGCCGTCCAGCGATCTTCACGTCGCTCGTCCCCCGTCGGCTGGGCGACCCCGAGCCGTGGGTCCTGGGCAGCGGGGTGGCAGAGCTCGCATGCGCGGCCGTGCTCGTCCCGCCCGCGACCCGACGCCTCGGCGGGCTCGCGTCCGCCGCACTGCTCGTCGGGGTCTTCCCCGGCAACGTCACCATGGCCGTCCGGTCGCACCGCGGTGCCCGGCACTGGTCGCGCCACCCCGTCGTCGCGCGGGGACGGCTCCCGCTCCAGGTGCCCCTCGTCGCGTGGGCGCTCGCGGTCAGTCGTCGAGCGGACCGTGCCACCGGCCGATGACCACGGTCGCCCCGAGGTCGTCGTCCGCGACGACCCGCGGGAACAGCCCGGCAGACGACATCGCCGCCGCGGTCGCGGGCGCCTGCCGCCCGCTCGTCTCGATCAGCAGGTGGCCGCCCGGACGCAGCCAGCCGGGCGCCGCGGACGCGACCCGTCGCTGCACGTCGAGCCCGTCCGCTCCCCCGTCGAGCGCGACCAGGGCCTCGTGGTCGCGGGCCTCCGGCGGCATGAGGCGCACCTCGTCCGACGGCACGTACGGGGCGTTCGCGGTCAGCACGTCGACCCGACCGCGCAGGTGGTCCGGCAGCGGCGCGTCGAGGTCGCCCAGCAGCGCGACCCCGCCGACCGGGACGAG
This sequence comes from Cellulomonas algicola, assembly GCF_019024305.1. Classification (NCBI taxonomy): domain Bacteria; kingdom Bacillati; phylum Actinomycetota; class Actinomycetes; order Micrococcales; family Cellulomonadaceae; genus Cellulomonas; species Cellulomonas algicola. The sequence goes on along the minus strand of NZ_JAHKSJ010000002.1, from coordinate 632,441 downwards.
GTTGCGGCGGGCCACGACGACCGCCGCCGGGTCCACGTCGGCCGCGACCAGGACCGCGTCCACCAGGGACGACACCACCGCGAGACCCACGGCACCCGTCCCGCAGCACAGGTCGACCACGACCGCGTCGCGCGCCGGGGCGAGCGCCACGGCCTCGCGCACCAGCAGCTCCGTGCGGCGGCGCGGCACGAAGACGGTCGGCGCGACGACGACGCGCAGACCGCAGAACTCCGCCCAGCCGACGACCTGCTCGAGCGGCTCCCCCGCGACGCGTCGGGCCACCATCCCCTCGAGCGCGTCGGCGTCGACGGTCGCGTCGAGCAGGAGGCGGGCCTCGTCCTCGGCGAAGACGCACCCGGCGGCGCGCAACCGCGCGGCCAGCGTGGGGATGTCGGGCAGCACGTGCGGAACCTACGCCCGCACGGACCGGTCGCGCGACGGGTCCGACCGCTCGTCGTGCCCGGAGCACCTCGTGCGGGGGCAGGCCGCTCCGGAGACGGCGGGGGTCGTCACGTCGAGGTGTCGGGCAGCGGGTCGGTCATGTAGCGCTGGAGCGTCGGCCCGACGAGCGACGCGAGCCGGTCGACGTCGAGGGACGCCAGGGGCTCGACGCCCAGCACGTGCCGCGCCACGAGCACCCCCACGACGTGGGACGCGACGAGCGACACGCGCACGGCCGGATCAGGCCCGGGCAGGACCCTGCTGACCTGCGCGAACACCTCGCGACCGACGTAGCCCATGATCACGTGCGGCGGGACGCCGTCGGAGCCGAGCGCCGAGAACACGGCGCGGAACGTCGCGCCGCCGTCGGAGTCCCACACCCCCACGACGGTCCGCAGCAGACGCTCACCCAGCCCGTCGAGGCCGCCGGCGACCATGGCCGCCGCCGTGCGACCCGGGTCCACACCCTGCGGGATGACCCCCGCCGCGAACAGCGACGCCTTGTCGCCGAAGTAGTGCCGCACGAGCGCCGGGTCCACGCCCGCCCGACGTGCGACCGACCGCACGCTCGCGGCGTCGAACCCCTTCTCGGCGAACTCCGCGCGCGCCGCCGCGACGATCGCCCCGCGGGTGTCCTCGCCGGCGGGACGCCGCCCGCGCGGGCGCGGCGTCTGCGCGGGCTCGGCGCCGGGGTCGACGTCAGGGGCGGACTGCACCAGCCCAGCGTAGGAGGGCGCGACGAGACCGGACCGGTGCGTCGCGGTCACGTCCGCGCGTCGGACGTCGGCGCGGGCCACCTCCGTCGCGGCTGCTCCCTCTACGCACCCCGGACGGCGACCGGTCGGGCCGTCGCCACCAGGGCGTCGCCCGTGAGGCGGTAGCCCGTCCAGTCGTCCATCGGGAACGCGCCGAGCGAGCGGTAGAACGCGATCGACGGCGCGTTCCAGTCGAGCACCGCCCAGTCGACCCGGGCGTACCCGCGCTCGACCGCGATCGCCGCGAGGTTCCGCAGCAGCGCCTGCCCGTAGCCGTGGCCACGCTGGTCGGCGCGGACGTACAGGTCCTCGAGGTAGAGGCCGTGCCGGCCGGTCCACGTGGAGTAGTTGAGGAACCACACCGAGATCCCGACGACGGCGCCGTCGCGCTCGACGACGTGCGCGAACACCGCCGGGTGGTCGCCGAACAGCGCGGCCGTCAGGTCGGTCTCGGTCGTCTCGACGGCGTCCGGCTCGCGCTCGTACTCCGCGAGCTCGCGGATGCAGGCGAGGATGCCGGGCTCGTCACCGGGGCGGGCGGGGCGCAGGACGGCGCCACCCGAGAGCGTCGTGGTCACGGGCCGTGACGTTACCCGCGCACCGGTCCTGACCGTCCGGAGGTCCACGCACGGGCCCGACGGTCGGCGTGCGCGGGCGCGGCGGCACTCGCCAGGGCACGCCCGTGGGGCGACCGTCGTCCGGCCGCCCCACGGGACGCGCTCACCGCGTCGGCGGCGCCTGGCGCTGCGTCGGCACGTGGTCGAGCAGCTGACGACGACCGTGGTCGCGGGTCGAGGTCGCGGCCTGACGGAGCGTCAGGCCGATGCCGACCAGCGCGACCACCGCGAGACCGCCCAGCCACGGCGAGGCCCCCGTCGCGGCGAGTGCGGACGGCAGCCCGGCAGCCGCGAGCGCCGCCCCGGAGCCCGCCGTGATCGCGGTCGCGGCACGCGCCGCCCCTGTCGGCGTCGACGCCGGCGCGGAGCCCGACGCTCCGCCACCCCCCACGACCGGCAGCGTCCCCACCGCGCTGCCGCCCGTGCCCACGGTGCCGCCGCCGGACACCGATCCGTTCGAGCCCGTCGAGCTCGTCGAGCCCGTCGAGCCCGGCACCGTGCCGGGGGTCGTCCCGGCCGCGGTCCCGACGGTCGCGTCACCACCGATGCCGGCGGCGACGCCCGCGACGTCGACCGGCAGCGTCACCGGCACGGACACGAGCCCGTCGCCGGACGTCGAGCCCGCCGACCCCGTGCTCGTCGACATGCCGTCGACGGCGGCGTCACCCAGGACACCGAGTGCGACCCCGGACACGTCGACCGGGACCGTCACCGGTGCCTCGACGAGCGCGCCGCCGGACGTCGCACCGGTCGGACCCGTGGCCGAGGGCGTCGTGTCGGACGCGCCCTCGACGACCGCGTCGCCCAGGACGCCGAGCGCCACCCCGGAGACGCTGACCGGCACGGTGACCGGCGCGCTGACCGGCGAGCCGTCCGTCTCCGGTCGGCTCGCCGGCCCGTCGCTCGTGCCGACGGGCGCACCCGCGACCGAAGCGTCCCCCAGCACGCCGACCGCGATGCCCGAGAGGTGGACGGGCGCGGTCACCGGCGCGCTGACGAGCGCGGCAGGGGCGGACGTCGAGGAGGTGCCCGCCGTGTCGGACGTGGGCGCGCCGTCGACGGCGGCGCCACCCAGGACTCCGAGCGCGACACCGGACACGGTGATCGGCGCGGTGACGGGAAGGGCGACGGCGGTCTCGTCGTCGGTGCCCTGCGCGTCCGGACGGCTGCCGCCCGTCGACCCTGCGGTCGACGCGGACGAGCCGACCGTGGCGTCACCGAGGACGCCCATGGCCACGCCGGCGACGTCCACCGGCGCGACGACCGGTACCTCGACGAGCGCGGCGGGCGCGGCAGGCGCCGGTGCCGGGCTGGTGACGGGCGCGGGCGGCGGGTCCGCGGCGGGCGCGGCGGACACGGACGTCGCGTCCCCGCCGACCGCGACGGCGACTCCGGAGACGTCGACCGGCACGGTGACCGGTGCCTGGACGAGCGTGCCCGCGTCGGGTGCGAGCCCGAGGAGACCGTCCGCACCGCCGACCTGGAGTTCGACGGACAGGGTGGCGGGTGAGGCGGGTGGTTCCGTGGCGTGGGCCAGGCCGGCCCCGGCGACGACGATGCCGCCGCTCACGAGCGCTGTCTGCAGCGCTCGACGGACGAACGTGTGCATGGTGGTGCTCCTCCGTGCTGATGGGTGGCCCGTGCGGGCCGTGGACGCGTGCCGCGACGTGCGCGGCCGGTCCTCCGTCAGGCGGGAGAGCGGGGAACCTCGGCGGCGGGCGGGGTCGCGGGCACGGCGAGCGTGCCGCCGAGGAGGCAGCGCCCGACGTCCGGCTGGTGCGCGGCGGTCGCGAGCACGGCGGGCGTGTCGCCGCCGCGCGCCCCGGACGTGCTGCTGGGCGTGGTCGGGGTGCTGCCGGGCACGTCGGACGGGCCACGGCCGGCCGGATCGGACGGCACCGGCACACCGGAGGAGCGTGCGGTCGTCGTCGAGACGGTCGACGGACCCGCCGGCACGTCACCGGCGGAACGCACGGGCACCGCGTGGCGCGCCGCGACGGTCACCGGGCTGGTGGGCTCGGACGTCACGAGCGGCTCGGGCGCGGTGGCCGTCGACGCCGGCTGCGCGACCCCGGTCGCCGCGTCGGTGGGCACGGCCCCCGGGAGCGCCGCGTCGACGACCGGCCGGAGTCGGTCGACGACGGGATCGAGGACGTCGAGGCCGTCGGTGGCGGGCGCGAGCGCCCCGCCCAAGGGTGCGACGACGTCGGTGAGCGGTCGGAGAGCGGAGGCGAGCGGTCCGACCAGCGGCGCCGCCCCGTCGAGGACCGGCGTGACCGCGTCGACGACGGGGCGCAACGGTGCGACGGCGGCGTCGAGAGCCTCGACCGTCGGGGCGAGAGCGTCGCCGACGGGTGCGGCGACGGCCGCCGCAGGGGCCGTGACCTGGGCGCTCACCGGCGCCGCGGGTGCGGCGACCGTCGTGAGGGTGGGCTGGACGGCGGGCGCGACGACCTGCTCCGCGACCGGCTGCGCGACGGGCGTGACGACCCGCTCGACGAAGGACTGGGCCACCGGCGTGACGACGTGCTCGACCACGGGCTGCGCGACGGGTGCGACGGCCCGCTCCACGACGGGCTCGACGACCGGGGCCACGACGGCGTCGACCACCGCGGGGAGGACCCCCGCGAGCGCGGTCGGCACACCGCCCTCGGCCGCGGCCCCGCTCGCGTGGAGGTCGGTCGGTGCCGGCTCGGCGGCGTGGGCGCGCGGCGCGGACAGGACGCTCTGCACGAGGACGAGGAGGGCGAGGCCGACGAGCGCGAGGAGGCCGCGCAGGAGCCACGTGGCTCCTGCGGCCGTCGCACCGCTGCGAGTCGTCGACATCGTCGTCACTCCCCCTGAGCAACTTCTCCGTGCGACCGACCGTACGAAGGCCGGTTGCGCCCGGCAACCGGAGGGCGGTCGGGCACGGGGCACGTGAGCGCGCGCGTGCACGTCGCCGCGGTCGTGGCGTCACCGCAGGTCGGCACGGGCCCGACGGCCGCCGCTCCTCGACAAGACACACCGCGGCGGAGCCGGACGCGTCATCCGTTCGGACCAGCGGGTCGTCCGGCATCGCGTGCGTGACGGTGCGGGGAACTCTCGAGCGGCCCCGCCGCCGGCCCTTCAGCTCAGACCGCGCACTCGCAGACGAGGTTGTACTCGACGACCTCGTCACCCTCGTCCGGCCGGGCCCACGCCTCGGCGTCGGCGCGTGAGGCGAACTTCCGACCGGCGAGGCGGCCGTTGGCGAGGAGGACGCTGAACTCGATGAGGGTGCGCGGGTCGTCCAGGTCGACCGTCGTCGTCGTGCCGGTTGCCTCGCTCATCGTCCGCCCCTCCTCGTGGCCGCCGCAGACCGGGTCGCGGCGACTCACCCGGCACAACGCCCGCCTGGGGGCTCGCATTCCGTCGTGGCACGTGCGAGGGAGGTGGACCGTCACGGCATTCTGGTCCCGCCTCGGCAATGCTCCCGCGGGGCATCGACCGAAACGACACGTGCCTGCCACGACGTGCGTGTCCCACGACCGGGACGAGCGACGTCCCTGCACCTCGGAGCACCAGGCGGAGGTCCCGCCGAGCCCGCGAAGAACGGCGCGGCGGGCGATCGGCGGCGACGTTTCTCCGACGTTCTCACGCGTGCCCGGTTTCGTGCCCGACAGGTTCGGCCGGGACCCGTGAAGCACCCTCGACCCGTCGAGAGTCATAGCGTCCGACGCCTTTCGACGGGGTGAGAGAACGCACGTCTGCCCACGTCAGATCGTGCGGTTGGGGGAAAATCCTGCTCGAAGAAGGACCCGCTGTGCTATGGCGGGGCTCGTCGGTCACACGACCATTGACGCAGCGTCCTCGTATCCACCAGGGTGTCGCCCGCGACGGCCGCACGCGCTGCTCGCCGACTCAGGGGGCACGCATGCGCATCGGTCGTCCGGCACGCACTCTCACCGTCCTCGTCGCGCTCGGTGCGCTGACGGTGACCGGCGCCCAGGCGGCGCCGACCCAGCCCGACGCGCCGCCGGCCGCCGCCGCGGGGGGCGCCCCCGCCGGCCCGTCGCAGCTCCCACCCGGCACGGACCAGGTGGTCGAGGCGCCGGCGGTCGACGACCTCACGACCGAGATCCCGATCGACCAGCGCGACGCCACGCTCGGCGACGGGTGGGAGACCTCGACCGACCAGGCGTGGACGCTCTCCGGCGACCCCGCGGGCCTGCACGTCCTCCTCGCCGACGCGTCCGACGGCTACGCGTGGCGGACGGTCGCGACGTTGGCCCAGCCCGGCATCGAGACCGACCGATGGATCGGGAACGCGTGCCTCACGGAGTCGGGCGACCGGCTCGTCGTCGCCTACGCGCCGCGCTCGTTCACCAACGAGCCCGAGCTGTTCCTCCAGGGCGCGTGGACGGCGGTCGTCGACCTGACCAGCGGGACGGTGGCGGACCTGCCGGTCCGCGGGAGCCTCGAGTACTTCACGCCGTCGTGCGGGCACGACGAGGACGCCGTGCTCACGGTGTCGGGTGGCGACGAGCTCGCCGCGACGCGACTGGTCACCGTCGACGCCGTGGCCGCGACCGTCGACGCCCCGGTCGACGTGTCGGGTCAGGTCACGTCGGCCGTCCCGACCGGCTCCGGGGTCGTCGCGGCCGTCGGGACGCAGGTCGCGCGCATCGACGGCGCGGGTCACGTCATCGCGCTCGCCCGCACGACCTCGGTGCCCTACGAGCTGACGACCGACGCGGACGGTGGGGTCGTCTTCCTCGAGCACGACGGGACGACGGCGACCGCACGCCGCCTCGACGCCGCACGCATCACGAAGCCCCGGCCGCGGACGGCCGCTCCCGCACTCGCGACGGGGCCCCTCGCCGAGGTCGGCGTGACACGCACGCCGCGCGGTCAGGTCCTGCTCACGGGCAAGGCCAAGGCCTCGCGCACGCTCCCCGCGACGGTCCGCGTCGCGGCTGTGCCGACGGACGCGGAGGTGAGCGTCGACGGCTCCGTCGTCGTCGACGTGACGTCCGACCACCTCCCGGTGCGCGGACCCGACGGGAGCGTCGACGTGACCGCCCCGCTCTCGACGCTCGAGACCCGCGTCACCAGCCTCTCGACCGGTCGCACGGTCGCCGTCGACGCGGTCGTCGACGGCGTCGCGCCCGGCACCGCAGCGCCGGACGCCGGTGCCGCCGAGCCGACCGGCGCCGACCAGCGGCCGCTCTCGGCCCCGCCGTCGCGCACCCTCGACCGCGGGGTGACCGCGCCGTCCGCCGTGACGACCGCCGCTGACGACCCGTACGGCGTGCACGACACGGTCGACGTGGGCCGTGGCTGCTCCGTGCCGCGCAACTCGCTGCTCAACCAGACGGTCCAGCCCAAGCCGCGGCAGGTCGAGTGGGCCGTGAACCAGGCCGTGAAGGGTGCGCTCACCGTCCAGCGGCCGGCCAACTGGAAGAACCTCCAGATGCCCGCCTACACGCCGCAGGGGATGTTCCCGTCGATCCCGCTCCGTGGCGGCGGCGAGGTGCCCTCGCAGGTGATGCTCGGCATCCTCGCCCAGGAGTCCAACCTGTGGCAGGCGAACGGCTACGTCGTCCCCGGCGTGTCGGGCAGCCCTCTGATCGGCAACTACTACGGGATCAAGAACGGCCTCGAGGCGAACGACCCCGACCGGTTCAACCCCGACTTCGCCGCAGTCGACTGCGGGTACGGGGTCGCGCAGGTCACGGACGGCATGCGCCTCGCGGACACGGGGATGCCCGGCGGGCGCAGCTGGAACCAGCAGCGCGCCATCGCGCTCGACTTCGCCGCCAACGTCGCCGCGGGCCTTCAGATCCTGCAGGAGAAGTGGAACCAGACGTACGACGCCGGCATGAAGATCAACGGCGGCGACCCCTCGAAGATCGAGAACTGGTTCTACGCGATCTGGGCGTACAACTCGGGCTTCTACCCGGAGGCCGACAAGAACACGCAGGAGCGCAACGGCGCCTGGGGCGTGGGCTGGGTGAACAACCCGGCGAACCCCAGCTACCCGCCCACCCGAGGGTTCTTCCACAAGAACCCTGCCGACGCGACGCACCCGCAGGACTGGCCCTACCCCGAGCGGGTCATCGGGTTCGCCGCCTTCCCCCCGTCGCTCCTCGAGTCGCCCGGCACCTTCGTCGGGGCCTTCCGGCCGGCATGGTGGAACGGCGAGAACACGCTCGAGAACAGCAACCGGCTCGGCGCGAAGCCGCCCGTCGGCGCGTTCTGCGACCCGGCTGACGGTTGCGTGTACATGGACTCCTACGGCCAGTGCGTGCACAAGAACAGCCACGGCGTCATGGACTACCGCTGCTGGTCCCACAAACCCGTCATGTGGAAGACCAACTGCTCCTACAGCTGCGGCAACCCGTTCATCCGCTTCGTCGCCGGGTACGCCTACCAGGAGGACGGCAACGCGTACCCACCGGTCTGCGGACCGACAGGGCTCCCCTCGAACGCGCTCGTCATCGACGACGTCCCCGCCGGCACAGCACCGGTCCGCTCGGGCTGCTCGTCGCCCGCCACGTCCGCCGGAACCTTCAGGTTCACGTTCAGCAGCGCAGACGATCCGACCGAGTTCCCGTCCAAGATGGACCTGCACCAGCTCGGCGCCGGCTACGGCGCGCACTTCTGGTTCGGGCACACGCGGACGGAGGCCGTGCGGAACGGGTCGATGGAGTTCACGGGTACGTGGACGCTCGACCGGCCCCTCGACCAGTGGGCGCGGGTCCTCGTGCACCTGCCCGACCACGGCGCGCACACGCAGGAGGCGAACTACCGCGTCCACACCGGCGTCGGCGAGCCGAAGCTGCGATCCGTCCTGCAGCGCACGGAGCGCAACGGGTGGGTGTCGCTCGGCGTCTTCGACATCGACGGCGTCCCGAAGGTCTCGCTCTCGACCGAGACGGAGCACGGGGACACGGTGGACGGGCAGGGCAACCCTGTCACTCCCAGCAAGAACGAGGACATCGCGTTCGACGCAGTCGCCTTCGTCCCGCTCCCTCAGCGCCCCAAGGACATCGTCGTCGCGCTCGGGGACTCGTACTCCTCGGGGGAGGGCACGGACGACTACTACGCGGAGTCGAACCAGTTCGGCAACGATCCGCGGTACCGGAACGCGTGCCACCGTTCGCCGCAGACCTGGTCCCGCCTGGCGACGATGCCCGGGTCGAGCCAGACGATCGGTCAGCGCGCCGACGCGCTGGACCCGACGATGGACTACCACCTGCTCGCCTGCTCGGGCGCCAAGACGAACCAGGTCGTGACGGACGGTCAGTACCAGGCGCTGTCGCAGCTCGATCGGGGGTTCATCGACGAGAGCACCACCCGGGTCACGATCTCCATCGGGGGGAACGACACCGGCTTCTCGAAGATCGCGATGTTCTGCAGCATCACCCCGCACTGCCACTACAACGTCATCACGGACGGCAGGAGCCCCTACGCGGCGGGGATCGAGAACAAGATCGCGGACGAGGTGGGGCCGGCCGTCACCGAGACCTTGCTCGCCATCCGGGACCGAGGGGAGAACGCCAAGGTCATGCTCATGGGATACCCCAAGCTCTTCTCGGGACACGTCTGCCTGGACCCGGTCTCGATCGCCATCGACGCCAGCGAGGTGGACTGGCTGAACCGCGTGAGCGAGTTGCTCAACGCGGAGATGTCGGCGGCGGTCGACCGTGCGAACGACATCGAGGGGACCGAGTTCGCCACGTTCGCCTCGCCCGTGGAGGCGTTCGACGGCAAGACGATCTGCGGAGGTTCGCCGGCGTACATCCACAGCGTGATGTGGGACAAGAGCGAGAGCGACGAGTCCGGGTGGGACGACTGGTGGAAGCCCGCGGCGAAGGGCATGCACCCCACGGTCGACGGGTACCGGGCCTACGCAGGCGTCGCGACGAGCGCGTTCACGGCGATGGGCGGATGACACCGACGTCCCGACGCCGTGTGGTGGTGACGGCGGTGCTCGCAGCCGTCACCACCACCGTCGCCACCGGCTGCTCCTCGGTCGACCGCCGGGCGGTCAGGGACGCGCAGCTGGACGGCGCGGTCGTCGAGGCGGTCGTGCGCGACGCGGTCGAGCGCGACACCGGAGCGGAGCCTGAGCAGATCGTGGAGGCGGTCGAGCAGGAGCTCTCGAACCAGGGCCAGGTGCGGTGGTGGGAGCGCTCGTCGACCGGCGGAGGATCTGCCGCCTGGCAGCTCCTCGTCGTCGGGTCTGCGGAGGAGCAGGGAGTCATCGGCTACGAGAGCGTCTTCGCCAACCTGTGCGTCGAGATCACCCTCGAGTACACGACGCGAGAGGTCAGGCTGACCGACGTCGACTGCCCGGAGGAAGCCGACGCGCCGCGCGACGGGATCGACGCCGACCTGGCGCAGTGACGGCGAGGGGGCCCGACCGCGCCGGTCGGGCCCCCTCGTCCGTGGTCGGACCCGGGTCAGAGGCCCTGGGCGAGCCGCCAGTAGGCCTGGTTCCAGCGGACCTGCTCGCGGAAGCCGCGGCGGGTCGTGGACTCGTCGATGACGAGGAGCTCGGTGCGGGCGATCTCGGCGAAGTCCTCGAACACCTCGATGCCGACGGCCGTGGACAGCACGGTGTGGTGCGCGCCGCCCGCGGTGAGCCACGCCTCGGCGGAGGTGCGGAAGTCGGGGCGGGGCTGCCAGACGGCACGCGCGACGGGCAGGTTCGGGAGCGCGGCGGTCGGCGGCACGACGTCGACGACGTTCGCGGTGAGGCGGAACCGGTCGCGCATGTCGGCGAGCGAGACGACGACGCCGACGCCCGGATCGGTGTCGAACACCAGGCGGACGGGGTCCTCCTTGCCGCCGATGCCGAGCGGGTGGATCTCGAGCGTCGGCTTCGACGTGGTGAGCGTCGGGCAGATCTCGAGCATGTGGGCGCCGAGGATGCGCTCGTCGCCGGGCGTGAGGTCGTAGGTGTAGTCCTCCATGAGGGAAGCGCCGCCGGGCAGGCCCTGGCCCATGACCTTGGCCGCGCGGACGAGCACGGCGGTCTTCCAGTCGCCCTCGGCGCCGAAGCCGTAGCCGTCGGCCATCAGCCGCTGGACGGCGAGCCCGGGGAGCTGGCGCAGGGCACCCAGGTCCTCGAAGTTCGTCGTGAACGCCTTGGCACCGACGGACTCGAGGAAGGTGCGCAGCGCGATCTCCTGACGCGCGCCGTACCGCAGCGACTCGTGCTGGTCGCCGCCCCGACGCAGCGACGGGACGACGTCGTACAGGTCCTCGTACTCGGCGACGAGCGCGTCGACCGCGGCGTCGTCGACGGCCTCGACCGCGGCGACGAGGTCGTTCACGCCCCACGTGTTGACGGAGACGCCGAACCGCAGCTCGGCCTCGGTCTTGTCGCCCTCGGTGACGGCGACGTTGCGCATGTTGTCGCCGAACCGGACGAGGCGGAGCTCGTGCGTCGCGGCCCAGCCGGCGGCCGCGCGGACCCACGTGCCGATGGACGCGCGGACGGCGGGGTTCGACGCGTGCCCGACGACGGTCTTGCGCGCGGTGCCGAGGCGCGTCGCCATGTACCCGAACTCACGGTCGCCGTGGGCGGCCTGGTTGAGGTTCATGAAGTCCATGTCGATGGTGTCCCACGGCAGCTCCACGTCGGCCTGCGTGTGCAGGTGCAGGAGCGGCTTGCGCAGCGCGTCGAGGCCGGCGATCCACATCTTCGCCGGGGAGAACGTGTGCATCCAGACGACGACGCCGAGCACGTTGTCGGCGGCGTTCGCGTCGAGCGCGGCGCGGCGGATCGCGGCCGAGTCCTTGAGGACGGGCTTCCAGACGACCGTCGCGGGGACCTCGTCGGAGTCCTGCAGCAGGCGCGCGACCTCCTGCGACTGCTCCGCGACCTGGCGCAGCGTCTCCTCGCCGTACAGGTCCTGGCTGCCGGTGAGGAACCAGATCTCGCGGTCGGCGTAGGGCTTGGTCATCGGGCGTTCTCCTGCTCGGTGTCGGTGGTGGTGCCGGCGGCGGGGGCTGCGGTGCCCTGGCCGTAGACGTTCTGGTAGCGGTCGTACAGCGAGTCGACGTGCTCCTGCGCGATGGGCAGCGGCTCGCCGAGCTGGCGGGAGATGTGCACGGTGCGCGCGACCTCCTCGACCATGACGGCGGCCTTGACGGCGGCCTTCGCGTCGCGGCCGATCGTGAACGGGCCGTGGTTGCGCATGAGGACCGCCGGGCTGCGCGACTCGCGCAGGGTCTCGACGATGCCGCGGCCGATGGAGTCGTCGCCGATGAGCGCGAACGGCCCGATCGGGATGTCGCCGCCGAACTCGTCGGCCATCATCGTGAGCACGCACGGCACGGGCTCGGCGCGCGCGGCCCACGCCGTCGCGTACGTGGAGTGCGTGTGCACGACGCCGCCGACCTCGCTCATGTGCGCGTAGACGTACGCGTGCGCCGCGGTGTCGGACGACGGGGCGCGCGTGCCGTCGACGAGGTTCCCGTCGAGGTCGCAGACGACCATCGACTCGGGCGTGAGCTCGTCGTACGTCACGCCCGACGGCTTGATGACGAGCAGGTCCCGCGCGCCCGGGCCTGCCGGGTCGACGACGACGCGCTGCGAGACGTTGCCCGCGGTCCACACGACCAGCCCCCAGCGCGGCAGCTCGGCGTGCAGGCGCGCGACGACCTCGCGCGTGGTGGCGACGGCGGCGCGCACGTCGTCGGGGTAGGCGTCCAGGGGTGTCGTCATGCGGGTCTCGCTCCGTGTCTCGTCGTCGTGCGTCGTGCGTCGTGCGTCGTGCGTACGTCGTGCGGGTGTCGTCGGTGCGCCGGGCGGGTGCGGGCGGTGCGGGTGGCAGCCTCAGACGGCGTCCGCCGCCGCCTGCGCGATCGCCAGGCCGGCCGTGTAGCGCTCGAGGTAGGCGGTGAAGCCGCGCACGTCGTCCGCGTCGGGCTCGACGACGTCGACCTTCGCGTCGGCGAAGACCCGCGTGCTCAGGTACGCGCCGAGGTCGAGCTCGTCGGACGCGTCGAGGTAGGCGGCGAGCACCGCGATCCCCCACGCGCCACCCTCGCTCGCGGTGTCGCCGACCGCGACGGGCGCGTCGACGGCGGCCGCGAGCAGCCGCTGCGCGACGCCCGCGGTGCGGAACAGGCCGCCGTGCGCGAAGAGCGCGTCGACCTCGACGCCCTCCTCGGCGAGCAGCCGCATGCCGAGGCTGAGCGTGCCGAACGCGCCGTAGACCTGGGTGCGCGCGACGTTGGCGAGCGTGAGGCGGCTGTCGGGCGTGCGGACGACGAGCGGGCGGCCCTCCGCGAGGCCCGCGATGGGCTCGCCGGACAGGAAGTTGTACGCGAGGAGGCCGCCGCCGTCGGCGTCACCGTCGAGCGCCGCGCGCAGGAACGTGCCGAAGACCGCGTCGGCGTCGGTGTCGTGGCCGGACGCGACCGCGAACTGGCGGAACACCTCGGCCCACGCGCCGAGCTCGCTCGCACCGTTGTTGCAGTGCACCATCGCGACGAGGTCGCCCGCGGGCGTCGTCACGAGGTCGATCTCGGTGTGCACCCGCTCGAGCGCCTTCTCGAGCACGATCATCGCGAAGATGCTGGTGCCGACGCTGACGTTGCCGGTGCGGGGCGCGACCGCGTTGGTCGCGACCATGCCGGTGCCGGCGTCGCCCTCGGGCGGGCAGAAGGGGGTCCCGGAGCGCAGCGTGCCCGACGGGTCGAGCAGCGCGGCGCCCTCGTCGGTCAGGCGGCCCGCCTCCTGGCCCGCGACGAGCACCTCGGGCAGCACGTCGGCGAGGCGCAGGCCGGGCTGGCGCTCGGCGACGAGGTCGTCGAACTGGGCGAGCATGCGCGCGTCGTAGTCGCGCGTCGCGGGGTCGATCGGGAAGACGCCCGACGCGTCGCCGACGCCCAGCACCCGGCTGCCGGTGAGCTTCCAGTGCACGTACCCGGCGAGCGTCGTGACGAACGCGACCTGCGGGACGTGCGGCTCCTCGTCGAGCACCGCCTGGTAGAGGTGCGCGATCGACCAGCGCAGCGGGATGTTGTGCCCGAACAGGCCCGTGAGCTCGGTGGCCGCGGCCTCGGTCGACGTGTTGCGCCACGTGCGGAACGGCACGAGCAGCTCGCCGTCGGCGTCGAACGCGAGGTAGCCGTGCATCATCGCGGAGACGCCGAGCGCGCGCAGGGCCGTCGGCCGCACGCCGTGCTTCTCCTCGGCGTCCGCGAGCAGCGCCGCGACGGACTCCTGCAGGCCGGTCCAGACGGCGTCGAGCGAGTACGTCCACGTGCGGTCGACGAACTGGTTCTCCCACGCGTGGCTGCCGGTCGCGAGGACCGTGCCGTCGGCGGCGACGAGGCACGCCTTGATGCGCGTGGAGCCGAGCTCGATGCCGAGGGTCGCCTCGCCTGCGCTGATCGCGTCTCGTGCCTGGGCGGGGTCGACCATCGTCGCGGCTCCTTCGTCGCTGGTGGCGGGTGCCGACGACGTGCCGGGCACCCCTCGCTCGTGCACCGTCAGATCGCGGTGCGTGAGCCAATGTTAGCGCTCACATCGGGTGGGCGGTCCAGCCCGGAGGTCCCACGCCACGATCGGTCGCGCGACGTCGGGCACGGTCCGCCGCGCGGCGTCTTGCGCGGTCCGGCGGCCCCGGCGACGCAGAGCGTCCCGTCAGGCACGGGCACCGCTGCTCACCCGCACGACGAGCTCCGCCGGGATCAGCCGGTGGCCCGGGTCGCCGCCCGACATCGCCGTCTCCAGCGTGTCGATCGCCAGCAGCCCGAGCGCCGAGAAGTCCTGCCGCACCGTCGTCAGCGGCGGGACGTAGTGCGCCGAGCCGACCTCGTCGTCGAAGCCCACCAGCGCCACGTCGTCCGGCACGCGCACCCCCGCCTCCCAGAACGCGTGCAGCAGACCCAGCGCGAGCTGGTCGTTCGCCGCGAAGACCGCGTCCGGCAGGCCCTCGCGCACCAGGCGGCGCCCCACGTCGTACCCGTCGGACGCACCCCAGCCGACGACCACGGGCTCGTCGACCGGCACGCCCGCGGCCGCGCACTCCGCACGCCACCCGACCAGCCGGTCCTGCGCGTCGAACCAGTCCTGCGGACCCGCCACGTGCAGCACGCGCGACCGCCCCGCCTCGAGCAGGTGCGCGGTCGCGAGCCGCGCGCCCTGCTGCTGGTCGACACCCACCGCGTGCAGGTGCGGCTCCGACGGCACGTCCGCCGCCGACGACACCACGACCACCGGCACCGGGGAGTCGAGCGCCGCGAGCACGTCGACCGCCTGCACCGTCGGCGCGATGATCGCCACGCCGTCCACGCCCTGCCCCAGGAAGTGCTCGAACGCGTGGTGCATCGCGTCGCCGTCGAACTGCCGCAGCGTCGCGACCGACACGAACCAGCCCGCGACCCGCGCGGCCTCCTCGACCCCGACCAGCGTGCTCGTCGGCCCGTAGAGCGCGGTCGCGGGCGTCACGACCCCGACCGTGCCCGTCCGGCGCGTGACCAGCGCACGCGCCGCGCTGTTGCGCCGGTAGCCGAGCTCCGCGATCGCCGCGAGCACACGGTCCCGCGTCTCCGGGCGCACCGACGGGTGGTCGTTGAGCACGCGCGACACCGTCTGGTGCGACACGCCCGCGCGGGCCGCGACGTCGCTCATCGCCGGTGGTCGGCCCGTCGTCCCGTTGCGCGCAGCGGCCGGGCGCGCCGTCGCCCCGTCCGTCCCGATCTCGGCCACGCCGCCTCGACTTCCCGTGCTCGTCCGGGGTCCGTCCCCGTCCGCCGTCCGCCGCCTCGCGACGTCCGTCCCGCCAGTCCTACCGCCTCACCGGGTCCCGGGAGGCTCGATCGCGCCGACCCGTGCCGCCGCGCCCATGTTTCGATAGTCCACGACCCGCATGATCGCCCCTCGTGCCCCGTCGCGACGCTGGTCCCGCGCAGCGCGGGCGACCCGGCGCCCGGTCGAGCGGTGGTGCCGTCACCGACTCGTTTCGACGCGTCCGACGGGCGTGCGCCCGGCTCCGACCGCGCCAGGGCGCGACGCGCGCCGTCAGCCCGCGTACTGCGCGCCGAGCTCCCGGGAACGCTCCGCGGCCGCGCGTGCCGCCGCGACGACGCCCGCGCGCACACCGTGCGCGTCGAGCGCCGCGACCGCCGCCACCGTCGTCCCGCCCGGCGACGACACGCGCTCGCGCAGCACCACCGGATGGTCCCCCGACTGCGCCGCGAGCGCCGCCGCACCCTCGACCGTCGCGACCGCGAGGCGCGTCGCCAGGTCCCGCGTGAGCCCGAGCAGCACGCCTGCCTCGGCCATCGCGTCGACCAGGTAGAACGCGTACGCCGGGCCCGAGCCCGAGATCGCGGTGACCGCGTCGAGGTCCTTCTCCGCGACGCGCACGACCAGGCCGGTCGCGGCGAGCAGCTTCTCGACGAGCACCAGGTGCCCCTCGGTCGCGTGCGCGCCGCCCGCGATCGCGCTCGCACCCTTGCCGACGACCGCCGGGGTGTTCGGCATGACCCGGACCACCGGCGTGCCGGCCGGCAGTCGCTGCTCGTAGAACGCGATCGGCAGACCGGCCGCGACCGACACCACGAGCGCGCCGCCCCGCAGGGCCGACGCGATCTCGTCCAGCACCGACCCGACGACGTGGGGCTTCACCGCGACCAGCACGACGTCCGCGCGCGCCGCCGCGTCCACGTTCGACGCGCCCGTCCGGACCGCGTACCGGCCGGCGAGCTCGTCCGCGCGCGCCGTCGCGTGCTCCGTCACCTCGACCTGCTCGGGCGTCCAGCCCGCCGTGAGCAGCGCACCGAGGAGCGCCTCCCCCATCACGCCGCCGCCCAGGACCGCCACCTGCGGGGTGCCGCCCGCTGTGTCCGTCATCGTCGTCCTCCCTCGTGCGCCCGGCGTCGGGCGACGTCGCGAGCCTACCGACGCGCGCGGCGCACCCTCGCCGCCGCCCGACCCGTCCGCCACCGCGCGCCCGCCGGTGTGCGATCGCGCCGAGCTCGTGAGGTGCGGCTCACCACCCCGCCGGGAGGTGACGACCTCGACGACGCGACGGATCGGTCGGCGTGGGGTGCGGGGTGCCGGTGGTCGGCGCACATGCGAGCTCGCGGGTACGACGACGAGCGGGACCTCCTGCGCGGACGGCGAGGACGGGGCGCTGAGGCGGGCGGGGCGAGGCGGTCAGCCGCCGGTGCGGGTCTGCGGCGGGCCGCCCTGGAAGCCTGCGGGAGGGCCGCCCTGGAGGACGACCGGGCCGCGCTGGTCGTCGCCGAGGCCCGACAGGCCCGTCGAGGTGCTGCCCGACGAGCCCTCGACCGGCTGGTCGAGGTCCGCGAGGACGACCTCGTCACCCGCCGACAGGCCCGAGACGATCTCGGTGCGCTCCGCGCCCACGGCGCCGACCTCGACCTCGACCGTGCTCGGGGTGTCGCCGTCGAGGACCTGGACCGTCGTCGCGCCGTCGGCCGTCCGGACCGCGGAGGTCGGGACGGTCAGCACGTCGTCGACGCCCGCGACCTGCACGACGACCTGCGCCGACGCACCGTCGAACAGGCGCTCCTGCGTCGCGTCGAGCGCGATCTCGACCGTGTAGGACGGCTCCGACGTCGACGACACGTCGAGGACCCCGACGCTGCTCACGGTCCCCGTGAGCGCCGCCTGGGTGCTGGGCGTCGTCACCGTGGCAGCCTGGCCGACGGCGACGAGGTCGATGTCCGAGAGGCCGACGGTGGTCGTCGCCGTGTGGCCGTCGCCGCCGAGCACCGTGACGACCGCGGTCGTCGACGACGCCCCGACCGCGTCGCCGGGCGCCAGCGCGACCCCCGCGACCGTACCGGCGATCGGGCTGGTCAGCGTGCCGAACGGCAGTGCCGCCCGGGCGATCGCGACCTCCGCCTGCGCGGCGGCGACCGCCGCCTGGTCCGCGAGGATCGTCGCCGCCGACGCGGCACCGCCGGTCGAGCCGTCGCTCGCGGACGTGCGGTCGGACGACGCGCTCGAGGCGCTCGGGGCCGTCGTCGTGCTGCTGGACGGGGACGGGGTCGTGCTCGACGAGCCGGAGCCCGAGGTGTCGGCGCCCGTCGTCCCGCTGCCGGTCGCGCCGGTGCCCGGGGTGTTCGTGCCGTCCGTCGACGACCGGGCCGCCGCGACGGCCTGCTGGAGGGCGACGACCGCCTGGTCGAGCGTCGTCGCGAGCACCGTGAGGGCCTGCTGCGCGGCGTCGGTGGCCTGCTGCGCGTCGAGCGTGCCGCCGATCGCGTCGCGGCAGGCGGCGAGGGCGTCCGTCAGGGCGGCGTCGACGTCCGGGCCGTCGGCGCCGTCGGTCTCGTCCGGGCCGTCGGTGTCGGCGGCGTCTGCTGCGTCGGTCGTCGCGCCGGTGCCGGTGACGTCGCCCCCGGTGCCCGTCGCGTCGCCCGTCGACGAGGCCGCCCCACCCGTACCCGACGGGACGCCGGACGCGGGGTCGCCGTCCGTCGGCTCGGGGCTCGGCTCGTCGTCGGCGACGAGGTCGAGGAACGCCGTGCACGCCGCCTCGGACGCCTCGACGCTCGTGCTGCTGGCGGCGAGGGCGTCGTGCGCGGCGGTGGCCTGTGCGAGGAGGTCCTGCTGGGCCTTCCGGACGTCGGCGACGGCCGCCTGCACCGCGGCGTCGTCGGACGCGTCGGGACCGCCTCCGGGGCCGGTCGTGCCGGGGTCGGTCGACCCGGCGTCCCCGGTCGAGCCGGTCGAGCCGGTCGAGCCGGTCGCGCCGGTCGAGCCGGTCGAGCCGGTCGCGCCGGTCGAGCCGGTCGAGCCGGTCGAGCCGGTCGACGGCGTCGACCCGCCGGGCGGCGTCGAGCCCGTCGACGTGGAGCCCGTGGACGACGGCGAGCCCGTGGACGTCGACGCGCTCGACGTCTGCGACGCCAGGTCCGTGTCGAGCTGGTCCTGCGCGTCGGCGAGCGCCGCCTCGGCGTCGTCGACCGCCTCCTGCAGCGCGGCAGGGTCGAGCGTCGCGAGCGTCTGGCCGGCGGTGACCTGCTGCCCGACGGCGACGTCGACGGTCGCGACCGTGCCCGCGACGGAGAACGACGCGTCGCGCCGCGTGGCCGACGCGACGGAGCCGACGGCGTCGACGGACTGCTCGACGGACGCGGTCTCGGCCGTCGCGGTCCGGTACCGCCCGGTGCCGTCGCCGCCCAGCGCGAGGGCCACGCCTCCGCCGACGCCGCAGAGCACGACGGCTCCGGCGGTGGCCAGCGCGACGGTGCGACGGCGGGCACGGCGACGGGCCGAACGTGCGAGCGACGGGCGCGGCGCGGCACCGGCACCGGGCACGACGGCGGCACCCGGGACGGCGGCGTCGTCAGCGGGCCGGGTGGCGTCACGCATCGCTGCCCTCCTCGTCCTGGGCGGGCCCGCCCGGCATGCCGCCGGGGCCGCCGCGCATCACCGTGCCGCCGAGGGCCGACGTGCAGCCGCCGTCGGTCGGGTCGCTGACCTGCACGGACGTCGCCGCGACCTTGCCGCTGTCGTCGGCCTCGCCACGGACCGCGGCGCAGCGACCGACCGTGAGCGCGGACGCGTCGGCGTCCACGGTCCGGGTGTACGTCGTGGCGTCGGAGACGACGACCTGCCGGTCGACGGGCTCGTCGGACGAGGCGTCGTCGTCGGACGCCCCCGGCCCGGTCGTGACGGAGACCGTCAGCGTCGCGCCGGAGACGGCCGTGACCTGCCCGCCCACGACGCCGCCGAACGCGCGCGTCGTCGGGGCCCCCGAGGGCAGGTCGGTCGGCGCGCCGTCGGGGCGCTCGCCGTCGCCGCCCCGCGGGGCTCCGGACGGGAGGCCGGTCGGCAGGCCCGTGGGTGCGCCGTCGGGCGTGCCGCCGCCGCGACCGCCCGGTCCCCCGAACCCGCCGACGCCGGAGCACGTGCCGTCGTCGGCGGCCGCGCCGATCGTGACGGTCGTGGCGTCCAGCGGCGCGTCCGAGGTGCCGTTCGAGGTGTCGTCCGAGGTCGCGGTGTCGTCGGTCGGGGTCGCGACCGCGACGACGCACGACCCGACGGTCACGTCGGCGAGCGTGCCGGCGACGGTCTGCGTGAAGGTGGTCGTGCCGGACCAGGTGACGGCGGTCTGCTCGTCGGTGGCCCGGACCTGCATGAGCGCGGTGTCGACGGAGACGATCTCGCCGACCACGCGGCCGGGGTCGTCGACGCGCTGGGTCTGCGGTCCACCACCACCGCCACCGGCGGGTGACACGGACGGGTCGGCGCCCGCGTCACCCGCCGCACCGGAGCACGCGGCGAGGAGGAGGACGAGGCCGACGGCGGGCAGCGCGAGCGCGGTCCGGCGACGGGCCGTCGCGGGGCGGTCGAGCGGAGCGGACCGGCCCTGACGGGGTCGGTCGCCGTGGTCGAGCGGGGTGCGGGTCATGGTGAGGGCTCCTTCGGCGGCGCGGACGGTGGGCCGGGCGGCGTGCCGGGTCGGGGGTGTGACGGACGGTCGGCGTGGTCGGCGGGTCCGGCCGGGTCCACGGGGCCGGCCGGGTCCACGGGGTCGGCGGGGCACGCTCACTCCGCACGCAGCGCGTCGATGGGGGCGAGCCGCGCGGCGCGCGTCGCGGGGTAGACGCCGAACACGAGCCCGATGGCGAGCGCGACGACGATCGACCCGGCGACGGCGGCACCGGACACGACGACGGACGTGTCGAGCAGCCCGGGCAGGACCCGCGCGCCGACGATGCCGAGCACGGCACCGAGCACGCCGCCGCCGAGCCCGAGGACCCCGGCCTCGACGAGGAACTGCCGTCGGATCGCCCACGGCGGCGCACCGAGTGCCTTGCGGAGCCCGATCTCGCGGGTCCGTTCGGTGACGGACACGAGCATGATGTTCATGACCCCGATGCCGCCGACCAGCAGCGACAGCGCGGCGATGCCCGTGAGCAGGACGGTCAGCGTCCGGTAGACGGCGGTCGCGGTGGACACGAGCGCGTCCTGGCTGTTGATCGTGAAGTCGGCGGAGTCGGCGTCGGTGATCCCGTGCAGCGCGAGCAGCGTCTGCTGGGCCTCCTGGTAGGCGGCCCCGAGCGCGTCGGAGGACTCCGCCTGCAGGTAGATCGTCGAGACGGCGTTGCGGTCGGTGCCGCCGAACAGGGTGTCGGCCGCGGTCGACATCGGCACGACGGCGACGTCGTCGAGGTCGCTGTCACCGCTCGCGCCGGCCGCCGCCAGGACCCCGACGACCTGCAGATCCGTCCCGTCCACGGTCACGGTCTGCCCGACGACGCGCGTCGTGCCGAACAGCTCGGTCGCGGTCTCGGGACCGAGCACGACGACGGCCGCGCCGGACTCCCCGTCCGCGGCGGTGAAGAACTCGCCCGACGCGACCTCACGGCCGCGCACGTCGAGCCACGACGTCGTCGTGCCGACGACCTGCGTGGTCCAGTTGGTGTCACCGGCCTCGACCGACGCGCCCGACGACTTCTCCGCGGCGACACCCGCGACGTCCGGCGCGTTCACGTCGGACGCGAGCGCCTCGGCGTCGGCCCGGGTCAGGGTCGTGCCGGTGCCGAACCCGCCGCGCATGCCCGAGGAGTCGGTCGACGACCCCGGCCGGACGATGAGCAGGTTGCTGCCCAGCGCGCTGATCTGGTCGGACACGTCCTTCTGGGTGCCGAGCCCGAGGCCGACGGTGAGGATCACGGCGGCGATCCCGATGAGGATGCCGAGGACCGTCAGGGTCGACCGCATGGCGTGCGTGCGGATCGCGGACCAGCCGGTGCGCAGGGTCTCGGTCCAGGTCACCGCCCACCTCCGGCGTCGGTGCGGACCAGCCCGTCGAGCACGCGCACGACCCGTCCGGCGCGCTGCGCGACCTCCTCCTCGTGCGTGATGAGGACGATCGTGCGGCCCTGCGCGTGCAGCTCGTCGAGCAGCGCGAGCACGTCGCGCGTCGAGGCGGAGTCGAGGTTCCCCGTGGGCTCGTCGGCGAGCAGCAGGTCGGGCTCGCCGACGAGCGCACGCGCGACGGCGACGCGCTGCTGCTGGCCGCCGGACAGCTCACCCGGGCGGTTGTCGAGCCGGTCGCCGAGGCCGACGCGCTGCATCGCCGCGACGGCACGGTCGCGCCGGACGGCCGCTGCGACCTGCCCGTAGACGAGCGGCAGCTCGACGTTGCGCCACGCGGACAGCGACGGCAGCAGGTGGAACTGCTGGAACACGAACCCGATGCGCCGGTTGCGGATGTCGGCGAGGTCGACCTCGTCGAGGTCGCCGACGTCCTCCCCCGCGAGCCGGTAGGTGCCCGCGGTGGCGACGTCGAGGCAGCCGAGGATGTGCATGAGCGTCGACTTGCCGGACCCGGACGGCCCCATGATCGCGACGTACTCGCCCGCGTCGATGCGCAGGTCGACGCCGCGCAGCGCCTCGAACTCGACCGTGCCGGTGCGGTAGGTCTTGCGGACGCCCGTGAGCTCGATGACCGGGGCCGGCGTGTCCGCGTCCGCGGGCCGGGGTGCGGTCAGCGTCGTGGACTCAGCCATTGCCGCCGCCCTGCATCGGGCCGCCCTGGAACGTGCCGCCGCCGGGAGCCACGCCGCCCGGGCCGCCCTGGAAGACCATGTCGCCGTCGCCGGGCACGGGGAACGACTGCTGACCGCCGCCGTCCTGCGTCGCGCGCGGCGTGAACACCGCGAGCACCACGGAGTCGCCCGAGGTCAGGCCGTCGGTGATCTCGGTGAGGGTGTCGGACGTCTCCCCGGTCGTGACCGGAGTCTCGACCTGCGTCCCGTCGGCCTCGACCTTCGTCACGACGGTCTGCCCGTCGACGGTCGACACCGCCATGCTCGGCACGGTCAGCACGTCGGTCCGACGCTCGTAGACGACGCTCACGTCCGCGGAGACCCCGTCGTGAAGCCCCTCCTGGTCGCCGGTGACGGCGATCGTCACCGGGTAGGACGGGACGCCGTCCTCGCTGGTGGACAGCAGCCCGACGGACGCGACCGTGCCGAAGACGGTGCCGTCGGCGCCGTCCACCGTGAGCTCGGCCTGGTCGCCGACCTCGACGAGCGCGACGTCCGCGTCGGAGACCCCGACCTCGACCTGCCAGGCGTCCGTCCCGACGATCGTGAACTGCGCGGTGGCCGTGGTGTCACCGCCCTGCGGGCTCGTCGCGCCGGAGTCGCCGATGCCGGTGACCGCGTCCCCGACCTCGAGGTCCACCACGGTCAGCAGCCCGGCGACCGGTGCGACGAGCGTCGCGTCCGCGAGCGCCGCCTGCGCGTCGTCGACCTGCGCCTGCGCGACCTCGACCTGCGCCTGCGCGGACGCGATCTGGGCGTCGGCCGTCGACGTGCCGTCGTCGGCGTCCTGCGCGTCGTCGAGGCGGGCCTGCGCGGTGGCGAGCGTGGCCTTCGCGGCGAGCAGGTCGGCGTCGAGGCGCAGCGTGTCGACGGTCGCGAGGGTCTGCCCGGCGGTGACGGTCTGCCCCTGCGTGACGGCGACCGACGTGACGGTCCCGCTGACCGCGAAGGACACGTCCTCCTGCACGGCCGGCGTCAGCGTGCCGGTGCCGTCGACGGTCTTCTCCATCGTCGTGAGGCTCGCGGTGACGGTGCGGGTCACGGGTTCCTCGGCGGCGGCGCTGCTCGGGTCGCGGAGCGTGAACCACCAGGTGCCGGTGGCGACCGCTCCGACGGCGAGCGCGACGACGAGGGCCCGGACCCAGCGACGGGGCCTCCTCCAGGCGCGCAGCATGCGGGTGTCCTTCGTGTGTCGGGGTGGGCGCTGGCGACGCTAGGGACGCGTCCTGGCGCGGACCTGTCGCGAGGCTGTGCACGACCTGTGCACCCGACGGCGTCGGCATCCCGTCCGGCGCCGGCGCCGGCGGGCGAGGGCCGCAGCCGGCGCCGCCAGCGGCATGGGCGGGCGCGAATCGCTTAGGCGGCCCGGCTGCCGCGCCGCCCGGTCTAGGCCGCTCCGACTAAGTTTGGTAACTTGACGAAGTCTGTCCGCGCCCGTCCGGTTCGCGACGGCCGTGGTCCCTGGAGGGTCGAGCACCGGTGCTCGGCCCGACCGTCACCTGGAGGTTCAATGACGAACCGCAGCCTGCCGCGCCCCGCGCGCGGACGGTCGGCGGCCCGCACCCTGGCCGCCACGGCCGCGGCGCTCGCCGTGACCGGGCTGTCCGCGCTCCCCGCCCAGTCAGCCCCGCCCGTACCGGCGGCCCCCGCCGACGACACCGTGAACATCGTCGACACGGGCGCGACCGCCGAGACCCGGTCCCTCTTCTCCTACCTCGACGACGTCCGCGGCGACGGCATCCTGTTCGGCCACCAGCACACGACGTCCTTCGGCCTCACGACCGGCCCGACCGACGGCACGACCTCGGACGTCATGAACGTCACCGGCGACTTCCCCGCCGTCTTCGGCTGGGACACCCTCATCATCGAGGGCAAGGAGCGGCCCGGCGTCGCGGAGAACACGCGCGACCAGAACATCGCGGTCATGGCCGACTACATCGCCAAGGCCGACGCGCTCGGCGGCATCAACACCGTGAGCGCGCACGTCGAGAACTTCGTGACCGGTGGGTCGTTCTACGACACCTCGGGCGACACGCTGCGGGCCGTCCTGCCCGGTGGCTCGCACCACGCCGACCTCGTCGCCTACCTCGACGACATCGCCGAGCTCGCGGACCAGTCGCGCGACGCGGACGGGAACCTCATCCCGATCATCTTCCGGCCATGGCACGAGAACGCGGGCTCGTGGTTCTGGTGGGGCGCCGCGTTCGGGTCGCCCGGCGAGTACCAGGAGCTCTACCGGTTCACCGTCGAGTACCTGCGCGACGTCAAGGGCGTGAGCAACTTCCTCTACGCGTGGGGGCCCGGCGGCGGGTTCGGCGGCAACCGCGACGTGTACCTGCGGACCTACCCCGGCGACCAGTTCGTCGACGTCCTCGGGCTCGACACGTACGACAACACCGCGTCCGACGCGTTCCTCACGGGCCTCGTCGCGGACCTCCGGATGATCGCCGAGATCGCCGACGAGAAGGGCAAGATCTCCGCGTTCACCGAGTTCGGCGTGACCGGCGGCGTCGGCACGAGCGGCTCGTCGCCCGCGCAGTGGTTCACGAAGGTGCTCGCGGCGATCAAGGCCGACCCCGTCGCGAGCCGCAACGCGTACATGGAGACGTGGGCCAACTTCGACGCGGGCCAGCACTTCGTGCCCGTGCCCGGCGACGCGCTGCTCGAGGACTTCCAGGCGTACGCGGCCGACCCGTTCACGCTGTTCGCGTCCGAGGTGAGCGGGGCGTTCGACCGTGCGGTCGACGCCGCGCCGGCCGAGCCGGTCGTGCACATCGCGTCGCCCGCCGACGCCGCGCGCGTCGCCACGTCACCGTCGACCGTGCGCGTGCGCGTCACGAACGCCTCGGCCACGGCGGCGAGCGTCCAGATCGCCAAGGGCGGCACGGTCGTCGACACGCTCGACCTGACGTACGACGGGTCGCTCTGGTGGAGCGCGCCGTGGTCGCCGACCGCCGCGCAGCTCGACAACAGCACGTACACGGTGTCGGCCACGGCGACGCTCGCCGGCGGCGGCACGCTCGACGCGACGAACCAGGTCGTCCTCGGCCCGAAGCCGACGTTCGCGCCCGGCGTCGTCGACGACTTCGAGGGCTACGGCGACGACACCGCGCTGCGCGCCGAGTACGTCACCTACGGCGCCAACACCATCTCGCTCGAGACCGGTTCGGTCGGGAGCGGCGCCAAGGCCCTGCGGCTCGACTACGACTTCGCGACGCAGACGTACACCGGCCTGGGCAAGCAGATCGGCGGTGACTGGTCCGACTTCAACGAGCTCGCGATCTGGGTCGACCCCGACGGGTCGAACAACAAGATGGTCCTGCAGCTCAACGCCGGCGGCGTCGCCTACGAGGCCTACCCGTCGCTCGCAGGCGACGAGCCGCAGCTCGTCACGATCCCGTTCGTCGACTGGCGGCCGGCGCCGTGGGACACCGCGCACGCCGATCGGCGGATCTCCGACGCCGACCTCAAGGCCCTGACGTCGTTCAACATCTACGTGAACAGCGTCGACGGTGGCGCCGCGTCCGGGTCGATCGTCGTCGACGACATCGCCGCCCTGCCGGGCGTCGAGCCGCCGCCGCTGTTCTCCGACGTCCCGAAGGGCCACCCGTACGAGACCGAGATCCTCTGGCTCCACGCCCAGGGCCTCGACGACGGGTACCCGGACGGCACGTTCAAGCCGACGAAGGTCGTGAAGCGCGGCGACGCGGCCCGGCTGCTCTTCGCCTACGAGAAGGCGTCGTTCACGCCGCCCGCGAAGCCGTCGTTCCTCGACGTCAAGAAGAGCAACGCCGCCTACACGGCGGTCGAGTGGCTGGTCGCCGAGGGCCTCGTCGACGACGGGCTCCTGTTCCTGCCGAACGCGCCGCTCGACCGGTCGTCGACCGCCGAGCTCCTGTGGCGGCTCGCCGGCTCCCCCGAGCCCGAGGGCACCGAGGCGTTTCGCGACGTCCCGACGTGGCACCCGTACCGGACCGCCATCACGTGGGCGACCGAGGTCGGCGTGATCGACCCCGCCTCCCCGTACACGTTCGGGGTGCTCAAGCCCGTGCAGCGGCAGGAGGTCGCCCGGTACCTCTACCGGTTCGACGCGCTCCCGTCGCCGCTGCAGCCCGTCGTGCTCTCGGACTTCGCCGACGGCGCGCAGGGCTGGGGGCCGCTCGACAACGGCCCGGGCTCGGCGACGGCGTCCGGCGGGGCCCTCGCCATCGAGGCCGCCGCACCCGACGGAGGGTGGTTCTCGTTCACCCCGTCCGCCGCCGACTGGACCGGCCGCACGTCGCTCGCGCTCGACGTCGTCTCGACGACCGGGTTCGACACCAAGGCCGCGATCCAGCTCGGCTCGTCGTGGCAGTGGTGCGAGACGGCGCAGGTCGGCTGGGTCTCCGGGCCCCGGACCGGCGACGACCCGCTCGTCGTCGACCTGACGACCCTGACCGCCGAGTGCGGTGCGCTGCTGTCCGACGTCAAACGCGTGAACCTCTACTTCAACGCAGGCACGCACGTGATCGACGACGTCGAGCTCCGCTGACGCGGGCGTGACGCACGACCGAGGGCCGGTCACCCAGCACGGGTGGCCGGCCCTCGGCGCGTCCGCCTCACGACGGGAGGAGCAGGCCGTCCGTCACCAGGCCGCGGACCGACGGGAGGACGTCCGCGGCGACCGCCTCGGCACCCACCTCCAGCAGCGCGCCCAGCGCGCCGACGATCTGGCCGACCGTGAGCTCGCCGTCGCACACCCCGACGAAGCCCGCGAGCGCCGTGCCCGCCTGGACCGTCCGGCCGAACCCGCCGCCCTGCCGCAGCAGCACGACCTGCGGGTCCACGGCGCCCGGCGTCAGGTAGCGCTCCTCGGTGACGTCGGGGGCGACGACCAGACGTGCGTCGGCCAGGTCGGCGTCGCTCCGGGCCGAGAGCCAGTCGTGGGCGTCGAGCGCCGCACCGATGACCGGCCCGAGCGGCTGCGCGACGGTCCCCGTGACCTCCTCCAGACGACGCAGCGTCCGGCCGGCACCGTCGAGCGGGCGGCGCAGCGTCACGATCCCGAACCCGACGGCCTCGACGTCGCGGCTCGCGAAGTCGTCGAGCCACGCGCCGTAGCGGGCCGCCCACGCGTCGCGGTCCCGGTCGGGCGTCGTGCCACCGTCGCGGATCCACGTCTCGGCGTACTGCGCGGGGTCCTGGAGCTCGCGCTGCACGACCCACGCGTCCAGCCCGGACGCGTGGACCCACGCGCCGATCCGCTCGTCCCACGACTCGCCGCGTCGCACCTCCCAGTTGCCCAGCAGCTGCGCGACCCCGCCGGGTTCCAGCACGTCGCCGACGCCCTCGACCAGCTCGCGCACGATCGCGTCGCCGGCCCGGCCGCCGTCGCGGTACTCGTACGCGGGGACGTCGGCGGAGCGCGGCGTGATGACGAACGGCGGGTTGCTGACCACGAGGTCGAACCGCTCCCCGGCAACGGGCTCGAGCATCGACCCCTCCCTCAGCTCGACCTGCTGCGCCACACCCGCCAGGGCCGCGTTGAACCGCGCGAACGCGAGCGCGCGCCGGGAGATGTCCGTCGCGACGACCGCGTCGGCGTGCCGCGTCGCGTGCAGCGCCTGCACCCCGCACCCGGTGCCGAGGTCGAGGACCCGCCGGCGCGGCGACCGCACCGTCACCTGCGCGAGCGTCGTCGACGCGCCGCCGACGCCGAGCACGTGGTCCGTCCGCAGCGCGGTCCCCGTCGCGAGCTCGCCGAGGTCGGACGCGACCCACCAGTCGACGTCGCCCGACCCGTCGGACGCGGCGTACGGGCGCAGGTCGACGAGCGCGCGCACGTCGTCGTCGGGGGCCGCGCCGCTCGCGTCGACCAGACCGAGCGCGTGCGCCCCGCGCGAGCCCAGCGTCGGCAGCGCCCGGTCGAGCGCGTCGCGGCGCACCCGGCAGCCGAGCAGGAACGCGCGGACGAGCGTCGCGACGGGCTCGTCGGACGCGGCCGTGGCGCGCAACGCGGGCACGGGCTCCTCGCGGTGCAGGGCGCCCGCAGCGACCGGCCCGAGCAGGTCCTCGACGGCGGCGACCGTGAACGACGCACGCCGCAGGTCGTCGCGCAGGTGGTCGAGGAGGGCGGGGTCCGGCTGCGGGACGTCGACGCTCATGCCCCGATTCTCCCCTCGCAAGCCCGCGCGGCCGCGCACCGTCGGCGGGGCGGGAGGAGCGGCGCGGGCGGCACGTGTCACCCGAACGAGCGGTCCTCCTGCGCCGTCCGAGGCGCGCCGCGACCGATCCGTCCCGGTGTGCCGGATTCTGCGCCACGATGACGCCCTGGGGCCGCCCCGTCCCGGGTCCCCCGCCCGGGACAGTCGCACGCAGAAGGTACGTCGGCAGCATGGCACTCGAACTCACGCTGGGCGCACGGCCGCGCACAGCAGACACGTCCGTCCTCGCCGTGCCGTCGTGGTCCGAGGTGACCGCGTGGGCCGACGCCGCTCCCCCGTGGCTGCCGTGGGCCGTCGCGGGCTTCTTCGCGCTGGTCACGCTCGTCGCGCTCGTCGGCCGTCGCCGCGCACGCCGCCACGACCGGTACACGACGGCCCGCTTCAAGCAGGCGTGGTCCGCGCTGAAGGACACCGAGAAGAAGCTCGAGGACGAGCGCGCGTGGGCGCAGGAGCAGGCCCGCGCCGTCGAACCGGCGCTGCAGGTCGGTCAGGCCCTCGCCGTCGAGCGGGCGCTCGCAGCCGAGCGCGCGCACGCCGCCGAGCGCGCCTTCGCGGCCGGCGAGTGGCCGCACCTCGACGACGCGGCGGTCGAGGAGCTCCTCGCGCTCGCCGACCTCGTCACGACCGACGAGGCGGCGCTCCAGCTGCGGCGCGTGCTCTCGGCGGTCGGGATCCGCGAGCTCCCCGTGCAGGCGGGCGACCCGTTCGACCCTGACCTGCACGTCGTGTGCCACGCCCGCCCCGCACCGACCCCCGAGTACCTCGGCACGGTCGCGACGGTGCACGCGTCGGGCTGGGCGACGACCACCGACGTGCTGCGCCCGGCGGACGTCGAGCTGTACGTCGACCCGCGCTGACGCGTCGACGGCGCGGACGCGACACGTCCCGCACGCGACGTCGACCCGCGCGGCTCGCACGCGCCGGCGCGTCAGGGGTCCGCGGGTCGGGGCCCGAGGTTCAGGTCCAGGTCCACGACGAGCGGCCGGTGGTCGCTCGCGCGGTGCACGAGCGCGTCGTCGCGCACGTGCGCGGCCACCACGCGCAGGCTCGCGTCGTGCAGGACGACGTCGATCCGGTGGCGCGCGTCGACGGCCGGGTACGTCGGCGGGCCGTCGGGCGCCGCGTCGAGCAGCCCGGCGAGCCCGGCCTGCGCCCCCGCGGTCCCGCCGGCACCCCCGAGTCCCCCCGCGGTCCCCGACCCGAGCAGCCGCTGCCAGGTCGGGCCGCCCGGCTGCTCGTTCAGGTCGCCGACCAGCACCAGCGGACGCTGGGCACCCACCAGGTGCGCGTCGAGCACGTCGAGGTGCCGCAGCCGTTCGGCACGGTCCAGCGAGAGGTGCACGGCCACCACGACGACGCCCCCGACGCGCGCGAGCGCGACCCCGCGCCGAACGGTGCCCGCCTGCCACGGCAGCGGGAGGGCGTGCGCGTGGGTCACGGGGAGCCCGGGGGCGGCGAGCAGCGCGGTCGTCCGCGCGCCGCGCCCGCCGACGACGACGCGCAGCCCGGCACGTCGCGCGAACCGGTGCAGCTGCCACCACCCGAGGGGGCCGCGTGGCGGCTCCTGCACGGCGAGGACGTCGGGGCGCTCGGCGCGCACGACCTCCGCCACGGCCCGCCCGTCCTGCTGCAGGCCCTTGACGTTGTAGGACATGAGTCGCAGCGTCACGGGGACCAGCGCATCACGCGTCGAGCAGCCACGCGACCTCACGGCGCAGCAGCGCGCGCCGCGACGGGGACGCGTACGACCGGACGTCGTGCCCGAGCGCGTCGTAGAGGACGCGGCCCGGACCGGCGGCGGCCCACACGACGGGGTGCGCGCGCGTCGCGCCGTCGTCGTCCGAGACGTCGGCCACCAGCAGCACGTGCGCGTCGTCCGCGACGCGGAGGTCCGCGTACCGCTCGTCGACCGCGTCGACGTCGTCGAGCCCGTCGGTCACCGGGTGCGTCGCGTCGACGACCCGGAACCGTGCCGCGCCGAGCGGCGGGTGCCACGACACGTCGTCGTCCCACCGTCCGCCGAGCGTCGCCGCCCAGCGCGGGTCGTCGCCGAACGTGTTGGCCGCCTGGTGGAGCCCGAGGACGGCGACGCCGTCGTCGACGAGCGCGGCGCGCCGGTCGTGGAACCCGCGCCACGCGTCGGCGTCCGCGGTGTCGAGCGGCCCCTGCCCGCAGTTCACGACCAGCAGGTCGGGCCGGCCGACGTCGTCGAGCGCGTCCGGGAACACGCTGCGGACGGTCACGGCGTGCCCGTCGTCGCGCAGCAGCACGGCCACCGCGTCGGACGTCGCCGCGTGGTCGTGCCACGGGTCCCCGTACCGGTCCCGCCCGACGAGCACCATCACCCGCGCCACCGCCACCTCCTGCGTCGATCGGCCCCGCGTCACCGCCGGACGGTCGAGTCTCACCCACGGCGACGACGCCCGCGCGACGCCGGACGCCGCCCACCCCCGATCGGGCAGACGGCGTCCGGGTGGTGCGGGTCGGTCAGCGCGCGAGCGCGCGCTCCGCCTCGGCCGCGACGGTCTCCTCACGGTCGACGCGCGCCGCGCGCAGCCGGGAGGCGATGACGGCACCGAACGCGATGAGCGCCGCGACGACCGCGATGGACAGGCGCGCGACGTGGTTGGCGTCGTCGCCGACGGAGATCACGACGACGGCCGGCGCGATCAGCACCGAGACGAGGTTCATGACCTTGATGAGCGGGTTGATCGCCGGGCCCGCGGTGTCCTTGAACGGGTCGCCGACGGTGTCGCCGATGACGGCGGCGGCGTGCGCGTCGGAACCCTTGCCGCCGTAGTGCCCGTCCTCGACGATCTTCTTCGCGTTGTCCCACGTGCCGCCCGCGTTCGCGAGGAACACGGCCATGAGGACGCCGGCGCCGATGGCCCCGGCGAGGAACCCGGCGAGCGGCCCGACGCCGAGGCCGAAGCCGACGGCGATGGGCGCGAACGCCGCGAGGAGGCCCGGGGTGGCGAGCTCGCGCAGCGAGTCGCGCGTGCAGATGTCGACGACCTTGCCGTACTCGGGCCGCGTCTCGCCGGTCATGATGCCGGGGAAGTCGCGGAACTGGCGGCGCACCTCGAAGACGATCGCGCCCGCGGCGCGGGTCACGGCGTCGATCGCCAGGCCGGAGAACAGGAAGACGGTCGCACCGCCGAGGATCACGCCGACGAGCGTGACCGGGCTGATGATGTCGTACGACAGCATCGCCGTGGCGATGTCGTCGCCGACCGACCCGGTGATGTCGCCCAGCGCGACCCGCACCGCGTCCGCGTAGGACCCGAACAGCGCGGTCGCGGCGAGCACGGCGGTCGCGATCGCGATGCCCTTGGTGACGGCCTTCGTGGTGTTCCCGACGGCGTCCAGGTCGGTGAGGATCTGCGCACCCTCGGGGCTGACGTCGCCGGACATCTCGGCGATGCCCTGCGCGTTGTCGCTGACCGGCCCGAACGTGTCCATCGCGACGATGACGCCGACGGTGGTGAGCAGACCGCAGCCCGCGAGCGCGATGAGGAACAGGGCGAGCGCGACGTTGCCGCCCGCGATGAGGAACACGCCGCAGATCGCGGCGGCGATGATGCCCGCCGTGTAGACCGCGGACTCGAACCCGACGCCGATGCCCGACAGGACGACGGTCGCGGCGCCGGTCAGGGTCGTCTTGGCGACGTGCAGCGTGGGCTTGCTCGTCGTGCCGGTGAAGTAACCGGTGACCCACAGGATGATCCCGGCGAGCACGACGCCGATCGCGACGGCGGCCGACGCGATGAGCCGCGGGTCTCCCGCGTGGTTCTCCAGCCCGGCCGTGCCGCCCGTGAAGTCCGCGAAGGACGACGGCAGGTAGACGAACGCCGCGACGGCCGCGAGCGCGACGCCCACGAGCGCCGAGATGTAGAAGCCGCGGTTGATCGCGGTGAGGCCGCTCTCGTTGCCGCGGACCCGCGTGATCGCGACGCCCAGCGCCGCGACGAGCGCGCCGACGGTCGTCACGACGAGGGGGAAGACGAGCCCGTGCTCGCCGAACGCCGCCTTGCCGAGGATGAGCGCGGCGACGAGCATCACGGCGTACGACTCGAACAGGTCGGCCGCCATGCCCGCGCAGTCGCCGACGTTGTCGCCCACGTTGTCCGCGATGGTCGCGGCGTTGCGCGGGTCGTCCTCGGGGATGCCCTGCTCGACCTTGCCGACGAGGTCGGCGCCGACGTCGGCCGCCTTGGTGAAGATGCCGCCGCCGACGCGCATGAACATCGCGAGCAGCGCGGCGCCGAAGCCGAAGCCCTCGAGGACGCCGGGCGCCTCGCCGCGGTACAGCAGCACGACCGCCGCGGCACCCAGCAGACCGAGGCCGACGACGCTCATCCCGACGACGCCGCCGGTGCGGAACGCGATGCGCGCCCCCTCGGCGCGACCGCCGGGCTGGGACGCGGCCGCCGCGACGCGCAGGTTCGCGCGCGTCGCGAGCCACATGCCCAGGAACCCGATCGACGCGGAGAACAGCGCGCCGACGAGGAAGAAGATGGACCGCCCCACCTTGATGCCGGCGTCTCCCGGCAGCAGGAACAGCAGGGCGCAGACGACGACCGCGAAGATGGCCAGGGTGCGGAACTGCCGGCTCAGGTACGCCGACGCCCCTTCCTGGACCGCGCGCGCGATCTCGCGCATGGAGGCCGTACCCTCACCGGCCGCGAGCACCTGACGGCGCAGCACGGCAGCGACGACCAGGGACGCGACCGCGACCGCTGCGATGACCACGACGATCGTGATGCTCGTGGAACCGAGCTCGACCATGCATCCTCCCAGGATGGTGCCCGGCACGCTCCCCCTGACCGTGCCTGTCCCGCGGCCCCGTTGCCGCCGGACCCGCAGAGTCTAGCCACGCGATGTGACCTGGGTCGCACGAGGACGTGACGCGCAGGTGGACGTCCACCGTGGGTCGCGCGACCAACGGTGCACGTCGCCCGTTCGTCCTTCTCCGTGACGGTGGACGACGACGGGAGGATGCGCACGTGGCGGTCTGGCAGGAGGTGCTCGGGGACCTCGTCCGCACGCGCGGCGGCGCGCTCGTGCGGTACGCGGCGCTGCTCACGGGGGACGTGCGGTCCGCGGAGGACCTGGTGCAGGACGCGCTCGTGCGGTGCTTCAGCCGTGGGTCGGCGCTGCGGGATGTCGGGGCGGCGGAGGCGTACGTGCGGCGCACGGTGCTGACGATCTTCCTCGACGGGTACCGGCGCCGGGTGCGCTGGGACGGGCTGCGGCACCTCGTCGCCCGCCCGGAGGAGACGTCGGGGCCGGAGCAGTCGGCGCCCGACCGGCTGGACGTGCACGCGGCGCTCGCGACGCTGCGGCCGCGGCTGCGGGCGTGCGTGGTGCTGCGGTTCTACGACGACCTGACGGTGCCGGAGATCGCGCGCCGGCTGGACCTGTCCGACGGCACCGTCAAGCGGTACCTCTTCGACGCGGCCGCGCAGCTGGAGGCCGTGCTGGGCCCGCTGCCGGACGCGCACGAGGAGATCGAGCTGGTCACGACGAAGGAGGAGCGATGAGCAGGCTGCTGTCCCGGACGTTGCACGACGCGGTCGACCCCGGCCGCCCCGACGCGGAGCTCGCGGTGGACGCGCTGGCGGGGCGGATCCGACGGCGCCGGGCCGCGCGCGCGGGCGGACGGGCGGCGGTGGGCGTCGGCGCGGCGGGCGCGGTCGCGATCGGCGGGGTGCAGCTCGCCGAGCGCGAGGGTGCGACGACCGCGGCCGGCGAGTCCCCCGCGGACCTGTGCGGGGTCGCCGTGGAGTCGTTGCCGCCGGACCCCGACCCCACGTGGCTCGCGCTCGGGCAGGGTGTCGACGTCCACCGCACGCTCCAGCAGCACCTGCGCGCACCGGACGTCGTCCTCGAGACGGACCTGGGCGTCTCCGACCCGCACTGGCTCCAGTTCGCGCTGGTGCGCCGCAACGACGACGGGGACGCCCCGCGGGAGGGCACGCAGGTGCTGCTCGCGCGGGACGGTCGCGTCGTCGCGTGGGGCGAGGACGGCCTGCCGGGCGACGAGCGGTGGCGTCTGCAGAGCGTGCCCGACCCGGCGACGTCGGGCGTCTGGGAGACGGGGACGGTGTTCGTGTCCCCGCAGCCGTGCGACGACGAGGACGCCGTGCCCGCCGGCAGGTACGACGTCTACGTCGCCCAGGCGCCCGGCACGGGCTTCGCCGGGCCGTGGACGACGGAGGTCAGCACGGCTCCGAAGGGCGTCGCCCTCCCCGCGGGCTTCCCGGCCGGGCTCCCGCTCCCGGAGGCAACCCTGCTGGACGCGACCGAGCGGCCCGACGGCGGCTGGTCGTTCACGCTGCGGGCCGTCGGTGTCGACCCCGCCGGTGACGCGCAGCGGAGCCTCGAGAGCGGCGCGGACGCGCCCACGTACCTCGACCCCGAGACGCTCGACGACGACCGCTTCCCGTCGGGTGCCTTCGTCTCCCCGGACGGACGTTGGCTCGTGTGGTTCGGCGTCGAGGCGTCCGACGACGGCGGCATGCTGCTCCGGTACGACGTCGCGCCACGCTGACGGCGGCGGTCCCCGGTCACGGGCCGGGTGCGCAGGTGGAGGGACCCGTCGCACCCGGCCTGGCCCGTGCCCACGGCGCGTCCCGATGCGCCGGGCGGGTGGTCCCGCGACCCGCGGCTCAGCACGTGCCCCGGGCGACCGATACGCACGGGCGACAGCGCGACGAGGCGACGACGAGCGGCGGCACCGATGGCGGACGGACTCCTGGACGGCGGGAGGCGCCGACCCTCCGGGGAGCCGCTCGTGTGCGTCCTGTCGCCGTTCATCGGCGGACCGTTCTACGGGCGGGTGCTCAACGGCACGCAGCGGGGCGCGCGGCGCACCGCGAGCCGCCTCCTCGTCGTCCAGACGCTCGACGCGGCGTCGTTCCGGATCGACGCGCACACGGTGCCCGAGCACCTGCCGCCCGTCGCGCACGACCACGTCGAGGGGTTCGTCGTGCCGGTCGGCGCGGTCGCGGACGACTACGTCCAGGACCTGCACGCGAGCGGTGCGGACGTCGTCCTCGTGGGGCACTCGCTGCCCGGGATCACGTCGGTGCGCGCCGACAACGCGGCGGGCGTCGCGGCGGCGGTCGCGCACCTCGCGGCGCACGGGCACACGAGGATCGCCTTCGCCGGGTTCCGGGGCGCACCGGACGTCGCGGAGCGCTACGACGGGTACCGCGACGGCCTGCACGCGGCCGGGATCGTGCCCGCCGACGACCTGGTCTACGACGCGCCCGACAACCTCGAGGGCGGCGGTGCGGTGGCGGCGCGCGCGATGCTCGCGGCGGGGCTGCCGTCGACCGCCGTCGTGTGCGGAACCGACCTCAACGCGATCGGCCTGATGCGGGTACTTCGCGAGGCGGGGCACGACGTACCCGGCGACCAGGCCGTCGTGGGGTTCGACGACATCGACCGGGCGCGGTTCGAGTCGCCGGGGCTCGCGTCGGTCGCGCAGCCGATGGAGGCGATCGGCGCGACGGCGGTCGAGCTGCTCCGCGACCGCCGGGCCGCCGCCGAGGGACCGCGGACCGTCCGGGTGCCGACGACGTTCGTGCCGCGGGAGTCGTGCGGGTGCCCGGTCGAGCGCCCGGCGCCCGGCACGGCGGACGCCGACCGAGCCGACCGGGCGGACGACGCCCGCGAGCGCACGTTCGCCGGGGCGCGCGCGCTCGGCCGGACCCTGGCGATGCACTACGAGCTGACGATGGACCTGCTGCACACGCCCGACGAGGACCCGGCCGCGTTGCGCTGGATGCGGCACACCTTCGCCCGCGCGGGCTGCCTCGGGCTGTGGACGACCGGCGAGCGGTCGGTGCCCGACCCGGACGCGCGGACGCTCCGGGTGACCGGGACGTACGAGCGCTCGCCCGACGGCGACGCGGCGGGTCCGGTCGCGACGCACCCGGTCGCCCGCCGGACCGGCGTCCGGTCGTTCCCGCCGCGCGACGTGATCGCGCTCGCGCGCGACCCCGAGGACGTCGTGCTCGTCGTGCCGGCGAAGGTCAACGACAGCGACTGGGGGCTGCTCACGTTCGTCGGCCCGTTGCAGACCGGCGTCGAGAACGGACGTGAGAGCCCCTACCAGTGCACGGCCCTGCTGACGGTCGCGCTCGAGCTGCGGCACCAGGAGGAACAGCTGCGCCGGGCCGCGCTGCACGACCCGCTGACCGGGCTGCCCAACCGTGCGCTCTTCACCGAGCAGCTCCAGCGCTCCGTGACCCGCGCCCAGCACCACATGCACTACCACTTCGGCGTGCTGTTCCTGGACCTCGACGGGTTCAAGGAGGTCAACGACTCGCTCGGCCACGCAGTCGGGGACGAGGTGCTGGTCGCCGTCGCCGGGCGGATCAGCCGTGCCGTGCGGGCCAACGACCTCGCGGCGCGCCTCGGGGGTGACGAGTTCGTCGTGCTGCTCGACGGCATGTCGTCGACGGCCGACGCGACGGCCGTGGCCGAACGCCTGAGCCGCGCGCTGCTCGAGCCTCTCGACGTCGGCGGGACGACCGTGCAGGTCGGGGTGAGCGTCGGCATCGCGACGAGCGAGCGGGTCCCGGGCACCGCGGACGACGTCATGCGGGACGCGGACGCGGCAATGTACCGCGTGAAGCAGGCGCGCGCGGCCGCCGCGCTGGAGGGCCTGACGACGCGCGGCGTCGGCGGCCGCTGAGCGTCGGCGACGGGCGCGGGGGCGGCGGCCCGACGACGCGGGTCACCGCCCCCGACCGGGTGACGACGAGTGCGTCAGGCGAAGAACACGCGCAGGTCGTCGACGACGTCCTGCGGGACCTCGAGCGCCGCGTAGTGCCCGCCGCGCGGGTGCTCGGTCCAGTGCTCGATGCGGGCGTTGTCGCGCTCGGCGAGGCTGCGGATCGTCTGGAAGTCGTCCTTGAAGACGGCGACACCGATCCGCCCGGTGCTGACGACGGGCTCCGCACCCGACCGCTGCTCGGCGTAGTGGTACCGCGCGGCTGTCGCGTAGGTGTTGGTGAGCCAGTAGAGGCTGGCCTGTGCGAGCACCTGGTCGGCGGTCACGAGCGAGGTGCCGTTGCCAAAGCTCTCGAAGAGCTCGTGGTACGCGAGCGTCGCGACGGGCGAGTCCGCGAGGCCGGCGGCGACGGTCTGCGGCCGGGACGCGTTCATCGTGTTGTACGCGCCGACCGACTGGAACCACTGCATGTGCGCGAGCGCGGCGTACTCCTGCGGGCCGAAGCCGTCCATCTCCCCCGGTGCGCCCGTCGGGAACGAGAACAGCTGCAGCACGTGCGCGCCGCGGAAGCCGTCGGGGTCGAGGATCGCGAGCTCACGACCGACCATCGCGCCGCCGTCGCTGCCGTGCACGCCGTAGGCGTCGTAGCCGAGCCCGCGCATGAGGGTGTCGTAAATGCGCGCCACGCGCGCCATCGTCCAGCCCGCCCCGACGAGCGGCGTCGAGAAGCCGAAGCCCGGCATCGACGGGACGACCACGTGGAACGCGTCCTGCGGCCGGCCGCCGTGCGCGGTCGGGTCGACGAGCGCGTCGATCATGCCGAGGAAGTCGAGCACCGATCCCGGGTAGGTGTGCGCGAGCAGCAGCGGCGTCGCGTCGGCGTGCGCCGAGCGGACGTGCAGGAAGTGCAGCGGCTGGTCGTCGATCTCCGTGACGAAGCCGGGGTACGCGTTCAGCCGGTCCTCGACCGCCCGCCAGTCGAACGTCGTCCAGCGCGCGACCATGTCCCGCAGGTACGACTGCGGGGTGCCGTACTCCCAGGAGTCGTCGGGCGCGGCGGGGGCGAAGCGGGTGCGCGCGAGCCGCTCGTGCAGGTCGTCGAGGTCGGCGTCCGGGACGTGGACGGCGAACGGGCGGATCGAGAGCGGGGTGGCGGTCATGGTGGTCTCCGCGGGTCCGTAAGCGGGGTCTTCG
Organism: Cellulomonas algicola; assembly: GCF_019024305.1. Classification (NCBI taxonomy): domain Bacteria; kingdom Bacillati; phylum Actinomycetota; class Actinomycetes; order Micrococcales; family Cellulomonadaceae; genus Cellulomonas; species Cellulomonas algicola. The sequence continues at coordinate 593,956 of NZ_JAHKSJ010000002.1, read as the reverse complement.
TCCTGCTCGGTACCCTCACGCTAGGAGCCGTTGCGGAACGGTTCTTTCCGCTTCTCCCGCCGGACCTGCGGCGGTCCGGGGCGGGTTCGCACCAGGTCCGGGAGCGCCCATGGCCACGACGTCCGCCCGCCTGCTCACGCTGCTGGGCCTCCTGCAGTCCCGCCCCGACTGGTCCGGCGCCGAGCTCGCCGAGCGGCTCGACGTCACCGACCGCACGGTGCGCAACGACGTCGCGCGGCTGCGCGACCTGGGCTACCCCGTCGACGCCGTCCGCGGACCCGGCGGCCGCTACCGGCTCGGCGCCGGTGCGCGCGTGCCACCCCTCCTGCTCGACGACGCCGAGGCCGTCGCCGTCGCCGTCGGCCTGCGCCGCACCACCGCGACCGCGGGGTTCGAGGACCCCGCCCGGTCCGCGCTCGCCAAGCTCGAGCAGGTCATGCCCGACCGGCTCCGCCGGCGGCTCGCGTCGATCCGCGACGCCAGCGCGAGCGGACCCGAGAACACCGACTCGAACGTCGAGGACCCGGCCGTCGACACGGTCGTCCTCGCGGCGCTCGCCGACGCCGTCCGCGACCACCAGGCCTGCGCGCCTACTACCGCGACGAGCCCGTCGAGATCGAGCCGTACCGCCTCGTCGCGTGGCAGCGCCGCTGGTTCCTCGTCGCCCGCGCGCCGTCGACCGGGACCTGGGCGCCGTACCGCGTCGACTGGCTCCGCCTGCGCACGCCCGGCGGCCGACGCTTCACGCCCACGCCGTTCCCCGGCGACATGACCGAGTTCACCGTCCGCGAGGTCGCGCGGACCGGCTGGACCGTCCACGCGTGCGTCACCGTCGACGCCCCGCCCGACGAGGTGCTGGCCCGCATCAACCCGACCGTCGGCACCGTCGAGGCCACCGACGACGGGCGCAGCGTCCTCGTCACCGGCGGGGACAGCGTCGAGGTCGTCGCCGTGTGGATCGGCATGCTCGGCCTCGACTTCCACGTCGAGGAGCCGCCCGCGCTCGTCGCGCACGTCCGGGTCCTGGCCGAGCGCTACGCGCGCGCCGTCCCCGGCACGTAGCACCGGGGTGGAGCGCCGCCACAACGATCCGGGCCCCGCCGACCGTCGTGCACCATGACGGCCACGACAGGGAGGTCCGATGCCCGCCTGGGAACAGGTGCTCGACGAGCTGCTCCGCACCCGCGGCGCCGCGCTCGTCCGCTACGCCACGATGCTCACGGGCGACAGCCGCAGCGGCGAGGACCTCGTGCAGGACGCCGTCGTGCGCTGCTTCACCCGCCGGTATGCGCTGCGCGAGGCGCACGCCGCCGAGTCCTACGTGCGGCGGACCATCCTCACGCTGTTCGTCGAGGAGCACCGCCGACGCCGCCGCTGGGGCGCCGTCCAGCACCTGCTGGCCCGGGCCGACGAGTCACCCGGACCCGAGCCGACGAGCAGCGCGCGCCTCGACGTGCAGTCCGCCGTCGCGACCCTCCCGCCGCGGCAGCGCGCCGTCGTCGTCCTGCGGTTCTACGACGACCTCACCGTCCCCGAGATCGCCCGCACCCTCGCGATCGCCGACGGGACGGTCAAGCGGTACCTGTCCGAGGCGACCGAGCGGCTCGAGCGCCTGCTCGGCCCGCTGCAGGACGCCCGCGACGACGTCTCCCTGATCGACGCCATCCCCGAGAGGAGCTCCCGATGAGCACGCACCTGCGCACGGACCTGCACGCCGCGATCGACGGCGGCACGCAGGACTCCCCGCTCACGTCCGCCGACCTGCTGCGCCGCATCCGACGCCGTCGCGCCGTCCGCTCCGGCGCGCAGGGCGCCGTCGGGCTCGTCGCGGCGGGCGCCGTCACGGCCGGCGGCGTGCACCTCGCCGCCGGCTCGGGGGACGGCGAGCTGCGTCCGGGCACGACGTGCGGCACGGACGTGGCCGCGTGGGCGCGCACGCACCGCGACGACGACCTGCGCGTCGTCGCCCAGCCCTCGGGGCGCGAGATGTCGCCGCAGCTGCGGTCGCTCGGCGACGTCGACGAGGGCCGCGAGGTCGGGGCGGGCGGTCCGCTCGGGGAGTGGGCCGGCCGGACGCTCGAGCTCGTCGCCGCGCACGTCGCGGACGACCACCACGCGCCGGGTGACGGCGCGGGGATGCGGGTCATGCTCGCGCGCGACGGCGAGGTCGTCGGCTGGGCGCAGAACGTCGCACGCGGTGACGACGCCGCGTCGACGTGGCAGCAGGCCGCGACGGTCGACACGCCCGAGCCCGTCGTCGTCCCGGGCACCACGATGCTCACCGCCTACGCCTGGCTCGACCTCCACGCGTGCGCCGGGAGCGACCTGCCCGCCGGGACGTACGACGTGTACGTCGGCGACGGCCCGGTCACGGCGAACGCGCCTGTCGCGGACGTCGCGTCCGGCTGGACCGTCGACCTCCTCGACCCCGGCCCTGCCGTGACCGGCCTGCCCGACGACTTCCCCGTCGACGACGTGCCGGTGCTGCCGGGCGAGCTCGTCGCGGCCGCGCCGCACGTCGGCGGCGGCTGGCACCTCGAGGTCCGGGTGCCCGGCGTCGACGCGCACGGGCGCGCCTGGCGGCTCCTGGCCGAGCACGGCGCGCACGCCGACACCGAGCGGAGTCTGTCCGGGTACGTCACCGCGAGCGGCGACTGGACCGTCGACGTGCAGCCGTGGGACCGCGGCGAGCGGATCTCCTACGACGTGCGACCCGTGGGCTGAGCGACCGACCCACCGGGACCTGACCTCCCGGGCGTCCGTGCCCGGCGTCCGAGCGGGTGACCAACGATCCGCCATCCCTCCGCGTCCTGGACCATGACGACTCGGGACAGGAGGGCCGATGGCGGCGTGGGACCAGGTGCTCGACGACCTCGTGCAGGTCCGCGGGCACGCGCTGGCCCGGTACGCGGCGCTCCTCACGGGTGACCGGGACACCGCGGAGGACCTGCTGCACGACGCCCTCGTGCGGTGCTTCGGCCAGGCTCGTCCGCTCCGCGACGCCGTCGCGGCCGAGGCGTACGTCCGGCGGGCGATCCTCACGGCCTTCCTCGACGGGCAGCGGCGACGCACCCGGTGGGCGGCCGTGCGGCACCTCGTCATCCGGCGCGAGACCGTGGACGGCCCGGAGCCCGCCGTGGTCGAGCGGGTGAGCGTCGAGGCGGCGCTCGGCATGCTGCGCCCGCGGCTGCGCGCGTGCGTCGTCCTGCGGTTCTACGACGACCTGACGGTCCCGGAGGTCGCACGGCGCCTCGGTCTCGCCGAGGGCACGGTCAAGCGTTACCTGTCCGACGCGGTCGGGCAGCTCGAGGACGTGCTGGGGCCGGTGTCGACCGGTACCGACCGGCACGAGAGCGTCACGGTGGAGGAGGCACGATGAGCATCGACCTGGCGGCAGTGCTGCACGACGTGGTCGACCGAGGGCGGCCCGACGGCCCGGCCCCGGTCGACGTCCCACGGGTGCGGGCGCAGGCGCGACGCCGCCGCGCGGTGCACCTCGGTGCGCGGGGAGCGGTCGGCGTCGGAGCCGCGGGTGCCATGGCGCTCGGGGCCGTCCACCTCGCGGGGGCGCGTGACGCCCGCACCGTGCTGCCGTCCGACCCCGACGCGGCTCCCGGCGAGTGCGGGTCGAGCGTCGCGGGCCTGGGGCGCACCCCGGACCCGACCCTGGGCCTGGCGCGGTCGTCGTGGTCGGCACCCGGGTTCCCCGCGACAGCGAGCGGGCCGGGCGCGGTGCCCGGACCCGGCGACCTCGGCACCTACGTCGGGCGCGAGGTCTGGGTGCAGGCCGTGAGCTCGCGGCCCCAGGACGGTGCGGGCGAGCCCGCGACGGAGCTGTCGTCCCTGCAGGACACGCTCGCGCTCGTCGAGCAGGGCTACACGGACCGCCTCGCGGCGCGCGCGGCGGGCAAGGACGTCAGCCAGGACGAGCTCGACGAGCGCGCCGAGACCGTCGCCGCCCTCCAGGCGTCGATCGACGCGAGGGTCGCCGACGGTGAGGTACCGCCGGCGACCCCGGCCGTGGCGCAGGTGCGGGTGCTCGTCACCCACGGCGAGCGCGTCGTCGCGACGGCCGTCCTGCCCGAGGAGGGCACGTCCGACGCCGTCGCCGTGTGGAACCGGGCGACGAGCGGCCTGCTGTCCGAGCAGGTGCGGCTCGGCCTCGTCACGTGCACGGTCGACGGCGTCGGCGGCGACCCGTTGCCGGCAGGGACGTACGAGGTCGTCGTCGCGCGCGGTGGCGGGCCGCTCACGTCCGCCTCTGGGCCGTGGACCCTGACGATCCCCCCGCACGCGAGCGCGGCATCCGGCCTGCCCGGCGACTTCCCCGTGGACGCCGTGCCGATGCCCCCGGGCACCGTCCTCGCGGTCGCCGGTGACGCCGCGGCCGGCTGGACGGTCGAGCTGGACGTCGCGGGCGACGACCGACTGTTCGTGGCGGCCGACCTCCTGACGGCGCTCGACGGTGCGAAGGAGGAGGGGCGCGACCCGCTCGGCGTCACCGTCGACGTCCCCGGCTGGTTCGTCGAGATCCACCCGGGCGACGAGGGCGACGAGACGTCGCTCTTCTACGAGGTGCGCCCCCGCTGACGCGCGCCTGACGGCGGCCGACCCAACGTTCTCGGCGCCCCGAGCGTCCTGAGCGCGACGACCGGACAGGAGGCACGCATGGCGGCGTGGGAACAGGTGCTCGACGACCTCGTGCAGGTGCGCGGGCACGCGCTCGTGCGGTACGCGACGTACCTCACGGGCGACCGGCGGCAGGCGGAGGACGTCGTCCAGGAGGCGCTCGTCCGCTGCTTCGGCCGGACGCGCCCGCTGCGCGACACCGTGGCTGCCGAGGCGTACGTGCGCCGCGCGATCCTGACCGAGTTCCTGGACGGGCACCGCCGCACGACGCGGTGGCGGAGCGTCCGGCACCTCGTCGCGCGCGACGAGCAGGTCGAGTCGCCCGAGGCGTCCGCCGTCGAGCGGGCCAGCGTCGAGGCCGCGCTCGCGACCCTGTCCCCACGACTGCGGGCGTGCGTCGTCCTGCGGTTCTACGACGACCTGACCGTCGCGGAGATCGCCCGCACGCTCGGGCTCGCCGACGGCACCGTCAAGCGCTACCTGTCCGACGCGATGGACGCCCTCGAAGGGGTCCTCGGCCCGCTCGACGCGGACCGCACCACCGACATCGAGCTCGTGAACACCCGGGAGGCACGATGAGCACCGACCTGTCCCGCACACTGCACGCGACGATCGACGGCGAGCCCGCGGGAGTCCCGACGGCCTTCGACATGACGCGCGTCCGGTCCCGCGCGCGGCGACGGCGCGTCGCGCGCACCGCCACGCGCGGCGCGGTCGGGGTGGGCGCCGCCGGCGCCGTCGCCGTGGGCGCCGTGCAGGTCAGTGGGCGCGACGCGAGCGTCCTGCCGCCCGCCGTCGCGGGCGCACCGGCGGGAACCTGCGGCTCCGACACCGGCGCGCTGCGCGGCCTCCCGGTCGAGGACGCGCTCACGCTGACCGCGACGACCGACGACGCCAACGTCGCCGTCCAGCCCCCCGATGCGCACGAGGGGGCCCTGACCAGCGTCATCGGTCCGTCGGTGTGGCTGTGGCCGTCCTTCGGCGGCGTGCGCGACCTGGAGGCGTACCCCCTCGTCCCCCGCCCTGACGTCGAGACCCCACCGTTCGTCCGGGTCGTCCTCGCGCACGAGGGGACGGTCGTCGGGACGTCGATCGAGCAGACCGTCGTGGGCGGCATCCCGTACTCGCCGACCGGCTGGGACCCGCTGGTGGTCCCTCTCGTCACCTGCGACGAGCCGGGCCGCCCCGGCGGTGACGCGCTGCCCGCGGGCGACTACGAGGTGTACGTCGCACCCGACGACGGCCCGCTCGACGCCCCCGTCGGTTCCGTCTCCCGGTCGTGGACCGTGCGCGTCGTCGACCAGACGGCCGTCTCGGGCCTGCCCGCCGACTTCCCCGACGACGTGCCGCTGGTCCCGGGCCAGCTGCTCGACGTCCGACGCCTCGACGACGGCGGCTGGTTCGTCGAGATCGCGACGCCGGCCGACGACCGGGTGTCGCGCGCGGGAGCTCTCCTCGACGGGTCGGCACCCGACGCAGGCCGAGGGCCTGGCGCGTCGTTCTACGGGACGACGCTCGCCGAGTGGACGGTGGAGATCAAGGCGTCGCAGGTCGACGGGGTGGAGACCGTCTTCTACGTGCTGGCCCCCCGCTGATCCTCCGGCCGGTCGCGTGGTGGAGGGACCGTGCGGCCGGCCGGTGCCGTGGGCCGGGACCGCGGGACGGGCTCAGGCGACGGAGCCGTCGTCCGTGAGCGCGTCGTCGAGCGTGTCGTGCACCGTGAAGACGGGCAGCAGCGCGGTGATGCGGAACAGCTGGCGGACCCGCTCGGTCGAGATGACGAGCTGGAGCCGCCCGCCCAGCAGGCGCACCTTCTTGAGCGACCCGACGAGCACGCCGAGGCCCGTCGAGTCCATGAAGGTCACGTGGCCGAGGTCGACGACGAGGTCGGTGCGCTCACGGTCGAGCAGGTCGTGGACGCACTCGCGCAACGCGTCCGCCGTGGACACGTCGACCTCACCGTCGACCTCCACGACAGTCCGCGTCCCCACGTCCCTGCTGGTCACGCGCACCCTGTGCTCCCCCGTCCCTCGTCGGAAATTCAAACATTCCCGACGGGCCCGCGACGAGCGCATCGAGCGGCGTGTTTTCACCCGGGCGGCGGTATCGGCGTGCTGCACCGAGGGCTACGTGTCCCGAGTCGTGCCCACCTGCGCGCTCCGTCAGGGGATGCCCGCGATCAGACGGCCGACGGCACGCGTCGCACCGACGCGAGTGCCTGCCGGTACTCGTCGGTCGTGCCGTCGGGGCGGACCTCCTGCCGCACGTGGTCGCGCACGCCGAGGCCGGCGAGCGTCGCCGTGACCTCGTCGACGTCGGCGGGTGCCAGGACGGTCGGGTCGACGGTCGTGCGGACCTGCACGTCGACGCCGGACGCCAGCACGAGCGCGAGGGACCTGAACGTCGCGTCGGCGCTGGTCGTCGGGCCCCCGGCCCGCGTGATCGCGCGGTACAGGCGCGCGGGCGCCTTGACGTCGAACCCGACCCAGTCGACGTGCGGCAGCAGCGCCTCGAGCCGCCGGGGGTAGGCGCCGCCGGTGTGCAGGCCGACCAGGAAGCCGGCGTCGCGCACCTCGCGCGCCGCGTCGACCAGGCCGGCCTGCCGGGTGGGCTCGCCGCCCGAGAAGACGACGCCGTCGAGCAGCCCGCGCCGTCGCGCGAGCAGGTCCCGCACGTCGGACCACGGCACGACGCCGGGCGTGCGCGGGTCGAGGATCGCCGCGTTGTGGCAGTACGTGCAGCGCCACGGGCAGCCCTGCAGGAACGCGGTCGCGACCAGCCTGCCGGGCCAGTCGCACGACGACAGCGGCGTCAGGCCCGCGATCGCGAGCCCGTCCGCCGCCGCCGTCGTCGTGCGGTCCGTCATCAGGCCTGCTGCTCCGCACCGGCCGCGGCGAGGGCGCGCTCCTGGAACGGCGTGCGCTCCATGTGCTCGCCCTTCTTGCCGATGTTGAACGAGCTCACCGGCCGGTGGTAGCCCATGACGCGCGTCCACACCTCGCACACGACCTCGCCGTAGCCCTCGTCGGCGCAGCGCGGGCACGTCGGGTGCTCGCCCGAGAGGTAGCCGTGCCGGGTGCAGACGGAGAACGTCGGCGTGACCGTGAGGTACGGCAGGCGGAACGTCGACAGGGACCGCCGCACGAGCTCGCGCGCGGCCTCGGGCGTCGACAGGCGCTCGCTCATGTACAGGTGCAGGACGGTGCCGCCCGTGTACTTCGTCTGCAGGTCGTCCTGACGGGACAGCGCCTCGAACGGGTCGTCCGTGAAGCCCACGGGGAGCTGCGAGGAGTTCGTGTAGTACGGGTGGTCGTCGGTGCCGGCCTGCAGGATGCCGTGGTACCGACGGCGGTCCTCCTTCGCGAACCGGTACGTCGTGCCCTCCGCGGGCGTCGCCTCCAGGTTGTAGAGATGGCCGGTCTCCTCCTGGTACCGGACCATCCGCGCGCGGACGAAGTCGAGCACCCGGACGACGAGCGCGTGCCCGCGCGGGTCGGTGAGGTCGTACGCGTCGCCCGTGAAGTTGCGGACCATCTCGTTGAGGCCGTTCACGCCGATCGTCGAGAAGTGGTTCTCGAGCGTGCCGAGGTACCGCTTGGTGTACGGGAACAGGCCCTCGTCGATGTACTGCTGGATGACCGTGCGCTTGAGCTCGAGCGACGTGCGCGCCAGGTCGAGCAGGTCGGACAGCGCGTCGAACAGACCGTGCTCGTCGCCCGGGTTGAGGAAGCCGAGCCGCGCGCAGTTGATCGTCACGACGCCGAGCGAGCCCGTCTGCTCCGCGGACCCGAACAGGCCGTTGCCGCGCTTGAGCAGCTCGCGCAGGTCGAGCTGCAGGCGGCAGCACATCGACCGCACGTCGCCCGGGTTCATCTCCGAGTTGAGGAAGTTCTGGAAGTACGGCAGGCCGTACTTCGCCGTCATCGCGAACAGCCGGTCCGCGTTCGGGCTGTCCCAGTCGAAGTCGTGCGTGATGTTGTACGTCGGGATCGGGAACGTGAAGACGCGCCCGCTCGCGTCGCCCTCCGTCATGACCTCGATGTACGCCTGGTTGATCAGGTCCATCTCCGCCTGGAGGTCGCCGTACGTGAAGTCGCACGGCTCGCCCGCGACGAACGGCACCTGCTCGCGCAGGTCCTCCGGGCACGTCCAGTCGAACGTGAGGTTGGTGAACGGCGTCTGCGTGCCCCAGCGCGACGGCACGTTGAGGTTGTAGACGAGCTCCTGGATCCCCTGGCGGACCTGCTCGTACGTGAGGCCGTCGAGCCGGACGTACGGCGCCATGTAGGTGTCGAACGACGAGAACGCCTGCGCGCCCGCCCACTCGTTCTGCATCGTGCCGAGGAAGTTCACGATCTGCCCGATCGCCGACCCGAAGTGCTTCGGCGGGCGTGCGTCGACCTTGCCCGGAACGCCGTTGAGGCCCTCCTGCAGGAGGGTCCGCAGCGACCACCCCGCGCAGTAGCCCGACAGCATGTCGAGGTCGTGGATGTGCAGGTCGCCCTCGCGGTGCGCCCGGCCCACCTCGGCCGGGTAGACGTGGCTCAGCCAGTAGTTCGCGACGACCTTCCCGGCCGTGTTGAGGATGAGCCCACCCAGCGAGTAGCCCTGGTTGGCGTTGGCGTTGACGCGCCAGTCGCGGCGGTCGAGGTACTCGTCGATCGACGAGCCGACCTCGACGACGACCTGCTCGGTCATGTGCGGTGTCCCCTTCGTCCCTGGCGCCCTCCCGCCTCAGCGATCCCACATGTTGTGGTCGAGGCGTCCCCGGAGGACTAGATGTGGCAGTTCTATGCCCGACGACGTGGCCTCCGGGGGACGAAGGTCCCGCCTCCGCGGGCGCACGCACGGCCCTGCGGCGAAAACTCGTCCGGATGCGCGGCGTGTCGCGGCACGGGGGTGCGCGGGGTGCGGCGTGTCGTGCGGGACGGCCGGTCGGGGCGTGTCGCGACGAAGCGCTCAGCCGCGGACGAACCGGACCGGCTCGCCCGGCCGCACCTGCGCCAGGACCCCGAGCGCCGACGCCCGCACGACCGCCACCACCGGGTACCCGCCCGTCACCGGGTGGTCGACGCCGAACACCACCGGCAGGCCGTCCGGCGGCACCTGCACCGCCCCCGGGACCAGACCCGCCGACGGCAGCTCCGCAGCCGCCCGCGCCCGGACGCGCACGACCCGCGGACCGTCCAGGCGGAGCGCCACGCGATCCGACGACGGCGTCACCCGGAACCCGTCCGCCCCGCACAACGCGTCGAGCCCGCCGTCGAACCAGTCGGCGTGCGGACCGGTCATCACCGGGAGCCGCCACGGCCCCTCCGGCCAGGGGCGGACCGGGGCGACGTCGACGGGAGGCCAGGCCGCGGGCGGGGCTGCGACCGGGATGACGTCCCCCGTCGCGAGAGGTGCCGGGCCGATCCCGCCCAGCCGGTCCGTGGCGCGCGAGCCCAGGACCGGCGGCACGTCGACACCGCCTCGCACCGCGAGGTACGTGCGCAGACCGCGGCTCGGCGCGCCGACGCGGATCTCCGCACCGTCCGGCACCTCGACCGGGGCGTGCATCCCGACCGGCACACCGCCCACCCGTACCGGCGCGGGCGCACCCGCGCACGCGACCGTCAGCGGCCCGCGCGCCCGCAGCCGCAGACCGCCCATGAGCAGCTCCAGACCCGCCGCACCCTCGTCGTTCGCGACCAGGCGGTTCGCCAGCCGCAGCGCCGACGCGTCCGCCGCACCCGACCGCCCGACGCCGACGTGCGCCCACCCGGGCCGGCCGAGGTCCTGGATCAGCGTGAGGACCCCGGGCTCGACCACCTCGAGGGCCCCGGAGGCGACGACCTCGCGGCCCGGCGAGGCCTCCCGACGTCCGCGGGCCGCGTCGCCACCTGGCGCGTTCACGCGGGCGCAGCCGCAGGTCCGTGGGGCGCAGCCGCCTCAGGCTCCGGCTCCCGCCCTGGCTCCGACCGTGGATCCGGCTCCGGCCTTGGCTCGGGCCACGGCTCCGGCTCCGGCCCTGGCTCCTGCTTCGGGACGAAGCGCACCCGCGAGCCGGGCGTCAGCAGCGCCGGCGGAGTCCGCGCCACGTCGAACAGCGGCACGTCGCACCGGCCGAGCAGCCGCCAGCCGCCCGGCGTCGCCGCCGGGTACACCGCGGCGAACTCGTCCGCGATCGCCACCGCCCCGGCCGGGACCCGCTCGCGCGGTGTCGCGCGTCGCGGGACCCGGAGCGCCGGGTCCAGGCCGACCAGGTACGCGAACCCCGGCATGAACCCGCCGAACGCGACCGTGTACGTCGCCCCGGCGTGCCGCTGGACGACCTCCGCGACCGTCAGCCTGGTGAGCGCCGCGACCTCGGTGAGGTCCTCGCCGTCGTAGCGCACGGGCAGCTCGACGACCTGGCCGAGACCCCGCCGCCCATGTGCGTCCGCCGGCTCCGCGTCGCCGGTGTGGTCGGCGGTGCGCGCGGTCCGCCAGACCCGTCGGACCGCCGCCGCGAGCGCCGCCACGTCCACCCCCGGCGTCGTCCGCAGGAGCACCGTCGTCGCCGCCGGCACCTGGTCCACGACCGCGCCCCACACCGACGCGTCGGTTCCCTCACGCGCGCGCCGCAGGGCGTCGTCCAGCCGCCGCACCGCGGCGAGGTCCGCGACCTCGACGAGCAGCGCGTCGTCGCCGAACGGCACGACGTGCAACGCGGAGGTCATGCGCCGATCCTGCCCCGCCGCGGCCACCGAGGGCAGGCGGACAGGCCGCCGGGTCGGACGACCGGGTCGACCGGCGCACGAAGGGCCGCCCGGTCAGACGAACGGGCCGACGGCGACCCCTGCCTGGTCCAGCGCGTGTCGCACCGCGGCGGCGAGGACGACCGCGCCCGGCGTGTCGGAGTGCACGCACACCGACTCCGCGTCCGCCGGGACGAGGGTGCCGTCGACGCTGGTGATCCGCCCGTCCCTCGCCATCGCGAGCACGCGCGCCACGACCTCGTCGGGGTCGACGACGAGCGCCCCCGGCTCGGTCCGCGGCACGAGCGTCCCGTCGGCGCGGTACCCGCGGTCCGCGAACGCCTCGCGCACGGGTCGCAGACCGCGGTCCCGGGCGACGTCCAGCACGATCGCGCCGGGCAGCCCGACGAGCGGCAGCGGGTCGCCGTCGCTCGCCTCGACGACCGCGTCGACGACCGCCGTCGCCTGCTCGGCGTGGTGCACGACCGCGTTGTAGAGCGCACCGTGCGGCTTGACGTACGACACGCGCGTGCCGGCCGCGGCCGCCGCCCGCCGCAGCGCGCGCACCTGCTCGACGACGTCGGCACGCAGGACGACGGGCGGGACGTCGAGGAACCGCCGCCCGAAGCCCGCCCGGTCCCGGTACGACACCTGCGCCCCGACGGCGACCCCCCGCTCCGCCGCGGCCCGGCACACGGCCGCCATGACCCGGTCGTCGCCGGCGTGGAACCCGCACGCGACGTTGGCGCTCGTCACGACGTCGAGCAGGCGCGACTCCGGCCCGTCGACACCGGGGACCCAGTCGTCGAGCCCCTCCCCCAGGTCGCAGTTGAGGTCGATGCGCGCACCCATGCCCCGATCCTCCCCCGTCGTCGCACCGCACCGCTGCGGGCCGGGCGGCGCGTCGGCGGGTGCGAGGATGGGTCGGTGGTCCGGACCGGTGAGCTGCTCGACGCGCTGCTCGCCGGAGGACGGAGAGCCGACCGGCTGACGCACGTCCGCCACCTCCCGGCACGCGAGGGGGTCCGGGCGCCGTGGCCGACCTGGGCCGACGCGGACGTCGTGCGCGGCTACCGGCAGCTCGGCGTCGAGCAGCCCTGGGCGCACCAGGCGGTCGCCGCCGACGCGGCGTGGTCCGGCCGGCACACCGTGCTGTCGACGTCGACGGGGTCGGGCAAGTCGCTCGCCTTCTGGCTGCCGGCCCTGACGGCGGCACGCGGCTCCGCGGCCGCACGCACGCTCGACCCCGGCCGGATCGAGACGGTCTCCCGCCGTGCGACGACCCTCTACCTGTGCCCCACGAAAGCCCTCGCGGCGGGACAGCTCGCGGCGCTCGACGACCTGCTGCGCGCCGCCGCCCTGCGGGACGTCCGCGTCGCGACGGCCGACGGCGACACGTCGCTCGACGAGCGGCGCTGGGTCCAGGAGCACGCCGACCTCGTCCTCACCAACCCCGACTTCCTGCACTTCGCGCTGCTTCCGCAGCACCGTCGGTGGGCGCGGCTGCTCGGTGCGCTCCGGTACGTCGTCGTCGACGAGTGCCACGCGTTCCGCGGTGTCTTCGGCGCGCACGTCGGGCTCGTGCTGCGGCGGCTGCAACGCGTCGCCCGGTCCTACGGTGCGTCGCCCGTGTTCCTGCTCGCGTCGGCCACGACGGCCGACCCCGCGGTCAGCGCCGCGCGTCTCGTCGGCGTCCCCGCCGACGACGTCACCGCCGTGACCGAGGACGCGTCGCCCGCGGGCCGCAAGACGTTCGTCCTCTGGCAGCCACCGCTGCTCCCCGGTGGTGACGCCCCGTGGAGCGACCTGCTCCCGGACGAGGACCCGTGGTCGACGCCCGTCGCGGCGCCCGGGGGCGCGGTGCGGCCCGACGCGCCCGGCCCACCCGCGCCCGACGACCCGTGGACGGTCGCCGACCCGACGACTGACGGGCCGACGGACTTCGACGCGCCCACGTCGGCGTGGTCGGACGGCGCTGCGTCCGAGCTCGGTGACCTCGCCGCTGCCTCGCCGGGGACGTCGCACGTCGAGGCGCGCGCGCACACGGCAGACGCGGTCGTCGACCCGACGGCGTCGGGACCGTCGGGGACGGGCGAGCGGGTGGTGACCGAGCCGCACGACGGTCCGCGCCGCACCGCGACCGCCGAGGTCGCGGACCTGCTGACCGACCTGGTCGTCGTCGGTGCGCGGACCCTCGCCTTCACCCGGTCGCGCCGTGCCGCGGAGTCGGTCGCGTCCGCGACGCGGGATCACCTGCGCGACGTCGACCCGGACCTCGTGCGTGCCGTGTCCGCATACCGCGGCGGCTACCTGCCGGAGGAGCGGCGCGCGCTCGAACGCTCGATCCGGACGGGCGACCTGCGCGCGCTCGCGACGACGAACGCCCTCGAGCTCGGCATCGACATCTCGGGCCTCGACGCCGTGCTCGTCGCGGGCTGGCCCGGGACGCGCGTGTCGCTGTGGCAGCAGGCGGGCCGTGCCGGCCGCGCGGGTGCGGACGGGCTGGTCGCGCTGGTCGCCCGCGAGGACCCGCTCGACACGTTCCTCGTGCACCACCCCGAGGCGATCTTCGACACGCCCGTCGAGGCCACGGTGTTCGACACCGGCAATCCGTACGTCCTCGCACCGCACCTGTGCGCGGCGGCCGCCGAGATCCCGCTGCGCGCCGACGAGCTCGACGTGTTCGGCCCGCAGGCACCCGTCCTGCTCGCCGAGCTCGTCGAGCGCGGTGCGTTGCGCCGCCGCTCGTCGGGCTGGTACTGGACGCACGCCGAGCCGGCGACCCGCCTCACGGACCTGCGCGGCTCGGGCGGCGACCCGGTCCGCGTGGTCGAGTCGGTCACGGGCCGGCTGCTCGGCACGGTCGACGCCGCCTCCGCAGACGCGACGGTCCACGACGGCGCCGTCTACGTGCACCAGGGAGCGACGTTCGTCGTCGACGAGCTGCACCTCGACGACGGCGTGGCGCTCGTGACCCGGCGCGACGTCGACTACGGGACGTGGGCGCGCTGGGTCACGTCGACCGAGATCGTCTCCGTCGACGAGGAGATCTCGTGGGGGCCTGTCACCTGGGGCTTCGGCGCGGTCGACGTGACGACGCAGGTCCTCGGCTACCAACGCAAACGCATCCCTGACCTCCAGGTGCTCGGGGCCACGGACCTCGACCTCCCGCCGCGCACGCTGCGCACCGCCGCCGCCTGGTGGACGGCCCCGGCGGACGTGCTCGAGGCCGCCGGCGTCGGCGAGGAGGACGCGCCGGGCGCGCTGCACGCGGCCGAGCACGCGTCGATCGGCCTCCTGCCGCTGCTCGCGACGTGCGACCGCTGGGACCTCGGCGGCCTGTCGACCGCGCTGCACGCCGACACGGGCCACGCGACGGTGTTCGTCCACGACGCCTACCCGGGCGGTGCGGGGTTCGCCGAGCACGGTTTCCGCGTGGCGCCGACGTGGCTGCGGGCCACCCGCGACGCGATCGCGGCCTGCCCGTGCCCGGGCGGGTGCCCGGCCTGCGTGCAGTCCCCCAAGTGCGGCAACGCGAACAACCCGCTCGACAAGGCGGCGGCCGTCCGGTTGCTCGACGTCGTGCTCGCGCACGCGCCGCAGTCCGACTGACACCTCGCCGCACCGCCGACCGACAGGCCCACCCGCGCCGTCCCGCCACGCCCGAGCAGCGGGCTCGTCGGACACCGTGCGGCGCCGTCGACCCGACGCGGCACCGAGGCGCCCGACACCGTCAGCCCGACCGAGGCCCTCACCCGCCGCTCGCCGGCCGCGGGCCGGCACGCGCCTCCGCGGAGGCAGGACCGACGCCCGTGCGGCGCTGCGCGCCGACGCGGACCACGCCGTCGCCCTCGTCCGCGCACGCGATGACGCTCGCCCCGTTGCGCGCGGCGACCAGCCCCGCCGTCGCGCAGGCGTCTCCCCCACGTCGCATCGCGGTCGCGGCCGCCAGCGCGGACAGGTCGGCAGCGGTCTGCGCCTGGAGCCGGGCCGTGTGCGCCGAGGTCACGACGCCGAGGAACGCTGCGAGCACGAGCGCGACCGCGACGACCGCGACCAGGACGACGGTGACGGAGCCGTCGTCGGCGCCGGCCGGACGCCGATCACGCCCATCGCCGGCAGGCGTCGTCACGGCTCGACCCGCGCCGTCGCCGACCCCCGGGCCTCCAGGGGGCCGAGCCGCAGCCCACCGACGGGCACCGACGCCTCGACGACGACGGTGACCCACTCGCCGTCGCGCGTCGTCCGGACGCGCGACCCGTCCCCCGCGACCCGGCGAGCGGTCGCGGCGGCGTCCGACGAGGACTCGCCGAGCGCGAGGGCACGAGCGCCCGCGCGGGCACCGTCGAGGCACTGGGCGCGCGTCAGCCCGGCCCCGACGACGGCCAGCACGACCACGAGGAGCGCCACGACGACGGGCAGCCCGACCGCGAGCTCCACCGTGACGCTGCCCGCGTCCCGCACTGTGGCGGGCGGTGCCTGCCGGTACGCGACCGTCCGCGACGTGGCCCGGCTCGTCGCGCCCCCGCTCGTCGCGGCTCGCTGCTGCGCTCCGGCACCGACGAACCGGGCGATCACGGCGGGCCGAAGGCGAGGGCGCTCGCGCGTCATCACGTCGGGCCGTGCGGCGTCGACGGTCACAGCGAGAGCGCCTGCCGCACGATGCCCGTGAGCAGGCCCTTCACCTCGCCGCTCTTGAGGATCACCACGAGGAGCCCGGCGAAACCCACGGCCGCCAGCGTGACGATCGCGTACTCCGCGGTCGCCATGCCCGCGTCGGCGCCCAGACGACGAGCCCGTCGCGCCACGGTCGCCCCGAGCTGCCCGCAGGCGCGCACGCCCCGTCGTGCCCGGGCCGACACCGCGCGTGACCGGCCCGGCAACGCTCCCGCGCCCGTCGCGACCGGACGGGCCACCTCGTCGTCCCCCGAGCGCGCCGTCTCCGTCGTGACTCTGCCATCCGTCGTCCGTCGCACGGTTCCTCCTCTCGTCGACGGGCCGAGGACCCGTCTCGCCGCACCCTGCGGCCGTCCCACCGTGCTTCGCCCTGCGGCCTCCCGGTGCCGGAGCCACCGGGACCGTGGACGACACGACGCCCGCCCGGAGCTGTGGACGGCTCGTCGGACGACGTCCGACGAGGGACAGACGTGGGCCGTCGGTCCTGCGATGCTTCCGGTCGTCGACGGCCGATCAACGGGCGAGGAGGGGGCACCGCATGGCACGAAGCCGCCTGCTCCTGACGATCGGCGTCGTGATCGCCGTGGCGACCGCGTGCGGCGACCCGTCGGCGCTCCCGACGGCGTCGGCGACGGACGTCGCGCTCGACGAGCCCGATGGTGACGGCGGCGACGACGCTCAGCTCGCGGGCGTGCTCGACCGCGTGGACGGGTGCGTCGTCGTGCGCGTGGGCGAGCCCGCGACGCTCGTCGCCCCTGTGCTCCCGGTCGGCGCGCACTGGGACGGGGACGAGCCGGTCGCGGCCGGGCAGCGGCACCGGCTGGGTGACCGCGTCGAGTGGCGCGGCGGCGAGCTGGGAGGTGGTACGAGCGGGCTCGCCCAGGTGCCGTCGGGCTGTGAGGGCCTCGACCTGTGGGTGGTCCATCCCTCGGCGCACAGGCCCTGTCGGCAGCGCACGACGGTGGGGTGTCAGGGCACGTGGGCGAGCCCGTCGGTCAGCGACAGCACGATCGGCACGAGGCCGACCAGCACGAACGCCGGCAGGAAGCACGCGCCCAGCGGGAGGACGAGGTGCACGGCGAGCCGCGCGGCAGCGGTCCTGACGCCTCGGCGTCGCTCACGTCGTAGCCGCTCGGCACGCGCGCGGAGTCCGGGGACGGGCGGTGCGCCGGCGACCCACGCGCTCGCGAGCGCGTCGCGCACGGGCCGGACGGACGCGGGCGCACCGGCCCAGGCGGTCGACCACGAGGCGCCGAGGACCAGCGCCGAACCGGCGCGCTCGAGCGCCGTGCCCGTGACCCCGCCGATCGCGCGACCGACCGCCGCGAGCGCGGTCGGGATCGCGGAGCCTGTCGTGAGCGCGGCCTCGACGAGGGCGAGCACGAGGGCCACGTCGACCTCGACCTGCCTTCCCTGGTGGCCGGCCGCCGCCACGGTCCGGACCAGCAGGCCGCCAGGGACCTCGACGGCGACGTGCGGCCCCGGGGCCGGGCCCTGACCTCGCACGCCGCTTCGACCTCGACCTCGGACGGAGCGCGCCGGCCCACTGTGCTCGTCGACGGCCGGCTGTACCGACGCGCGCGACGCTCGTCCCGGACCGACGTGTCCGCCGCCGGGTACCGACCGTGCGACACGCGCGTCACGGGCACCTCGTGCGAGCCCTCGCAGTCGCGGCCTCGCTCCGCTCCGGAACGCCACGGCGACGGTCAGCGCCGCGAGCAGCACGAGGACGCTCATGCGGCCAGCCGGCCCGCGGCGACGGTGCGCGCGAGCAGCCGACCGGTCCACCACCGGCCGAGGACGAGCAGGCCGGCGCCGAGCAGGGCGCACCCCGTGCCGACCCCGCCGCTCGTCAGGACGCCGAGCGGGTCGGCGCCGAGCAACGTGCCCAGCAGGACACCGGCGACCGGCAGGACGAGCAGCACGCGTGCCGTCGCGCGTGGACCCGCGAGCGCGGTGGCGACGTCGGCGTCGTGCTCCTCGTCCGCGGCGACGGCACCCGCGACGCCCTCCAGCACGTCGGCGAGGGGTGCCCCGAGGTCGGCGGCGAGCTGCGCCGCGGCGACGACCGCGCGTGCCCGCGCGACGTCCTCACGACGCCGCGCCGCTCCCCCGCCCACCACGTCCTCGGCGGTCGGCACGTCGCCGATCCCGGGCCGCCCGAGGACGTCGGACCACGCCGTCCCGGGCGGCGCACCGCTGCGCAGCCGGGCGGCGGTGTCATGCAGCACCCCGACGAGGTCCACCTCGCGACCTCGGTCGCGAGAGCGGGCGTCACGCGCCCGACGCACGGCGACGACCCCGCCGAGCGAACGAGGGCGTCGCTCGAGCGCGCCGACGCTCGCCGCCCTCCGAGGCTCGGCCGGTGTCGCTGCCACGCCGCCCCGACCGGCGCACACCGGCCTCCCGCCCGACACGACGAGCAGACCGGCGAGGGCGGCCGCGACCACGACCAGCACCTCACTCACCGCGCCCGCTCCCCCCGGGTCGGAGGACGGGAACGACCCGGTCGACGGTCGGGGCCGTGATCGACGCTCCCGCGCGCGCCGGACCCGCAGGACGGGCGCCGTGGGGCGCGGCCGTCGCCGACGGCTCCCCGCGATCCGCGCCGACGGGGCCGGTGGCCGGCAGACCGAGACGGGCGGACAGGTGCGCCCAGGCGGGCTCGACGGTCACGACGCCTGCGGCGTCAGCGCGCAGCGCACCCACGACCTCGAGCTCCCCCGTCGCCGACCGGCGGACGACCGCCACCTCGGCGAGGTAGCGCGTCCCGTCGGGGGTGCGGCGCAGGTGCAGGACGGCGTCGAACGCGCTGGCAGCCTGGGCGGCCACGGCGTCGCGCGACAGCCCCGCGAGCGCGGCCAGGGCCTCGAGCCGTGCGGGCACGTCGGCGGCCGCGTTGGCGTGGACGGTCGCGCACCCGCCGTCGTGGCCGGTGTTGAGCGCCGTGAGGACCTCGCGGACCTCGGCGCCGCGGCACTCGCCGAGCACGACCCGGTCGGGTCGCATGCGCAGCGACTGCCGCACGAGGTCGGCGAGCTCGACGCGGCCCGCTCCCTCGACGTTCGCGTGCCGGGCGAGCAGCTGGACGACGTGCGGGTGGCGCGGGGCGAGCTCTCCCGACTCCTCGATGACGACGATCCGCTCGTCGGGTGGCACGAGCGAGAGCAGCGCCGCGAGCAGGGTCGTCTTCCCCGACCCGGTGGCACCGGACACGAGCAGGTTCGCGCGTGACGTCACGAGCGCCCGGACGACGGGCACGAGCGCGGGTGCCAGCGTCCCGCCCGCCACGAGCTCGACCACGGACAGCGCCCGCACCCGCACGACCCGCAGGCTGAGCAGCGTGCACCCGCTCGCGACCGGTGGCAGGACCGCGTGCAGCCGCGTGCCGTCAGGCAGGCGTGCGTCGACGGTCGGGCTGGCCTCGTCGAGGCGCTGCCCGCCGGCGGCAGCGAGCCGGACCGCGAGCGCGCGCACGTCGTCGACGCCCCCGAGGTGCACGCCCGTCCTGCGCAGCCGGCCCGCGTGCTCGACCCAGACGTCCTCGGGGCCGTTGACGAGCACGTCCGTGACGTCGGGGTCGTCGAGCAGGTGCTGGAGCGGTCCGGCCCCGAAGACCTCGTCCCGGACGGTCCGGACCAGCCCGGCGAGACCGCTCGACCCCACGAGCGAGCCGCGCCGGCGGACGGTCGCGTCGACGGCCGCACGGACCTCGTCGTCGGTCGCCGCGCGCGGGCCCGTCCCCGCACCGGATCCGGGACCCGCACCCTCGACGCCTCCCACGACCGCGCCCGACGTGAGGAGCTCTCGCACCTCGTCGAGGAACGCGGCGTCGACGAGCGCCCGGCGCGGTGCCTGCCCGCCCGCCGTCACCGCGCGAGCCCTGCGGCGAGGCGTCGGACGGCGCGGGCGAACGGCCCTGTGGTCGGGATACCGCCGTGCTCGGTGCCGGCGGCGAGCCGGCGGTCGACGGGCAGCACCGCGCGGACGGGCAGCCCGACGGCCTCGGCGACCTCGGAGGCGCCCAGGCCGCCGGGCGCCGGGCCGCGGACGACGAGGCCGACGTCAGCGCCCGGCACGTCGAGGACGTGACGGAGCGCGAGCGCACCCGCGGTCGCACGCAGGTCGCGCGGGGCGACGACCAGCACCGTGTCGCACACCGCCGCGACGGACTCGCCGGCGACGACCCGGGACCGGTCGAGGTCGAGGACGAGCACGCCGACCGTGCACGACAGCGCGTGCAGCACGTCGGCGACGACGGCCGGCTCGGGCGGGTCCGGCCGGGCGCGGTCGGCGCTCAGGACCGCGCAGGCTCCCCACCGCGGCAGGAGCGCGAGCAGGTCGTGCCCGTCGACGTCACCACGCGCGTCCGTGAGGTCCGGCCAGCGCACGCCGTCCGCACCCTCGAGACCCAGCAGGACGTCGAGGCCTCCGCAGCCACCGTCGAGGTCGACGAGGGCGGTCGCCGTCGTGCGTGACACCGCCCGGGCGAGCGCCGCCGCGAGGCTCGACGCCCCCGCGCCGCCCCGGGCGCCGACGACCCCGACGACGTGCGCACGCCAGACCGGTGGCGCCGGTGGAGAGGACCACCCGCGCGCGGTCGGCGGCGTCGACGCCACCGGCCACGGCTGCAGCCCGGCGGCCGGCTCGCGCGGCACGGCGTGGTCCGGGGGGCGCTCCACGGCCACCGGTCGATGCGTCCCCGTGAGCACGCCCATCGCGGTCTCCTCTCCCGTCGTCGTCGCGCCGGCTGGTGCGGTGTCGCGCCGAGGACCGGGGCGACGTCTGCGCAGCCTCGTCGCCCGGCCAGGTGCCGCGGCGCGCAGTCGAGCCGGCCGTGGAAGCGGCAAACTCAGATCGGGCTGTGGACGGCTCGACCACGCGTCACGTCGCAGCGCCGGGGGCGCGTCGCCTCGACGCCGCATCCGACGCTCCAGACGACGCTCCAGACGACGCTCCAGACGACGCTCCAGACGACGATGGCCCGGGAGCCGGACCCGGACGAGACGCTCGACCGCGACGACCTCGGTGACCTGCGTGTTCACGCCCGCGCGTCGGACGGCGCGTCGCAGCACCGGCACCGGTGTGTCGACCCGCACGTCGGAGCCGGTGGCTAGGCTCGCCGCGACCACGGTCGGCACGACGCACCAAGCCCGGCCGGACCGACGACCCGTCTCCGGGAGCGCGATGGACGACAGCCCGACCGGCCCGACGGCCGCGCCCGCCGGCGCGGACCAGGCGGCGGCGTTCTTCGACCTCGACAAGACGATCATCGCGACGTCCTCCGCGACGGCCTTCTCACGACCGTTCATGGCGGGCGGGCTGCTCACGCGGCGCTCGGTCCTGCGGACGGCCTACGCGCAGTTCCTCTACCTCGTGGGCGGGGCGGACGAGACGCAGACGGAGCGGCTGCGGGCGCAGCTCTCGCGCATGGTGACCGGGTGGGACGTCGCGCAGGTGTCGTCGATCGTCGCCGAGACGCTGCACGAGTCCATCGACCCGGCGGTCTACGCCGAGGCGGTCGCCCTCATCGAGGAGCACCACGAGGCGGGCCACGACGTCGTCATCGTGTCGGCGTCGGGGAGCGAGATCGTCGAGCCGATCGCCGCCGTGCTCGGGGCCGACCACGTGATCGCGACGCGCATGGGCGTCAGCGACGGCCGGTACACGGGCGACATCGACTTCTACGCGTACGGCGAGAACAAGGCCACGGCGATCCGTGAGCTCGCCGCCGCGCGCGGCTACGACCTCGCGTCGAGCTACGCGTACTCGGACTCGATCACCGACGTGCCGATGCTGGCGACCGTCGGCCACGGCTTCGCGGTCAACCCCGACCGTGCCCTGCGACGTGTGGCGGCGGAGCGCGGCTGGGACACGCTGTCCTTCAACCGGCCCGTCGCGCTGTTCTCCCTGGTGCGGCCCTCCGGACGGACCGTCGCGGTCGCGGCAGCGGTGCTCGTGGCGGGGTGCGCGCTCGTCGCGTGGCTCGCCTGGCGGCAGCGCCGTCGCACCCGCTGACGCGGACGAAGAGCCGGCCCCGGCATCAGCGCCGGCTCGACGACCGCGCCGCCACGCGCCGACGTCGCCACGACGCGGTCGGCCGGAGCCGGACCTCCGAGGCGGACGCCGCGGCTCGTTCCGCATGTCGGGCAGGCGTCCCGCGATGCGGTCATCGCGCGGTGCTGTGCAGGGGCGTCGCCGCGCCCGGTTCCCAACCGTCGCGGCCTGAGGTACCAAGGACTCACAACAGGACGGCCGCGAGGGCACCCACGCGCAGGATTGCCCACCTCTGGGCAGGTCGACCGGGCTCGACCCGTAGCGACTGGACAGGTGCACGCTTGATCACCCTCCGGCCACCGTTCGGCGACGGCGCCCCTCGGGGCGCCGTCGTTGTGCCGGGCGACTCCACCGCGCTGCACGACCGCGCCCCGCACGCTCGGACGACGACCCTCCCGAGCACGGGCGCGTCACGGCCGCCGCGCCCCGCGCTCAGTCGGCGGGCAGGTGACCGGCCAGCACCCCGTCCGCGACGTGCCGTGCCCGCTCCACCCCGTCGACGACCGCCCCCGCGCAGGCGCGCACCCACGCCGCGACCCCGTCGGGCGTGCCCGTCGCGAACCCGGCGGCGGCCCCGAGGTAGGCCTGCGGCGTCGCCGCCGAGCCGGTCTCCGCGACCACCGACCCGGTCGGGTCGAGCCCGCGCGCGGTGACGAGCAGGCGCGACGCGGCGCGCGCGACGACGCCGTTGCCCGCCGCGAAGGGCCGCAGCGTGAGGAGCTCGCCGTGCACGACGGCGGCAACGACGAGCGCCGGGGCACGCGTCGTCGCGACGGCCCGCCCGAGCAGGTCGAGGCGCGCGACGACCTCCTCGCCGGCGGGTGCCGGTCCGAGGCCGGTCAGGTCCTGCGGCGCGCCGGCGCCGCGCACGCGCCCGACGGCGTCGTCGTCGAGCCAGCCGGTGGCCGCGGCGGCGTGGAGCCGGGCCAGGAGCTGCGGGAGCGGTGGGAGGGTCGCGGACCCCCGCGCGCCGAGGTCCGGCATGAGGCGTTCGACGACGGCCGCCGCACGCACGGCTCCGAGCACCCGCTCGACGTGCGGGTCCGGCCGCCCGGGGAGTGCCGGGCCGCCCGGCTCGTGCGGTGCCGCGCCCGTCGCGAGACCGCGCACGACGTCGAGCGTGACCCGGGCCCCGTCGACGGCCGCGCTGGCCCGCGCGCTGCGCAGCCCGGCCTCGGCGCGGACCTCGCGCCACCTCCGCCGGTACGCCTCGTGCCACCGCAGCCCCTCGCAGGCGACGCGGGCCGCGTCCACGGCGTCGGCCACGCCGGGCAGGTCGACGAGCGGGGCGAGGGGGTCGGCAGGCACCGGCACACCCTACGAGCCGCCGCCGCGCACTCCCGCCGTCTCGACGTCCGCCCACCGACCTCGGGCCTCGCCGGGTGGCGTCCTCGCGCCGCGACTCCCGTACGAGCCTCGTCGACGACCGCGCGTCGATGCCGAGACGCGCCCCGCGCGGCGGGCCAGAATGAGGCGCATGGCGTCGCCGAGCGTGTCCTCGTCCATCACCGCCCGGCTCCAGGTGCAGGCGAGGCCGACGGCGGTCAGCGAGCTGACGACCGCGATCGAGGAGGCGGGCGGGATCGTCACGGCGCTCGACGTCACGGCGTCGGGGCACGAGCAGATGACGGTCGACGTGACGTGCGCGACGCGCGGCGAGCAGCATGCGGCGGACATCGTCGCGACGCTCAAGGACCTGCGCGGCGTGCACGTGGACCGCGTGAGCGACCGGACGTTCCTCATGCACCTCGGCGGCAAGCTGTCGATCGAGTCGAAGGTGCCGCTGCGCAACCGCGACGACCTGTCGATGGCGTACACGCCGGGGGTCGCGCGGGTGTGCGAGGCGATCGCGGCCCGCCCGGAGGACGCGCGTCGCCTGACGATCAAGCGGAACACGATCGCGGTCGTCACGGACGGCACGGCGGTGCTCGGGCTGGGCAACATCGGCCCGCTCGCGGCGCTGCCCGTGATGGAGGGCAAGGCGGTCCTGTTCAAGCGGTTCGCGGGGATCGACGCGTTCCCGCTGGTCCTGGACACGACGGACGTCGACCAGATCGTCGAGACGGTCGTGGCGATCGCGCCGGCGTTCGCGGGCATCAACCTCGAGGACATCTCGGCGCCGCGGTGCTTCGAGGTCGAGCGCCGGCTGCGCGAGCGGCTCGACATCCCGGTGTTCCACGACGACCAGCACGGCACGGCGATCGTCGTGGTGGCCGCCCTGACGAACGCGCTCAAGGTGGTCCGCAAGGACATCGGCACGGTGCGGATCGTGCTGTCGGGCGCGGGTGCGGCGGGCACCGCGGTGCTGCGGCTGCTGCTCGCGGCGGGTGCGCGCGACGTGGTCGTCGCCGACATCGAGGGCGTCGTGCACGCGGACCGTCCGGGCCTGGCGGAGTCGTTGCGCTGGACCGCGTCGGTCACGAACCCGCGGGGCGTGACGGGGACCATCCCGCAGGCGCTGGCCGGGGCCGACGTCTTCATCGGCGTGTCCGCGCCCGACGTCATCACGGCGCAGGACGTGTCGACGATGGGCCGCGACGCGATCGTCTTCGCGCTGGCCAACCCGCGCCCCGAGGTGGACCCCGACGACGCGGCCCGCTACGCGGCGGTGGTCGGCACGGGCCGGTCGGACTTCGCGAACCAGATCAACAACGTGCTCGCGTTCCCGGGCCTGTTCCGCG
Organism: Cellulomonas algicola; assembly: GCF_019024305.1. Lineage (NCBI taxonomy): Bacteria > Bacillati > Actinomycetota > Actinomycetes > Micrococcales > Cellulomonadaceae > Cellulomonas > Cellulomonas algicola. Next base: position 569,193 of record NZ_JAHKSJ010000002.1, on the reverse strand, counting down.
GGCTGCTCGACGCGCAGTCGCACAAGATCACCGACCGGATGCTGCTCGCGGCGGCGTACGCGCTGGCGTCGACGGTCGCCGACGACGAGCTGAACCCGACGTACATCGTCCCGAGCGTGTTCCACCCGGACGTGGCGACGGTCGTCGCGGCGGCCGTCGAGCGCGAGGCCCGCGCGGACGCCGAGGCGACCGCCACCACCTGACGCCGCCCGGCCTCGAGCGGCCCGCGGTCGCGTGGAAGACGCGTCGCACCAGGCGCGACAGACCCTCCACGCGACCGGGAGACGCGGGCGGCCGCGGTCGCGTGGAAGGCGCGTCGCGTCCGGCGCGACAGAGGTTCCACGAGACGAGCGACGAGGCGGCGGGCGGCGGGTCAGCGCCAGGCGCCCCGCACGTACTGCGGCTGCCAGCCGGTGACCTCGGGCAGTCCGTCGACGTCCGACACCCCGCCCGCGACGGGCAGCGCACCGGTCCGCACACCGAGGTCGTGCGCCGCGCGCAGGGGCCACGACGGGTCGCGCAGCGCGACACGACCGAGCAGCACGGCGTCGGCGGCACCGTCGACGAGCGCCTGCTCGGCCTGCTCGGGCGACGTGATGAGACCGACCGCGGCGACGGGCAGGCCCGACGTCTCGCGCACGGTCCGCGCGGCGGGCACCTGGTAGCCCGGGCCGACGGGGATCGACGCGAGCGCGTTGCCGCCCGAGGAGACGTCGACGAGGTCGACGCCGTGCCCGGCGAGGTCCTTGACGACGGCGGCGACGTCGGCGACGTCGAGGCCGCCGGGCACCCAGTCGGTCGCGGAGACCCGCACGAGCAGCGGGAGCTCGTCGGGCCAGGCGGCGCGCACGGCGTCGACGGTCTCGACGAGCAGGCGCGCGCGGTTCTCGGGCGAGCCGCCGTACTCGTCGTCGCGCGTGTTCGTGAGCGGCGACAGGAACTGGTGCAGCAGGTAACCGTGCGCGGCGTGCACCTCGACGACGTCGAACTCGGCGTCGAGCGCGCGTCGGGCGGCGGCCGCGAACTGCGCCGGGACCGCGGCGACCTGCTCGGTCGTCATGGCGGTCGGCGCGTCGAGGCCGGGGAACGGCTCGGCGCCGGGACCGAGCGTGGCCCAGCCGCCCTCGTCGACGCCCACGGACCCCTCGACGGGCTCGAACGGCGCGCGCGTCGACGCCTTGCGTCCGGCGTGCGCGAGCTGTACGCCGATGCGCGTCCCGCGTGCGTGCACGAAGTCGGTGATCCGGCGCCAGGACGCCACGTGCGCGTCGTCCCACAGTCCGGTGTCGCGCGGCGAGATGCGACCCTCGGCGACGACGGCGGTGGCCTCGGCGAGCAGCAGGCCGTAGCCGCCGGACGCGCGCGCACCGAGGTGCACGAGGTGCCAGTCCGTCGGGTGGCCGTCGACGGCGGAGTACATGCACATGGGCGCGAGCCACGCGCGGTTGGCGAACGTGGTGCCGCGGAGGGTGAGCGGGGAGAACAGTCGGGTCACGTCGAGAGCCAACCGCGCCGAGGCCCGCGCGGATTCCCGGGCGGTCTTTCGTCCCACGACTCGGACGGGAGCCGGGAGGACAGTGGTCGGGTGCTCCCCATCTCCGACGCCGCGCTCGCGCAGGCCGACGCGGCGCGCCACAAGGTCGACCTCATGGCGACGCCGGGCGTGTTCCTCGTCCGCACGATGCTCGCCGGCGCGTACATCGGCATCGGCGTCCTGATCCTCGCGACGGCGGGCGGTCCGCTCGAGGCCGCGGGCTCGGGCTTCGCGCCGCTCGTCAAGGGCCTGGTGTTCGGCGTCGCGCTGACGATCGTCGTCGTCGCCGGGGCGGAGCTCGCGACGTCCGCGATGATGATCCTCACGCAGGGGGTGATGCTCGGCCGCGTGCCGTGGGGGCGCGCGGGGCTGACGCTGCTCGCCGTGACCGGCGGCAACCTGCTCGGGTCGATGGCGTTCGCCGCGCTCGTGCACGCGTCGGGCGTGCTCGCCCCCGGGACGGCGGGCGGCGCGACGATCGCGACGATGCTCGAGCACAAGGCGCACGAGAGCGCCGGGCAGCTGTTCGTCCGCGGCATCCTGTGCAACCTGCTCGTCTGCCTCGCGATCTGGTGCGGGGGGCGGCTGAAGAGCGAGGGCGCGAAGATCGCGCTCGTGTTCGCGTGCGTCATGGTCTTCATCACGTCGGGCTTCGAGCACGTCGTCGCGAACATGACGACCTTCTCGCTCGGCCTGCTCGGCGGGCTGCCGGGCGCGACGGTCGCGGAGATGGCGCGCAACCTCGCGCTCGTCGGCCTGGGGAACCTGGTCGGCGGGGCGGTCCTCGTCGGGGCGGCGTACGCGTACGGGGTCCGCGCCCCGGGGCGGAGCGCCCAGGTCGCGCGGTGGGCGACGCAGGACGTCGACGAGGTCCCGGCGCAGCTCGGCGCCGCCGCCGCGCACCGGGTCGTGGCGATGGGCCTGCCCGGGCACGCCCCGCGCGACACGGCCCTGCCGACCGGCGAGGCGGTGCCTGCGGCAATACGGTGAGGCGAGCGACGCCGACGAGGCGCACGCGCACCACCACCTGAGGAGACGCGATGAGCACCTCCGACCCGAACCGCCCGTCCGCGGACGAGACGCCGGACGCGTCGACCGCCTCCCCCACGCCGGGGAGCACGGCGCCCGCGACCACGTCGTCGGCCGCGACCACGCAGACCGGCGCACCGACGACGTCGACGACCCCCACGGCGTCGACGCCGCCCACGACGCCGACGTCGGGCGCGACCGCCGAGCCGAGCACCGACACCGGCCGGCACGCGGTCGTGCGCCCCGCGCCGACCCCGCCGCCCGAGCCCGACGGCTCCCGGACCGAGGCGTTCACGCCCGCGACGGGCGCGTCCGGTGCCGCGACGCAGGAGACCTTCACCTCTGCGACCGGTCCGACGGCCCCGCCGCGCGGCACCGCCGCCGGCACCCCGACGGCCGCGCCCGCGAGCGCCCCACCGACGAGCGCCGCACCGACGAGCCCCCCGGTGCCGCCCCCCGCACCCGGCACCGCCGCCGGCTCACAGCCCGCGACGAGCACGCCGCCGACCGCCCCGCGGACGGACGGCGACGAGACCCTGTTCCCCGCGCCGAACGCGCCGAGGTCGACGAGCTTCGGCGCGCACGTCCTCGGTGTGATCCTCGGCCTGCTGCTCGCCCCCGCGGGCGTCGGTCTCGTGCTCGTCGGTCAGGCACGCATCCTCGAGGCGCAGGTCGACGGCTGGGACAGCTCGACGGAGGTGCTGGGCATCGTCCTGGTGTCGATCGGCCTGCTGCTGCTCGGGCTCGTCGCGCTGCTGGGCATCTGGTCGGCGGCCGTCCCGATCGCGGGCGGCGCGCTGCTCACGGCCGCCGGGGGCTTCTACCTCTTCGCGCCGTCGGTCGCCCGCGCCCAGACGCTCGCGGTGCTCGACGACACGGGCTGGCGGCTCACGGTCACGCAGGTGACGGTCGCGGGGACGTCGGGGACGCTGCTCGTCGCCGGGTTCCTCGTCCTGCTGGTCGGCGTCGTGGCGGCCGTCGCGCGTCGCCGCGGCGTGCACCTCGGCGAGTTCCGCGAGCGCCACCGCGTCTGACCTCGCGCGCCCGTCCGCGAGCCGCCCGCACGCCACCGTGGGCTCTCGCGGTTCGCGCGCCGGGCGCCGGTCCGCTGCCGAGCCGCGATCTGCTCGGGCGGGCGCGGATCGCGCGCGGCTAGAGTGCCTGTTCTGACCCGGTCGCTCCCGGGTTCCGCACCGACGCCGTTGCGCACAGGAGGTCGCACGTGACCGACACCACCCCTGCCACCGAGTCCTCCGAGAAGCCCGCCGGGCTGGAGAACCTGCTCTCCGAGGACCGCCGCTTCCCCCCGTCCCCCGAGTTCGCCGCGCAGGCGAACGCCCACGGCGACCTGTACGCGTGGGCCGCGGCCGACCGTCCGTCGTTCTGGGCGGACCAGGCCCGCGAGCTGCTGAGCTGGTCGACGCCGTTCACGCAGACCCTCGACTGGTCGAAGGCCCCGTTCGCGACGTGGTTCGCGGACGGGAAGCTGAACGCGGCGTACAACGCGGTGGACCGGCACGTCGAGGAGGGCCGCGGCGACCGCGTCGCGCTGCACTTCGAGGGCGAGGGCGGCGACTCCCGGTCCCTCACGTACGCCGACCTGCAGCGCGAGGTGTCGAAGGCGGCGAACGCGTTCACGGCGCTCGGCGTCGGCACGGGCGACCGGGTCGCGATCTACATGCCGCTGGTCCCCGAGGCCGTCGTGACGATGCTCGCGTGCGCGCGGATCGGCGCGCCGCACTCGGTCGTCTTCGGCGGGTTCTCGGCGGAGGCGCTCGCGTCGCGCATCGTCGACGCGGAGGCGAAGCTCGTCGTCACCGCGGACGGCGGGTACCGCCGCGGGGCGCCGTCCGCCCTCAAGCCGGCGGTCGACGAGGCGCTCGAGAAGGGCACGCCGTCGGTCGAGCATGTGCTCGTCGTGCGGCGCACGGAGCAGGACGTCGCGTGGACCGAGGGCCGTGACGTCTGGTGGCACGACGTGGTGGACTCCGCGTCGGACCAGCACACGCCGGTCGAGCTCGACGCCGAGCACCCGCTGTTCATCCTCTACACGTCGGGCACCACGGGGAAGCCGAAGGGCATCTTCCACACGACGGGCGGCTACCTGACGCAGGCGGCGTACACCCACCGCAACGTCTTCGACCTCAAGGCCGAGTCGGACGTGTACTGGTGCACGGCCGACATCGGCTGGATCACCGGGCACACGTACGTCGTCTACGGGCCGCTCGTGAACGGCGCCACGCAGGTCATCTACGAGGGCACGCCCGACACCCCGCACCGTGGCCGCTGGTGGGAGATCGTCCAGAAGTACCAGGTCTCGATCCTCTACACGGCGCCGACGGCCATCCGCACGTGCATGAAGTGGGGCGAGGAGATCCCCGCGCAGTTCGACCTGTCGTCGCTGCGCGTCCTCGGCTCGGTGGGTGAGCCCATCAACCCCGAGGCGTGGATGTGGTACCGCCGCGTCATCGGCGGCGACCGCACGCCGGTCGTCGACACGTGGTGGCAGACCGAGACGGGCGCGATCATGATCAGCCCGCTCCCGGGCGTGACCGCGGCGAAGCCGGGCTCGGCGCAGGTGCCGCTGCCGGGCATCGCGGCCGACGTCGTCGACGACGAGGCGCACCCCGTGCCCGACGGCGGCGGCGGCTACCTGGTGCTCACCGAGCCGTGGCCGTCGATGCTGCGCGGCATCTGGGGCGACCCGGAGCGGTACAAGGACACCTACTGGTCGAGGTTCCCGGGCCTGTACTTCGCGGGCGACGGGGCGAAGAAGGACGACGACGGCGACATCTGGCTGCTCGGCCGCGTGGACGACGTGATGAACGTGTCCGGCCACCGCCTGTCGACGACCGAGATCGAGTCCGCGCTGGTCTCGCACCCGTGGGTCGCGGAGGCCGCGGTCGTGGGGGCGACCGACGAGACGACCGGTCAGGCCGTCGTCGCGTTCGTGATCCTGCGCGGCGGTGCCGGGGGCGCCGACAAGTCCGGCGACGAGGTGCAGACCGAGCTGCGCAACCACGTCGCGAAGGAGATCGGCCCGATCGCGAAGCCGCGGCAGATCCTCGTCGTGCAGGAGCTGCCCAAGACGCGGTCCGGCAAGATCATGCGCCGCCTGCTGCGCGACGTCGCGGAGCACCGCCAGGTCGGCGACGCGACGACCCTCGCGGACTCCTCCGTCATGGACCTGATCGCCCAGGGCCTGTCCAAGCCGGCTGCTGCGTCGGAGGACTGACACCGCGCTGACTCGACCCGGTTCTGGGTACCGCTCGCGGCCTCGCAGCGGTAGCCAGGACCGGGTCGTCGTACGTCCGGGGCCGTCCGGCGACCGACGCCGACGAGCGGCGCGCGACCCTATCGGGAGACACCGTCGGGCCGCCTCCGCGGTGAAGCGTTTAGGGCTCTGGGGGACGCTTTCCCGCCCTGGTTGTGTTGGCGCCCGGCACCCGCCCGTCGACCGGCCGGCGGAACGGCGGGCGGGTGCGACCACGGTCCGCACCGGCGCGGGCGTCGAGCTGGAACCCGGGCTCGCGGCGGTCGTCACACACCCGGAAACGAGGATGTCCATGAGATCCCGACTGTCCCTGCTGACCGGCGCCGCCCTGGCGTCGGCGGTCGTCGCGCTGGGCGCGGTGTCGCTCGTCTCGACGGCGGCGAACGCCGCCACCCCGCCCGGTCTGCGCGTCTCCGGCACGCAGCTCGTCGAGAAGGACGGCACCCCGTTCGTCGCGCGCGGCGTCAGCCACGCCCACACCTGGTACACGTCTCAGACGGCGACCGCGATCCCCGCGATCCGCGCGGCCGGCGCCAACGCCCTGCGTGTCGTGCTGTCGGGCGGCGACCGCTGGACGAAGAACGACGCCGCCGACGTCGCGAACATCATCAGCCTGTGCAAGGCCAACAAGGTGGTCTGCATGCTCGAGAACCACGACACGACGGGCTACGGCGAGCAGTCGGGCGCGGTCACGCTCGACACGGCCGCGAACTACTGGGTGGGCATCAAGTCCGCGCTGATCGGGCAGGAGGACTACGTCCAGATCAACATCGGCAACGAGCCCTACGGCAACAACGCGACGGCGAACGCGGGCTGGGCGGCCGACACCTCGGCGGCGATCAAGAAGCTGCGCGCCGCCGGGCTGCACCACAACATCGTCGTCGACGCCCCGAGCTGGGGTCAGGACTGGGCGGGCATCATGCGCGACCAGGCCGCGACGGTCGCGGCGGCCGACCCGGACGCGAACACCCTGTTCTCCGTGCACATGTACGGCGTCTACAAGGACGCGTCCACCATCAAGGCGTACCTCGACGCGTTCAAGGCGAAGAACCTGCCGCTCGTCATCGGCGAGTTCGGGTTCGACCACTCCGACGGCAACCCCGACGAGGACACGATCATGTCCGAGGCCGTGGCGCGCGGCATCGGCTACTACGGCTGGTCCTGGTCGGGCAACGGCGGCGGCGTCGAGTACCTCGACATGGTGACGGCCTTCAACCCGGCGGCCAAGACGTCGTGGGGCACGCGCATCTTCGACGGCGCGAACGGCATCAAGGCGACCGCGAAGACGGCGAAGATCTACGGCGGCACGGTCGACCCGACCACCCCCAACCCCACGCCGACCACCCCGACCCCGACGCCCACCACACCCACGCCGACGCCGACCACGCCGACCCCGACGCCGACGTCGAACCCGGGCGGCACGTGCACCGCGGTGCTGCGGGTCGTGGGCTCGTGGCCGGGCGGCTGGCAGGGCGGCGTCACCGTCACGGCGGGCAACGCGATGATCGGCTCGTGGACGACGCAGCTCACGCTCCCGGCGGGCGGCTCGATCCAGTCCGGCTGGTCGGGCACGTACACGACGAGCGGCACGTCCGTCACGGTCAAGAACGCCGCGTGGAACGGCCTGCTCGGCGCGGGCGCGAAGGCGGAGTACGGCTTCGTCGCGTCGGGCACCGCCCCGACCGGCACGATCCCGGTCAGCTGCGCCTGACCGACTGACGTCTCACCCGGTGACGCCGGGGTCGTCCTCCGCGACGGCCCCGGCGTCCCTGCACGTCCGGCGCGCAGTCCTCCGTCGAACGCGCCGTCAGCGCCGGTTCACGGGCCCGACACGGCTCCGATGGCGCGTTCGGCGAGCGCGCGCAGGCCGTCGGACTCCGAGGGACGACGCCGTCGCGACGCGGGCGTCGTCAGAGGGACAGCAGGCGGCGCAGGTGGCGGACCGCCTCGCGGCCCGCGCGGTTGGCGCCGACGGTCGACGCCGACGGCCCGTACCCGACGAGCTGCACGCGCGGGTCGGCGACGACCTGCGTCCCGTCCATGACGATCCCGCCGCCACGCGCCCGCAGGCCGAGCGGCGCGAGGTGGTCGAGGGCCGCGCGGAACCCGGTGCACCAGAGGATCGTGCGGGCCTCGACGCGCGACGGCCCGTCGACCCAGCCCCCCTCGAGCGCCGGGACCTCGTCCCACTCGACGGCACCCGGCACGATCCGGCTGAACACGGGCCGCGCGCACAGCACACCGGACTCGATCCCGGCGCGGTAGGCGTCGGTCAGCGGCAGCCCGGTGACGCTCACGACGCTGTCCGGCGGCAGCCCCGCACGGGTGCGCTGCTCGACGAGCGCGACGGCCTCGCGGCCGACCTCGGGTGTGAACTCCTCGTCGCGCCACGTCGGCGGCCGACGCGTCACCCACGTCGTCGACGTGGCCTTGGCGACCTCGAGGAGCAGCTGCACCGCCGACGTGCCCCCGCCCACGACGACGACGTGCCCGTCGGCCAGGTCGGCCGCGGACCGGAAGTCGCGCGCGTGCAGCTGGCGGCCGCCGAACACGCCGCGCCCGGGGTACGCGGGCCAGAACGGCTTGCCCCACGTGCCGGTCGCGTTGACGAGCCCGCGGGCGCGCCAGACGACCCGCTCGCCGGGCTGCTCGACGCTGTGCGAGTGCACGAGCAGCCGGCCCCCGGCCCGCTCCCCCGCGCCCGTCGACGGGACCGGGGCGTGCCCCTCGTCGTGCACCGCGGTGACGCGGACGGGCCGCTGCACGTGCAGCGCGTAGGCCTCCTCGTACTGCGCGAAGTAGTACGGGACGGCACGTGCGGCGGGCTCGGCGGGGTCGGGCACGACGAGCGGCATGCCCGGCAGCTCGTGCACGCCGTGCGCGCGCTCCATGGTGAGCGACGGCCAGCGGTGCTGCCACGCGCCCCCGGGCCCGGGCTCGTCGTCGAGGACGACGAACGACGGGCCGCCGTCCCAGCCGCGCTGCCCGACGGAGACGAGGCCGCTGCGGCGCAGGTGGTAGGCCGCGGACAGTCCCGCCTGGCCCGCGCCGATGACGACGACGTCCACGTCGACGACGTCCGCGGAGGTCGTCGGCGTCGCCCGTGCGACGGACGCTCCGGCCTCCCGGAGGGCACGCCGCGAGCGGCGCGTCTGCGGGGTCGGGGCGTCCTCGGCGAGGGTGCGCGTCGAGTCGTCCATGGCCGGTCCAACGTACCCGCTCCGCCTGTGCGCGCAGGGCGGCCATCCCCCGTCCGTGGTGGGATGTCCCGCATGGTGGAGGGCACGAACACGCAGGTCACGATCACGGCGGCGCCGGGCCGGCCGGACGACGCCACGGCGTCGCAGGTCAGGGCGCTGGCCGCCCGGGCCCAGGACGTGGACGGTGTCGCACCGCTGTCGGAGCAGCCGCTGCTCCGTCTGGCGGACCCGGCAGCCCCGGTGGTGCACCTGACGGCGCGGACGTCCGGCGGCGACCTCGTCGGGTACGCGCAGGTCGACACCGAGGCGGCGTCGGCGGAGCTCGTCGTCGACCCGGCGCACCGCCGCCGCGGCGCGGGCCGCGCGCTGCTCGACGCCGCCCGCGCGCACGCCGCCGGCACGCACACCGGCGCCGACGCCGCGCTCAAGGTCTGGGCGCACGGCGACCTCCCGCCTGCGCGCGCGTTCGCCGCCGCCACGGGCCTGGTCGTCGTGCGCGAGCTCCGCAAGCTGCGCCTCCACCTCGCGGACCGCACCGACGCGACCCGCCGCCCGATGCCCGCCGGGACGACGCTGCGCACGTTCGTCCCCGGCCAGGACGAGGAGGCGTGGCGCCGCGTCAACGCCCGCGCGTTCGCGCACCACCCCGAGCAGGGCCGGCTCACGGTCGCCGACGTGCGGGCCCGCGAGCGCGAGCCCTGGTTCGACCCCGCCGGGTTCCTGCTCGCCGAGCGGGACGGCGTGCTGGTCGGGTCGGTCTGGACCAAGGTGCACCCGGCTGGCACGGAGGCGGACGAGCCGGTCGGCGAGATCTACGTCGTGGGCGTCGACCCGGACGCGCAGGGCACGGGCCTGGGCGCGGCGCTCACGTCGGCCGGGCTCGACCACCTGGCGTCGCGGGGCCTCGCGACGGTCGTCCTCTACGTCGACGCGGACAACACGGCGGCCGTCCGGACGTACGACCGGCAGGGGTTCGTGCGGGCCGCGACCGACGTGATGCTCGCTTCCGATACCGAGGGTTCACCCGCGGGTGCCACGATGGGGTCATGACCGACGCCCCCGCGCTCGACTCCCTCGAGGAGCACCTCGCCTCGCACGTGGCACCGCAGGAGGAGCTGCCCGAGGTCGAGCCCGAACCGCTCCCCGACGACCGGTTCCTGGACCGCGAGCTGTCGTGGCTCGCGTTCAACCAGCGGGTGCTCGAGCTCGCGGAGGACCCGGACCTGCCGCTGCTGGAGCGCGTGCGGTTCCTGGCGATCTTCGCGTCGAACCTCGACGAGTTCTTCATGGTGCGGGTCGCGGGCCTCAAGCGGCGCATCGCGACGGGCATCGCGGTCACGGCGGCGTCGGGCCTGTCGCCCCGCCAGGTGCTCGAGGCCATCAGCGAGAAGGCGCACGAGCTGCAGCACCGGCACGCCCGCGTGTTCGCGGAGCAGGTGCAGCCGGCGCTCGCGGGCGAGGGCATCACGCTGGTCCGCTGGGACGACCTGGGCGACGCCGAGCAGGACCGGCTCCGCAAGTTCTTCCGGCGCCAGATCTTCCCCGTGCTGACGCCGCTCGCGGTCGACCCGGCGCACCCGTTCCCGTACATCTCGGGGCTGTCGCTCAACCTCGCGGTCGTCGTCGCGAACCCGGTGACGGGCAAGGAGCACTTCGCGCGCGTCAAGGTGCCGCCGCTGCTGCCGCGGTTCATCGCGGTCGACGCGAGCGGCCGCCCGTCGGCGCCCGACGCGGGCGCCGCCGCGCCCGAGAAGGGCCCGATGTCGTTCGTCCCGGTCGAGGACGTCATCTCCGAGCACCTCGAGCACCTGTTCCCCGGCATGGAGGTGCGCGAGCACCACACGTTCCGCGTGACCCGCAACGAGGACGTCGAGGTCGAGGAGGACGACGCCGAGAACCTGCTCAAGGCCATGGAGAAGGAGCTCCTGCGCCGCCGGTTCGGCCCGCCGGTCCGCCTCGAGATCGCCGAGGGCATCAGCCCGCGCATCCGCCAGCTGCTCGTGCGCGAGCTGCGGATGGCCGACGACGAGGTGTACGAGCTCCCCGCGCCGCTCGACTGCACCGGGCTCAACGTCATCGCCGACCTCGACCGGGCGGAGCTGCAGTTCCCGCGGTTCGTGCCGACGACGCACCGCCAGCTCGCCGAGGTGGAGAGCGCGACCCCCGCCGAGGTGTTCGCGAAGATCCGTGAGCGCGACATCCTGCTGCACCACCCGTACGACTCGTTCTCGACGTCGGTGCAGACGTTCCTCGAGCAGGCCGCCGCGGACCCCGCGGTGCTCGCCATCAAGCAGACGCTCTACCGGACGTCGGGCGACTCCCCCATCGTCGACGCGCTGATCGACGCGGCGCAGGCGGGCAAGCAGGTGCTCGCGCTGGTCGAGATCAAGGCGCGGTTCGACGAGCAGAACAACATCTCGTGGGCGCGCAAGCTCGAGCAGGCGGGCGTGCACGTCGTGTACGGCATCGTCGGGCTCAAGACGCACTGCAAGCTGTCGCTCGTGGTGCGCCAGGAGGCGGACGGCCTGCGCCGGTACAGCCACGTCGGGACGGGCAACTACCACCCGAAGACGGCCCGCCTCTACACCGACGTCGGCCTGCTCACGTCCGACCCGGAGGTCGGGCAGGACCTCACGCGCCTGTTCAACCAGCTGTCGGGGTACGCGCCGAAGTCGCGGTTCCACCGGCTGCTCGTCGCGCCGCGCTCGGTGCGCGTGGGCCTGATCGAGCGCATCGAGCGCGAGGCCGCGGCCGCACGGGCGGGCGAGCCCGCGTGGATCAAGATCAAGGTCAACTCGATGGTCGACGAGGCCACGATCGACGCGCTGTACCGCGCCTCCCAGGCGGGCGTGCAGGTCGACCTCGTCGTCCGCGGGATCTGCGCGCTGCGGCCCGGCGTGCCGGGCCTGTCGGAGAACGTGCGGGTCCGCTCGATCCTCGGCCGGTTCCTCGAGCACTCGCGGATCTTCGCGTTCGCGAACGCGACGGGCGGCGAGGACGGTGCGCTCGACGGGCCCGAGGTCTTCATCGGGTCTGCGGACCTCATGCACCGCAACCTCGACCGGCGCGTCGAGGCGCTCGTGCGCGTCGCCGACCCCGACCAGGTCGGCGAGCTCGTCGACCTCGTCGACGAGTCCATGGACGACGCGACGTCGACCTGGCACCTCGACGGCGCGGGCGACTGGCACCGCCGGCACGTCGACGACGAGGGCAACCCGCTCGTCGACCTGCAGGCCGCCCTGATCCAGCGGCAGCGGCGCCGCCCCGGCGCCAGCCGGTGAGCAGCACCGCCGCACCGGTCGTCGTCGAGGCGGCCGGCGCTCTCGTGTGGCGCGTGCGCCTGCGTCGCCTGCAGGTCGCGCTCGTGCACCGTCCGCGCTACCGCGACTGGTCGTGGCCGAAGGGCAAGCTCGACCCGGGCGAGACGCCCGTCGTCGCGGCGATCCGCGAGGTCGCCGAGGAGACGGGTCACGACGTCGTGCTCGGCATCCCGCTGCCCGGCCTGGAGTACCGCCTGTCCGACGGCCGCACCAAGCGCGTGCACTACTGGGCTGCACAGGTCGCGGGCCGCCGCGACGCCGTCGCGCTGCGGGCGCGCCCGCCGGTGCCGCGCGCGTCCCGCTCGGAGATCGACCGCGTGCGGTGGATGGACGTCGGCACGGCCGCGCGCCGCCTGACGCGCGCCGCCGACCGCGAGCCGCTCGACGCGCTCGTCGCCGCGTACCGCAAGGGGCGGCTCGACACGCACGCGCTCGTGGTCGCGCGGCACGGGTCGGCCCGCAAGCGCAGCGCGTGGAAAGGCCCCGACGCCGAACGCCCGCTGACGTCGGACGGCACGCGGCAGGCCGACGCGCTGGTCCCGCTGCTGTCGGCGTTCGGCGTCGCGCACGTCGTGACGAGCCCGTGGCGGCGCTGCGTCGAGACGGTCCGCCCCTACGCGCGAGCGGTCGGCATGCCCGAGCAGAAGGTCGAGGCGTGGTCGGAGGACGCGCACGACGAGGCGCCGGGTCTGGTCACGGGTCACGTCGACGCGCTGCTGCACTGGCCCGGCGACGGTGTGGTCTGCACGCACCGGCCGGTGCTGGGGACGGCGTTCGGGGCGCTCGCGGCACGGGCGCGCAAGGCCGTCGCCGCCCAGGTGCCCGCGGAGGACCCGTACCTGCTGCCGGGGCAGATGCTGGTCGCGCACGTCGCGCACCGCCCGAAGGGTCCGCGGGTCGTCGCGGTCGAGGTGCACGGCCCGGGCGCCTGAGCCGTCGGGGCCGCGCACGGACCCGTCCGGCGCGCGGCGCGGCAGCCGCGCGGCCCGTCAGGTGAGGATCGGGTTGAGCACCAGGTAGATGAGCGCGGCGACGATCGCGGCCGCGGGGATCGTGAGGACCCACGCGGCACCGATGTTCTTCGCGACGCCCCACCGCACGGCCGACAGCCGCTTGGTCGCGCCGACGCCCATGATCGCCGAGGTGATGGTGTGGGTCGTCGAGACCGGCGCGTGCAGCCAGTACGCGTTGGCGTAGAGCACCACGGCGGCCACGGACTCCGCGACGAAGCCGCGCGCCGGGTCGAGCTCGATGATCTTGCGGCCCAGCGTGCGCATGATGCGCCACCCGCCCGCGTACGTGCCGGCCGAGATCGCGGCCGCCGCGGAGAGCTTGACCCAGAGCGGGATCGTCATGTTGTCGGGGTCGTGGAACCCGCCCGCGATGAGCGCGAGGACGATGACGCCCATCGTCTTCTGCGCGTCCTGGAGGCCGTGCCCGAGGGCCATCGCGGCCGCCGACGCGGTCTGCGCGAGCCGGAAGCGGCGCATGGTCCGCGCGGGCGGGCGGTTCCGCACGAGCCACAGCACGCCGACCATGAGGCCGAACGCGAGCAGGAAGCCGATGAGCGGCGAGAACACCATCGGCAGGACGACCTTGTCCCAGATGGCGTCCCAGTGGACGGTGACCCCGGACGCGATGCCGACGCCCGTGAGCCCGCCGATGAGCGCGTGCGTCGACGAGGACGGCAGCCCGAGCCACCACGTGATGAGGTTCCACGTGATCGCGCCGATCAGGCCCGACAGCACGATGACGAGGCCCTCGTGCGGGCCGACGTCGCCGATGCTGATGATGTCCTCGGCGATCGTCGTCGCGACGTGCGTGCCGAGCAGCGCGCCGACGAGGTTGAAGAACGCCGCCATGAGCAGTGCGACCCGCGGCGTCAGCGCCCGCGTCGAGACCGAGGTCGCGATCGCGTTGGCCGCGTCGTGGAAGCCGTTGGTGTAGTCGAAGCCGAGGGCGAACGCGACGACGACGACGACGAGCAGGACGTCCACGTGGGCTCAGGACTCCTTGAGCGCGATCGTCTCGACCGCGTTGGCCACCTTCTCGAACGCGTCGGCAGCGTCCTCGAGCGTGTCGATGATCTCCTTGAGCTTGATGATCATCACCGGGTCGGTCACCTCGTCGAACATCTGGGCGACGAGCTTGCGGTGCGACTTGTCGGCCTGGTTCTCGAGGCGGTTGACCTCGACCCAGTACTCCGAGAGCGAGTCCATGGAGCGCAGCCGCGGCATGGCGTCGGCCGTGAGCTCGGCGGCGCGCTGGAGCACCTGCACCTGGTCGGAGACCCGCGCGGGCAGCTCGTCGATCTTGTAGAGCACGATGAGGTCCGCGGCCTCGTCCATGAGGTCCATGCAGTCGTCGAGGTGCGACGCGAGCATGTAGATGTCGTCGCGGTCGAACGGCGTGACGAAGGTCTGGTTGAGGCGCCGCATGATCGTGTGCGTCGCGTCGTCGGCCGCGTGCTCGGCGTCGGCGATCCGCTTGCCGATCTCCTTGCGGGTGGCACGGTCCGCCCCGAGCATCTCGCCGAGGAGGTTGGCCCCCGTCACGAGGTGCTTCGCCGAGTCGGCGAAGAGGTCGAAGTACGTGGTGTCGCGCGGGGTGAGGCGCAGGCGCACGGGATTCTCCGGGACGGGGGGACGGACGTGGTTCAGGCTAGGTCAACCCGGCCCGGATGCCTAACGGCGGCCGACGGGCTCGTGGACACATGGTGACAGCCCGACGACCGTGCGGGGAACGCGGTGCGCCCGTCCGGGTGGCGACGCGCCGGACGCCACGCGGGTGACGTCGCGACGGGGTCGCGCCCACAGCCGTCACGCGCGTCCGCGCAGGTGAGGGGAGGGGCGGCGCCGGACCGGGAGCGCCTCTCGGCGCGTGGCCGCTCGAAGCGGCTTGAGATGGAGCCCGGGGCTACCGCGGCCCGGCGCCTCGTCCATGCTACGTCGTCGTCGCCCGCCGTGTGCTGTGCGGAACCTCACGACGCCCGTCCGGCGAGACCGGACGTACCGGGCGCACCGGCGGGCAGCCCTCAGTCGAGGCGCTCCGCACGCCACAGCGCCGCGGCGTGCGTGAGCTCCTCCGCGGTGCGGACCAGGGACGCGGCCCCGCGCGTCGTGCGCAGCGCCCCCCGCGGGTCGACGAGGTCGAGGTGGTCGGCGTCGAACGCGGCGCCCGTCGCGAGGACCTGGCAGAAGGCGGCCGCGCGCTCGAGCGCGACGGCGAGGTCGCCCGCGTACACGCCCGACAGCACGGCGTCGGCGACGGCCCGGACGTCCTCGGGGCCCGGGGTGTCCGCGACGCCCGCGACGACACCGTGCACGGGGGCCGCGGCGACGCCCGCGCGGTAGCGGTCGGCGATCGTCACGGGGTCGCGCCGGACCCACTCGCGCAGCACGTACAGCCGCCACAGCGCACCGGGCAGCGTGTCGGGCTGGCTGTCGGCCCACAGGCCCGCGACGACGTCGAGACCCTCGTGCTCGACGAGCGCGACGAGCCGCGCGACCACGTCGGGGTCGGGCTGCGCGCGCCCGCGCCGCACGAGCGCCTGCGCCGTGGTGTGCGCGACCTCGTCGCGCAGCGCGGGCGACAGGTCGCCGGGGATCGCGTCCGCCTGCTGCGGGTCGAGCATCGCGGGGCGGCGCGGTCGACGGGGCTCGTCGCCGCTGGTCGGACCGGTCATCGCGCACCTCCTCCACGGGCGGGCCGCGGGGTCGGCGCTCACCCGTCGGACGATCTTGCCTCGTCGTGGCGGACGTCGCGCGCGCCGCCCGTCGCCCGTCCGGGGCAGGCACCAGGGCTCGACATGCGTGTCCGTGCAGGTGGGGCCACAGTGGTTCTCACTCCTCGGGACGGCCCCGACGAGTGACGGAGGTGCCACACGATGTCCGACGCGACACGGCCGCCGCAGGGGGCGGCAGGAGGATCCGAGGTGCGCCACCCGCACCACAACAAGGCCATCGCGCTCGCCGTCGCGGCGGCCGTCGGTGGCTTCCTCTTCGGGTTCGACAGCTCCGTCATCAACGGTGCGGTCGACGCGATCGGGGAGCAGTTCGACCTCGGGTCCGCCCTGCAGGGGTTCGCCGTCGCCGTCGCGCTGCTCGGCTGCGCGCTCGGCGCCTGGTCCGGCGGCAAGCTGGCCGACCACTGGGGCCGCACCAGGGTGATGTTCGTCGGTGCGGTCCTGTTCTTCGTGTCGTCGATCCTGTCGGCGATCGCGTTCGGCGTCTGGGACCTGATCCTGTGGCGGTTCATGGCGGGCGTCGGCATCGGCATCGCGTCGGTCATCGCCCCCGCGTACATCGCGGAGATCGCGCCGGCGGCGATGCGCGGCCGGCTCGGCTCGCTCCAGCAGCTCGCGATCACGCTCGGCATCTTCGCCGCCCTGCTGTCCGACCAGCTGCTGGCGACGTCCGCGGGCGGTGCGTCGGAGGAGCTGTGGTTCGGGCTCGAGGCGTGGCGGTGGATGTTCCTGGTCGCCGTGGTCCCCGCGACCGTCTACGGCGTCCTCGCGCTGATGATCCCCGAGTCGCCGCGCTACCTGGTCGCGCGCGGCCGGCGCGACGAGGCGCAGAAGATCCTGTCGGACGTCCTGGGCCCCGACGAGGACGCCGCGGCCCGCGTGCGCGAGATCGAGCACACGATCGAGGCGGACAAGAAGCTCGAGGAGCAGGCGACGCTGCGCGGCCCGCGGTTCGGGCTCCTGCCCGTGGTCTGGGTCGGCATCCTGCTGTCGGTGTTCCAGCAGTTCGTCGGCATCAACGTGATCTTCTACTACTCGACGACGCTGTGGCAGGCCGTCGGGTTCGACGAGTCCGACTCGTTCATGGTCTCGACGATCACGTCGATCACGAACGTCGCGGTGACGTTCATCGCCATCGCGCTCATCGACAAGATCGGTCGCCGCCCGCTCCTGCTCATCGGCTCGGCCGGCATGGCGGTGTCGCTCGCGGTCATGGCGATCGCCTTCACGCAGTCGACCGGGACGGGCGACGACCTGACGCTGACGGGATCGTGGGGCACGATCGCGCTGGTCGCGGCCAACGCGTTCGTCGTGTTCTTCGGCGCGACGTGGGGTCCGCTGGTCTGGGTGCTCCTCGGCGAGATGTTCCCGAACCGGATCCGTGCCGCCGCGCTCGGCGTGGCCGCGATGGCGCAGTGGATCGCGAACTTCCTCATCACGATCTCGTTCCCGCCGATGCTGGACCGGTTCGGCGCGTCCATCCCCTACCTGATGTACGCGATCTTCGCGACGCTGTCGTTCTTCTTCACGCTGTTCAAGGTGCCGGAGACGAAGGGCGTGCAGCTCGAGGACATGGAGTCCGTCAAGGTCGAGCGGCGGGCGCGCGGGACGGCCAGCACGACCCGCTGACGCGACCCGCACGTCCCGGAGGCCCCTGGCGCACCGCGCGCTGGGGGCCTTCGTCGTGCCCGGGGCGGTGTGACGCGGAATAAGTTGCCTCGCGCAAATGCTGTGCCCTACAGTCTTTGCGTCACGCAACCAAGGAGCACCCCATGACCGGCACCACCGACGCACCCGAGACGCCCACGCGTCTCCTGCTGCGCGCCATGGAGGAGCTCACCCGGTCGCTGCGCGAGGCGTCCCACGTCATGTCGAAGCAGTTCCCCTGCTCGCGCGGCGAGGTCCCGCTCATCCGCCTGCTCGCCCGTCGCGGCGCGCTCGGCGTCGGCGAGATCGCGCACGCCATGCGCGTCGACGTCTCGGTCGCGAGCCGCCAGGTGAGCCACCTCGTCGACGAGGGCTGGGTCGAGCGGACCGTCGACCCCGACGACCGCCGCGCCCGCACCCTGCGGCTCACCGCCGACGGCGAGGCCCTCGCCGCCCGCATGCTCGACGTCCGCGACGGCGCCATGCAGGCCGTCTTCGGCGACTGGGCGCCCGACGACATCGACGACGCGGCCGCCGTCCTGCACCGCATCGCCGCCACGATCGACGCCGCCCGCCTGCGCGAGCAGGCACCCGCGCTCGCCACGACCGGGTGACGGGCCCGCCGCGACCCCCACGTCGCGGACCGGCCACGACCCGCACCACCCACCGACCTGCCGACGACGCCGGGTCCACCACCGCACGACCCGAACTCGACGAGAGCGAGACCATGACCGACCGCACCGCACCCTCCGCGCCCGTGGCGCCCGCCGAGGACGAGGCCACACGCCTCGTCGAGACCTCGGCCGACGCCGCGGGCCTCCCCCTCGACCCCACCGCCGCACCCGACTCCGCCGACGCCCCCCGCATGACGCACCGCGAGGTGCTCGAGTCGCTGTCCGGGATCCTCCTCGGCATGTTCGTCTCGATCCTCGCGACGAGCGTCGTGTCCTCCTCGCTGCCGCGGATCATCTCCGACCTCGAGGGCGAGCAGTCCGCGTTCACGTGGGTCGTCACCGCGACCCTGCTCACCACCACGATCACGACCCCGATCTGGGGCAAGCTCGCCGACCTCGTCGACCGCAAGCTGCTCATCCAGCTCGCGCTCGTCATCTCCGTCGTGTCGTCCGCGCTCGCGGGCCTCTCGCACACCACCGGCATGCTCATCGGCATGCGCGCCCTGCAGGGCATCGGCGCCGGCGGTCTGACCGCGCTCGGCACGGTCCTCATCGCCGACATCATCAGCCCGCGCGAGCGCGGCCGGTACATGGGCCTCATGGGCGGCGTCATGGGCATCGGCATGGTCGGCGGCCCGCTGCTCGGCGGCCTCATCACCGACGGCCCGGGCTGGCGCTGGAACTTCTTCGTCGGCCTGCCGTTCGCGGTCGCCGCGATCATCGTGCTGCAGCGCACGCTGCACCTGCCCCCGCTCAAGCGCCGCCAGGTGAAGATCGACTACCCCGGCGCGGCCCTGCTGTCCGCGGGCATCGCGCTGCTGCTCCTGTGGGTCACCTTCGCCGGCGACTCGTTCGACTGGGCGTCCTGGCAGACCGCCGCGATGGTCGGCGGCTCGATCGCGCTGCTCGCGCTCGCCGTGTGGGCCGAGTCCCGCGCCGCCGAGCCGATCATCCCGCTGCACCTGTTCAAGAACCGCACGCTGGTCCTGTCGGTCATCGCGTCCGTCGCGGTCGGCATCGCGCTGTTCGGCACCTCGGTGTTCCTCAGCCAGTACATGCAGCTCGCACGCGGCAAGACGCCGACCGAGTCCGGCCTGCTCACGATCCCCATGGTCGTCGGCGTGTTCGTCGCCTCGACGCTGTCGGGCCAGATCATCAGCCGCACCGGCCGGTACAAGGGCTTCATGGTCGCCGGCGCGACCGTCCTCACCGCGGGCCTCGTGCTCATGGGCACGATCCACTACGACACGAGCTTCACGCTCGTCGCGCTCTACATGGTGATCCTCGGCACCGGCGTGGGCATGCTCATGCAGAACCTCGTCCTCGCCGTGCAGAACACGCTCGACGTCCGCGAGGTCGGCTCCGGCACCTCGACGGTCGCGTTCTTCCGGACGCTCGGCGGCGCGATCGGCGTGTCCGCGCTCGGCGCCGTCCTGGCCAACCGGGTGGGCGACCTCATCGTCTCCGGCCTGAAGGGCATCGGGATCGACGCGTCGGCGCTCGGCGCCGGCGGCACCAGCACGCTGCCCAACCTGGCCACGCTGCCCGAGCCCGTGCGGGTCGTCGTCGAGCGGGCCTTCGGCGACGCGATCGCGGACCTGTTCCTCGTCGCCGCGCCCGTCGCCCTGATCTCGCTCGTCGCGGTCCTGTTCCTCAAGGAGGTGCCGCTCGGCCGCAAGTCCGGCATCGAGCAGCGGCTCGAGCAGGACGCCGACGTCGACGAGAAGGCGCCCGCCACGGTCGCCTGACCTCAGCGCACCGACGCCACGCGCCGCCTCTCGGGAAGCCCGGGGGCGGCGCGTGGCGTCTGTGCGTGCGGCAGGTCAGCGCGTGCGGGAGGTCAGCGCGACCGGGCGGTCAGCGCGGCGCGGGCCGTCGGCGCGTCCAGGCGGTCGGCGCGTGCGCGAGGTCAGTCGTGCTGGCGGATCGCCGCGAGCGCCGAGTTCAGCCGGTCGAGCTGCTCGGCGAGCGCGTCGACCTCTTCCGCGCTCCAGCCGTCGAGCGCGCGCAGCAGGAACTCGCGCCGGGCCGCACGCGCGGCCGACAGGCGGCGCTGCCCCTCGTCGGTGAGGTCGAGCAGCTGGCCGCGGAAGTCCTCGGGGTCGGGACGGCGCGAGACCAGGCCGATGGCGCCGAGCCGCGCGAGCTGGCGGGAGATCGTGCCGCGGCCGACGCCGATGTACGTCGCGAGGTCGCTGGCCCGGACACCGGGCGTCGCCTCGATGTGCCCGAGCAGCACGTACGCCGACGGCTCCAGGTCGGGGTGCACGTCGCGCGCGAGCGCCGCCGACGACGCGTGCGCCCGGCGCAGCAGCAGACCGAGCTCTCGCTCGAGCCTCGCGAAGTTCTCCTCGACCACGTCCCCCATCCTCGCCCCACCAGGGGTACCCGGGCGGGCGAAATCGTTGGACAGCTGCCCGACACGCCGGACGAACTAGGTGCTGGCACCCAGACGGGTCAGCGCGACCAGGTCGTGCGTCGTCCCGCGATGGTCGCGATCGCGGCGGCACGGTCGGCCCCGAGCCGCGGGGCCATGCGGCGGAAGATGCCCGGCACCTCGGTCCGCGGGACGACGAGCACGTCGTCCGTGCCGCCCGGCGAGCGCACCTCCACGCGTCCCTGCACGACGAGCACCGCGCGGACGACGACGCCCGCGCACGCGGCCGCGAGCAGCGCGGTCTGGACGCGCGACGCCTCGAGCCGGGCGTCACGCAGGTACGGCACGGGCTCGCCGTCGACGGTCATGAACCGGCCCTCGACGACCACCTCCGAGCCGGTGAGGTCGCGCTCCGAGACCGCGAGGATGCCGCCCGGCCCGACCAGCAGGTTCTGGAGCACGGACCCCTGCCGGCCCACGGGCACGTCGTGCAGCACCTGCCAGCCCTCGTCGACGAGCCGGGACAGGCGCGTGCGCACGGAGCTGCCGCGCTCGCCGCGGTACGCCGGCAGCGACGGGGCGTCGGCGGAGACGGTGCCGAGCCACGCCTCGAGCGCGGCCTGGTCGAGCGCGTCGAGCGCGTCGGTCGCGCTGGCCGGCACGGGCAGCACGAGCGCGCCGGTGTCGGTGCGCAGGTCCGCGCGCAGCCACGCCTGCGCGGCCATGCGGACGCCGTCCTCCAGCGCGGGGTGCTCGACGACGACCTCGCCGGACTGGAGGTCCACGGACCCGACGGGTGCGCCGGTCTCCTGCGTGACGAAAAGACGGTCGGCGCCGTAGCGGCGCCACCGTCTCACCGTCAGCAGCTCGTCCACGTCAGCATTATCGGCAGGAACGGGCCCGGACTTCAGGTCTGTCGACCATCCGGACGGCCCCCGTCGGGGTGATCCCCGATCGTCCCGCGACGGGGGCTTCGTGCCTGGCGGTCAGGCGCTCTGCTCGAACGTCAGGCTCACCGAGTTCATGCAGTAGCGGTCACCCGTCGGGGTCTGCGGCGCGTCGTCGAAGACGTGCCCCAGGTGCGACCCGCAGCGCGCGCAGCGGACCTCGGTCCGCACCATGCCGAGGCTGCGGTCGACGAGCAGCTCGACGCGGTCCTCGGCGAGCGGCGAGAAGAAGCTCGGCCACCCGCAGTGCGAGTCGAACTTCGTCTCGGACCGGAACAGCTCGTTGCCGCACGCGCGACAGCGGTACACGCCGACCCGCTTCTCGTCGAGCAGCTCGCCCGTCCAGGCGCGCTCGGTGCCCGCCCGGCGCAGCACCGCGAACTCCTGCGGCGCCAGCTCGGCGGCCCACTGCTCGTCGGTCTTCTCGACCTCGTAGCCCATCTCGTCCTCCTCGTGGGAACCGCGCGGTGCGGCGCCCGACCGGTGCAACACGGCAGGGGCGCCACCGGTTCCCGACGCGCCGGACGGGTCGCTGACCAGCGCGTCTCGCAGTTCCTCGGCACTTCGGTCTACGGTGCCCCGTAGCGCACGCTCCTCCCGCGCTGACCGAAAGCCGCCGAACCCGACCGACTCGCCCCCGGTCGTCCTTCCCGCCCGTGAGGTCCGCGTGCCCCGTACCCGTCGACCGTGGTCGCTGACGCGCTACTTCGCGGTCGTGAGCGTCGTCGCCATGACGGTCCTCGGGCTCGCGCTCGTCGTCGTGTCGGCGAACGTCATGGAGCGGCAGTCCACGCGCGACGGGATGGCGTCCGCGGAGTCGGTGCAGTCGTACGCGACCGGTCAGGTGCCGACCGACTCGTTCGTGCTGGCCACCGCGCTGACCCCCGAGCAGGACGCCGCGGTGCGCGCGGCCGTCGCCGGGTTCGCGGACAGCGTCGTCGAGGTCCGGCTGTGGGCGCAGGACGGGACCCTCATCTTCTCGACCGCCGACCGCACGACGAGCGGCTTCCCCGACGGTGACCGGCTCGACGCGACGATGCGCACCGGCGAGCCGGACGCGAAGGTCGTGACCGACGTGCGCGGCGACGAGGGCGAGGCGAGCGGCACGCAGACCGACGTGCTCGACGTGTACGTGCCGGTCACCGCGGGCGACACGCTCACCGCGGACGGGCAGGCGACGGACGCGGGCGAGGTCGTCGGGGCCGCGGAGGTCATGCTCGACCACACCGGCTCGGCCGACGCGGTGGGCGACGCGGTGCGCACGGTCGGCATCGTGGTCGGCGTCGGGCTCGTGCTGCTGTGGGTGCTGCTGTTCCGCACGGTGCTCACGACGTCGCGCCGCCTGCAGGCGACGGCGCTGGAGAACGCCCGGCTCGCGCTGCTCGACTCGTTGACGGGCCTGCCGAACCGGCGCATGCTCGCGGACCGCATGCGCCGCACGATCGCCGAGGCGCAGCAGGACGGGACGCGCGTCGGGCTGATGATGCTCGACATCGACCACTTCAAGGACATCAACGACTCCCTCGGCCACGACCGGGGCGACGAGCTGCTCGAGCAGGTCGCGGAACGGCTGCGCGGCGCGCTGCGCGGGAACGACGTCGTCGCACGGCTGGGCGGCGACGAGTTCGCGGTCCTGCTGCCCGACGTGCGCTCGGTGGAGAACGCCGAGCGGCTCGCGCGGCGCGTGCGCGGGCTGTTCGCGACGCCGTTCCCGCTCGGCGACCTCGCGCTGCACGTCGAGACGTCGGTCGGCGTGGCGTGCCTGCCGGAGCACGCGAGCGACGCGTCGTCCCTCATGCGGACGGCGGACGTCGCGATGTACGCCGCGAAGCACCGCCGCACGGGCGTCGCCGTCTACTCGCTCGACGAGGACGACTCCTCCCCCGCGCGCCTGGTCCTGCTGGGCGACCTGCACCGTGCGCTCGACGCGGCGAGCCCCGACTCGCACGAGCTCGAGATGCACTACCAGCCGAAGGTGGACCTCACGACGGGCCGCACCGTCGGCCTCGAGGCGCTCATGCGCTGGCGGCACGAGACGCGCGGCCTGCTGGCGCCCGCGGCGTTCATCCCGCTCGCCGAGCAGTCGGGCCTGATCCACGACGTCACGCGGTACGCGCTCACGGCGTGCGTCCGCCAGCTCGCGCAGTGGTCGCAGGACGGCCGGAGCACGCCGGTCGCGGTCAACCTGTCGGCGCACGACGTGGCGTCGACCGACGTCGTCGACCTCATCGAGCGGCTGCTCGAGGAGCACGCGGTGCCCGCCGAGCTGCTCGAGGTCGAGATTACCGAGACCGCGCTCGTCGCGGACCGGTCGCGCGTCGTGCCGGTGCTCGAGCGCCTCGGCGAGCTCGGGGTGCGGGTCGCGATCGACGACTTCGGCATCGGCAACACGTCGATCTCGCAGCTGCGCGACCTCCCGGTCGACGAGCTGAAGATCGACCGGCTGTTCGTCGCGGACCTCCAGGCGGGGGGCCGCGAGGGCTCGGAGGTCGTCGTCCGCGCGATGGTCGACCTCGCGCACTCGTTCGGGCTGCGCGTCGTCGCGGAGGGGGTCGAGGACGAGCACACCGCCGAGATCCTCGCGCGGCTCGGCGTCGACCAGGCCCAGGGCTTCCTCTACTCGCGCGCGGTCCCGCCGGCCGACCTCACGTTCGGCACGCTCGTCCCCACACCGCGTCGCGGGGCCGACGAGTCCACGCGACCTGCGGGTTCACGTCCGGGCGGGCGGCGTCGCCCCCGGACGGCGCAGACCACTCGTCACTCGAACGAGTGAATCTCACCCGGATGCCTCAACCCGCGCCACCCGTTTGCCGATGGTGATTCGTCCGGCCCGTACCTGCCTGCGCACGATGCCCGAGGAGTGCCCCCGATGATGGACGACCTGCTCCAGGAGATGATCGACCCCGCCCCGCCGCAGCGGGACAGGCCGCGACGTCGCCGGATGTGGACCACGGTCGGCATCGTCGGGCTCGCGGTCGTCGGTGCGACGTCGCTCACGACGTCGGCGCTGTTCAGCGACACCGACTCGACGAGCGCCGAGATCTCGACCGGCACCGTGGACCTCGCGGTCGGCGCGACGTCGTTCGCGCTGCCGCCCGGCGGCATGGCGCCCGGCGACACCGTCTACACGCCCGTGACCGTCAGCAACGACGGCTCGCTGCAGCTGCGGTACGCGATCGAGTACCGCGCCGAGACGCTCGCGACCGGCCCCGCCCCCGCGCCGACGCTGGCCGACGGCGCCACGCCGCAGTCGCTCGGGAACGTCGTGCAGCTCGCGATCTTCGAGACCGGGCAGTGCGACGCGGCCGGCGTCGCGAGTGCCGCACAGCTCGGCGCCGTCGACGGCGCGGCCACCCCGCTCGCGACCGACTTCACGGCGATCGTCGGCAGCGCCGCGACCGGCCCGGACACCGACGACCGCGACCTCGGCGCGGGCACGGACGAGACGCTGTGCGTGCGCGTCCACCTGCCGATCGGCGCCGACAACAGCTACCAGGACACGGCGCTCGCGCTCTCCCTGCGCATGCAGGCCGAGCAGGTCGCGAACAACGGCACGTCCTCCTCCTGAGGTCCCGTGCGATGAGGCTCCGCAGGCGCACCCCCGGTGCGCCCGCCGTCGACCGACGGATGCCGAGCGTGCCCGCACGCACCCGGACCCCGCGCGCCCCGCGCCCGGTCTGGCGCCGCGTGCTGTCCGCCGCGCTCTGGACCGTCGTCGCGGTGTGCGGGGCCGCGTACGCCGCGTCGCTGCTGGTGCCGCTCTGGTACCAGGTCAACGACGAGCGGCTGCTCATCGTCACGTCCGGGTCGATGGCGCCGAAGTTCGAGGCCGGCGACGCCGTGGTCCTGCAGGCGATCACGCGCGAGTCGGACCTCAAGGTCGGCCAGGTCGTCTCGTTCTGGCCCGTCGGGTCGCAGCAGCTCGTCACGCACCGGATCGTCGCGCTGCGGCACCTGCCCGAGCTCGTCGACGACCCGGAGACGGGTGAGCGCGTCCCGAAGATCGGCGCCGACGGCGCGCCCGTCACCAAGCCGTACGTGTTCACCAAGGGCGACGCGAACGCCGAGGCGGACCCGAACGCGATCCCCATCACGCGCGTGCGCGGCGTCGTGCTCGACGTGCACCGCGGATGGGGCTGGGTGCTGCAGTGGTCGACGTCCGCGACCGGTCGCGCCGTGATGCTCGTGCCGCCGCTGCTGTCGCTCGCGACGCTCGAGCTCCTGGCCGTCACCGACGGCCGACGCGAGCGCCGGGCCGCCGCCGCGAGCGCCCAGGCCGACGCGAGGAGGTTCGATGACCTCCTCCTCGACTGAGGCGACCGTGCCGGCCGGCCGGCACCCGTTCCTCGCGGCGGACCGCGGGTCGTGGGTGCGCCTGGCCGTGGTGCTCGCGTTCGCGGCGGCTGCGCTGGTCGCACCCTTCGTCGGGTCGACGCAGGCGCAGTTCACCGACCACGCGACGGTCGAGGTCCGCTACCAGGTAGGCCCGACGACCACGCCCACCCCGACGCCGACGACGGACCCGACGACCGACCCGACGACCGACCCGTCGGCGGGGGCCTCGACCGACCCCGTGCAGCAGGCCGGCGCCGGCCCCGACGGACCGACCGCGGCCTCCCGCACGGTCCCGGGCCGCACTCCCCGGCTGTCCCCCGACGCCGGCCGTCCGGGCGGCCCCGCCGACGGTGCGGACGGCCCGCGCGCGCCGTCCGGTCCGTGGTCGACGCGCGGGGACGCCCGCGACTGATCAGGCGGCGCGCACGCCGCGGGCCGCGAGGAGCACGCCCGCGGGGTCGTACGTACGGGCCAGCGTGCGCAGGCGGCGCGCGACGAGCGGGGTGAACACCCGGTCCGCCCACGCCGTGCCGGCCGCGTCGGTGAAGTTCGGCAGGCCGCCCTCGGCGACCCACGGGCCCAGCCCGTCCGCGACGCGCGCGGCGTCCCGCGTCACGACCTGCGCGACCTCGGGGATCATGAGGCCGACCGCGAAGACGCTGTACGCGGCGTCGCGGTGCGCGTAGGCGCACGGCTCGCCCTCGCGGACGCGGCCGCCGAGCTGCCGGACCTCGACCACGGCGAGCGCCGAGTCGACGCCCGGACCGACGAGCTCGAGCAGCCGGTCGGCACCGTCCACGCCGAAGCCGTGCAGCAGGTGGTGCGACTCGTGCAGCGGCAGCGGGTCGACCGGGTCGGCGTGGATCGCGCCGAGCGCGGCGTACGGCATGACGCCCACGGTGTCGAGGACGGGTGCGGCGACCGCGCGGATCGCCCGGACCATCTCCTCACCGACCGCCGGGTCGCCGGTCCAGGCGAAGCGCACGTGCAGCGTCACCTGACCGCGCAGCGGTGCGGGGAACGGGTCCATGTCGGGCAGCCGCATGACCGCGGCGGAGGTGGTGCCCTCCTCGGGCAGCAGCTCGCACCACCGGCCCCACGTGCGCAGGACCGCGGGGACGTCGGCCTCGGCGAACCACAGGCCGCCCGCGTACAGCTCGGGCAGCTCGATCAGGTCGATCTCGACGGCGGTCACGATGCCGAGGGTGCCCTTGCCGCCGCGCAGGCCCCAGAACAGGTCCGGGTGCTCGTCGGGCGTCACGCGGCGCAGCACGCCGTCGCCCGTGACGACCTCGAACGCGCGCACGGTGTCCGACGACAGGCCGTGCGAGCGGGCGACCGGTCCGAGCCCGCCACCCGTGAGCAGACCGACGACGCCGACGTCCGGCGAGGACCCGCAGAGGGCTGCCAGCCCGTGCGGTGCGGTCGCCTCGAGCACCCGCTCCCAGCGGACGCCCGCACCGACGCGCGCCCAGCGCTCCTCGGGGTGGACCGTGAGCTCGTCGAGCGCGGCGGTGTGCACGAGGAGCGCGTCGCGCATCTCCTCGGTCGCGCCGTGGCCGGTGCTCTGCACGCCGACCTGGACGCCGAACGCGGCGGCGATGCGCAGCGTGGCGCTCACGTCCGCCGCGCCCGTGGCCTCGACCACGGCGAGCGGGCTCACACGGCGCGTGAGGTTCGAGGTCGCGGTGAGCCGCGCGTAGCCGTCGGTGCCGGGCAGGTGCACGGCGGGGACGGCGTCGCGCAGCGCGCGGACGGCGGCGGCGCCGGTCGGGCGGGGGTCCGTCCCGAGGGCGGGGCTGACGAACGACATGGGTGATCCTTCGGGTCCGGCACGGGGTTCCGTGCGCTGTCACGAGGGCGCCGCGTCGGGCGCACGGGCAGAAGGAATCCCGGGCAGGTGTCCAGATACATCCCGTTCGTCCGGTGCCGGCGCTCGCCGGGCCGGGCAGGCAGGGCGCGCGTGGCCGGCGGAGGAGGCGGTCGGGTCTCGGCTCAGGCGCGCGCGTCGGGCGGCGGGGCCGCCGGGAGCGTCACGACGAACGTCGTCCCCTCGCCCAGCGTGCTCTCGATGTCGAGCAGCCCGCCGTGCGCGTCGACCACGGCCCGCGCGATCGCGAGCCCCAGCCCGACGCCGGGGATCGCGCGGCGCGTCGCGGACGTCGCGCGGAAGAACCGGGTCGTCAGGCGGCTGAGCTCGTCGGGCGCGATGCCGATGCCCGTGTCGCGCACCGACAGGGCCGCGCCGCCGTCGGGTGTCGGCCCCACCTCGAGGTGCACGTCGCCGCCCGCGGGCGTGAACTTCACGGCGTTGGAGACGAGGTTGTCGACGACCTGCGAGAGCCGGCCCGGGTCGGCGGTCACCGGGGCGGGCGCGATGGTCGTCGTGAGGCGCACGCCCGCCTGCTCGGCGACCGGGCCGAGGGACGCGACCGAGCCCGTCACGACGTCGGCGAGGTCGATGCCGCGCGGCGAGATCGCGAACGTGCCCGCGTCGACCTGCGCCGTCAGCAGCAGGTCGCCGACCAGACGGAGCTGGCGGCGCGCGTTGCGCTCGATCACCGTGAGGTAGCTGCGCTGCTCCTCGGTGAGCTCGTCGGTGCCGTCGAGCAGCAGCTCGAGGTACCCGAGCACGGACGTCAGCGGGGTGCGCAGCTCGTGGCTCACCAGGCTGACGAACTCGTCCTTGAGCCGCGACGCCTCGCGCTCGGCCGTGACGTCGGTCGCGACGACGACGTACCCGGCGATGCTGCCGTCGACGTCGAGCCGTCGGGTCACCGCGAGCTTGACCGTCACGTCGGTCCCGTCGCGGCGGCGGTACGTGGCGTCGCGCGACGCGCGCCCGTCGTCCCCGGCCGTCACGATCGACTCGAGCAGCCGCGCGGCGACCGAGCCGGGCGCGCGCGGCTGGTTGCCCGTCGGCTCGACGACGTCGGCGTACAGGTCCGTGATACGCCTCTTGCCGACGACCTCGCCCTGACCGAACCCGAGCAGCCGCTCGGCACCCGCGTTGAAGACGCGGATCATCCCGGTCGCGTCGGTCGCGATGATCGCCTGCTCGGTCGCGGAGTCGATGATCGAGACGAGCTCGTCGCGCGCGGCGCGGCGGGCGTCGGCCACGCGGGCGAGCTCGAACGCGTCGGCGCGCATGCGCTCGACCATCTCCTGCTCGCGGTCGCGCATGACGGACACGGCCTCGGTGCGCGCGCGCAGCCGCTCGGTCACCTCGTGCGCGGTGACGGCGACGACCAGCGCCACGAGCGACACGAACAGGCCACGGACCAGCACGAGCGTCCCGAAGTCGGCGTTCGGGTCGAGCAGCGGCGGCAGCAGGATGACGAGGTTGACCCCGATGGTCGAGATGATCGGGCCGCGCCACCCGCGCTGCGCGGCGAGCGCGAGCACGGGCAGGAAGATCATCACGGTGTACATCGAGCCGACGCCGCCCGTGCCGGCGCGCAGGAACGCGACGCAGACCATCTGCATGATCGGCAGCAGGTCCTGCGTCCACTCGGGCTCGTCGCGCCAGTGCACGAGTCGCGCGACGACCGCGAGCAGCACCGCGACCGCGGCCGACACCCACACGGCCCACGGCACGGTCACGGGGATCGACGGGATCCACAGCGTCAGCACCGCGACGAGGTACACGCCGAGGAACGGCAGCTGGCGCTCGACGACGTTCGCGTCGTCGCCCAGGCGCGACGCGATCTTCGTCAGGAACCGCGAGCCGCCGCCCGCGGGCACGGGCGGGATCGCGGCGCGGTAGGAGGACGTCATCGCGCCCTGTCCGGCAGCGCCTGCTCGAGGGCCGCGCGCACGCTCTCCCCGACGAACGGCTTCGGCAGCGTCGCCTCGACGTCCGGGTAGTCGTGCGCGTCGAGCACCGAGGTGACGACGACCGGCAGGCCGGGACGGAGCCGGTGCAGCTCCTCGACGAGCTCCCAGCCGCCCATGCCGGGCAGGCGCAGGTCGACGAACGCGACGTCGACGTCGAGCTGCCGCTCGTCGGCGAGCGCGGCCTCCGCCGACGGCGCCTCGAGCACCTCGCAGCCCGCGCGGCGCAGGTGGGTCGCGAGCAGCGCGCGCTCGTCGGGCTCGTCGTCGACGACCAGCACGCGGGTGCCCGCGCCCGGCTCGGTGGGTCGCACGGTCGTGTCGTCGTCGGTCATGCGTCCAGCCTGCCCGTCCGCGGCCTCGCACCGCAGCACATCGGGCGCGTCGCGGCCCGGCACGTCGCGCGTCCGGTGGTCACGCGCCCTCCCGGACGGCCTCGCGCAGCCACGCGTACCGGCCGACGTCGTCCGCGACGTGCGCGTCGGTCGACGCGACGAGCGCGACGCCCGCGTCCGCCCACCGGGCCCGCACGCGCGGTCCGGGGCAGCGCCACTTCTCGTTGACCTCGACCGGCGTGCCGGTCGCGACCGCGACGGCGGCGAGCTCGTCGAGCAGGTCGTCGGGGACGTCGTCCTCGGTGAGGCCGATCTTCGGCAGCAGGGACAGCGGGTGCGCGAGCTGCGCGCGGCCGGCGCGTCGCACGGCCCGGACGGTGGCGCTGACGAGCGTCTCGACCGCGCCCTCGCGCGTCAGCGCCCCGGACGCGAGGTGCTCGACGACGACGCGCGGGCTCCACGGCCCGTCGGGCCCGGGGTACTGGTGGTCGGCGAGCAGCACCCGGTCGGCACCGTCGGGCCCGCCGAGCGTCGCGAGCACCTCGGGCGGTGCGTCGATCCCGCCGTCGGCGTCCAGGATCTTCGCCTCGACGCCCGTGAGGACGCGCAGGCCGTCGACGGCCGGCAGACCGCGCACGACCGCGAGGAAGTCGGGCACGTACGTGGTCGAGACGCGCACGTGGTCGACCATCCGCACCGTGTCGAGCCCCGCGGCCCGGGCGGCGGCGAGGTTCTCGGCGGGCGTGCTCACCGCGTCGTCGGAGAACGCGGAGTGCACGTGGTGGTCGCCGCGCAGCGACGGGCCGCCGGTCATGCGCCGGAGGCGTCCGCGCCGGTCGGCACGTGCGCGGCGCCGGGCGCGGGGAGCACCTCGCCGACCGGCAGGAACACGTCCTCGAGGTAGCGGACGTTGGCGATCTCGGCGAAGTCGACGTGCTCCGGGACCGGCCGGCCGAGCACGGCGTCGAGCGTGAGCGACGGCATGTCGACGCCCGCGGCGATGGTCAGCGGCATCGCGCCCGGGAACCGCGGGTTGACCTCGAGCAGCGCGGGCGTGCCGTCGGCGTCGCGCTTGAGCTGGACGTTCGCGACGCTCGTGAGCCCGACCGCGCGCGCGACGGCCGACGCGGTCGCGACGAGCTCGTCGTCGCGCACGGTCACCCCCGCGACCGCGACGCCCGAGTCGACGCGCAGGCGGGCGCGCGGGACGGCGGCGATCACCTGCCCGTCGGGCCCGGCGAGGACGTCGACCGAGTACTCGTCGCCGGGCAGCATCTCCTGCACCAGCAGGTCCTCCTCGGCGTGCACGGCGTCGAGCTCGGCGGCCGTGAACACCGTCCGGACCCCGCGCGACCCGGCGCCGCGCCGCGGCTTGACGATGACCGGGAAGTCCCAGCCCGACGTGGCCTCGGGCGTCCCGACGAGCTCGGTGCGCGGCACGCGGACGGTGCGCGCGCAGGCCCGCGCGAGCGCGAGCTTGTCGAGGCACGTCTCGATGGTGTCGAGCGTGGGCGACGCGAGCAGCGTGCCGTCGGCGGCGAGGCCGTCGCGCGCGGCGGCCAGCCGCGGCAGCTCGACGTCGACGGTCGGGTAGAGCACGTCGATCCCGTCCTCGCGGCACATCGCGCGCACGACGTCGACGAACTCGGGTGCACGACCCGCAGGGACGAGGCGGCGCCGGTCCGGCGGGACGAGGTAGATCGCGCTGGCCCACCGGTCCATGTCGGCGGCGTACACCTCGACGTCGTCGCGCGCCTGCAGCGAGCGGATCACCGCGACGCCCGCGGGGCCGCCCGCCCCCGTGACGAGGACCCTGGTCATCGCGTGCCTCCCGTGTCGTCGTGCGCCAGCGGCGCGGGCTCGTGCGCCGCGGCCGCAGCGATGCCGCCGCCGCGCCCGGAGCCGGAGATCATCGCCGCGACCCGCACCGTCTCGAGCGGCTCGGCGTACCGGCCCGTGCCGAACCTCGACCAGTACCGCGCGGTCGCGCGCACGAGCTCGGGCTCCATGTAGTCGCGGTGCGCCTGCGACTCGAACGCCGCGAGCATCTGCAGCTTCGTCTCGACGAACCCGTCGACGGGCACGAACGTGTCGGGCTGGAAGTCGACCGTCGACGACGGGCTCTGGAAGCACGCGAGCGACGGGACGCGCCGCGCGGCGACCTGCACGGCCTGGTGCACCGCGCGGTGGTCCTGGTGCCGGTCGTGCACCGAGTGCGTGTAGACGATCGTCGGCGACACCTCGGCGATCATCTGCTCGATCGTCGTGATGAGCCCGCCCGCGGGGTCGAGCCGGGTGTCCTCGAAGTCGTGCAGGTAGAGCCGCGCGCCGATGACGGCGGACGCCGCGAGCGCCTCGTGCCGCCGTGCGTTGATCTCGCCGCCGATCGCGCCGCCCGACAGCGTGAGGACCACGACGGTGTCGCCCGCGGCCCGGTGCGACGCGAGCGTCGCGCCGACGCCGATCTCGACGTCGTCGGGGTGCGCGCCGACGGCCAGCACGGTCTCGGTCGGCCCGGCGGCGTCGCGGCGGCTGCGTCCCTCGGCCGCGAGCGCGCGCACCTTCTCGACGAGGATCGCGGCGCCGACGGGCTTGACGAGGAACTCGTCCGCGTCACGGCGCAACGCCTCGACGGCGTAGTCGACGCTCGCGAACGCGGTCATGACCGCGACCGGCACGCCGGGAGCGCGTGAGCGCAGCTCGCCGAGCAGCTCGAGCCCGCTCATGCCGGGCATCTGGATGTCCGTCAGGACGACGTCGAACGTCTGCTGCGCGACCTCGGCGAGCGCCGACATCGGGTCGTGCACGACGGTGGCCGACATGCCACCGCGACGTTCCAGGACAGTCCGGACGAATTGGGCGGTGTCGACGTCGTCCTCGACGACGAGCACCTTCACCTGGTCGTCGGCCACGCTGGTCGGCCCTCCCCACCCCTGACTGCCTTCCGGTCACCACCGTAACCGCGGAGTCGTGCGGAAGCCCTCCGGGGCCGTCCCGTCGGCGCGGCGCGACCCTCCCGTTGTCGCCCGCCGCACGGGCACGGCACCCTGGGAATAGGTTCCACCGTCGGCGGGTTGAGCGGGTCGATACATGCAAACGCATGAACCTCCGGAGGGCGGGGCCCCCGGATCGAGGCAGCAGGAACGAGGCGCACCATGCAGTTCGGGATCTTCAGCGTCGGGGACGTCACCACCGACCCGACCACGGGCCACACGCCGGACGACACCGAGCGCGTGCGGAACATGCTCACGATCGCCGAGCACGCGGACGCCGCCGGCCTCGACGTCTTCGCGACCGGCGAGCACCACAACCCGCCGTTCGTGCCGTCGTCGCCCACGACGATGCTCGGCTACCTCGCGGGCCGCACCACGAACATCGTGCTGTCGACCGCGACGACCCTCATCACGACCAACGACCCCGTCCGGCTGGCCGAGGAGTACGCCATGCTCCAGGTCATCTCCGACGGCCGCATGGACCTCATGCTCGGCCGCGGCAACACCGGCCCCGTCTACCCGTGGTTCGGCCAGGACATCCGCCAGGGCATCCCGCTCGCGATCGAGAACTACGCGCTGCTGCGCAAGCTGTGGACCGAGGACGTCGTCGACTGGTCCGGCAAGTTCCGCACCCCGCTGCAGGGCTTCACCTCGACCCCGCGCCCGCTCGACGGCGTCGCGCCGTTCGTGTGGCACGCGTCGATCCGCTCCCCCGAGATCGCCGAGCAGGCCGCCTACTACGGCGACGGCTTCCTGCACAACGCGATCTTCTGGCCCATGGAGCACACCGCGCAGATGGTGAACTTCTACCGCCAGCGGTTCGAGCACCACGGGCACGGCCAGGCCGACCAGGCGATCGTCGGGCTCGGCGGGCAGGTCTTCGTCCGCAAGGACTCGCAGAAGGCGTGGGACGAGTTCCGCCCCTACTTCGACGTCGCCCCCGTCTACGGCCACGGGCCGTCGATGGAGGAGTTCACCGAGCAGACGCCCCTCACCGTCGGGTCGCCGCAGCAGGTCATCGACCGGTACGGCAAGTTCTTCGAGCAGGTCGGGCACTACCAGCGGCAGATGTTCCTCGTCGACCACGCCGGCCTCCCGCTCAAGACCGTGCTCGAGCAGATCGACCTCCTCGCCGAGGAGATCGTGCCCGTGCTGCGCCGCGAGGCCGAGGCCGTCCGCCCCGCGCACGTGCCGTCGAACCCGCCGTCGCACGCCGAGCGCGTCGCCGCCGCCCGTGCCGCCGGCACCCTGCCCGCCGCTCACACGGGCGCGGCCGCCGACCGCTGGACCGGCCGGACCGCCGAGGACGACGTGGAAGCAGCGGACGCCGTCGCGCGTTGAGCCTGCTGGACTCCTCGCAGCACCCTCGCACCACCTCACGCAGCACCTCATGCACACGTACAGGAAGAAGGACACGATGAGCGACCGCTCGATCGTCGTCGTCTCGGCCGGGCTGTCCCAGCCCTCCTCGACGCGGCTGCTGGCCGACCGGCTGGCCGACGCGACCGTGGCCGAGCTCGCCCAGCGCGGCATCACCGCGCAGGTCGAGACCGTGGAGCTCCGGGACCTCGCCCACGAGATCGTCAACATGACCCTCACGGGGTTCGCGTCCGGGCCGCTGCGCGAGGCGCTCGACAAGGTCGACCGGGCCGACGGCCTCATCGCCGTGTCGCCCGTGTTCTCCGCGTCGTACTCCGGCCTGTTCAAGTCCTTCGTCGACGTGCTCGACAAGGACGCGCTCGTCGGGCGGCCCGTGCTGCTCGGCGCGACCGGCGGCACCGCGCGGCACTCGCTCGCGCTCGAGTACGCGCTGCGGCCGCTGTTCGCCTACCTGCGGGCCGACGTCGTGCCGACCGGCGTGTTCGCCGCGACCGACGACTGGGCCGACGCGGGCAGCGACCGGGTCAACCCGCTGCCCGACCGCATCCGCCGGGCCGGCCGCCAGCTGGCCGAGGAGGTCGCGGACCGCGAGCCGTCCCGGCCCGTCGGCCTGTACGACGCGGTGCCGTCCTTCGAGGACCTCCTGGGCGGCTGACGCCTGCCCCTCCCCGCGGCCGCCCGACGTCCCCCGGCGGGCGGCCGCCACCGAGACCGCGGCTCCGCGCAGAGACGGCGACATCCACGTCGCCGGTCCGAGCGGACGCCGCGGTCTCGTCGCGTCCGGGCGCCGAGCCCGGGTGTGCGGTGCGAGTCAGACGGCGGTGCGGGCCGGGAGCTCGACGCCGATGCGGAGGGCCTCGACCAGGTCGCGGTAGAGGTCGTCGGTCGCCAGTAGGTCGGTGTGCGTGCCACGCGCGCGGACCCGGCCGTCCTCCATGACGAGGATCGTGTCCGCGTCGACGACCGTCGACAGGCGGTGCGCGACCGTCACGACCGCGCCCGTCTCGGCCGCAGCCCGGATGCAGTCGTGCACCGCCGCCTCCGTCAGGCCGTCGACCTGGGCCGTCGCCTCGTCGAGCAGCAGCACCTCCGGGGACCGCAGCAACGCGCGGGCCAGCGCGATCCGCTGCCGCTGCCCGCCCGAGACCGACGTCGAGGACAGCGACGTGTCGAGCCCCTCGGGCAGGCCGTCGAACGCGCCGTCGAGGCGGACCGCCCGCAGCACCCGGTCGACCTCCTCCTCGGTCGCGTCGGGGGCGCTGAACAGCAGGTTGTCGCGGATCGTGCCGGGGACGATGGGGGTCTCCTGCTCGACGTACGCGAACCTCGCGCGCAGCGCGTCGTGGCCGACCTCGGCGAACGGGACGCCGTCGAGCAGCAGCGTCCCCTCCTGGGGCTCGAGGAAGCGCAGCAGCAGCGAGAAGACCGTCGTCTTGCCCGCACCCGACGGACCCACCAGCGCGGTGTGGCCGCGTCGAGGGATCGCGAACGACACGTCCCGGACCGCGGGCGGCGCGTCGGGCCCGTACGCGGCGGTCACGTCGCGCAGCTCGACGACCGGCAGCGAGGCGTCGACCACCGGTCCCGCCTCCGCACGCCCGTCGTGCACGCGCCCGCCGTCCTGCCCGGCGTCGCCCGGCCCGTCCGGTGCCACCGCCGCGCCCGGTGCGGTCGGTGCGCCCGCCCGGCTGCTCGCCGGTGCGGACGACGCGACTGCCGCGGTGCCGGTCGGCGGCTCCTCCGTCTCCATCGCGGTGACCTCGCGGATGCGCGCCGCGGCGGCGATGCCGGACTGGAGCTGCGTGAAGCTCTGCGTGAGCTCGGTGATGGGGCCGACGATGTTGAACGCGTACAGCAGGAAGGCGACGAGGCTCGACACCGCGAGCAGCCCCTCGGAGACGCGCCACGCGCCGAGGCCGAGGATGACGACGA
Organism: Cellulomonas algicola; assembly: GCF_019024305.1. NCBI lineage: Bacteria > Bacillati > Actinomycetota > Actinomycetes > Micrococcales > Cellulomonadaceae > Cellulomonas > Cellulomonas algicola. The sequence goes on along the minus strand of NZ_JAHKSJ010000002.1, from coordinate 532,637 downwards.
TCGCGAGCTGGATGCCGCCCCACGACACCGTCCACGCCACGGCGGTGGTCCGCACCGCGCGGATCGCGTGGTCCCGCGCCCCCTGCGCGTCGACGAGGATCTTGTCGCCCTGCCGCCGCTCGGCCCGGCTCGACTTCACGGTGCGGACCGCGCGCAGCGTGCCTTCGAGCGTGCCGCCGAGGCGGCCCATCGACTCCTGCGACGCCTGCTGCGCGGTCCCGATGCCCGGCAGCAGCACGGCCATGACGGCGCCCACGACGACGATCGCCGCGATGGTCGTGCCGAGCAGCACGAGGTCGAGCACGGCCATGAGGACGAGCGTCCCGATCAGCGACACGGTCCCGTTGACCAGGCTCACGAGGCTCGACGACGCGGCCTCGCGCAGCAGCACGGTGTCGGACGTGGTCCGCGTGACGAGCTCACCGACGGGCCGACGGGTGATCGCGGGCACGGTCGCGCGCAGGAAGTGGTCGACGAGCGAGCGCCGGGCGTCGTAGACGATCCGCTCGGCGACGGTCCCCATGAGGATCCACTGCGCGAGGCCGACCGCGGACCCGACGACGAGCAGCGCGAGCAGCACGCCGACGGGGGCCGCGAGGTCGCCCGACTCCGTGAGCGAGTCGAGGACCCACTTGGTGACCATCGGGGTCGCGAGGCCCATGGCGGTCGCGGCGAGGCCCAGGACCAGCCCGAGGGACAGCGAGCGCGCGTGCGGGCGGGCGAACGAGACGAGGATGCGCAGCCGCTCGCCGCGCGGGAGGTCGGGCTCGGCAGGTGCGGTCGCGGCGCCGGGGGGCGGGTCGGCGGTGTCGGGGGTCTCGGTGGCGGGCGCTGGCGTCGGCGGCATGCGTCTAGTGGAACACCGGTGTTCCATCGCGGTCAACAGTGATTCCACTGTGGAACACGGTGCTACTGTCCGAACGTGAGCACGGACATCGCGAGCGGCGCACGCGCCCGCACCCGGCGCGCGATCGTCGACGCCGCGATCCGCACCCTCGCGCAGGACGCCGGCGCGAGCCTCGGCCAGATCGCCGACGCCGCCGACGTCGGCCGCACCACGCTCCACCGCTACTTCCCCGAGCGCGGCGACCTGCTCGCCGCCGTCACCGAGGAGGCCGGCACGCGGCTCGCCGGCGTCGCCGACCGCGCCCGGCTCGACGACGGGCCCGGGCTCGACGCGATCCTGCGCGCGTGCCAGGAGTGCCTGCGACTCGGCGACCTGCTGACGCTCGTCTTCACGGGCGTCGTGCCGCTCGAGGACTGCGACCCGGCCGACGGCTTCACGCACGCGCTCGACGCCGCGTGCACGCGCGGGCTGGCCGACGGGTCGCTCGACACCCGGCTCAGCGCCGCGTGGGTGCAGACCACCGTGTGGGCGTCGCTGTACGCCGCGTGGAGCGAGCTCGCGCAGGGCACCGCCGGCCCGCACGACGTCGTGACGCAGCTCCTGCTCACGGTCGGCAAGGGGCTCGCGGCGCCGGACGCACCGCCGCGCTGACGCCCCCACGCGGTCCCCGGACAGCGGAACGGCGGGGCGGGAGTGACGCCTCCCGCCCCGCCGTCGGGGACGCCGTCCCGCTCAGCGAGCGGGGACGGTCCAGGCCCGCGGACTCACCGCGGCACCCGGGTCACTGCGGCGAGAGCGTGAAGCTCGAGCCGCTCGCCGTCGGCTCCACGTCCAGGCGCTGCGCGGACAACGTGTGCGCGGCGCGCTGGTCGACGTAGACGCGGGCGCCCGCGTCCGTCACCACGTCGTCGCCGGGCACAGGCGCGGCGACGAGCGCGAGCTCGAAGCCTCCCGCGTCCTGCTCGGCGATGCGCAGCCCGCCCGTCTCGTCGGGCAGGCCGGCCCGCTCCGTGAGGGTCCGGACGGCGGTGCAGGCGTTCTCGGTCAGGGTGAGCACAGGCGCTCCTCTCGTGCCGGGGAACACCACCCCGTCGCGGTCGACCCGGGGGGCCGTCCGACGCCGGGGCAGCGCTTGCGGACCTCTCCACCGTGGGCAGGACCGGCGCGCGGAGGCAAGTCGAGTCCCGCCCAGCGAGACCGATCGCGACACGCCGGGCGCCCCGGTCGCACCGTCCCGCACGACCTCCTAGATTGCGCACCCGCTCCCTCGGACGCCGCCTGCGACGGACCCCGGGTGCCGCGCCGCCGGAGCGTCGGTACGGTCCACCCCATGCCCATCCCGCACTGGATCACCCGCGTGAACCGGGCCGTCACCAACCCGGTGATGGGGGTCTTCTCGGACCGGGTCCCGCCGCTCGCGACGCTGCACCACGTCGGTCGCTCGTCGGGGCGCCGGTACCGGACCCCCGTCATGGCGTTCCGGACCCCGCGCGGCGTCGTCGTGGCGCTCACCTACGGCCCCGACGTGCAGTGGCTGCACAACATCGACGCCGCCGGTGGGGCGCGGCTCATCCGGGCCGGGCGCGTCCTCGTGCTCGACGACCCCGTCCGGCTGCGCGGCGACGCAGGGACGCGCCTGGTGCCCGCACCCGTCCGCGCCGCGCTGCGCGTGCTGCATGTCGACGAGTTCGTCGAGCTCGCGGTCGTCGGCACTGCGACCGGGACCGCCCACCGGGACGCCTGACCGGTCCGTCCGTACGATCCGAGGGAGGACCGGCACCATGGGACCCGCCCGGCAGGACGGCCCGGGCGCACGCGCGGGAGGCGGCATGCGCGACCAGGGGGCACGTCCGCCCGCGACGCCCCCGACGGGCACACCCGTCGGGGTCCCGCCGGCAGCGGTCGCGCGCCGGCGGACGCTCGCCGCACGGATCCGGCGCGCAGCGCACGCGCTCACGGAGCCCGCCGCGCCGACCGCACCGCCCGAGCCCGTCGAGCCGCCCGAGGTGCCGCCCGACCTCGTCCCGCTGCTGCGCGAGCTGGGTGCGGCGCTGCTGTCGTCGGGGCAGTCGGTCGTCGACACCGAGCGCCAGATCGGCGAGGTCGCGGCCGCGTACGGCGCCGACCACGTGCGCACGATCGTGCTGCCGACGGGCGTGTTCGTGCAGGTTGAGACGACCCGCGGGACGTTGAGCGACTTCACCGGCCCGGGTACGAGCGGCACGCTGCCCCTGCACCAGATCGGCGACGTGGACCGGCTCGTGCGCGACCTCGTGCGCGGCGACGCCGACCTCGCCGGCGCCCGCGCACGGCTGCGCGAGATCCTGGCCACGCCGGCGCGGTTCGGTCCGCTGCTCGTCGTGCTCGGCCACGCGCTGCTGACCGTCGGGTTCGGCCTGATCCTCTACCCGAGCGCCGCGACGCTCCCGGTGTTCCTCGTGCTCGGGGCGGTCGTCGGGGTCCTGCGGCTGCTCGGGGGGCGCTGGCCCACGCTCGGCGCGGCCCTCCCGGTCGCCGCGTCGTTCCTCGTCACGGTCGTCACCATCACGCTCGTGTCGCCCGCGCTCGGCGGCGACCCGGTGCGGATCCTCGCACCCCCGCTCGTGAGCTTCCTGCCCGGTGCCGTGCTCACCGTCGCCGCGATCGAGCTGACGTCGAACCAGGTCGTCGCGGGTGCGAGCCGCTTCGTGTTCGGCGGCGCGCAGCTGCTGCTGCTCGCGTTCGGCGTCGTCGCCGCGGTGAGCGTCGCGGGCCCGTTCGCGACCGAGACCCGGCTCGACCTGCTCGGCGCGTGGACGCCGTGGCTCGGCGTGCTGTGCGTCGCCGTCGGGCACCGGTTCTTCTCGTCGCCGCCGCGTGGCACGTTCTGGTGGCTGCTGCTCGCGCTGTACGCGGCCTACACCGCGCAGGCCGTGGGCGGGCTCGTCCTCGACCCGCAGCTGTCGGGCTTCGTCGGCGGGCTCGTCGTCGTGCCGGTCTCGCAGGCGATCCAGCGCGCCCGCACCGGTCCGCCCGCGGTCGTCACGATGCTCCCCGCGTTCTGGCTGCTCGTGCCCGGTGCGCTCGGGTTCCGGGGCGTCTCCGAGCTCGCGACCGGCTACTCGTTCGGCATCTCGGACCTGATCGACACCGTCCTCGCGCTGTTCTCCATCGCGCTCGGGGTGCTCGTCGGGACCGCCGCGACGCGCGACGCCCGGCGCGTGACCCGCACGGTCGTCGAGGCCGTCGCCCCCGTGGTGCACCGCGACCGCTGACGCGGTGTCCGCGCACGGTCGGCCGGTCGGGCGACGGCGGGATCAGCGGCCCGAGACGGAGAAGTGCTGGTAGTCGACCGGCGAGTCCCAGGAGCCGCCCCACCGCCAGCCCGCCGCCGCGAACGCCCGGACGACGGCGTCGTCGGCCAGGATCACGCCCGGCGCCGGGGTGCGGGACGCGTACGCACGGCCCGCGGGCGGCGCGACGTGCCGACCGACCACGTAGGGGTTCTCGACGGGGTTCACGTCGATCGCCCTCCCGTACGCGTGCTCCGACCACGCGGTGCCGCCCGTGATCGCGCGGCAGTTGAAGGCCGACGTGTTGTCCGCCGCCATCGACGCGTCGTCGTCGGCGCCGAAGTCGTCCACGAGCCGCATCGACCGGACCGGGTAGCCCGCGTCGAACAGCGCCCGGAACACCTCGACGATCCCGTCGGCGACGTCGGCGTGCACGACGAGCTCTCCCTGGAGCACCTGTCCCTCGAACCCGTGGTGCGTGACGGTGACGTACCGCAGGTCCTCGAGCGGCACCGGGCACCCCGGCCGCCACGACGCGGACATGCGGGCGACGACGTCGGGCGTCAGCGGGCTCACCGTCCCGCGATACGCGGACGTGGGCGTGGGCGTGGGTGTCAGGGTGGGGGTCGGGACGACCGGGTCGGGCGCCGCCGCCTTCGCCACCGCGTCGGGCTCGACCGTGACCGTCGCGGCCGTGACGGGCTCGCGCACCGACGCTCCGCACCCGGCGAGCCCGACCGCGAGCACGCCGACGATCGCACGCACCACGAGGCGGCGCGCGCCGGACGACCGGTCCCCCGCGGTCCGCACGTCGCCAGTGTCGCGGCCGGGCACCCGGTCACGCACCTGGGGAGCGAGGACCGGTGCACGCGGACCCGCCGACACCCGACGACACCCGCGACACCCCACGAAGCGCCACGACGCGCGACGACGCCCGACGACGCCCGACGCACGGGAGCCCTCGCGGGAGCGACGCGGGGGCCGACCGTCGCCTACACGCGGCCGCGGCGGTCGACCGTGATGCCGACGGACACCGTGCTGCCCGCCCACATCCGCACGTCCCGGCACCCCTCGGCGCAGTGCATGCCGCACGCCGGGCAGACCCACAGCGTGTGGTGCCGGTCGATCGTGCAGCCGCACGTGACGAACCGCTCGGAGGGCCGGCCCGGACCCGTGCTGGTCCAGCGGTGACCGGCGGGGCACGCCGCCGGTGGGACCCGCACCCAGCCGCGTGGCGTGCGCAGCCACTTCGACCAGTCGACCTCCCGCACCATCGAACAAGTGTACGAACGCATCGACCGCTCGGGCGACCGCCCAGCGGGTGACGAACCCGTCGCCGGGCGACCCCCTGGTCACGACGCACGCCGCGCAGCGACCGGGACCGCGGGTGAGGATGGGACGCATGACACTTCCCCCCACGACCCCCACGCTCACCATCCTTGGCGGAGAGATCCCGGTGCTCGGTCTCGGCACCTGGCAGGCGGAGGGCGGCGACGCGGAGCGCGCGGTGACGGCTGCGCTGCAGCTCGGCTACCGCCACGTCGACACCGCGACGGGCTACGGCAACGAGGCGGAGGTCGGCCGCGCGCTGGCCACGATCGACATCGACCGCGACGACGTGTTCGTCACGACGAAGCTCCCGCCGGACCACGTCGGCCGCGAGCGCCAGACGCTCGTGGAGTCGCTCGCCGCGCTCGGGACCGACCACCTGGACCTGTGGCTCGTGCACTGGCCGCCGAACAACCAGGCGACGCCCAGCACGTGGCGTGAGTTCGTCGCGGCCCGCGACGAGGGCCTGGTGCGGTCGATCGGCGTCTCCAACTACTCGATCGCGCAGATCGACGAGCTCATCGAGGCGACCGGCGTCGCGCCGGCCGTCAACCAGATCCCGTACAGCCCAGTCGACCACGACCCGGCCCTGCTCGCGGCGCACCGCGAGCGCGGCGTGGTCGTCGAGGGCTACAGCCCGCTCAAGCGCACCGACCTGGACGCGGCGGCCATCGCGGACGCGGCCCGGGCGCACGGCGTGACGCCCGCGCAGGTCGTGCTGCGCTGGCACGTCGAGCACGACGTGGTCGTCATCCCGAAGTCCACGAAGCAGCACCGCCTCGAGGAGAACCTCGGCGCGCTCGGCTTCGAGCTCACGGCCGACGAGGTCGCGGCGATCGACGCGCTCGGCAAGGGCTGAGCGTGGCGGCCCGCGTGAGCGCCGGGCTGCTGCTCTACCGGCGGACGGGCGACGGGATCGAGGTGCTGCTCGCACACATGGGCGGCCCGTTCTGGGAGCGCCGCGAGCGCGCGTGGACGATCCCCAAGGGTGAGCCGGAGCCCGACGAGGACGACCTGCTCGCGGTCGCGGTGCGGGAGTTCACCGAGGAGCTCGGCGTCGCTCCGCCGCCCGCGTCGGTGCCCGACGTGCCGCTGGGCACCGTGCGGCAGAGCGGCGGGAAGGTCGTGCACGCGTGGGCCCGGGAGGGCTCGGTCGACGAGACGGCGGTCCGCAGCAACACGGTCGAGGTCGAGTGGCCGCCGCGCTCGGGCCGGACCGTCACCGTCCCCGAGGTGGACCGGGCGGCGTGGTTCACGCCCGACGACGCGCGGCTCGCGGTCGTCGCCGCGCAGGCCGAGCTCGTCGAGCGACTGGCGCAGGCGCTGGCCTGAGAGGTCGAGCGACCGGCGTCGGGCCGGCGTCCCTGCGCCCCGGGGCGTCGGCCCGTCGGCGTGGTCCGGGCGCGGACCCGGCACGATCCGTCAGGGGTTGTGCTCGACCTCGGCGGGCGGCGGGGTCACGCCGGGCGGCGTGGGCCCGGGCACGGTCTCGTCGAGGATGACCTCGAGACGCTTCGCGCTGGTCGAGAGCACGTACCCCGCGAGCGCGAGCCCCATGGCGGCCGCGACGACGAGGGCCTTGAGCACGAGACCGGGGACGAGGGCGGCGCTGTAGGCGGCGGGGACGACGAGCAGCAGCGTGACGTGCGCGCCGGTCCACATGCCGTCGCGGCGCTGCTCGAGCTCGTGGCGCATCGAGGCCATCGTCACCTCCGTGGTCGGGGGTCGCCCGCCGTTGGACGACCCCGCCGACCGAACACTACGGCCCGACGGGCGGGGTGCGTGAGGACGATGGTCCCCGCGCACCCCGCGCGGGCGTCAGCGGCGGACGACGACCGTGAGGGGTGCGGTCGCCGTGGTGCCCGCGGCGTTCGACAGCTCGGCGGTGAACACGTACGTCCCGGGCGCCAGGCCGGCGACCCGCGTGGTCGCGTGCTGCGCCTGCGGCGTGGCCGGGGTCAGCGTCTGGCGGTCGACCTCGACGCCGTCCTGGTAGAGCACGTACTGCTCCGCGTTGGTGCCCCACCACAGGTGCGCGGTGATCGTCAGGTCGCCGTCGCCGTCCCGGTTGTCGTGCTTGAGGACGGCCTTCGCAGGCGCTGCGTCGCGGACGCGGACGGTGAGCGGTGCTGACGTCGACGAGCCCCACGGGTTGAGGACCTCGACGACGTAGGTGCGGTCGCCGTCGGTCCGGCCGGTGACGTCGAACGCGACCTGCTGCCTCCCGGGGGTGCGACCCTCCAGCCAGGCGGCGTCGACGAGCACGCCGTCCTCGTACAGCTTCGCGACGGTCCCGTTGCTGCCCCAGAACAGGGTCGCGGTGACGGTGTAGTCGCCGTCGTGCAGCCCGGTGTCCCAACCGTTGTCGTGCGACAGCCGGAACCGGTCGGGCGCGCGGTCGGCGACGGGCGACCCGGACCGCAGCACGCCGGCACCGGCCTGCGCGCGGACGGTCGCGGCGACCTCGGAGGCCGGCTGCGCGGTGTACGGGTAGGCCGCGGCAGGGTCCCAGCGGACCGCGTCGGACAGGGGCGCCGTCGCCGTCGCGTTGTACGCGGCGAGCACGTCGAACGGCTCGCCGTTCACGAGCGACCCGGTGACCTTCGCCTCGGTCCCGCCCCAGCCGGCGAGGATCTTCGCGGGGTCGGACGTCGGCAACAGCTCGAAGACGTTCTGCTCGGCGACGATGCTGCTCTCGCGCCCGGCGCCCAGGTAGTACTGGAACCCGACGCCGTCGGGGTAGAGCGCGGGCTTCGTCTGCTCGTAGAGCTCGTTGTAGACGTGCACGTCGCCGTACCGGACCCGCGGCGCGCGCTGGCCGATGTCGGTCCAGTGGTTGTGGTGGTACGTGATGCGGTGCTGGCCGCGGTCCTGCGTCCGGGAGTCCGACGAGCCGACGAGCGACGTCTTGTCGTGCTCGCGCAGCGCGTTGTACGACACCGTGACGAGGTCGGAGCCGTGCGTGATGTCGACCAGGCCGTCGTGCACCTCGAACGGCCGCCCGTAGACGGTGTCGAGCGTGGCCGGCGGATGGTCGCCGTCGTCGAACGTGTTGTGGTCGACCCACACGCTCGTCGACGTCCACACCGAGAGGTTGTCGTAGGCGGAGTTCCAGTTGCCGCCCGAGTCGTTCGCGTCCCACTGCGGGAAGCAGTCGTACGCGTCGGACAGCGTGAGGTTGCGGACGATCACGTTGCTCGCGTCGCGGACGCGCAGGGACCCGCCGACGATCCGGGCGTCGTCGCCGACGCCCACGAGCGTGACGTTCGAGCCGACGTGCTGGAGCGTCTGCGCGGCCTGGAGCGCGGCGGCCGCCGTGCGCGCGGTCTCGAGCGGGCCGCTCGGGTCGACGCCGGGGCCGAAGGCCGCGATGTAGTCGCTCATGGCGAACGGCTCGCCGGTCCCCTCGACCGTGACCTGGCGCTCGAGGTCCGCGCACGTGGTGCGCGTGCCGTCGGGCCGCTCCCACGCGTCGATCGTGCCGCGCACGTAGACGATCCGCGGGACCGTGTTGCGGCGCGCGTCGGTCTGGGACCCGCCGCGCTTGCCGGCGAGCGCGTCGCGCAGCTCCTGCCAGGTGTCGACGACGTAGACCTCGCTCGGGCCGGCGGCGACGCCGCCGGTCGTCGGGGCCGCGGTGCGGGCGACGCCGTCGGGCCGGGTCGCGCCGGACCAGGACGCCCAGCCGTCGCCGGGCGGCAGGACCTCGCGACCGAGGTCGGCGGGAGGTGCGGACGGCGGCGTCGACGGCTTCTGCGCCGCGCCGGCGGCGGCCGGGAGGGCCGTCGCGGCGCCCGTGACGCCGAGCGCCGCGACGAGTGCGAGGGTGGCGGCCGCTCGGGCGCGGCGCCGCGGGACGGGGGCGGTGGTGCGCATGAGACTCCTTCGTCTCGGGACGCGGGTGCGGGGCCGGGCTGCGCCATGAGCGGGCAGAAACCGGTTTCCCGACGAATCTCCCTCAACGTGCCACACCGGTGTGGAAAGCGCAATCCTTCCGACTCGGCTCTCCGTGCGACACGCCGGCGCGAACCGGACCGGTGTCCAGTCCGGGATGACGGAAATGTCACGATCGGATAACGTGCCCGGCGTGACGTTCCCGGAGCAGGCCCCTCGACGACGCGACCTGCGCCGACGCGACCGGGGCCGCCCGCGGCGCCGTCGCCGCGTCGTCGTCGAGATGCTGGTCGTCGCGACCTGCCTCGGGGCGGCCGCAGTCGCTGCCCCCATCGTCCTCACGCCCGACCCCGCCGACGGCCTCGCCGCCGCCCCGGGCGCCGGGCTCGAGCAGCGACTCTGGGACGCGGTCAGCCGCGGCGGCGGGCGCGCGGAGCTCAGCGACGCCTCCGCCACCCCGACCGTGTCCGCCACACCCTCCGCGACGCCGACGCCGACTCCCGCACCCACCGCGACCGACGCCCCGCCCGCACCCCCGGCCGCCGGCACGCCCCCGCCCTCCGGCGGCGGCAGCACCCCCGCCCCGGCCCAGTCGTCCGCCCCCGCCGCGGCCCCCGCACCCCAGCCGGTCGACGCCGAGATCGTCGCGCTCGGCAACGAGGCCCGCCGCGCGCAGGGTGTCGCCGACCTCAGCGTCTCCGAGTGCGCGCAGCAGCAGGCGCTCGCACGCGCCCGGCTCCTCGTCGCCGAGGGACGGTTCGAGCACGACCCGCTGGAGCCGATCCTCGCGGCCTGCGGTGGCCGGACCGTCGGGGAGAACCTCGCGCTCGGCTACCCGACCGCCAAGGCCACCGTCGACGCGTGGCTCGCGTCGCCCGGGCACCGCGCCAACCTGCTCTCGAAGGACTTCACGGGCATCGGCGTGGCGTGCGTCGACAGCGCACGCGGTCTGCTGTGCGCGCAGGTGTTCCTGGGCTGACGCGTCCCTGTCGAATCGCACCTGCCTCGCGCGTCATGGACGTGACGGGCACGCTCGGTCCCGTCGCACAGGAACGGGAGGACGGACGATGTCGCAGACCTGGGTCGTGCTGCTGCACGGCGACGAGAAGGCGTGGGAGACCGCCGACGAGGCCACCCGCGCGGCCGCGTACGCGGACCACGACGCGTTCAGCGCCGCGTGCGCCGAGCGCGGCCACACGATCGTCGGCGGGCACGAGCTCGCGTCGTCGAGCCGCGCGGTCGTCGTGCGGAACGACGCCGACGAGTTCACGGTGACGGACGGCCCGTACACCGAGACGGTCGAGCAGCTCGGCGGGTACTACGTCGTCGAGACCGACGACGTGCAGGACCTCGCGCGCCTGGTCCAGACGGTCCTGTGGCCGGGCGACGTCGCGGAGATCCGCCCGGTCGCCTGACGCCCTCGCCGCCGGTCCGCCTGGGCAGTCCTCCGTCGTCGCGCAGGCACCCCCGCCTCGGCGGCACCGGTGGCCGGCCGGCGACGGCCCGGGCACCACGAGGGCGCGATGAGCGTCGCACGGGGCGTCTGCGCGTCGTCCCGACCGGCGCGTGGGACGCTCGCCTCCGTCGGCTCGCCGGGAGCCGTGCGCACGGCGAGCAGCCGTCGCCGGGCGGACGGGAGCACTCGTGGGCAGGTCGTCCGGTCCGGCGGCGTCGGTCTCCGCCAGGATGTCGGCCCTCTCCACCTCGATCGCGGTGCTCGGCGTCCTGCTGGGGTTGGCGACCGTCTCCCTCGGTGCGAGCGGCGCGACGGACGCGTCCGGCGTCCTGCTCGGCGTCGGCGCGCTCGTCACGGTCCTGGCACACGTGCTCGGGCTGCGGCCCAGGGTCGCCGCCACGCAGGACGGGATCGTCGTGCGGAACCCGTGGCGCACGATCAGGATCCCGTGGGCCGAGGTCGCGGGCTTCGAGGGCGGCGCTCGCATGTCCGTGCGGCTGCGGTCCGGTGACGACGTCGCCTGCTGGGCCGTGCAGAAGACGAACCTGTACCTGGTGCTCGATCGACCAGGGCGTCCCGAGCGCATGTCCCAGCGGTTCGCCACCGTGCGGCCGACGACACCACCGGGCCCCGCACGTGGCGCGACCGGACGAGGCGTTGCCGTCCCGTGGGTACCTGTGGCGACGGTCGTCGTCGTCGCGCTCGTGACCGTCCTGCTCGAGTGACCCGCACCTGGCTCGCGGCGCGCCGGTGCGTCGATTTCGCACCTGTGCCCTGGTCGGAGAGAATTGGCATCATGTATGGGAGCGCTACCACGCCGCGCACGGCGGTCCTCGTCGTCGACCTCCAGGTCGGCGTCGTCGGGGACTGCGTCGACGTCGACGGGGTGCTGGCCCGCACCGTCACCCTCGTCGACCGGGCACGCGCCGAGGGCGTCCCCGTCATCTGGGTCCAGGACGAGCAGGACTTCCCGCGCGGCAGCGCCGGGTGGGAGCTGCACCCGGCGCTCGTGCCGGTCCCCGGCGAGGCCCGCGTGCACAAGGCGTACCGCGACGCGTTCGCCGGCACCGACCTGCAGTCCGTCCTGGCCCGCACCGCGACGACCCACCTCGTCCTCACGGGCGCCCAGTCCGACTACTGCGTGCGGACCCTCGGGCAGTCCGCCGCGAACGCCGGGTACGACGTCACGCTCGTCTCCGACTGCCACACGACCACCGGCGCGCACCTCGCCGGCGTCTGGGTGGGCGGCGAGCAGATCGTCGCGCACGTCAACGCGTACTTCGCGGGCCTGCGGTACCCCGGCCAACGGTTCGCCGCCGTCCCGCACGACCAGGTCGTGCTCAGCGCGTCCGTCGTCGCCTGACCCGTGCGCCGCTCTTCACCCCCGCGTCGCGTCCGCATCGACGCGTCGCCGGCTCCTTCCTCGCGGGTGGTCGCGCCCACCGCGTGGCGTCCCGGCGATGACGGTGGGCGGCGCGACGATGGTGGGCAGGAGGAGCCGACCATGACGGACACGGACGTACCGCGCACGGGCGCCGACGAGCGGCTGGTCACGGGCCTCGCGGAAGCCAGCTGGTTCCAGGTCGCCGCGGCCACCGCGCGTGCGCACCACGAGATCGAGCGCTGCCCGGCCGGTGCCGAGCGACGCGACGCGCAGGAACGCTACGAGGCGCTGCGGCGCGTGCTCGACGAGCGCACCGACGACCTCGCGTCGCACCCGGTCTTCGGCGGGACGCACCGCACGGGTCGCTGACCTGCGGCGGGACGCGTCGCACGGGCGGTTGACGTGCGGCGAGACGCGTCGCACGGCCGTCGACCACCGGCGAGAACGCACAGGCCGCCGCTCACGCCGCCCGAGGCGCGGTCAGCGGCGGCGCTGCAGCGCGTCGCGCCCCTTGTCGACGCCGGCCTTCGCGGCCGCCTTGCTGCGCTCGAGGACACGCCGGGCCCACACGAACTCCGTCGCGAGGATGGCGAGGCCCGCGAGGATCGCGAGGATCCCCGGACCGGGCAGGACGAGCATCGCGACGCCCGCGAGCAGGACGACACCACCCACCGACGTGACGGCGACCACCCGCACGGGCTTGGGCAGGCTGCGGATGGCCTCGGTGATGCGGCCCAGCCGCTCGGACCACGTGGGGCGGGCGGGGCGGGGCGTCGCCTCGTTCGTCATCGCGCCACGGTAAGCGACGGGTCGGCGCCCGCGCACCACCGTCCGTGCGACGCGCGCGGCAGCCGTCGGCTCACGACGACGCGGGCGCCTGCGAGATCGCGCCGAGGACCGGACCGGCGTTGTGGCGGACGGCCAGGTCGCCGAGGGACAGGACCCCGACGACCTCGCCCTCGCGGACCACGGGCAGCCGGCGCACGGCGTGCGTGGCCATGAGGCGCGCGGCGCCGACGAGGTCGTCGTCGGGGCCCACGACCACGGGCGAGCCGGTCGCGACCTGCCCGACGGGGTCGTTCGACCCCCCGCCGACGGCGAGGACGCGCACGACGAGGTCGCGGTCGGTGACGATGCCGACCAGGCGGCCCTGCTCGACGACGACGAGGTCGCCGACGTCGTGCTCGCGCATGAGCTCGGCGGCCTCGCGGACGGTCGCGGTGGTCTCGACGGTGATCGGGGACGGGGACAGGACGTCCGCGACGGTGGCCATGGGGGGTCTCCTCGGTGACGCGCGTCGTCGTCGACGCGGTCGGGGCGGGCGCCGGTCCGCACCCGCGGTCACGGCGCTGGGCCGCGTGACCACATCGTCGCCCCGCGCCACGTCGCGCGCACCCGCGCGCGCCTGCTGCCCGCGCGCCGGTCGGCACGACGCCTCGGACGTCCCTCCGGCTCGACGGCTCGGGCGTCCTGTCGGCACGGCCTCGGGCGGACCGTCGGCACGGAGGTCGGGCGGGGGTGCTCGTCAGGCACCCTCGACGACGACGTCGGCCGGGGACTTGTCGGGGCGCAACCCACGCCAGGACGGGTGCCGCAGCCGGCCGTCGGACGTCCACTCGGTGAAGGCGACCTCGCCGACGAGCTCGGGCCGGACCCAGTGCACGTCGCGTGTGTCGGCGGCGGGCAGCCGCACGGTGAACGGCGACGACGACGTCGCCAGCGGGGTGAGCCGGCGCAGCAGGTCGTCGAGCGTGCGCCGCGTGAAGCCCGTGCCGACGGACCCCGCGGGACGCATGGCGCCGTCGTCGTCGGGGACGCCGAGCACGAGCGACCCGAGCGTCTCGGCGCGCGCACCCTTGCCGGGCTTCCACCCGACGAGCACGACCTCCTGCATGCGGACGTGCTTGACCTTGACCCAGTCCGGCGAGCGGCGGCCCGGGCGGTACGGGGAGCGCCGCTTCTTCGCGAGCACGCCCTCGAGGCCGTTCTCGCGGCTCGCCGCCAGGACGGCCGAGCCCGGGCCGTCGAACGACGGCGGCGTCTGCCACGAGCGGCCCGCGAGCCCGAGGCCGTCGAGGAGCGCGCGGCGGTCGTCGTAGGGCAGGTCGAGGGTGGCGCGGCCGTCGAGGTGCAGGACGTCGAAGACGAGGTAGACGACGGGCACGGTCTGGGCGAGCCGGCGGGCGACCGCGGGGTCCGCGACGTGCATCCGCTGCTGGAGGCGCCCGAAGTCGGGGGCGCCGCGCGCGTCGAAGGTGACGAGCTCGCCGTCGAGGACCGCCTGGGTCGACCCCAGCTGCTCGCCGAGCCCGGCGATCTCGGGGTACGACCGCGTGACGTCCAGGTCGTTGCGCGACATCAGCCTCACGCGACCGCCGTCGACGTACGCGACGGCCCGCACGCCGTCCCACTTCATCTCGTACGCCCACGCGTCGTCGGCGGGCGGCAGCTCGCCCGCGACGGCCGCCATCGGACGGACCAGGTCGGGCAGCGGCGTCCAGTCGGGGCGCGTCGGCGGGTCCATGCGGTGCACCATCCAGCTGCGCTCGTCGTCGCCCCGCCCGCCGCCGTCCCCGCCTGAGCCGCCGGAGCGCCCCCGACCCCGCGTGCGGAACAGCACGTACCGTCCCTGCACGCGCTCGCCGTGCAGCACGACCTGCACCTCGCGGTCCGACCACTTCACGGTCTCGTACGTGCCGCGGTCCCAGACCGCCATGTGCCCGCCGCCGTACTCGCCCGCGGGGATGTCGCCCTCGAACGTCGCGTACTCCATCGGGTGGTCCTCGGTGTGCACCGCGAGGTGGTTCGTGCCCGGCTCCTGCGGCAGGCCCTTCGGCACGGCCCACGACACCAGCACGCCGTCGCGCTCGAGCCGCAGGTCCCAGTGCAGCGCGCGGGCGTGGTGCTCCTGGATGACGAACGTCCGCCCCTCGCCCTGCGGGAGCGGTGCGTCGGGCGGGGGGACTGGCTCACGCGTGCGCGCCGGGTCCCGCTTCGCGCGGTACTCGTCCAGCGGGCGTCGGGGCACGTCCCGAGTCTGCCGCCGCGGTCGGCACCCGGCACCCGCACCCGGGAGCGCCGTCGCCGACCTGCTCCCGCGCGGGCGACGCCGTGCTCTCGCCGCCTGCGCGGGCGACGCCGTGCTCCTCGCCGCCCGCACGGAGGTGCCCCGCCGCCCCGGCGTCGGCACGGCGGGGCGGCGGGGCGGTCGGGGGCCGGTCAGGTCGTCGGGATCCAGACCCGCATGGTGCTCGGGCCGCGGTTGGCCCAGGCGTGGTACGGGACGAGCCGCAGGTCGAAGCCGTCGGCGTCGCGCTCGCGCGGCTCCGGGGCGTACGGCCAGTCGGCGTCGTCGTGCGCGACGGCCCGCCCGCGACCGCGCGCACCGGCACCGTCGGCGACCAGCGGTGCCGAGGGGTCCAGGCGGATCGCGTCGACGTGCAGCCCGCCGGGCAGGTCGGTCGACTCGGCGCACAGGACCAGCGGGCCGCGCTCGACCGCGACGCAGCCGCGCACGGCGTCGATGCGGTCGTCGGGCGTCGTCACGCGGGGCTGCACCGGGAGCGAGAGGCGCACCTCGTCGCCCACCGCGAACGTGCGGCGGGCCGTCGCGACGCCGCCCTCGACGGGCTCGCCGTCGAGCGTCGCCGCGCCCACTGCCCAGGCCGGCACGCGCAACGACAGGGTCACCTCGCCGGGCGGTGCCTGCGTCACGCGGACCACGACGTCGCCCTCGTGCGGGTAGCCGGTCTCGACCTCGAGGCCGATCGCGCGGCCGTCGCCGAGCGTCGTCGCGATGCGCGCCGGCGCGTACTGGTGCAGCTGCACGCCGTCGTCGGACACGGTCGCGAGGTACGCGCCGAGCGACGCGAACGTGCGGGCCACGTTGGTCGGGCAGCACGACACCTCGAACCACGGCGCACGCAGCCGCGACAGGGCCCGCGCGCTGACCTCGTCGGGGTCCGCCGCCGAGCCGGGGACCCGCTTGTGCAGGGGGTTCGTGTAGAAGAACGCCTGCCCGTCCTCCGCGGGCGACGTCGCGACGACGTTGAACAGCGTCCGCTCGACCACGTCGCCCCAGTGCGCGTCACCCGTCGCGAGCAGCAGCCGCCACGCGACCATGACCGACGCGACGCCCGCGCACGTCTCGCAGTACGCGCGGTCCGGCGGCAGCTCGTGGTCGTCGCCGAACGCCTCGTCCTGGTGGTGCGAGCCCATGCCGCCCGTGAGGTACGTCCGGCGCGCGAGCGTGCGCTCGTACTGGTCGCGCACGACGTCGAGCAGCGTCTCATCGCCCGTCTCGACCGCGACGTCGACCGCGCCCGCCGCCAGGTAGAGCGCACGCACCGCGTGGCCGCGCAGCACCGTGGCGTCCCGGACGGGCACGTCGTCCTGGTAGTACTCGCGGCCGTACTCGATGTCCGGCAGCGTGCCGTGGCCGCGGCGCTCGACGAAGAGCGCGGCCTGGTCCAGGTAGCGCCGCTCCCCCGTCGCGCGGGCGAGCTCGACGAGCGCGACCTCGATCTCCGGGTGGCCGCACACGCCGTCGCGGCCGTCGGGCCCGAACTCGGCGCACACGTGGTCGGCGGCGCGGCGGGCGATCGCGACGAGCTCGTCGTCGTGCCCCGTGCGCAGCCGCGCGACCGCGGCCTGGATCAGGTGGCCGTAGCAGTAGAGCTCGTGGCCCCACGCGAGGTCGGAGTAGCGCGGCTCCTGGCCGGGCCGCCCGAACTTCGTGTTGAGGTAGCCGTCGGGCTCCTGCACGCGGCCGATCAGCGCGGACAGCTCGACGATGCGAGCCTCGAGCGCGGGGTCGCCGGTCCGGCCGACCTCCCACGCCATCGCCTCGATCATCTTGTAGACGTCCGAGTCGGAGAACTCGCGGCCCGTGCGCTGCTGCACGACCGTGCCGTCGAGCGCGTGGCGGAAGTTGTCGATCCAGCCGACGCGCGTCTCCCACGTGTCGCAGTGCCGGATCGACGCCTCGCCGTTGACGCGCTGGCGGTCGGCCCAGAAGCCCCCGGTGATCGCCACCTCGTCGAGGCCGAGCGGTCGCAGGGCCCCCGTCGACGGCAGCACGGGCGCAGGACGGATGGTGGTGGTGTTGTTCACGAGCGAGGTCATCCCTTCAGCGCGCCCGACATGAATCCGTTGACGTAGTGCCGCTGGAGCACGAGGAAGAGGACGATGCACGGGATCGTCAGCACGACGACGCCGGCCTGCGTGGCGCCGTAGTCGATGACGCCCATGACCTGCTGGCGCATGTTGACCAGCGCCAGCGGCAGCGGCTGGTTCTCGCCCCCCACGAGGTACAGCGGCACCATGAAGTCGTTCCACGCGGCGAGGAACGCGAACAGCCCGATGGTGATGAGGCCCGGCTTGACCGCCGGGAGCAGCACGCGCCGCAGCGCGCCGAACGAGCCGCAGCCGTCGACGAGGGCCGCCTCCTCCATCTCCTTGGGCACCGCCTCGAACGAGATGCGCATCATGAACATCGCGAACGGCAGCTGGAACACGGCGAGCACGAGGCCCACGCCGACGAGCGAGTTGTTGAGGCCGAGGTCCTTGAGCCAGATGACGAGCGGGACCAGCAGCGTCGCGTACGGGACCATGAGGATCGACAGGACGAGCAGGAACAGCGCGTCCTTGCCGGGGAAGGTGAACCGCGCGAACGCGTACCCGCCGAGGGTCGCCGCGACGAGCGTCGTCAGCACCGCGACGAGCGTGATGACGAGCGAGTTGCCCAGGTAGTGGCCGAGGCCCGCCTGGTAGTTGAGCAACGTCTCGTAGTTGCCGAGACCGTAGCCGTTCACCTGCGCCGAGCCGGGCTGCGGCGACACCGACGACACGGCGGTCCAGATCATCGGGTACAGGAACAGGATGGCCAGGCCACCGGTCAGCACCCAGTAGGGCGTGCGTCCGAGCACGCGGGGCAGCGTCTTCATCGTCGGGACTCCCTCACTCGTCCGGCGAGCGCCGCAGCGCCTTGAGCTGGACGACGTTGATGACGACGAGGGCGAGCAGCACGAGCACGGACAGCGCGGCCGCCATGCCGACGTCGCGCTTGGACTCGAACGCGAGGTTGTAGACGAGCTGGACGACGGTCATGGTGGCGCCGTCCGGTCCGCCCTTCGTCAGGATGTAGAACTGGTCGAACGCGAGCAGCGACCCGGTGACGCACAGGATCGTGGCGAGCGCGAGCGACGGCTTGAGCAGCGGCAGCGTGATCTTGCGGAACACCTGCCACGTGTTGGCGCCGTCCATGCGGGCGGACTCGTAGACCTCCTGGCCGATGCCCTGCAGCCCCACGAGCAGCAGCAGCATGTAGAACCCCGCGAACCGCCAGACGATGAGGATCACCGTCCCCCACAGCGCGCCGTCGGCGGTGCCGAGGACGTTCACCTGGCCGTTGCCGATCCCGAACCGCGCGAGGAAGTCCGACATGGGGCCGACCTGCGGCGAGTACAGCGCGTAGAACAGCAGCGACGCCGACGCGAGGCCGAGGGCCGTGGGCAGCAGGAACGACGTCCGCAGCACGCCGCTCCACCGGCTGCTCTCCTGCACCAGCAGCGCGAGCCCCAGGCCCAGGCCGATGAGCAGCACCGTCGCGATGACCGTGTACTTGAGCGTGAACACGACGGCCGGCCAGAACATCCGGTGGTCGAGGACCTCGGTGTAGTTCTCCGGGAAGTTGGTGCCGTCGTTGCCCGCGAGGAGCGACCAGTCCGACGCGGACATGATGAGGACGAGCACGAGCGGGACGACGAACAGGACCGCGACGAGCACCGCGGTGGGGCTCGCGTAGAGCCAGCCCATCAGGGGCCCGTGCGAGCGGTTGGCTCGCGGGCGGTGGCGGTGCGGGGGTGACGCGGACGGTCCCGCGTCGGGCGGACGGGTGGTGACGGTGGTCATGCGTGGCTCCGGGGTCGCGCCCGTCGTGGCGGGCTCGCGGGTGAGACGTGGTCGGGCGGCGGCGGGCTGGCTGCCGAGCGGACGGGGCCGAGCCCGCCGCCGCCCTGGTCTCACTGGTCGAGGACCGCCGTGACGGCGTCGTTGTCCTCGTCGACCGTGCCGGTCTTGTCGAAGGTCGCGTTGCGGAACAGCGTGACCCACGGGCTGCCGGACGCGTTGAACGCCTCCGAGAAGTACTCGGCGACGGGCGTGCGGCCGTTCTCGGCGAGCTTGTTCATCGTGAGGGCCAGCGGGTCCTCCTGCGCGTACTGGTTGTCGAGCAGGCTGTTGCGGCCGGGGACCTCGCCGTTCTTCGCGACGACCTCGAGCTGGGTGTCGTCGGACATCATCCAGGCGAGGAAGTTCCAGGCCTGCGCGACGTGCTCGGAGTCCTTGGAGACGCCCATCGCGTCGCCGCCGAGGAACGTCGACTGGCCGCCGTCGATCCCGGGGATGCCGGTGACGCCGACGTCGATGCCGGCCTCCTGGGCCGCGTACACCGCGGTGTTCGGGTACTGCATGACGCCGACCTCGCCGTTCGAGAACGGTGCGGTCCACGTCGCGCCGGTCTCCTCCTTCGAGCCTGCGCCCACGGCGCCCGCGTCGTTCAGCCGCGCGTACGTGTCGTAGACCTCCTGGGCGGTGTCGGACGCGAGCAGCGACTCCTTGCCGTCGTCCGAGAGCACCTCGTCGCCCGACGCCCAGATGGTCGGGAACCACGTGAAGACGAGGCAGCCGCCGCAGTTGCCGCCGTAGTACGTGCCCGAGACGCCCGGCTTGCCGAGCGCCTGGACCGCCTTGGCCTGCTCCTCGAACTCGGCGAACGTGGTCGGGCCCTTCTCCGGGTCGAGGCCGGCCTCGGCGTACAGCGCCTTGTTCCAGACCATCACGGAGATGTCGGTGACGAACGGGACGGTGTGCTTGGCGCCGTCCGCGTCGGTGCCCGCGTCGACGTGGCCCTGCGTGATGTCGTCCGCGAAGTCGAGCCCGTCGATGTTCTCCGTCAGGTCCGTGAACAGGCCGTTCGACACCCAGTAGGGCAGGCGGACGACGTCGCCCGCGAGCAGGTCGGGCAGCTCGTCGTTCGTGGCGGCCGCGCCGACCTTCCCCTCCATGTCGTCGTTGGGGATGATCTCCAGCTTCACCTGGTTCTCGTGCGACGCGTTGTACGCCTCGACCAGGGCCTTGGCCTGCCGCTCGAGCGGCGCGCGCGTCCACATGGTGAGGCTGGTGCCGTCGTCGACGCCGTCGGGGCCGACGGACTCGGCCGGGGCGTCACCGCCCCCGTCGCCGTCACCGCTGCTGCAGGCTGCCAGGCCCGTCAGCGCCAGACCGGCGACGGCCAGCAGGGCAGCTCCTCGTGCTGTGCGCGATCGGGACAACCGCTTGCTCATCGTGCTCTCCTCGGACTTCATCGTCGAAGCGAACTGCGGGTGTCCCCCGTCGGGCACCCGTGGGCTGAGGGTCTGCCGAAACCCTTTTCGGCAACGTAGCGGTCACTGTCTCGGCACGTCAAGGGCTTCCCTCGGCGCGTTCTCCCGGTACGATCCCGAAAGACGACGGCGTCCAGCCCCGTCACTTTCGTTCTCGCAGGGGATGAACATGCAGACGACACCGGGAAACACGCGGAAGCCGCCGACCCTCGCGGACGTGGCCAAGCTCGCCGGGGTGTCGCTCGCGACGGCCTCCAAGTCGCTCAACGGGCGCCAGCAGGTCAAGGCCGAAACCCGTGAGAGAGTCCTTTCAGCCGCCGAGCAGCTGAACTTCTCCCCCAACGTCCTCGCCCGGCACCTGCTGTCCGGGCGGTCCGGCACGATCGGCCTCGTCACGCACGACCTCGAGGGCCGGTTCTCCATCCCGACGCTCATGGGCGCCGAGGACGCCGCCGGCACCGGCAAGACGTCCGTGCTCCTGTGCGACGCGCGCGGCGACGCCCTGCGCGAGCAGTACCACGTGCAGGCGCTGCTCGGCCGGCGCGTCGACGGGCTCATCGTCGTGGGCGCCCGCCCCGACCCGCGGCCGTCGCTCGGCCAGCTGCCCGTGCCCGTCGTCTACGCGTACGCGCCGTCGCAGGACCCCGCCGACATGTCCGTCGTCACCGACAACGTGCAGGGCGGGCGGCTCGTCGCCGAGCACCTGCTGGCGTGCGGGCGGTCGCGCGTCGCGATCGTCACCGGCGACGCCGGGTACGGGGCCGCGCACGACCGCGTCGACGGGGCGACCGCCGTACTGTCCGGGGCGGGCGTCGAGGTGCTCGGCGGACCGCTCTACGGCGCGTGGTCCGAGGAGTGGGGCCGCACCGCCGCCGGGCTGATCCTCAACCGGTTCACCGACGTCGACGCGATCATCAGCGGGTCCGACCAGATCGCGCGCGGCGTGCTCGACGCCCTGCGCGAGGCGGGCCGCCGCGTCCCCGAGGACGTCGCCGTGACCGGCCACGACAACTGGGAGATCCTCGCGCTCAACGCGCGCCCGCAGCTGACCAGCATCGACATGAACCTCGAGGAGCTCGGCCGCCGCGCCGCGGCCCTCCTGTTCGACGCCATCGAGGGCAACCCCCACCACGGCACCGAGGTCATCCCGTCCCGCCTGGTCCCCCGCGGCTCGACAGGCCCCAAGCCGGCCTGACGCGCACCTCGACCCCGCGGCGTCAGCGCGGGCCCGCGGCGGGGATCCG
This sequence comes from Cellulomonas algicola, assembly GCF_019024305.1. Lineage (NCBI taxonomy): Bacteria > Bacillati > Actinomycetota > Actinomycetes > Micrococcales > Cellulomonadaceae > Cellulomonas > Cellulomonas algicola. The sequence goes on along the minus strand of NZ_JAHKSJ010000002.1, from coordinate 510,827 downwards.
CAGCCGGGCGCTCGTGCCCTGGCCGAGCCTCGACCGGAGCGTCACCTCGCCGCCGTGCCGCTCGGCGATGACACGCACGAGCGCGAGACCGATGCCCGAGCCCGGCAGACCCCGCGCGCCCCGACCGCGGGCCAGCTCGTCGAACACGGTGCCCACCTCGTCGTCCGGGATGCCCGGCCCGGCGTCGGCGACCTCGACCACGACCGTGCCGTCGTCGTCGGTGCCCCGCACCTCGATCCGCGTGCCCGGCGGTGAGAACTTCACGGCGTTCGCGAGCAGGTTGGCGACCGCGACGTACAGCAGGTCGACGTCGCCGCGGACGTGCGGCAGCGGCCACGGCGCGGTCGGCAGGACGACCTGCACGGCGGGCCGCAGCGCCCCGGCCGCCTCCGCCTGAGCGCTCACGTCGTCGACCGCGTCGCGGACCACCTGCGCCAGGTCGACGTCCTCGTCCTCGAGCTCCTGCGTGCCGAGCTCGGCCAGCTTGCGCAGGTCCGCCACGAGCGACGCGAGCCGCGTCGACTGCGACACGAGCGTCGCGCGCGCCCGGGCCCGCTCGTCCGGGCCTGCCGCGTCGTCCGTGCCCGTGACCGCGGCGCGGATGGCGGTCACCGGGTTCTTGAGCTCGTGGTCGAGCCGCGCGAGGAAGCGTCCGTGCGCCTCGCGCTCGGCCCGTCGGCCCGCGAGCTCGGCGCTCGCCACCGCGGCGTCCGCGCGGCGGACGCGGCCTGCACGGACCCACGCGGCGACCGCGACGGCGGCGGCGGTCGCGCCGCCCACCACGAGCACCAGCGGCAGGAGCCGCACGGTCACGCGCAGCGAGGCGCCCGGCAGGGTCAGCGCCGTGACGACGGCGACCGCGAGCGTGACGACGGCGACCGGACCCGCCGCGACGAGAGCCCGGCGCGGCACGCCACCCCTCCGGCTCATGCGCGGCCCCCACGACGGACCTCGCCGCAGAACCGGTAGCCGCCCGCGGGCACCGTCTCGACGAACCGCGGGTCGGCGGGGTCGTCGTCGAGGACGCGCCGGATCTCCGCGACGCGGTGGTCGACCGCGCGCGTCGTCACCATCGACTCGAAGCCCCACAGCGCCGACAGCAGCCGCTCGCGCCTGAGCAGCTCGCCCGGGTGCGTCATGAGGTAGTCCAGGAGCAGCGACGCCTTGGGGGTCAGCGCGACCGGACGGCCGTCGAGCGTCGCCCGCCGCGCGGCGCGGTCCACGCGCAGGCCGCCGCTCACGAGCACGTCGGACGCGGTGAGCGACGGCACGCCCGGCACCGCGCGACGCAGCACGGCGCGCACGCGCGCCAGCAGCTCCAGCGGGTCGAACGGCTTGTTGAGGTAGTCGTCGGCGCCCTCCTCGAGCGCCGCGGAACGCTCGTACGACTCGCCCACCTGCGTCAGCAGCACGACCGGCGTCCAGTCGCCGTCCGCACGCAGGCGGCGCACGAGCGCGCGGCCGTCGAGACGTGGCATGAGGACGTCGCACACCAGGATGTCCGCGGGGGTGCGGGCGTGGGTCGCGAGCGCCGCCTCGCCGTCCGCGGCGGTCGACACGCGCACGCCCGACCGCTCGAGGAACGGCGCGAGGCCGTCGAGGATCGCCTGCTCGTCGTCGACGAGGAGCACGTGCGGCGCCACCGTCCCGTCCGTCCCGGTCACGCCCGCACGCCCCACCACACCGAGCCCGCGACCACGAGCAGCACGACGACGACCAGCGCGAGCGTCGTGTACCCGAGCACCAGCCCGGCGACCGCGAGCCCGGAGCCGCGCTCACCCGTCTGCCGGATCCGGCGCAGCGCCAGGTGCCCGAGCACGACGGGCAGGAGCCCGAACCCGCACAGCGCGAGCACGAGGGACGCGACGGCGAGCCCGCTGGTCCGCGGGACGGGTGGCAGGGACCAGCCGGGCGCGACCGGCCCGGGCGGCAGCGGTGCCGTCATGACGCACCCTCCGAGCCGTCGAGCCCGACCGTCCCGACGGGCCCGTAGACGTTGGCCGCGCCGCGGTCGTCCACGCGGGGGGTGCCGTCCTCCCACGCGACGCGCACGTCGGCCGCGTCGATCTCGACCGACCCGACGTGCGCGACGACGACGCGCACGGCCGCGCCCTGCACGACGAGCCGCTCGACCTCGCCCGCGACGACGGTCGTGCCCGTCCCGGCGACGGTCAGCGTCGCGCAGTCGTCGTCGACCGCGACGGCGGACACCGCGGTGGACAGGACCAGGTCGCCGCCGCCGCACGTGACGTGCTGCGTCGCGGCCGCGAGGAGGCCCGCGCGTTCGAGCGGGGTCGCGACGTCGTCGTCCGCCGGCACCGTGTCCCCCGACCCGCTCGGGGTGGTGGGCGGGGTCCGACCCTCCGGCGCGGACGGGCCGTCGCCGTCGGCGGCCGACGTGGGGGCGTCGGCCCGGACGATCTCCGCCGAGCACCCCGCGAGCGCTCCGCCGAGCACCGCGGCGAGGACCACGGCGGTGCGTACGGACGGCCGGAGGCGGCCGGTCACGACGGCACCACGATCTCGACCCGGCGGTTGAGCTGCCGGCCCGCGGGGTTGTCGGCGCCGTCGACCTCGTCGGGCGCGACCGGGCGCGACTCCCCGTACCCGACGGTGTCCAGGGAACCGGTCACGCCGCGCTCGGCGAGCGCCGCCGCGACGGCGTCCGCGCGGCGCTCGGACAGCGCCTGGTTGAAGTCGTCCGAGGACACGGAGTCGGTGTGCCCCTCGACGCCCGCGGCCGGGACGTCGGCGAGCACCGTCGCGACCGCGTCGAGCGTGGCCCGCGCGTCGGCCCGCAGCTCGTGGCTGCCGAAGTCGAACAGGACGGCCGCGTCGAGCACGATGCGCGTGCCGCACGACGGAGCCGGTGCGAGGACGCCCATCGACGGGAACGTCCCGAGCCGCGGCACGGGCGCGAGCTCGGGCACCTGCACGGGCACTCCGTTGACGACGCCCGTGCCGTCGCCGTGGTTGGTGATCGACACCCCCGGCCCCTCGTACGCGCCCGAGCCGTCGCCGTAGTTCTGGATCGTCACGGTGCCGTCGTCGTAGACGCCCGAGCCGTCGCCGTAGTTCGTGATGGTCCGCCCGCCGCGCGACCACGTCCCGGACCCGTCGCCGTACAGCGTGACGCTGGTCGTCCCGTCGTCGTACGTGCCCGAGCCGTCGCCGTAGCTCGTGACGGTCGTGGTGCCGTCCGCGTAGGTCCCGGACCCGTCGCCGTAGACCGTGACCTCGGTGCCGTTCAGGCTGTACGTGCCCGAGCCGTCGCCGTAGTTCGTCACCGTGCCGTCGGGACCGGTGAGCGTCCCGGACCCGTCGCCGTACGCGAGCAGGACGCCGAGGGACGTGCCCTGCGCGTCGCACCGCTGGGGCTCGACGCGCACGCCCGCGAGGTCGCCGACGGCGTCGTCGACCTGGATCGCGAACCCGGAGAGGGACGCGTCGAGCATCGACAGGTCGGGCAGCACGAACAGCGGCACGGGCGGGATCTCGCCGACGTCGTACCCCGCCGCAACGGCGAGCGTCGGGCTCGGCGACGCGGTCCGGGGCGGGCGCGGGTCACGGGTCGCGGGGTCGGACGCGTCGGGTGTCCCGGGTGCCGCGCACGCCGTGAGCGTCACGGCGACGAGGGCGCAGAACGCGCCTGACGTGCGACGACGGGTGGTTCGCAAGGGGTGCATACGGACAAAGTACGTGGACCCGACAGGCACGCCGGTCGCGCGTGCGTCGCAACGGTGTCGCAGTCCTGCGACAGGCCCAGCGGGTTCACCCGGACGGGTGCGAACGACGACGCGGGGTGGCCGGCCCTCTCCGCCGGCCACCCCGCGTCGGTCACGGGTGGGTCAGGACCACGGCCAGCGCCAGCCGCCGCCCGACCAGGGCCAGTCCCAGCCCTTCTTCGGCGGGAGGACCGGGCCGACGGGGTCGGAGGTGGCCGACGCCGTGACCAGTCCGGTGCCGAAGCCCGTGACCTTGACGGTGACCGACGTCCCCTCCAGTGCTGCGGGCACCTGGAGGCGGTCACCGGTGACGCCGTCGAGGCGGACCCCGTCGGCGAACCACGTGTACGCGAGGCGGACCCCCTGCGGCTGCCAGCCCTTCGTCGACACCGTGAGCGTGTCGCCGACGCGCGCCTTGCCCTTCAGCGCGACCGACCCCGGCACGACCGCGGCGGCGGGCGAGCAGTCGGGGGCGTCGGCGCGGAAGGCCCACGACACCGCCTGCGGACCGGCCGGGAAGGCGTACCCGTCACGCGGGACCGCGCTGAGCGTGACGACCTCACCGAGCGCGACCGTGATCGACCCGGTCACGGCGGAGCCGTCGACGCGGTACTCGACGCCCTCGACCGTCGGCACGGCGACGGACCCGTCACCGGGCTCGCCGTCGGTGCAGACCGGGCCCGTGTAGACCGGTGCGGTCGGCGTGACGACGACGTCCTCGACCGGGCAGTCGGGGGCGACGTACTGGTGCTCCCACTCGGTGGTCGCGCCGTCAGCCAGGGTGTAGCCGTCGGCGGCGCGGGCGGTGACGACGACCGACGCGTCGGCCGCGACCTCGACCGTGCCGGTCACGTCGGTGCCGTCGATCGCGTAGACCACGCCCTCGGTCGACGGGATCACGACGCGCGCCTTCTCGGGGACGCCGTCGGTGCAGACCTCGGCGGGCGTGAACGTCGGCGCGGCCGGCATCACCACCCCGGCAGCCTCGGCGGCCCCGACCTGCCACTCGTGGATCCCGACGGACCCCTGCCCGGCGGCGGCGCCCCAGGACTGGGCGACGATCCGCAGCGCGCGGGTCGTGACGGCGTCGAAGCCCACCGGGACGAAGCCCGTCGACGTGCGGGCGTAGTCGCCCGAGGTCAGTGCCACGTCGTGCCACGTCGTCCCGTCCTCGTCGAGGTACTGCAGCACCCACGACCTCGGCGCGATCAGCCCCTCGTTCTGCGCGTCCGGGACGTTCTGGTACCACCAGACTCCTGCGCGGTCGACGGTCACGTCGAAGTCCCACGTGAGCTGCGCCCACTGCTCGCCGACGCGGTCCCACGTGCCCCACGACGCGCCGTACTTCGACGCGTCGTCCTCGCCCCAGGCGGTGGTGCCGTCGTTCATGCCGGCGACGTTCTCCCACCCGGAGGTGAAGGACGCCGAGGCGGTGGCGTACGGGGCGACGTTGCCGGTGAGCGACGCGCCGTCGCCGAGCGGGATGCTGACCGTGGCCGTGGCGGTGTTGCCGGCGCGGTCGCGGGCGCGGACGACGAGCTCGTGCGGGAGCATGTCGGGCGCCTCGACCACGGCACCGGCGTCGGACGTGACCCACTCGCCCGCGCCGTCGAACCGGTACTCGACCGCGGCCACGCCCGACAGGGTGTCGGTCGCGCCGACGGTGACCGACCGGGTCGCGTCGTCGAGCACGGCCGTGACCGTCGGTGCGCCCGTGTCGACCTTCACGGCCCGGCTGACCTCGGCAGACGTGTTCCCCGCCGCGTCGGTGGCCCGGCCGCTGACGACCGTCTCGCCCTGCGCGGTGACAGGGACGTCGACGTGCCGGGCGTCGGCCGTCGGGGTCCACGCGCCGTCGCCGACGCGCGTCTCGATGGTCGTGAGGTACGACGAGTCGTCGTCGGCGGCGACCCGGACGGTGACGGGCGACGAGAACCACCCGTCCTCGCCGGACGTGCCGGACGCGGAGACCGAGACGGCCGGTGCCGTCGTGTCGTCCTCGCCCGGGTCGACGGTCCCACCCACGTGCACGGTGGCGACGACGTACCCGCCCTTCTGCCCGAGCGCGCGGCCCTCGACGGTGAACGTCCCCTCGGCGGCGTGGTCCGCCGGGTCGACGGGCCGCCAGTTCACGGGCACCCACGCCGAGTCGTCCCCGTACGACGCCCGCACGGCGGCGGGCAGCACCGGCGCGGCGCCGACGGGCGTCGCGACCTCGACCTCGGGCAGCGCGTCCGCGGCGACCGCGTACACCTCCCACTCCGAGACGGACACGGAGTGCACGTACGGTCCCTCGTCGAGCCCGCGGAACGTCGCACGCAGCGCGGTCGTCGAGACGGTGTCGAACGTGACGGTGTGCCAGGTGTCGGTCGCCGTCGGGTAGGTCGCGCCGGTGACCGGCTGCCACGCGCCCGCGTCGTCGAGGTACTCCACGACCCAGGAGGACGGCTGCCGGATCCAGTTGCCGTCACGGTGGAACTCGATGCCCACCGACCCGGTCCGCACGGGCGCGTCCCACGTGTACTGCACCCAGTCGGACGGGTGCGACGACGTCGTGCCGCGGTAGTTGCCCCACTGGTCGGGCGGCAGCAGCGCGGTGGTCCGGCGGAAGCCGTCGTTGACCGCGCCGAGCCGCATGGGCGGCTGCTCGGTGAACGACGCCGAGGCCGTGGCCGCGAGCGCGACGTTGTCGGTCAGCCGGAAGTCGGGGTCGTCGGCGAGCGTCTGCTGGACGGGCAGGATCCGGTCACCGTCCCACGTCACCTCGTCGATCGCGACGGACCGGCGGAAGTGCCCACCGCCCACCGCGTCCTTGGTGTGGTACGTGATCCACCAGCGACCCTCGTGCTCGACGATCGACGGGTGCACGGTCGTCGCGGACGTGCCGCCGAGGATGATCCCCTGGTAGGTCCACGGGCCGAGCGCCGACGGCGCGGTCGCGTAGGCGATGCACGCCTGGTAGTTCGACGGAGTGCACTCGGAACCGCCCTGCTTCCAGTCGTACGCCATGTAGTAGGTGCCCTCGCGCTCGAACACCCACGGCGCCTCGAAGAACCCGGTGAGCCCGGGGATCGTCTGGATCGACCCGGCCAGCGCGGTCATCGACGGGTCGAGCTGCACGACCCGCGCGACCGACCAGGACCCCCAGTACAGGTAGACCGAGCCGTCGGTGTCGGTGAAGACGTGCGGGTCGATGACCTCCTGCCCGGTGGTCGACGAGCCGAACACGTCGGTCCAGGTCAGCAGGGGTGCGCCGACCGCGTCGGTCCACGGCCCGACGGGCGAGTCGGAGACCGCGACGCCGATCGCCATACGGTTCGGCACGGCGGTGCTCTCCCACTGCACGGGCGCGTACCAGTAGAAGCGGCCGTCGGCGCCGGTCGTGACCTGCCCGGCGAAGGCCGCCTCACCCGTCGCCCACGAGAAGACCTCGTCAGGGTCCAGGTTGTCGGCGTAGAGGTCCCAGTCCCCCGACGTCGGGTCGTCGGTCGCGAAGACCTGGTAGTCGTGCATCGCGAAGCCGCCCTGCTGCTCGGCGGCCTCGTCGTGCCCGGCGTAGACGTAGAGCGTCCCGTCGACCGACAACGGGGCCGCGTCGGCGGAGTAGGACGTCCCGTCTCCGAGGATCGGGTTGCCCTCGGTGTGGAAGGACCGCGTCGGGGCGGGCGGGTCCGCCGCGACGGCGGCCGACGGCCAGGCCGCCACCGCCGTCGCGACGAGGGCCCCGGCCAGCGCGGCGGCGACGGACCTGCGTGTCGTCTGGTGCGTGGTCATGGTCAACGTCCCACCTTGATGCCGTCGGAGGTGCGCGTGGTCGGGGTGTAGCCGTCCTTGGTGCCGGTCACCTCGACGGTGAGGACGGCGCCGCGGTCGGCGGTGCGCACGAGGTACACGGGCGCGGTCGCGCCCTTGACGGCCTTGCCGTCGACGAACCACTGGTACGACAGGTGCACCGGGAACGGCCCCCACACCCCGTGCAGCGCGGTCACGACGGACAGCGGCCGGGCCGCCCCCGCGATCCGCACGTCGCGGGCCGTGAGCGTGCCGGGCTGCACCGTGGTCGGCGGCGACGAGGCCCACGTCGACGGTTCGTGCCCGGCGGTGCTGCCGCGGACCTCGAGAGTCAGGACCGTGCCGGCCGCCGACGCGGGCACCTTCCAGCTGCTCGACGTCGCGCCCTTGACGACGGTCCCGTCGAGCAGCCAGCGGTACTCGAGCCTCACGCCGTCCGCCCAGGCCGACGTCTGCGCCCGCACGGTGCCGCCGACGACGGCGGTCCCCGCGATCGCGACGGTCCCGGCCTGGACGGTGGGCTTCACGACCGCCGCGGTGGGTTCCGAGGTGACCGACGTGCTCTCCCAGCCCTCCAGGTACCCGGTGACCTCGACGGTGACCGTCTTGCCGAGGTCCTTCCGGGTCGGCGTGTACTCGGCCCCGGTGGCGCCAGGGACGGCCTTGCCGCCGACCGACCACTGGGAGGCGAGCTCGACGCCCTCAGGACCCCAGCCGGCGGTCTGCACGAGCAGCACCTGCCCGACCGTGGGCACCCCGACGACCTCGACGGTCCCGGCGGTGACGACGGCCTCGCCCGGCCCGGCGACCACCGTGAGCGCCGCCTCGACGACCGCGTCCCCGGCTGCGGCCCGCACCGTGTACGCACCGCCCGCCAGCTCCCGCGGGAGCGGCGCCGTGCGCAGCACCCCCGCGCCCTGGGCGTCGGTGGTGAGCGTGCCGAGCGCGACGCCGCCTGGCTCGACGGTCACGGCGTAGGCGGTGCCCGGCGTCCCCCCGCTCAGCGTCACGTCGAAGGCGTCCCCGGCGGTGACGGGGTCCGTCGGCACGGTGAGGGTCGTCGCCGCGACGGGCGCGCTCAGGACCTCCCACTCGACGATCCCCACGTACCCGGTCGGCGGCTTCGTCAGCGTCGCGCGCAGCGCGGTCGTGGTGACCGGGGCGTGCGTGACGGTGTCGAACTGGCCGACGGTGGCCGTGTACGGCGACGCGTCCGGCACCGGCGCCCAGGTGACGCCGTCGTCGAGCAGGTACTCGAGCGTCCACGACGCGGGGGCGCGCATGCCGCCGCCGTCGTCGAAGAACAGCAGCCGGCTGGTGTCGGTCGTGACCGGCGTCGGCCAGTCGAGGCGCGCCCACTGCGTGTCGCCCGCGATGTTCCACGTGCCCCAGGCGCTGGCCTGCGACGTGACGGGGTGGGTCGCGACGCCGTCGGTGATGCCCGCGGCGCGGTTCCACGTGGTCGTGGCGGAGACGCTCACGGCCGCGTTGGGTGCGATGTTGACGGGCGCGTCCGGGTCGGGCGCGGGCACCGCCAGCGAACCGACGGCCGAGACGTTGCCCGCGCGGTCGGTCGACCGGTACTCGACGGTCGCCGCCGTGGCGATCGTCGCGCCCGTGCCGTACGCCGTCCACGCACCGCCGTCGACGCGGTACTCGACCGACGCCACGCCCGAGCCGGTCTCGGTCGTCGCCAGGGTGAGGCGGCGCCGGGACTCGTCGAAGGACGCGGTGACGACGGGTGCGGTGCCGTCGATGTCGACCGCCGCGGACTGGACCGGCGACACGAGCCCGCCGGAGTCCGTGGCCCGGCCGCGGACGGTGTGCCGACCGTCGCCGCTGACCGTGACCGGTCCGGTCACGGCGGTCCACGCACCCCCGTCGACCTGCGCCTCGACCGTCGGCGACGGGTCGGAGTCGTCGGTCGCGGAGACCGTCACGTCGACCGGGCCGGTGAACCAGCCGGACGCCGGACGCTCCGGGTCGGTGGTGAGCGTGACCACGGGTGCCTGCGGGGCGCCCGACGTCACGGTGACGACGGCCGTCGGCCGCTTGTCCGTGCCGGGGACGGTGCCCTCGATGGTGAACTCCCCGGCCGCGGCATACGACGACGGGTCGACCGCGTCCCACGTGACCGGCAGCGACGCCTCGGAGCCGTCGTTGTACGTCGCGACGACGCGAGCCGGCAGCACCGGGGCGGTCCCGGCGACCGTGGTCACCGCGGCGGGCTCGAAGGTGTTGATCTGCACGGCGTCGGTCGGCCGGACGAAGACCGTCGCACGGGCCAGCTTCGCGGTGCCCGCGACGAAGCCGGGGACCGTGAACTCGCCCTGCGCGGCGTACGCGTCGGCGGGGACGTCCTGCCAGACGACCGCCCGTTCGACGCGGGAGCCGTCGGCGAAGGCGACCTCCACGGCGGGCGGCAGCACCGGCGCGACGCCGACGAGCGTCCGGACGGACACGTCCTCGACCGCGACGGGCTCCTCCGCGAGCGCCTGCCACTCGATGATGCCGGGGTACGAGGACCCGTTGCGGACGAGCGTCGCGCGCAGCGACGTGGTCGTCACCGACCCGTGCGTGACGGCGTCGAACGACCCGTCCTCGGTCGGGTAGCCGCTCGGGTCCGGCACCGGCTGCCACGTCCCGTCGCCCGCGAGGTACTCGAGCGACCACGACGACGGCGGCAGGACGCCGCCCGGGTCGCGGTTGGAGTGGAACAGGATCCGCGACTCGTCGACCCGCACGGGCTCGGGCCAGGTCAGCCGGGCCCAGTACGTGTTGCCCGCACCGGCGGCGGTGCCCCACGTGCCCCACGCGTCGGACTCGGCGGCGACCGGGTAGGACGCGAGGCCGTCGTTGATCGCGGCGACGCGGTTCCAGCCGGTGACGGCCGACGCGGACGCGGTGGCGTCGGGCGCGACGTTCGTCTTGGCGGTGCCGCTGACCTCGGCGTCGACCGTGACGTCGCGGCTCGTCGAGAGCTCGCCGTCGGACGCCGTGAGCCGCAGGACGTACCGGCCGGTCGTGTCGAGCTGCACGACGGTCGTGGCCTGCGCGGGCGACGCGACGACGGCCTGCGCACCCTCGGGCGCGCTCACGACCGTCCATGCCGACGTGAGCGTGCCGGACGGCTGCGCGTCGTCGGACACCGTCCCGACCAGGCGGACCTGGGCGGGCTGGTCGAACGTCGGGTCCTGGTAGACCGTGACCTTCGGCGCGGCGTTGGTCGACGGCGGGGCCTCGACGCCCGTCGCGAAGGCCTGGACCTCCTTGACGCCCGTGCGGAAGCCCGCGGCGTGCTGGACGGTCACGCGCAGCGCGTCAGCCTGCACCTCGGGGAACTGCACGCGGTTGAGGTTCGCCGTCGAGTAGACGGGCGACCGCGCCTGCCCCGGGACGGGGTGCCAGCCGGTGGCGTCGTGGTACTCCACCGTGAACAGCTCGGGCGCCGCGTAGCCCTGCACCGTGGCGCTGGACGACGAGCGGTAGAAGTAGACGCGGACGTCGTCGACGGCCTGCGTGCCGTCGAGCGCGACCTCGATCGAGTCCGACGCGTTCGGCGATCCCACCGTCCCCCAGAACGGCTCGTTGACGGTGGTCCCGTCGACGGCCCCCTCGGGTGCGCGGCCCGTGGCCGAGAACGACGCGGTGACCGGGCGGCCCGCGGCGAGGTTCGACGAGCCCGTCGACTCCGTCGCGATGTCGGTGCCCGCCTTGGCGAACACGTCGACCACGCGGTCGCCGTCGGCGAAGCGCACGTCGGAGGCCGTCGCGAGGTCGGCGGCGTTCGCGGTCACGACGGCCGCGTCGCCCTCGAGCACCTCGACGGACCCGGTGGCCGGGTCGTAGACGACGTGCGACAGGTCGTCGACCGTGAACGCGAGCGCGCCGTCGAGGAACGCGGAGTACCCCGCGGGCACGTCGTCGCCGTAGTGGTCGCCCGTCTCGTCCCACGTGACCGTGAGGTCGCGGTCGTGGTACCGGACGTTGTTCGCGGTGAACCACGGCCAGTCGATGTCGATCGGGTCGAGCTCGATCTTGCCGTCGGCGCGGCTGCGCAGGCCCATCGCGTCCTCGATGACGGTGAAGTTCGTCGCGCCGAGGATCGTGTGGTGGATCCAGGACCGGTAGCCGATCGAGCCGCCGTCGGCCGCGGAGCCGTTCGCCCAGAACTCGTTCTGGTTCGGCAGCCGGTTGTCGCCGCCCTGGTAGTGCGCGAAGGCGTTCCAGTAGAGGAGCTGCTTGTACATCTCCGGCGTCACGTAGTCCGTCGGGTAGTCGCGCAGCACCGAGGAGAACATGCGGAACAGCACCGTCGAGTTGATGACGGAGAAGTTGTTCGACCCCTCCTCGGGCGAGTCCGCCTTGTCGACCTGGTTCGCCGTGAAGAACGGGAAGACCGGGTACTGGTCGGCGTCGGCGAACAGGCGCAGCGCCTCGGTGTACGGCTGGTCGTCGTCCGGGTCACCGGGCTTCGGCATGAGGCCGACGGTGAACGGGTAGTAGTTGTTGATCTCCTTGTACGGGTTGAGCGTCCCGTCCTGCGTCATGCGGTGCTTGAGCAGGTTCCCGTACAGGCCGACCTTGTCGGGCGTCGTCTGCGCCGGCTCCCACAGGTGCTCGAGGACCGCGGCCTTGACGCGCCCGGCGAGCGCCTCCATGTGGTCGGCCTTCTCGGTCTGCCCCGCGACGCGGAAGAACTCCGCCGCGGCCTTCGCGTTCGAGTAGAGGTACGCGCTCTCGGTGCGGTCCATGTTCGCGCCGTGCCCGGGCCAGTGGAACGACACCGCGTCGGCGTCGTTGCCCGTCATCGCGCCCCACGAGTACTCGATGAGGTCGTTCCCGTTGCCGTCGTACGCGTCCAGCAGGCCCTCGACGTCGTCCATCGAGTGCTGCCCGAGCGTCGAGCCGATCGCGCCCGGTCCACCGTGCAGCTCGTACGCCCGCCACGCGGCCTCGGTGATGTACTGCGTGTACGAGTTGGACCAGTTGGCGGGGTCGCCGGGGTTGTCGACGAACTTCCCGCGCTTCGACGTCTCGCCGACCGCGAGCGCCGGCCCGTACGCGTACGTCGGGTCGCGGAAGTACTTGAGGTCGTCGACGAACATCCCGACCGTCAGCACGATCGCGTTGTTGTAGCCGAGCACGCCCTCCATCGACGTCGGGAACTGGTAGTCGTTCCCCGGGATGTCCGCGTCGAGGTAGTTGAACCGCATGAGCCACCAGCGGTAGAGCAACGTCTTGTCGATGTCGTCCGACGGTGTGTCGAGATAGGGGATGTTGAGAGCCCACCACCGGTTGTAGGCGGTGACGTGCGTCGTGAACGCCTCGGCCGGGCTCGCGGCGCGGTAGGCGGCGTACTCGGCGGCCGACTCGGGGCGCTCGTCGGTGAGCATCCCGAGCTGCAGCTTCGTGGTGGCCGAGCCGCCGGCCGGGACGGCGAGGTCGCGGACCAGCGCGGCGGCGCCCGGGTCGGCGGTGAACCCGTCGCCCGACAGGCGCGGCGTGATCGTCGTGAGGTTGTTGAACGCCCGCACGGTCCCGACGAGCTCGTCGCCCTCGACCGTGCCCGCCTGCGGCGAGGTGGCGGAGAGGCGGATGGTCCGTGCGGCGCCCGAGGTGTCGGTGACGGCCACGTTCGCGACCATGACGTCCTGGTCGGTGATGAACTTCGTCTGCGTGAGCCGCAGCCCGCCGCCCGTGAACACCGACTGGAAGTACGACGGGGTCTGCCGCCGCTGCGACGCCTGCTCGGTCAGGGTGACCGCCGCGCCGTCGGCCTGGACGGTGAACGTGAACGCCCCGCCGCCGCCGATGGACTCCCAGTAGGCGACGTCGCCGTCCCACCCGAGCCGCGCCGGCTGGTGCGTCTTCATGAACACGGCCCGCCCGCGCGTGAACGCGACGAGGTTCTCGGTGCCGTCGAACGCCGGGCCCGTGCGCGCGAGGGTGCGGTCGACCCAGAAGTCGTTCCCCGGCGCGCTGCCTGCGCCCGCGGCCACGTCGGCGTCGAACACGCGCTGCAGGTAGGGCGACGGCGCGTAGTCGACGCCGGTCGGGGGGACGGGGGTGTCGGAGCCGCGGAACGTCGGGTAGCCGAGGCTGCTCTGCGGGGTCTCGTCGCCGGGGACGGCCGCGGCGACGACGGGGATCAGCCCGACGGCGACGACGGCGAGTGCGGTCAAGGAGGGAACCACGGCACGCCTGCGTGCCACGCGGGAAGATCTCACGTCCGAAACGCCTCTCTACGTTGAGAATGCGAGGTTGCTGGCGAGCGTGACATGGCACGCCATCGGGCCGCAATGGGTTTCGGTGTTTTCGGGATTTTCGGTGGCGGCGATGCAGGTGAGGCCGCCGGCGACGGTCTGGGCGGACGCTGAGACGGCTCTTGGCGCGCCGGTGAGGCATGGCTAAGTTAGGCGAGCCTCAGTCACCCAGCCCCGGAGCTCACCGTGCCCCAGATCGCCGTCACCCACGCCCCGAGCGGCCTCGTGCACGCGTCCGTCGTGCGCGCCGAGCGCGTCACGCCGCACATGGTCCGCGTGACCCTGGGCGGCGAGGACCTGCGCCGGTTCGAGTACCGCGGCTTCGACCAGTGGGTCCGGCTCGCCGTCCCCGTGCGCGACGACACCCGGTTCGACAACATGTCCGACCGGTTCGACACCCGCGCCTACCTGCGCTTCCTCACGCTGCCCAAGGCCACCCGGCCGGTGATCCGCAGCTACACGATCCGCGACCACCGCCCCGACGGACCCGACGGCACGCCCGAGGTCGACATCGACTTCGTGTGCCACGGGCCCGTCGGCGTCGGCGGCCCGTGGGCCGAGGCCGTGCAGCCCGGCGTCGACGTCGCGTTCATCGACCAGGGCTGCGGGTGGGTGCACGTGCCCGCCGACCGCGTCCTGCTCGTCGCCGACGAGAGCGGCCTGCCCGCGATCGCCGGCATCCTGCGCGACCTCCCGCGCGACACCGTCGGCGACGCGTTCGTCGAGCTCATCGACGCCGCCGACGCCCAGCCCGTCGACGCCCCCGACGGCGTGACCGTCCACTGGCTCCCCCGGACCGGCGGCGAGCCGGTCGGCGACCTCGCCCTCGCCGCGCTGCGCGCGCTCCCGTGGCCCGACGGCACCGTCGCCGCCTTCGCCGTCGGCGAGTCCCGGCTCGCGACCGGCACCCGCCGGTTCCTCGTCAACGAGCGCGGCCTCCCCAAGACGCACGTCACGTTCTGCGGCTACTGGAAGGCCGGCACGCGCGCCCCGTCCTGAGCCCGCTCCCGGTCGGGACGCGGGTCGCCCGCCTCGCGACGCCGCGCCCGGACGCGACCGGGCGCGGCGCCCGCCCGGTCGTCGACGCCCGTCGGATCACCGTTCACCTGACGGGGGGACGTGAGATCGGGTTCGGCCGTCCGGCGTCCCGCCCGCTGCTAGCGTCGCGCAAATGCTGTCGAAGCGGACACTGCTGCCTGCGCTCGTCGCGGGCTTCCTCTCCCTCGCCCTCTGGCTGGGGGCTGCCGTGGTGCACGCGCTGCTCGTGCGTGCGGGGGTGCCCGCCGGGGTCGTCGGCTTCGTCGCACCGGCCACGTCCGGCCTCTCGCTGGTGCAGTACGGCGTCCTCGAGCCGTGGCACGTGGCCGCCGCCGTGGCGCTGGTCGTCGCGGTGGCCGCGCTCGCGCTCCCCGGTGCCGGCGCCACGCGCACCGGCTTCGCGCCGCGCGTGCTCGCCGTCTGGTTCGCTGCGGCCGTCGGCGGCGTCGTCGCGGTGCTCGTCTCGTCGGTCACGATCCTGTCCCCGGTGCTCCAGCACGAGGGCCTCGTCCCGACGCTGCGCGTCGCGGTGCTCGACCCGGTCCGGGTCGGCGCCGCCTGGGGCGCGACCTCCGGCTGGGTCGTCGGGCTCGCGACCGTCGCGCTCGCGCGGCGGCTCGAGCGGGCGACCGGTGACGCGGCGCACGAGCCCACCCCCACGCGGGCGTCCGGGGCGCTGCGCGCCGCGGTCGTCGTCGGCGCCGTCTCCGGCCTCGGGTGGGCGGTCGCCGCCGGGGTGCACGGGTGGGTCGACCGCACCGTCGCCGAGCACGTCACGACCGCGCGCTCCGAGCTCGCGGCCACCGTCTCCACGGTCGCCGACTGGCTCGCGCCCGTGACGACCGCCGCCGACGCGTCGCCCGGGGCGCTGCTCGTGTGCGGGGCGCTCGTCGGCACGATCGCCGGCGCGCTCACGTACGTCGCGGTCCGGACCACCACGCTGCCCGACGGGCGGCTCGTCCTCCTCCTGGCCGTGTGGCTGTCGTGCGTCGTCGCGGCGCTCGTCGGCGCGATCCCGACCGTGCTCGTCGGCCTGGGCCTGGACCCCGTCGGCGACGGCCGCTCGTACGTGCAGCAGATGCTGCTCTACGGCCCGACCGACGGCGGCGCCGCGGGACTGCTGTACGGGTGGGTCCCGGCGCTGCTCGCCCTGCTCGTCGTCGGTCGCGCGACCGCACGGCGGCCGGCGGACCCGCCGAGCGTCCCGGACCGGGCGGTCGACATCACCGTCTGACCCCGACGCGGGACGCGGTCGGCCAGGGCGTCGTCGGCCACCGTCGCCGGCCACCACGTCGTCGACGCCGACCGCCCCGCCATCCGAACCCCCGCCCACGCCGTGTGTCGGAGGTGCGTCGTAGCGTCGGTGCGGTGCACCACCTGTCCCGCGCTGATGCCCGCCGCGTCGCGGTCCGCGCGCAGCTGCTGACCGCGCCGCGGCCGACCGACATGCGCACCGTCGTGCGCGGGCTCACGATGCTCCAGGTCGACCACACCAAGGCCGTCGCGCCGAGTGCCGACCTCGTGCTCTGGAGCCGGATCGGGTCGCGGTACGACCCCGACGAGCTCGCGGACGCGGTCGACGACCAGACGCTCGTCGACGTGCAGGGCATGATCCGCCCGGCCGAGGACCTCGCGCTCTACACCGCGGAGATGGCCGCGTGGCCCGGACCGGACGCCAAGGCGTGGGCGCACTCCCAGGCCCGCTGGCTGCGCGACAACGCGGCGTGCCGCCAGGACATCCTCGACGCGCTGCGCAGTGACGGGCCGCTCACCGCGCGCGACCTGCCCGACACGACCGTCCGCCCCTGGCGGTCGAGCGGCTGGAACCGGGACCGCAACGTCCCGATGATGCTCGAGCTCATGGTGCAGGCGGGCGAGGTCGCCGCCGCGGGTCGGCGCGGGCGCGACCGGCTCTGGGACCTGGCCGAGCGCATCTACCCCGACGACCCGCCCGTGCCCGTCGACGAGGCCCGGCGGCGCCGTGACGAGCGGCGGCTGCACGCGCTCGGCATCGCGCGCGCCCGCGGGCCGGAGTGCCCGGTCGAGCCGGTCGACGTCGGATCGGCCGGGGAGGCGGCCGTCGTCGACGGGGTGCGCGGCGAGTGGCGCGTCGACCCGTCCCTGCTCGACGCGCCGTTCGAGGGCCGCGCCGCGCTCCTGTCGCCGTTCGACCGGCTGATCCAGGACCGCAAGCGCATGGCCGAGCTCTTCGAGTTCGACTACGCGCTCGAGATGTACAAGCCCGCCGCCGCCCGGCGCTGGGGCTACTACGCGCTGCCCGTGCTGCACGGCGACCGGCTGGTCGGCAAGGTCGACGCGACCGCCGACCACGCCGCCGGCGTCCTTCAGGTCCACGCGGTCCACGAGGACGGCCCGTGGCGCCCCGCCGTGCGGGCCGACGTCGCCGACGAGCTCGAGGACCTCGCCCGCTGGCTGGGCCTCGACCTGCACCTCGGGGCGCGCACGCACGTGTCGTGACCTGCTCGACCTCCGGTCCGCCGGCCGGTGCGACTGCCAGACTGCGCGCGTGACGGTCCTGAGGTCTCTCGTCCTGTTCGTCGCCGCCGCAGTCGCCGAGATCGGCGGCGCGTGGCTCGTCTGGCAGGGCGTGCGCGAGCACCGCGGCTGGGTGTGGATCGGCGCCGGCGTGATGGCGCTCGGCGTGTACGGGTTCGTCGCGACGCTGCAGCCCGACGCGCACTTCGGGCGGATCCTCGCCGCGTACGGCGGCGTGTTCGTCGCCGGGTCGCTGCTGTGGGGGATGCTCGTCGACGGCTTCCGGCCCGACCGCTACGACGTGGCCGGCGCGCTCGTCTGCCTGCTGGGCGTCGCGGTCATCATGTACGCCCCGCGCAGCGGCTGACCCGGTCGCGCGGCGGCTGACCGCGCCAGGCAGCGGACGACCCGCCACGGCGCCCACGCCCGCCCGCGCCGGTCGTCGCACGCCTGTCGGAGCGTCGCCCGCCCGCGCCGGTCGTCGCGCGCCTGCCGGAGCGTCGCCCGCCCGCGCCGGTCGTCGCACGCGTGCCGAGGCGTCGCCCGCCTATCGTCGTCGCGTGCTCGTGAGCCCCGTCCCCGCCCGGCCGACCGACGTCGACGACATCCACGCGCTGCGGCGTGCGCTCGAGGACTGGATGGCGGACCGCGGCGTCGACCAGTGGGCGCGCGGGTCGCTCCCCCGCGAGCGCGTCGCGACGCAGGTCGACGCGGGCGAGTGGTGGGTCCTGCGCGACGACGAGGGTGTCGCGGCGACGATCCGGCTGCTGTGGTCCGACCCGGACTTCTGGGGCGACGACCCGACGCCGGCCGTCTACGTGCACGGCCTCATGGTCGCCCGCCGCCGCTCGGGCGACGGCCTCGGGAGTGCGCTCCTCGACTGGGCGGCGGCCCGCGGCCGTGACGCCGGCGTCGGGCTGTTCCGCCTCGACTGCCGCACGAGCAACCCCGCGCTGCGCCGCTACTACGAGAGCCAGGGGTTCACCGCGGTCGGCGAGCGCGACTTCGGCACGCACCGCAACACGCTCCTCGAGCGGCCGCTGCGGCGCGGGACGATCGGGTTCCTGCACACGGCGGACGCGCACGTCCCGACGTTCGACGCGCTGACCGTGCAGGAGGGTCTGGTCGCGGTGCACGTCGTCGAGCCGCGCCTGCTGGACGACGTCGGACGCGTCGGACCCGACGACGCCGACGTGCGCCGCGGCACCCAGGAGGCCGTCGACGAGCTCGCCCGGCGGGGCGCGGACGTCGTGGTGTGCACGTGCTCGTCCCTGGGCCCGGTCGCCGACGGGCTCGTGACCGACGTGCCCGTGCTGCGCGTCGACCGTCCGATGGCGCGCGCGGCCGTCGCGTCCGGGCGCCGGGTCGGCGTGGTCGCGACCGTCGGGTCGACGCTCGGGCCGACGTGCGACCTGGTGCGCGACGAGGCGGAGAGGTCTGCGGGTCCCGGAGCCGCGACGACCGTCGTCCCGGTCCTCGTCGACGGGGCGTGGGACGCGTTCCGGAGCGGCGACGTCGCACGCCACGCGTCGCTGGTGGCCGCCGCGGTGCGCGATCTCGCCGCCGACGTCGACGTCGTCGTCCTCGCGCAGGCCAGCATGCACGCGGCCCGTCCGCTCCTCGACGACCTGCCGGTCCCGGTGCTGACGAGCCCGGCGACGGGCGTCGCGGCCGCGGCACGTCTGGTCGACCGCGCACGCTGAGCCGACTCCACACCCAGGGCGGCCGACCGTACCTCCCCCGAGGTCGGCGGGTCGGTTCAGTCGCGGCGCTTGCGACGCTCGCGGCGTGCCGCGACGCGCTCGACGAGACGGTAGCGCGACGCCTCGTGCTCGAGCGCGGCGAGCCCCGCCTCGGACAGCCGCACGAGAGGGCGCCGCCGGAACCGCTCGCCGTGCCGCCGCTCGACCGCCTCGAGCACGCGCTGACCTGCGCGGATCACCCCCGCCGACGACTCGACGTGGTCCGCCAGCAGCACGGCACCGTCGGGACGGACGACGCGGGCGAGCTCGCGCAGCACCGCGACCTCGTCGTCGACGCAGCACAGCGAGAACGTGCACACGACGGTGTCGAACGACGCGTCGGGCCACGGCAGCGCGGCCGCGTCGCCCTGCACGAGCTCGACGTCCGCACCCAGCGACCGCGCCCGGCGCCGGGCGAGGTCGAGCATCGCGGCGCTCTGGTCGACACCGACGAGGCTGTCGGCGTGCCCGACGAGGTGCGGCAGGTTCGCGCCGGTGCCGACACCGACGTCGAGCGTCCGCCCGTGGGCTCGTGCGCCGACCCACGCGCGCGCGTCGGCGAGCAGCCGCCGCTCCGCCCATGCGGTGACCCGGTCGTACGACGCCGCCTGCGCGTCCCAGTACGCGACGTGCTGCCCGGACATCGCCACCTCGCTCTCCCCCGTGCCGACGTCGCCAGGCAAACCCGCGCCGGCGGCGCCGTCAAGCGGAGGGCGGGTGAGGTCCGCGACGCCGACGCAGGGGACGCGCCGACGGCGGCCCGACACCGTGGCGTCCGGAGGCGCGACGGGTGGACTCCGGCCGCGGTGCCGGCAGGCGCCCGCCGGCGGGCCGCACGACGCGATGCGTCAGGCGTCGAGCCGGCGTTCGAGGAGCACGACGTCGCGCCAGCGTCCCGCGAGCGGTCCGGACGTCATGAGGCCGAGCCGTTCCCGCGTGCCGACGACGCGGAACCCGGCCGCGGCGTGCAGCGCGAGGCTCGCGGCGTTCTCGGGGAAGACGCCCGCCTGCACGGTCCACACGCCGTGCGCGGGCGCCTCGGCGAGCAGGCGCTCGAGCAGGGCCCGCCCGACGCCGCGCCCGTGCGCCGCCGGGTCCACGTAGACCGACACCTCGACGACGCCCGAGTACACGGCTCGCGTCGACACCCCGGAGACCGCGACCCACCCGAGCACCGTGCCGCCGTCGAGGGCGACCCAGCGCAGCCCGGCCCGCTTGCCCGCGTCGAACTCGTCCCAGGTCGGGACGTCGGTCGCGAACGTGGCCTGGCCCGTCGCGATCCCGGCCGCGTAGATCGCCGCGACCTGCGGCCAGTGCGCGGCGGTCATCGGGACGAGCACGTGCTCGGCGGGCCGCGCGGGCGGCGTCGGACGATCGGTCACGCCGGGATCCTGCCACCGGACGCGGCCCACCACCCGAGCGTCACGGCCGGGGGCACGGCGCGGCGAACCGTCCGGCCACACCGTCGTCGAGGAACCGTGTCGCGGACGCGACGCGGCCGCCGCGGGTCGTGACGACGTACACGCCCGCGGGTCGCACCGCGCCGGCGCCGTCCGCGAGCGTGCCGACGAGAGCGGGCCGCCCGTTCGCCGCGGTCTCCGTCAGGGTGAGCGTGCGTCAGGTGCGCCACCCGGCGGCCGCGCGCAGGAACGCCGCGACGGACTCCCGGCCCCGGTAGACGTGCGGCAGCGGCGGCATCGCGAGCCACGCGTCGTCGGTGAGCAGCGCGACGACCCCGTCGACGTCGCCGGCCTCGAGCGCGCGCGCGAACCGCCGCGCGACCGCGACGTCCACGTCACCGCCCGTGCGCGACGACGCGCGCGCCGCCACGAGCGACGCCCGCCCGCGCTGCCGCAGACCCTGGACGACGGTCGGCGTCACGTCGAGCATCGCGGCGCACTCGGCGACGTCGAACCCGAGCACGTCCGCCAGGACGACGGCCGCGACCTGCCGCGGCGGCAGCGCCTGCAGCGCCGCGACGAACGCGAGCTCGATCGACTCGGCGGCGTCCCACCGGGCGTCGGGGCCGTGCGCGACGGGGGCGGTCGGCAGCCACGCGTCGGGGTAGGGCTGGAGCGTCGTCAGGTCGTCGAGCGCGTCGGGCGGCGGGGCGTCGAAGGGCAGCGCGACCTCGGCGGGCCGTCGGCGACCGGTGCGCAGCACGTTGAGGCAGCGGTGGGTCGCGATCGTGTAGAGCCAGGTGCGGACCGACGCGCGTCCCGCGAACGCCGGCAGGCCACGCCACGCGGCGAGCAGCACGTCCTGGAGCGCGTCGTCGGCGTCGTCGAGCGAGCCGAGCATGCGGTAGCAGTGCACGTGCAGCTCGCGCAGGTGCGGACCGGTGAGCGCGGCGAACGCGTCCTCGTCGCCCGCCCGTGCCGCGTCCAGGGTCGTGCCGACCGGCTCCATGACACCGGACCGTACGAGACCGTTCCGACAGACGTCCTCCCGGTGTCGGTACGAGTGCCAGTCCCGACCACGAGGAGGACCCACCATGACCGGACACGCCCTGCAGACCGCCCTCGACTACCACCGCGCGTGGAGCCGCCACGACGTCGACGCCGCGATGGCGCTCGTCGCCGACGACGTCGTCTGCGACGCCCCCGGCGGGCCCGTGACCGGCATCGACGCGTTCCGCGCGTTCATGGGCCCGTTCGCGACGTCGACGACCCGCACGGAGATCCTCGGCGCGTTCGGCGACGACGACACGGCCGTCGTGCTCTACGACACCGACTCGACCCTCGTCCGGCACGCGCCGGGCGCCGAGTGGGTGCGCGTCGCGGGTGGGCGCATCACGCACATGACGATGGCAGTCTCAACCGGTCAACGCACCACGGTGCCCGTCGCGCCTGGACGCAGGTGGTGGAGTCGTCGCGAGGGAGGCCGTAGGTGGCAGAGGATGCCCTAGTGACGCTCATACACACCTACCGGGTCACGCAGTACGACCCCGCGGACCGCGACGCCTCGGGTGCCTATGTCGGTAGCGTCGATTCAGCCAGCGACGAGGGTCCGCTCGAAGCCGCCTACCTTGACGCGGTCGAGGCGTTCGCGCGTGAGCTCGGCGTCACCCAGCTCGAGGTGCGCGACCCGTTCATGCCAGACCCTAGCGACCGCGAGAGGTATCGGTTGCCCCTAGGTGACCCGGACTTTCCCGATGCGGACCTCCTCAACGTCTTCGGACCGGACCACACTGCATTCTTCGACGGTGCAGTCGTCGACATCCCCGGGACGCGTCTCCTGGTGCGCGGGATGCTACGCAACGACTGGGAGATCGCGCCGTGGTGGTGCCTTCTCGAGTCAACTGACATGACGGTGCACGTCGGCCACGACGTGTACATGTACATCACGACCAGCAGGCCATGCCCCCGAGCAGAGGCCGCGACTGCCGCCGCAGGCCTATTCCCAGAGCATTCGGAAGGGACGATCTCCCCGTACATGCCCGACGAAGCGGAGGAGGAGCACCTACGGTCTTTGCACACGCCAATCGACGACGCGTTCTGGACGCGCATCGATGTCCTCGTGCGCGAGCACGGCGCGGTCCTGCTGGAAGAGCACGCGGCTTGGACCCGTTGGCACCGAGTCACGGCTGAGGATCCTCGCCCCGCGCTTCGTCCCCGCTGCCGGGTCTGGGTCTGGCCCGACCTCACGACCGACGTGGGTGCTGCGCTGGCGCACCTGGAGGTGAACGATCCCGACGACATCCACGGGATGATCATCTGGCAAGGGGCCAGTGGCCAGGTGCGATGCGAGAGCATCTCCTCCGATGACGCCGAGTCAGTGCGCGCGGCAGTCGAAGGGGCGACGCGCGCATCGTGGCATTCGGAACGCCTCGGCGACCTGCGCCCGATGATTGAGGCGGTCATGCCAGACAACGACGGTGTGATCCGCGCCCGCTGGGAACCCCTTGAGTCGGCACATAGCACCGACTGAGGCGCTCCGCCCGACCGAGTACACCGCGGGATCCGCCTCGGCATCCCAGCCCAGAAGGCTGGGCACCACTGTTGTCGAGTGGTGACAAACGACCAGGGCTGATGGTTGAGCCCACCATGGTGGGCTCAACGAATCAACGCACCGTTCGGCACGTCAGCCTAGTGACGATCGAGCCCCTCTTGAGGCGGACGACCGCCACCGTGGGGGCTCGCCTCAGGCGTATTGGGGATGTCCGGTCGGTCCTGGTCGAACAGCCACTGCCGACGGGCCAAACGCTCGACGTCCTCTGGCGACGGCCGTCGCTTACCGATCGCCTTCTCGTGTTTTCGGCGAGCCGCAATGGCGGCCTGGTATTGGAGGCGGCTCTCCCGCGACTTCTCGAGCTCGTCGAGTGCGGCGAGCAGTTGGTGCTCACTCCAGATGAACCGCGGCGCGCTCCAGGGGAGCCTTCGCCGGGGCCGGGCGACCCCTGCGATCTGGCGCAGGTGCTGCGCCGTCCCATGGAAGCCCATAGGCGCGTGATGGTTCGCCAGCAAGGAGTGCAAGGCATTGACCCTCTGAGCGAGGGGACGGCTGGCATCGCGGACACGTCGCGCCGTCACGGCCCAGCTCACGGAACAAACGTACCTGCGCCGTGCCCGAGAGCCCTTCTCCTACCTGACGCCGCCGGGTCAGGGGTCGTCTAGCTCGACAGCGGTCCGAGCGAGGCCGTCCCGACGATGTCGACGGCGCGGTGCATCTCGTCCAGAGATGTTGGATCGAAGTCCGCCGATGAGCGTGTTCGAAGCAGATGCAGGTAACGCTCACTCGCGCTGTCCCAGTTGAGAACGCGGCGCGGTCGAGCGTTTATGCGTGCGGCGATGTCGTCCAGGTCGCGTTGGGTCAGCGTCCGCAGGTCGGCGCTCTTGCCTAGGTACTGGCGCAGCAGGCGGTTCGTGTTCTCGTTCGTGCCGCGCTGCCACGGGCTGCGCGCGTCGCAGAAGTAGACCGGCGTCCCGCTGCGGGCGGTCAGTTCCTGGTGCTCGGCCATCTCGCGGCCTCGGTCCCAGGTCAGCGACAACCGCATCCAGCGCGGGATCTGCTCGAGCTCCGCCGCGAGCCGGGCCCTCACCGCGTCGGCCTTCAGACCGTCAGGCAGCCGCACCAAACGCAAGTAGCGGGTCTGTCGCTCGACAAGGGTGGCCACCGCGCTGGGCCGACGACCCATGACCAGGTCACCCTCCCAGTGCCCGGCCACGGTGCGAGCGGCGACTTCTGGCGGACGCGAGTGGATCGAAGTCATGTTCTTCAGCCGGCCCCGCCCATCGGGCCGGCGCACCATCCGCGGTCGACGCATCGTGCGACCCGTGCGCAGGTGCCGAGCCGCACGCTCCCCGAGCTCGCGGCGCGCGGCGACGTACACGCTGCGGTAAATCGTCTCGTGGCTGACCCGCATCTCCGGGTCCGCGTACGTGCGGGTCAGCCACGCGGTGATCTGCTGCGGCGACCAGTCCAGCTCCAACCGGCCGCGCACCACCTCGGCCAGCGCGACGTTCATGGCGAACTTGGTCGCCTTCGGTCGGCGCAACCTTGCTAGTGCGGCAGCCTCGGCATCCACCGCGCGGTACGCGGACCGCCCGCCGTTGCGAGCTACCTCCCGCGAGACCGTCGATGCCGGCCGACCCAACCCGGAGGCGATCTGCCGGCACGACAGTCCCGCTGCCAGACCCCGCGAGATGGCCTCCCGCTCCTGCACGCTCAGGCGCCTCGGATCACGGCGCCTCGCCGGTGGTCGCACTCCGCCATGAGCAGCCAGCAGGCGCCGCACGACGTCCCGCTGGCTGCCCGTGGCCTGCGCGATCGCGCGCAGCGACTCACCCGCACGCCACCCTGCCCAAATCCGGTCCTCAACCGCTCCCACCAGCATCAGCGTCCACGACCTCCCGCTCGCGATCCTGCCGCGGTGCGTTGATCGGTTGAGCCCACCATCGTCTTCGACCGGCTGCCGTTCAACCAGGCGCGGGCCGCGGCCAGCTGACCCGCCTCGACGACGGCTCACGCGGACGGCCCGGTGCGCACGACGACGGACCGCCCTCCTCGCCGGAGAGCGGTCCGTCGTCAGAGGTCGAGGAGCTCGGCGTGGCTCGGCACCCGCGGCGCGTACCGGAGTCGCATGCCGGCCTCGTCGGGCGTCCGGTCGCGCTTGCGGTTGTTGCACCGACCGCAGCACGCGACCGTGTTGAGCCACGTGTTCGGGTCGGCGGTCCGCGACCGCGGCATCACGTGGTCGACGGTGGCCGCACCGCGCGTCCCGCAGTAGGCGCAGACGTGGTCGTCCCGCCGCAGCACGCCGGCCCGCGACCACGGGGGTGCGCCGGTCCGGTGCCGCCAGCGCATGTGCACGTACCGGACCAGCCGCAGGACCGCGGGCAGCGGGTACTGCCCGAACCGCTTGCCCGCGACCGCCTCCTCGACGACCGCGACCCGCCGGTGCAGCATCCGCACCGCGTGCTGCAGGCTCACCCGGTGCAGGGGCTCGTAGCCCGCGTTCAGGACCAGGACTCCGGACACCGGGGTCACCTCCTCTCTCGTGGTCGCTCGGACCGGTCGTCGTGCTGGGTCGGGTCGTGTCGGTGGTGCGGGCTCGGGGCGCTTACTCGGTGACCTCGACGACCGTCGCCCAGTCGGCGTGCGCGTCGCACCAGACGCGGTCGCCGAGCGTCGCGAGCGGGTCGCGCACCGCGTGCGGCTCGCAGTCGACCCGGACCCGTCGCAGCGGGTTGCGGGCGGCCGTGCGGGCGAGGCGCCGGGCGGCGCGACGGGCGTCGGCGTCGGAGATCGGCGCGTGGGTGGCGGTCAGGGACTGGTTGACGATGCGGACCATGGCGGTCTCCTTCCAGGGGGCGCGGGTCGACGAACGACGACGGGCCGCTCCCGCGGAGGGGAACGGCCCGTCGTCGACGTGGGTGGACGTCAGGTCGACGAGGGGCGCAGGAGGCGACCGCGCTGCTCCGGGCGGCCGGTCGTGCGGTCGGTCGTGCGGTCGAGGGTGCGGTGCAGGACGAGCGCGTCGGACGCGCAGACGTCGCGTCCCGACCAGCGGTCGATGCGGTCGTGCACGGGCTCCTCCTTCCGCGGCTCGTCGTGGCCGTCACGTGTGGTCGCCGCGCGCGAGGTCACGCGCAGCGCCCCGGTACTGTGCGCGCCGCCGGGCGCTGCTGGCCAGCGCATTTTCCGCGCCCGGACGCCCCGACGCGTGCGCGTTCAGGCCGGCGACGACCCGATCGCGTCGAGGTCGCGGACCGCGAACCGGTGGTGCTCCCACTCCTCCTCGAGGATCACGTGGAGGCACGACAGGGTCGTCTCGGGGTACTCGGGCGCCCACGGGTGCGGGTGCTGCGCGGCGAGGTCGTCGGCGGTGACGGTCGCGAGGAAGTCGCGCACCAGGCGGACGCGGTCGGCGCGGGCCGCGAGCACCTCGTCGAACGTCGGCGTGGTCGTGCTGAACAGCGACAGGTCGAGCCCGTCGTCCTCCGCCTGCGGACCGGGCTGGCCGAGCGGGTGGAACGGCTGCGCCAGGCCGAGGACCGAGCGCCCGAGCCAGGCGTCGGTCGCGAGGACGAGGTGGCGCAGCGTCTGGGCGAACGACCACTCCCCCGCGACGGACACGTCCGGCGTCCCGTCCGGCATGGCGGCGACGCGCGCGAGCGTCGCGTCCCACGTGCGCTGCAGCACCGCCCACGCGTCGCGCAGCCCGTCCGGGTCGGCGGCGCGGCGGGTCGAGCGGCCGGGGAACCGGCGGTCGAGCTCGGCCTCGACGAACGGGATCACGTCGACGCCGTTGACGAGGAGCGCGTCACCGTCGGGCAGCCACGGCGCGTCGATCTCGACGCCCTCGACCTGCACGCCGCGCAGCACCGCGCCGGACAGGTCGGTCTCGATGAACCTCGCGCCGCGCAGGTCGGCGCCGCGGAACTCGGCCGCGCGGAGGTCGTCGGTCGGGCCGAACGTCGTCATGGCGTCTCCTCGTCGTCGAGCGTCGTGGGTCGCGCACCGTGCGGCAGGTCTCGCGGCCGGCCCGGCAGCGCCGATCCTCGCACCGGTCGCCCACACGGCACGATGGGCGTGTGAGCGTGCGCGTACGCCGGGTCCACGACGAGCGGTCCGACGACGACGGGCTGCGCGTCCTCGTCGACCGGCTGTGGCCGCGCGGCCTGACGAAGGAGCGCGCGGCGGTCGACGTGTGGCTCAAGGACGTCGCGCCGTCGACCGAGCTGCGGCGGTGGTTCCACCACGAGGAGGCGCTCTTCGACGAGTTCGCCCGCCGCTACCGCGCGGAGCTCGCGACCAACCCGGCGCTCGACCGGCTCCGGGACGTCGTCGCGACGCACGACGTCGTCACGCTCCTGTACGGCGCGAAGGACCCGGACCACAACCAGGCGACGGTGCTGCGCGACCTGCTCTGACGGCCCGGGACGACGGGCGCCCGGGCCCGGCGAGCGCCGGTCAGACGGAGCTGCGCGACGGCTCGGCGACCGGCGTCGGGACGTGCCGCCAGTGCGTGGCGAGCGGCATCCGGCGGTCGCGCCCGAACGCGACGCGGCTGACCTTGATCCGCAGCGGCACCTGGCGGCGCTTGAACTCGCTGCGGTCGACGAGCCCGAGGACGTGCCGGACCGTGGCGGTCGCGCCGGCGCGGTCGTGCCCGCGGGCGACGAGGTCGCCGACGAGGTCGTCGGGGCCCCTCCGGTCCTCGAGGAACGCGAGCAGCAGCGGGTCGAGCACGTCGTACGGGGGCAGCGAGTCGGAGTCCTGCTGGTCGGGTGCGAGCTCCGCCGACGGGGGCTTGGTGAGCGTCGACGCCGGGATCGGCGGCACCTCGCCGGACGCGACCGCACGCGCGTTGCGCCACGCGCACAGGCCGTAGACGCCGGGCACGAGCCGGCCGTCGGAGCCGACGACGTCGGTCTTGAGCAGGTCGCCGAGCGGGTTCGGCGCGGTGCCGCACGTGTCGCCGTAGAGCGTCGTGTAGCCGACCGCGCTCTCCGACCGGTTGCCCGTCGAGCAGACGAGCGCACCGGTCGCGTTGGCGATCGTCATGAGGGTCGTGCCGCGCAGCCGGGCCTGGAGGTTCTCCCACGCGACCGGGTCGGCGCCGGTCCCGGGGCCGCCGACGACGTCCGCCAGCGCCGTCCTGCGTTCGGCGTAGGCGTCGGCGATCGGGACGACGTCGAACCGGATGCCCAGGTTCGCGGCGAGCGCGGCGGCGTCGTCGACCGAGCCCGGCGACGAGTACGGGCCGGGCATGCCGACACCGCGCACGGCGTCCGGGCCGAGCGCGTCGACCGCGATCGTGGCCGCGAGCGCGGAGTCGACGCCGCCGGAGAGCCCGAGGACGACGCGTGGCAGGCCGACGCGCGTGCAGTAGTCGCGGACGCCGGTGACGAGCGCGGTCCAGACCTCGTCGTGCGGGTCGAGCGGCGGCGCGACGGTCGGTGCGGCGAGCGGCCGGCGCGCCCGGACGGTGCCGCGATCGACCCCGACGACGTCGCGCGTCGCGGGCCGTGCGGGGGCGACGGGCAGATCGACGACCAGCTGGTCGGGCGTGAACGCGGCGGCGCGGGCGAGCAGCCGCCCGTCGGCGTCGACGACGAGCGACCCGCCGTCGAACACGACCTCGTCCTGCCCGCCGGACGCGTTGACGTAGGCGACCGGGACACCGCCCGCGACGGCCGCGGCCCGCAGCACGGCGAGCCGTCGCGCGGGTTTGCCGACCTCGTACGGGCTCGCGTTGGTCACGAGCACCGCCTGGGCACCCGCGGCCGCGACCTCGGCGACGAGCGTCGGGTCCCACACGTCCTCGCACACGAGCAGCGCGACGGTGACCGGGCCGTCCGGCGTCGGGACCGCGAACAGCGCCTGGTCGCGGCGGCCCGCGCCGAAGTGGCGGGCGTCGTCGAACACCGAGTACGTCGGCAGGAGCGTCTTGGCGTGCGCGCCCTGGACGCGGCCGTCGGCGAGCACCACGGCGGCGTTGCGCAGGGGCCGGACGACCGCGTCGAGCGCCGACCCGAGGTCGCGCGCCCCGCCCGCGGCGGGCAGCCGGTCGGTCGGCAGCGGCGCGCCGGCGACCGTCACGACGCGGCCGGACGTGGCGGCGAGGTCGTCGACGGACCGCGCGGCGGCGTCGACGAACCCCGGCTCGGCGAGCAGGTCCTCGACGGGGTAGCCCGTCACGGACATCTCGGGGGTGAGCAGCACGTCCGCGTCGACCGACTCGGCCCACGCGGCGGCGGCGCGGATCGCGGCGCGGTTGCCGGCGAGGTCGCCGACGCGGACGGGCAGCTGGGCGAGCGCGACCCGCAGGGTCGCCGGGCTGGTCATCGGGGTCCTCCGGTGGTCGCGGTGGTCTTCGCGCGGGCACCGTCGGGGCGCAGCATGGGCGGCTGCAGCGCGGCGGTGCCGGTGGGGCGGTACACGGCGGCGCGACGGCCGCCGGTCGGCCGCGGGTCGGTGCCCGGGTCCTTGGTCGCGAGCGAGCCCGTCTCGGCCTTGCGGCGGAAGTTGCCGGGGTCCAGCCGGACGCCCCACACCGTCTCGTAGACGTGCCGGAGCTCGGACAGCGTGAACGGCGTCTCGACGAACGCGGTCGCGAGCGTCGTGTACTCGAGCTTCGCGGCGACGCGGTCGACCGCGTCGGTGAGGATCTGCGCGTGGTCGAAGGCCAGGTCGGGCGCGTCGGTCGGGTCGCCCGTGAGCGTCAGGCCGGGCAGGAACAGGTCGTCGACGTCCCACCAGTGCGCGGCGGCCGCGTCGGACCCGGCCCGCGGGTCGGGCAGGTTCGGCGCGAACGCCACGTGCGCGACGGACACGACCCGCATACGGGGGTCGCGCGCGGGCGCCGAGTAGGTCGCGAGCTGCTCGAGGTGCCCGTCGAACCGCTCGAGCCCCGTCTCCTCGGCGAGCTCGCGCCACGCGGCCGTCGTCGCGTCCTCGTCGATGCCGACGAACCCGCCCGGCAGCGCCCACGCGCCCGCGTACGGGTCGTCGGCCCGCTGGACGAGCAGGACCTTCAGGTGGCCGTCGCGGATCGTGAAGATCGCCAGGTCGACCGTCACCGCGAACGGCGGGTAGTCGCTCGCGTCGTACCCGTCCGGAGCCTTCGCCGCGCTCACCGCGACTCCTCGAGCCGCACGCCGCGCCCGGTCAGCTCGGTCAGGGCCTTGATCGCGGTCGGCGCCGACACCGCGGCCGTCAGGTCCGTCAGCACCGTGACGACCGTCGCGGCGCGGCGGCGGGCGTCGATCGCGGTCGACGCGACGCAGAAGTCCGTCGCGATCCCGACGACGTCGACGTGCGCGACGTTCCGCGCGAGGAGCAGGTCGGCCAGCCGCCCGAGCCCGTCCGGGGCGTCGACCACGCGGCCCTGGAAGCCCGAGTAGTCCTGCCGCGACTCGCCCTTGACGACGTGCACGGTCCGCTCCGGGAGCACGAGGTTCGGGTGGTACTCGGCGCCCGACGTGCCCGCGACGCAGTGCACGGGCCACGTCGTCACGTAGTCGGGCGCCTCGCCGTCGGCGGCGAAGTGGCCGTCGTTCGTGTCCGGCAGCGGTGCGTGCCAGTCGCGCGTCGCGACGACCGTGTCGTACTCGGCGCCGTGCCGCTTGACGTAGTCGGTGATCCGGGCGGCGGCCTCGGCCCCGCCCGCGACGGCGAGCGCGCCGCCCTCGCAGAAGTCGTTCTGGACGTCGACGACGATGAGGGCGCTCTTCATGCTGCGGTCCTTCCCAGGAGCGGCGTCGCGGTGCGGCGCCCGGTGGCCCGCCCGCGCGGGTGGCGCGCGACGGTGGTGGAGGTGCGGGTGGGGACGGGGCGCGGGGTCATGCGGCGCTCCCGGCGAGGTCGGCGGCGGCTGCCGCGACGAGGCGCGGGCTCCCGTCGGCGAGGTCGAGGTCGGCGGGCAGCAGCTCGGCCTTGGCGCCGCGGTGGTGCGCGCGGACCTCGTCGAGCGTCGGGGCGTGCACGACGTGCCCGTCGCGGATCACGGCGACCTGCAGCGCGCGGCCGGGGACGTCGGTCGCGGGTCCGACGACGACCGTCTCGCGGACCGCGCGGCCCCGGGCGTCGAGCTCGCGGTGGGCCGTCTTGCGACCGCCGGTGCTCGCCTTGCCGGCCGCCGTCTTCGCGACGGGACGCAGCGGGGCGTCGGCGCCGGGCCGGTCGGCGACCGCGACGAGCTTGTAGACCATGCCCGCCGTCGGGTGGCCCGACCCGCCGACGAGTCGCGTCCCGGCGCCGTAGACGTCGACGGGGACGTCGGCGAGGGCGTCGATCGTGTGCTCGTCGAGGTCCGACGTCACCGCGATCCGGGTGCTCGTCGCGCCGAGCGCGTCGAGCCGTGCGCGGGCGGCGCGGGCCTCGGCGGCCAGGTCCCCGGAGTCGATCCGGACGGCGCCGAGCGCGGGTCCGGCGACGGCGACGGCGTTCTCGATGCCGGTGGCCGTGTCGTAGGTGTCGACGAGGAGCGTGGTCCCGGTGCCGAGCGCGGCGACCTGCGACGCGAACGCGGCGCGCTCGTCGGTGTGCGCGAGCGTGAAGGCGTGCGCCGCGGTCCCCCGCGTCGGGACGCCGTACCGGAAGCCGGCCTCGAGGTTGCTGGTCGCGTCGAACCCCGCGACGTACGCGGCCCGGGCTGCGGCGACCGCCGACGCCTCGCCGGTGCGGCGGCTGCCCATCTCCAGGAGCGTCCGGCCGCGCGCCGCCGTCACCATGCGGGCCGCCGCCGACGCGACCGCCGAGTCGTGGTTGAGGACCGACAGGACGAGCGTCTCCAGGACGACGCACTCGGCGAACGTGCCGGTCACGGTGAGGACCGGGCTGCCGGGGAAGCAGATCTCGCCCTCGCGGTACGCGTCGACCTGGCCCGTGAAGCGGTAGTCGCGCAGGTAGGCGGCGGTGCGCGCGTCGGCGATCCCCTGCTCCTCGAGCCACGCGACCTGGGCGTCGGTGAAGCGGAACGCCTGGATCGCCTCGACGAGCCGGCCCAGCCCGGCGACGACGCCGTAGCGGCGACCGGCGGGGAGTCGGCGCGCGAAGGCCTCGAAGACGGCCTGGTGGTGGGCGGTGCCGTCGGCCAGCGCGGCCCGGAGCATCGTGAGCTCGTAGTGGTCGGTCAGCAGAGCGGTGCTCGGGAGGGTGTCAGTGCCGCCGTCGCTTCGAGTCATGTTGACACTATGCGTCGTCCCGAGGTCTGCGCGCAACCAGATCGAGTCAGATTGACTCGATCGGACGACGGCGCCAGCCGCGCGCCACGTCCGGACGCCCCCGTTAGCCCTCCGCGTGGACCGTCAGATGGGCGCCGAGGTGCTGCGTCACGGCATCGACCGCGCCGGGCACGATCGTGAAGTAGGCCCACACCCCGCGCTTCTCCCGGGTGACGAGCCCGGCCTCCGTCAGCTGCTTGAGGTGGTGCGACACCGTCGGCTGGCTCAGCCCGACGGGCTCGATGAGGTCACACACGCACGCCTCCCCGCCCTCGTGGGCCGCGATGAGCGAGAGGAGCCGGAGGCGGGTGGGATCCGCCATCGCCTTGAGCGTGCGGGCGAGCTGCGTCGCGTCGTCCGCACTGATGGTCGGTGCCGCGGCGGGCGTGCAGCACGCGGCGGGCTCGGAGACGACGGGCAGCAGATCCATGGCAGCCATGCGACGAGTCTATGACTGGAAATCGATGGTTGTCGATATTGACAGTGATCGATGCATGGGTGCAGGGTCGGAGCACATCGACGTTCATCGATATGAGGAGGTGCGGGATGTCCGACGTCCGCGAGCAGGTCCGGGAGAAGTACGCCGAGGCGGCGCGTCAGGTCGGCGGCGACGCCGGCTGTTGCGGCGGAGGGGGCGGCTGCGGGCCGAGCGACGAGTCGCAGACGTTCGGCGCCGCGCTCTACGACCCGTCCGAGCTGACCGGCATCCCCGTCGAGGCGCAGCTCGTCTCGCTCGGGTGCGGCAACCCGACGGCCGTCGCCGAGCTCCGGGAGGGCGAGCGCGTGCTCGACCTCGGCAGCGGCGGGGGCATCGACGTCCTGCTGTCCGCGAAGCGCGTCGGACCGACCGGCTTCGCGCACGGCGTCGACATGACCGAGGAGATGCTGGCCCTCGCGCGCGCCAACGCCGAGCGGGCCGGCGCGACCAACGTCGCCTTCCACCAGGGCACCATCGAGGACCTGCCGCTCGACGACGCGTCCGTCGACGTCGTCATCTCGAACTGCGTCGTGAACCTCTCCCCCGACAAGCCCGCCGTCCTGGGCGAGGTCTTCCGCGTGCTCGTCCCCGGCGGCCGAGTCGGCATCTCCGACGTCGTCGCCGAGGACGACCTCACGCCCGAGCAGCGCGCCGAGCGCGGCTCCTACGTCGGCTGCATCGCCGGCGCGCTGTCGCGGCAGGAGTACCTCGACGGGCTCGCCACCGCCGGGTTCGTCGACACCGCCGTCACCTTCACCCACCGGGTCGCGGACGGCATGCACGGCGCGATCGTCCACGCACGCAAGCCGGAGGCCTGACATGCACCCCGAGCTGTTCCTCACGCTCCACCAGCAGCAGCAGCGCGAGCTCGACCGCGCGCTCGCCGTCGCCCTGCTCGTCCGCGAGCGCACCACGCCCGAGCCTCACCTCCGGTGGTCGCGGGTCGGCACGCGCGCCGCCGACGCCGGCCGGAGGATGGTGCTCGCCGCACGGCAGCGGCTCACCGTCAGCGCGGACCGCTCGCCCGCGGCCTGCTGCGCCGCCTGAGCCCCTGGGCTGCGCTACGAGGCGACGACGGGGACCCCGAGGGAGTCGAGCAGTCCGACGACGCGCCCACGGATCTCGTCGCGGATGGGCCGCACGGCCTCGATGCCCTGCCCGGCCGGGTCGTCGAGCACCCAGTCCTCGTAGCGCACGCCCGGGAAGTAGGGGCACGCGTCGCCGCAGCCCATGGTCACCACGACGTCGGACGCCTGCACCGCGTCGCTCGTGAGGACCTTGGGCTGCTCGGCGGCGATGTCGACGCCGACCTCGGCCATCGCCGCGACGGCGACGGGGTTCACCTGCGCGGCGGGCGCCGAACCGGCCGACCGGACCTCGACCGCGCCGGCCGACAGTGCCGAGAGGAACCCGGCGGCCATCTGCGAGCGCCCGGCGTTGTGGACGCACACGAACAGGACGCTGGGCTTGTCGGTCGCGGTCACGGCTGCTCCTCGAGGCGGCGGCGGGCCTGGCGGCTCCGGGGTGTCACATCTTGCTCGGCGGCGTTCAGTCAGTCAACATTGACTCAATGGACACTGAGTGGATAGCCGCGGTCGAGCGGCGCGCTGCGCTCCACGCGGCGCTCTCCGACCCCGGACGGCTCGCCGTCGTCGACCTGCTGTCGCAGGGCGACGCCTCACCGTCCGAGCTCGCGCTCGCGCTCGCCCTGCCCTCCAACCTGCTCGCCCATCACGTCAACGTCCTCGTCGAGCACGGCCTGGTCGAACGCACCCGGTCCGAGGGGGACCGCCGCCGCACCTACCTGCGCCTCCTGCCCTCCGAGCTCGGGCCGGTCACGACCGCGCTCCTGCGACCGCCCCGGGTGCTGTTCGTGTGCACCGCCAACTCCGCCCGCTCGCACCTCGCCGTCGCCGTCTGGCGGCGTACCAGCGACATCCCGGTGGCCTCCGGCGGCACGCACCCGGCCGGCGCGATCGCCCCGGGCGCCCTCGCGGCGGCCGCACGGCACGGCCTCGACCTGCGCGGTGCGGAACCGCGCACCGTGGACGCCGTCCGCCGCGACGACGACCTCGTCATCACCGTGTGCGACCGGGCGCACGAGGAGGTCGGGCTCCGCGCCGACGTGCACTGGTCCCTCCCGGATCCCGTGCGCGACGGCTCCTCGGACGCGTTCGACCGCACGGTGCACGAGCTCGACCGCCGCATCGGCGCGCTCGCACCGCGGCTCGTCGTCGCCTGAGGCGCGGTCAGGACCGGTCGGGCGACCGGCTCACCCGTCGACGGTCATGTCGCCCGTCGCCGGGTCCTCGCCCGTCGGCGCGTACCGGAGCTGGACGACGCCGTGGCTGCCGACCGCGGGCGGCTCGAGCAGACGCAGCCCCGAGGCCCGGACCCCGTCGGGGAACACCTTCTTGCCCTGGCCGAGCACGATCGGGTGGACCCACAGGGTCAGCACGTCGAACAACCGCTCCGCGAGCAGCGTCTGGACGAGGTCGACGCTGCCGATGACGTGCGTGCTCTCGTGCCGGTCGCGCAGCGCGCGCACCTCGGCGGCGAGGTCGGGGCCGAGCAGCGTCGAGCGGTCCCAGGTCAGCTCCGGCGTCCCGCGGCTCGCGACGTACTTCGGCACCGCGTTGAGCCGGCGACCGATCGTGTCCGCGTGCTGCGGCCAGTACGCGGCGAAGATGTCGTACGTCCGACGGCCGAGCAGCAGCCCGTCCATGCCCTCGATCCCGGCGGTCACCTCGCGGCCGACCATGTCGTCGGGCAGCGGCGCCTGCCAGCCGCCGAACGGGAAGCCGCCCGACGTGTCCTCCTCGGGCCCGCCCGGCGCCTGGGCGACGCCGTCGAGCGTGACGAACAGGTCGATGTGCAGGCGGCCCACGGTTCCTCCTCGAACGGTCCTGGTCCCGGCGACCATTCGAGCGCAGCGGCGGGCGACCGTCCACCCCCGGTGCACGGCCGGTCGCGGGTTGCCGTGGCCGGGTGTCGGGTCTAGCGTCAACAGACATCTCTTTTAGAACGCTCCGTGCGCTCTCCCCCCGGCGTCCCGCAGCGGGCGCCCGCGTCCACGACGCCCACCACCACCGGTCCCAGGAGGACCGCATGTCCCGACACCGACTCGTCCGGACCGCGACCATCGCCGCGATCACCGCCCTCACCACCGCGCTCGCCGGCGCCACCTCGGCCGGCGCCGCCACGGACACGACGCCGCCCGGCACCCCGCTCTACGGGTACGCCGGCGGGTTCCAGTGCCTGATGCTCATCGTCGGAGTCCCGAAGGTCACCGACGACGTCACGCCGCAGGACCAGATCCGGTACCGCGTGCTCGCGAACGGCGTCGACATCGGCGCCCTCGAGGACAAGGGCTCGAGCGGGATGTGGGCGATCCTGCACCTGCGGCAGCCCGGCCCCAACGCGGTGCGCGTCCAGGCCGTCGACCTCGCGGGCAACCGTTCGACCAGCCGCGCCGCGACCGTCACGGGGTACTACACGCCCGGCTGCACCCCGGGCCACCTCTGACCGCTCACGGCTGCCCGACGACGACGCAGCAGCGCCCCGCGCCGGGATCCAGCCGCGCCTCGAGCGCTCCGGGGCAGACCGCGTCGAGCACCCCCTCGACGAGGTCGCGGTTCATCACGCACACGACGTCGGGGAGGTCGGCCGCGAGCCGCTCGAACGGGCAGCTCGTCAGCAGGACCTCGCCGTCGGCGGTGCGCGGCTCGTACCCGTGCCGGGCCAGGACCCGCGCCACCGCCTCCTGGTCGGGCACGGCGGCGTCGACGTCGGCGTGCCCGACGAGGCGGCGCCCCACCTCGCGGGCCGTGGTCGCGAGCGCGTCCCCCACCGCCGTCCCGTCACGGCGGGCGGCCGCGATCGCCTCGGCCAGGACGCGACCGGCGAGGTCGTAGCGGCGCGCGGGCAGGCTCACCGCCACGTCACGCCCCGCCCGGCGGTACAGCTTCGTGGGGCGCCCCGCCCCCGGCCCGCCACGCCCGGGCGGGCGGCGGTACTCGACCTCCAGCAGTCCCGCGTCGAGCAGCTTGTCGAGGTGGAACTTCGCGACGTGGGTCGGGACGCCCACCCCGGCGGCGGCGGCCTCCCGGCTGACCGGCGCGCCCTGCGCGACGACGTAGCGGTAGAGGGTGCGGCGGACCGGCTCGCCGAGCGCGGCGAGCGCGGTCACGTCCGCGGCGAACGCGTCGTCCGACACCCGCCACCTCCCTCGCACCGGCGGCCTGCATGCGCCGCGCCGACTCTATCGTCGACGGAGATGTCCGTTGGAGCGCCCCCAGCTGCCGTGCGACGCGTCAGGTCGTGGTCGGCCCCTGCGCCGCCTTCCGACGCTCGTGCAGCAGGCTCGCGACCTGGCCGACGGCCCCCAGCGCCATGCCGAGCACCGTCCACCCGTTGCCCACGAGGGCGGCGACGACTCCGATCGCGACGAAGACGGCGACGAGGACCCATCGGGTGGAGGTCCGGACCGGCAGCAGCGGCATGACCGCGAGGGTACGGCGTCGTACCTGCTCACGTCCGGCAGACAACAGGTGCGTGCGTGGGCCGGCGGGCGCGAACACGGCGGACCCCCACGGACCGCCGCGCTCCGGACGGCCACCGGGCACGCGACGGCGTGACGTGCCTCGCGTCGCCTCAACGTCGTGACCCGGCGGCCGATGCGACCGGCGAACCCACCCCCTGCGCTGGAGCCCCACCATGCCCCCGTCAGTGCTGCGCCGAACGACCCGCGGGACCGGACGCGCCCTCTCGGCCGCCGTGCACCTCGTCGCCGCCGTCGCCGTCGTCCTCTCCGTCACCGTGCCGCTGCCGGCGTCGGCCCAGGGCCCGACGGACCGCCTGCTGACGGGTCAGGCACTCGCCGCCGGCGACGGACTGCACGCCGTGGGGAGCGCGCACGTGCTGGCCGTCGGGGCGGACGGCGACGTGACGCTGAGCCTCGGCGGCCGCGTCCTGTGGCACACGGGGACGACCGGCAACCCCGGCGCGCGGCTCGTGCAGCAGGCGGGCGGCGCGCTCGAGGTCCGGTCGCGTGCCGACGCGGTGCTCTGGACGACGGCGACGGCGTCACCCGGTGCGCGGTCCGTGCTCAAGCCCGACGGGGTGCTCTACACGATCAGCACCGCCGGGACCGTCGCGTGGAAGAGTGCGGGGGTGCCCGGCCCGACCCTGCGGACGACCGTCGCCGACCGTGTCCCGTCGGGTGGCCTGCTGCTGCCACGCGAGTCCGTCACGAGCCCCGACGGCACCGTCCGGCTGACCATGGGCACGGACGGCGCGCTCGTGCTCACGGCCGCCGACCGGACGGTGTGGCGGTCCCCCGCGACGCGCGCCGGGGCATCCGCCGTCGTGGCACCCGAGGGCGACCTGCGCGTCGTCGGCACGGACGGCGCGGTGCTGTGGTCGACCGGCACGACGTCGCCGGGCGCGCGGCTCGTCGTCAAGGACCACGGCCGCGCCTACCTGATCTCCGCGACGCACGCGTCGGTCTGGTCGACGCCCGACACGCCCGCCGAGCGCGTGCCGACCGTCGTCTCGCTGCCGCTGCCCGAGCCGCTGCCCGTCGTGTCGGGCGGGCTCGGCGGGACGCGTCCCGGCACGACGACGAGCTCCGGCGCCGCGCTCGACGAGCGACCGCAGACCACCGTGCTCGCGGCCCGGCCGCAGTACGTCGACCCGACCTCGCCGGCCGCTCGCGCTGCCCAGGACGCCCGCGCCGACGGGCGGGACACCGACGCCGCGCTGCTCGCGAAGGCCGCCGCGCAGGGCTCGGCACGGTGGCTCGGCCCGCAGGACGCCACCGCGACCGTCGCGTCGTCGGTCCGGGCGTACGCCGCCACGGCGGCCGCCGCCGGGCAGACACCCGTCCTCGTCACGTACGCCATCCCGGACCGCGACTGCGGCGGGCTCTCCGCCGGCGGGTTCGCGACGGCCGGCGAGTACCGGGCGTGGATCGACCAGGTGGCCGCCGGGCTGGCGCGCGCGAAGGCGGTCGTCGTCGTCGAGCCGGACGCGCTGCTGCACCTCGAGCGGTGCGGTGACCGCGACGCGCGTCTCGCGATGCTCCGGTACGCCGTCGGGGCGCTGACGCGTGCGGGTGCCGAGGTCTACCTCGACGCCGCCAGCAGCAACAGCTTCGGGTGGGGGACGGTCGCGCTGCGCGACATGGCGCTGCGGCTGCGGGCCGCGGGCGTCGACCAGGCCGCCGGGTTCGCGGTCAACACGTCGAACTTCCAGCGCTCCGAGCACGAGGTCGCGTACGGCCGCCACCTGTCCGCGCTGCTGAGCGGTGCGTCGTTCGTCGTGGACACATCGCGCAACGGCACCGGTGCGCTGGCCGGGCCCGACGGGACCGTGTGGTGCAACCCCGCAGGGCGCGCGCTGGGGTCGCCGCCCCGCGCGACGCTCGACGGCCCGCACGTCGCCGACCTGTGGGTCAAGACCGTCGGGCTCAGCGACGGGACCTGCGCGGGCGGTCCCGCCGCCGGGCGGCTGTGGGAGGAGTACCTCCTCGGGCTGGCGTCGCGCGCCGCGTGGTGAGCGACCGCCGGCCCGAGGAGGCACGTCGTCGGGCCTGGGCTCAGCCCGTCATCCGCACGTAGTCGTCGACCAGGCCGACGAACTCCGAGCGCAGGCCGTACGGGTCCT
Organism: Cellulomonas algicola; assembly: GCF_019024305.1. Taxonomy (NCBI): domain Bacteria; kingdom Bacillati; phylum Actinomycetota; class Actinomycetes; order Micrococcales; family Cellulomonadaceae; genus Cellulomonas; species Cellulomonas algicola. The sequence continues at coordinate 471,452 of NZ_JAHKSJ010000002.1, read as the reverse complement.
CGCCGAGGGCCTCGCGCGCCCGGTCCCGGGCCCGGGCCGGGCTCGCGTCCGCCGCGTGCTCCGACCGGGAGACCGCCAGACCGAACTCGGCGACGGCCGACGCGAACCGGAAGTCCGCCGTCGGGCGCGTCGTGTACGTGTCCGACCCCGCCGGGAAGACCACCTCGGTGCTCGCGTCCCCGCCCGGCTGCTTGTAGCGGACGTGCACGGTGAGGAAGTCGTCGGAGCCGCCCGGCTCGACGTCCTGGTAGTCGAGGTCGTCCTCCGCCGACGCGCCGTCCGCCGGCACGAGCTCGTAGAACGCCGTCACCGAGTGGCCCGCGCCGACGTCGCCCGCGTCCTTCGTGTCGTCGTCGAACTCCTCGTCCTCGAGCCGCCGGTTGTCGTAGCCCAGCAGCCGGTAGCGCGAGACCGTCGCGGGGTTGAGCTCGACCTGCACCTTGAGGTCCTGCGCGACGACGAACATCGTCGAGTCGAACTCGTCGACCAGGACTTTGCGCGCCTCCTCGAGGGTGTCGATGTAGGCGTAGTTGCCGTTCCCGTGGTCGGCGATGGCCTCCATCGTGACGTCCTTGAGGTTGCCCATCCCGAAGCCCAGGACCGAGACGTAGACGCCGGTCTTCGCGTGCTCCTCGATGAGGTCCGTCACCTGCTCGGGCGTCGACGGGCCGACGTTGAAGTCGCCGTCGGTCGCGAGGATCACCCGGTTGTTGCCGCCCTCGACGAAGTTCTCCGTCGCCAGCTCGTACGCCGTCTCGAGCCCGGCCGCGCCGCCCGTCGAGCCGCCCGCCCGCAGCTCGCGCAGGATCCCCACCAGCTCACGACGGTGGTCGCCCGGCACCGAGTCCGCGAGCACCTGGTTGCTCCCCGCGTACGTCACGATCGACACCGTGTCGTCCTCGTCGAGCTGCTCGACCAGGAGCGAGAACGACTCCGCGAGCAGCGGCAGCTTGTTGGGCTCGTCCATCGACCCGGAGACGTCGAGCAGGAAGACGATGTTGTTACCGCGGCTCGTCGGCTTCTCCGCCGTCGCCTGCACGCCGATCATCGCGAGCCGGTGGTCCGGCGCCCACGGCGCGTCGGCGACCTGCGTCGTCACCGTGAACGGGTCCGCCGCGTCCGGGTCCGGCGCCGGGTAGTCGTAGTCGAAGTAGTTGACGAGCTCCTCGATCCGCACCCCGTCCGGCGCGACGCCCTGCCGCAGCTGGCGGCGCAGGTTGCTGTACGACGCGGTGTCGACGTCGGAGGAGAAGGTCGACAGCGGGCTCGTCCGCACGTCCTGGAACGGCTGCTCCGGGGAGTCGTCGTACTCCTCCTGGTCGTCCAGGGGGACGTCGCGCCACTCCTCGGTGGAGAACGAGTCGTCGTAGCCGCCCTCGGCCTGCGACATGTCCATGTCCGCACCCGAGTCGCCCGCGCTGCACGCCGCGAGCGCGCCGACGAGGGTGGCCGCCGCCACGACCGCCGTCGCGCGGGTCGACGCCCGCGCCCGCCCTCGCCTGCCCGCCCGCAGCCCTGCCGTCACGAGTGCCCCCGCCGAGATCCGTCCGCGCATCAGTCGCCTCCATTTGTCCGAGGACTGAAGCCTTGCGGTCCGGAACGGGTCACCGCCAGCACGGGCCCGTCACGTGCACGTCCCATCCAGGTCACGACCAGCGGCTTTTCAGAGTCGGTCGTGACCGGGCCGAGACACACCCGTGACCAGCCAACTCGCCGCCCGACCGCTCGGCGCACCGCACCGGTGCGCTCGTCGACATCCCGCGGGAAATGCTCGGGGAATCATTCACGAAAAGGCGCGCTGCGTCGGCATCAATGGACCTGACAATGCGTCAGGACGATCCGGACAAAGCCCGTCCGGCGCTCGCGGTGCGGCCGTGCCGCGGCTACGGCGCGGTGACCGTGCCGTCGAGCACCGACCCCTGCAGGTCCGGGTAGTCGGTCGCCACGGCGCAGTACGCCGACGTCGCGCCCGTCGCCCAGTCGTCCGGGTGCGGGAAGCTCACGTCGGTCCACACCGTCCACTCGTCCAGCAGCTCCGGCGCGGCACGGTCGATCTGCGCGGCGCACTCCGCGAACCCCTCGTCGTACCCGGCGTCGCTCGGGTCCGCGTACGTGTCGACCGGAGCCGACAGCGGCAGCACCGCCACGATCTCCAGCGCGTGCGGCTGGCCGCAGTCCACCGGACCCGCCGTCCCGAGGTCGAGCGCGTTCGGGTACTCCTCCAGGCAGTCGCCGACCACCAGGTCCGAGCGCAGGGTGTAGTCGGGCAGCTCCGCCGACGCGTCGCTCGCGAAGTCCGGGTTCGACGCCGCCCAGACCGCGAGCCACACCCAGCCCACGAAGACCAGCGTGCTCACCGCCCCGACGACCACACCCGCGATCGCCATCCCGCGACCCCGGGTGCCGCGCCGGCGGATCCGCCGCAACGCCCCGATGCCCAGACCCAGACCGACCGGTCCCGGGACGCCGCCGAGCAGCAGCAGGCCACCGACGCTCGTGGCGAGCGACGCGATCGCCAGGGCCTCCGTCGGCGGCTGGGCCGCGGGCCCGTACCCGAACGGCGCCCCGTACGCGGGCGCACCGCCGTACGGACCGGGTGCGCCGTAGGCCGGCGGCCCCCCGTACGGCGACCCGTAGCCGGGGGCGGCGCCGTAGGTCGGCGTCGCGGGGGCGGGCGCCCCGTACGGCGCCGGCTGACCGAAGGCGGACGGCTGAGCAGCGGGAGCGGCATGGCCGTACGTCGGCGGCTGCGGGGCCGCGCCGGGCTGGGCGTACGGGCCGGGCTGGGCGTACGGGCCGGGCTGCGCGTACGGATCAGCCGGGCCGTACGAGCCGAGCTGGGCATACGGGCCGGGCTGCGTGTATGGGCCGGGCTGGGCGTACACGCCGGGCTGGGCGTACGAGCCCGGCTGGGCGTACGGGCCGGGCGGCACGGGGGTGCCCGCCTGGGCGGAGGGGCCGGGTTGGGCGGCGGGGCCGGGCGGCGCGAACGGCGACGCCTGCTGCGCGGCGGGCGCGGCGAACGGGGAGGCCTCCGCTGCGGGAGCCGCCGACTCGCCGGCCTTCGTCAGGTCGGGTCCGGGGCGTCGGCCGCTCGGCGGTGCGAACGGCGTCCCGCCCGTCTCGTGTCCCGTGTGCTCGCTCACCGGCGCACCGTAACGGAGCGGAAGGCCGCTCCGGACCGCTCCTGCCGCGGTTCACCCGCGCGCCGGGCCGCTGCACCGGCGGTGACGACCGCGAGTGACGCGCGCCATGGGCGGCACGCGAAAGGCCGCGGGCGACGCGCGACGGGCGGCACGCGAAAGGCCGCGGGCGACGCGCGACGGGCGGCACCCCGGTGACGCGAGGCGGCGCCGCGGCCCCCCGTCCGCGGCGCCGCCCGTCCGACGACGTGCCGGCGGTCAGCTCGTCTGGTCGAGGCTCTCGACCAGCGCGGTCGAGCCCGGGAAGAAGCGCGGCTCACGCACGCGCACGGGCACGTAGTCCTGGTACTCCTCCGGCTGCGCCGCGAGGAACGCGCCGCTCTTGGTGTACGCGAGCAGCAGCGCGACGGCGCTCGTGTCGGCGTCCCCGTCCTCGTCGACCGCGTACTCGAGCGCCTGCACCGCGGCCAGGTCGCCGCTCTCGAAGGCGGTGACGAGCTCGTCGATGCTCGAGCGGAAGTAGCGGTACCCCTCGACCACCTTCTCGCCTGACGGCTTGTGGATCACGGTCTTGCCGAAGAGCTTCTTCTTCGTCTCGAACAGGTCGGGCTGCGCCACGAGCCAGTCGGTGAGATCGGGGATGTCGGTCATCTGCTTGGCCGGCCTTCCGTTGAGGTCATCGCGCGCTGAGAGCGCTCTCACCCAGTCGTGAGGTCGCAAGTCTGCCCGCCTCGCGTGGCACGTTCGGGCGTTTCGTCCGTATTTCACCCGCGGTGACGCCCACCGGCAGCCCACGCCCCCTCGCCCTTCGCGTCACACCCGCCCCCGGGCCCGGTCGTCGACCGCACGCGCCCGGCCGGTGGACTCCGGTCGCCGCTCGGCGACGTCGCCCGCAGCATGAGCGGGACGGGGCACGACCCCGTCTCCGCACCATCGGTCGGCCGCTGCGGCGGCGACCCGCACACAGGGGGCACTTCCGTGCGACGTCATCTCGTCCTGAGCTCGATCCTCGCCGCCTCGCTCGGCACCGCCGTCGCCGTGCCACCGGCCGCCGCCGACGACCCACCCGTGACGGGGTGGCAGGGCTCGGTGTGCGGCTCGCGCACCGAGGTCCCGTTGACCGTCGCCCGTGACGTGGACGACGCGGGCGTCGTCGTCGGGTACGACCGACGGACCCGGGCGGCGTCCTGGGACTCCCGGACCGGGACCTACCGCTGGTACGGCGGCATCGAGGGCGGCCTGTCCTCGGAGATCAGCGCGATCAGCGGGGGCGGACGCGTCGCAGGCGTCGCCGAGGTCGACGGCCCGACGACGAACCCGCCGAAGGCCGTGCGCGTCGAGGGCCCCCTCCCCCTGCGCCCGGTGGACCGCTCGCTGCGGACCGCCGACCAGGTGCACGACGTCAACGACGCCAACGTCGTCGTCGGCACGAGCGAGGTCCTCGGCGCGCAGGGCGCGACCGAGCCGTTCGTGTGGACCGACCGCAAGCACGTGCTCCCGACACCTGACGCCTCGTACCGGTTCGTGCAGACCCGGTCGGTCAACGAGGCCGGATGGGTGCTCGGCGGGGGGTACCACCTCGACGCGCAGGGCGTGTACCACCACCGGGTGCTCGTCTGGCGCCCGGACCGGACCGTCCTCGAGCTCCCGCCGCTGCCCGACGACGCCATCTTCGTCGCCGAGCACATCGACGAGCAGGGTGGCATCACCGGCCACCGTCTGACCCCCGACTGGGACGACGACGCGCTCGTCACGTGGTCGCCGACCGCGGGGTACACGTTCGTGCCGTCGCCCGGCGGCGACCTGCAGGTCATCTCCGCCGACGACCGCGGCGGTGCGGTCGGGACGATCATCGACCCCACGTCGGGCTCGGCGCTGCCGTTCCTCTACCGCCCGGACACCGGCTTCCGCCGCCTGGCCGGGCCCGACGGGGCGCTGCTGCGCGGCGTGCCCTACCGGATGAGCGAGGCCGGCCAGGTGCTCCTGATGTCCGACCAGCGCCCCTACCTGTGGACCCCGACGTGCCCGGCGGCCTGACGCCGAGGGCCGGACGCCCGGTCGACCGCGCGTCGGGTCGGCGTCGCGGGCCGCGCCGCCGCCGTCGACCCGCTGCCGTCGCGCTCCTCGCGCTCGCCGTCGTGGCCGGTCTGGCCGTCGGGGGCACGCCGGTGACGCCCGCGCGTGCGGACGCGGCACCGGCGACCGGCTGGACGGGGACCGTCTGCGGGTCGCTGACCCGGGTGCCCGTCCCGTTCGCGCTCGACCTCGGCGACGACGGGCTCGTCGTCGGCTACGACACCCGGCTCCGCACGATGTCGTGGCAGGCGACCACGGGAACCACCCGCTGGTACGGCGGCATCGAGGGCGGCCTGCGGTCCGAGCTGACCGCCGTCTCGCCCGGAGGCCGCGTCGCGGGCACCGCCGCGGTGCAGGGCCCGCGGTACGAGATCGCGAAAGCCGTGCGCGTCGACGGCCCGTTGCCACTGGTGCCCGTCGACCGGTCGCCCGACCGCTACGACACCGTCCGCGCCGTCAACGACGCGAACACCGTCGTGGGCGCGAGCGACCCCGTCGCCTCCCCCGGCCGCACCGAGGCGTTCGTCTGGACCGACCGGCGACGCGTGCTCCCCCCACCCTCGGGCGCGTGGAGCTCGACCGAGGCCGTCGCGATCAACGCGTCCGGCTGGGTCCTCGGGTCGGGTGCCGGGACCGACGCGACCGGCGCGTTCCGCCGGCAGGTGCTCCTCTGGTCGCCGACCGGCGGCGTCACCGCGCTGCCGCCGCTCGCCGACGGCAGCCAGGTGGTCCCGGTCGCTCTCGCCGACGACGGCCGGGTCGTCGGATACCGCGTGCGGACCACCGGGCGCGGCGACGCCGTCGTCACGTGGACCTCCTCCGGCGGGTACGACGTGGTGCCCGCGCCCACGCCGGACGGGTCACCGGTCGACCTCCAGGTCACCGACGCCGACGCGGACGGGACGGTCGTCGGCGCGATCCGCGACGAGCGCGCCACCCCGCCGTTGCGCCCGTTCCTCTACGAGACCGGCGTCGGGTTCCAGCTCATGCTCGACTCGGCCGGCGCGCCGCTCCCCACGGTGCCGCAGGCGATCAACGGCGGCCACGAGGCGCTCGTGCGCGTCGGCGCCCACCCTCACCTCTGGACGCCGTGCCGCTGACCACCCGTCGGCGGCGACGACACCGCGCCCGAGACGCTCAGTCCCACCAGAAGTACCAGGACCTCGACCCGACCTGGTCCCCCGCGAGGTCGGTCAACGAGCCGACGCCCTGGTGGACCACGTCGTAGCAGTACTCGTAGTGCTCACGCGCCACCGCGAGCGCCTCCGTCGTGCTCGCGGGCGGACGCTCCACCCACAGCTCCAGCACCTGCTCGCCGTCGAGCGTCACGAGCTCGGCACCGAACCGCTCGTACCAGTCGCGCAGGACGACCGCGTGGTCCACGGGCTCCATGTCGTAGTTCACGCCGCCGTCCCACCCGAGCAGGACGGGCACCTGCCACCCGTGCGCCGCCGGGACCAGCGCCACGAGGCCGTCGGCCTTCGCCACGGTGAACGTCGCCGGATGGCGGGCCAGCGCGGCGGGCTCGACCATCGCCAGCGCGTCGTCGTCGTCCTCGTCGCCGAACGCGTCGTCGCCGCCCAGGTGGGCGTAGCGCTCCGTGCGCCGCGCCCGCAGCGTCCGCAGGTCGTCGAGCGTCATGCGATCCGCGCGCGCCAGCTCCGCAGCGGGGTCGTAGTCGTCGCGGGCAGCACCGGGCAGCACCGCGCACAGGTCGCCCACCTCCGGTCCGAGGAGCACCGGCCACAGGCCCGTGCGCGGGTGCTCCGCGCGCAGCTGCCGCCACCACGCCACCAGGTCGTCGGCGGGCGCGCGGAACGCCAGCACGTCGCCCGTGCTCGTCGTGCCGATCACCTCGGTGGGTGGAGTCTCACCGAGGACCGCGACGCGTTCGAGCGGCTGCTCGGACACCCCCGCGCCGTCCGCGGACCCGGGACGGATCGGATCAGGGGTGCTGCGACGCTTCCTCCACCAGGCCACGGCGTCATCGCACCACGCAGCACCGACAACGGGCGGCGGGTGAATCGCGCGGATGCCCCTTCTGGAGCAGCGACTGTCGCCTCTACCGTGACAAACCGGACACCACGACTCGCGCGGTGCCCGTCGTTTCGAGGGGGACTCCATGGCCCGTGCACGTCTAGCACTCACCGCCGCCGCGCTCGCCGGCGCCGCGCTGCTCGCGTCCGCCGCACCCGGCGCGGCCTGCCCGCGGGACCCGCGCGACGACCCGGCGACGTGGGAGTACGAGGGCGTCTACGACTGCACGAAGGCCACCGTCGGCCACGGCGTGCGGACGTACACCAAGCCGTCCCCGGTGGCGTTCGTCGTCATCAAGACCGGCAAGACCTACTTCGTCAGCGAGCTGGGTGACGCCAACGAGGGCGACCGCACCTACACGTTCGACAAGCCCATCCGCTTCGTCATCACCTGCAACTTCACCGACGCGTAGGGCAGAGCGCGGCCGTGGCACGGTACGACGCGCTGCACGGCAGGCCAGCGACCTTCCGGTGAGGAATCGACGAGGGGCGACGCGATGGCCACCCAGCACGGCCCCATCGAGCCTCGAGGCGAGCTCGCGTTCTTGCTCAGCAGCTCGGGCTCGGCGGAGGCCGTCCGGGTGCTGCGCTCGTACTTCGCCCCGCGTCCGCGCGGGCGCTTCTCCGGCCCCGCTTCGAGGGACTCGGAGGCGGCGGTGACAGACCGGCCGTCGCTGACGAGTTCGTCGCCGAGGACCTCGTGGCGGTCGCGCTCCTGTCCGTCAACATCAAGGGCGACGCCGCGCTCGAGATCCTCGAGCGTCGCCGCGCCCGACTGCACCAGCTCCTCCGCAGGGTCCCGACCGACGTCGCTCTCGCAGACCTCACGGTCGACGACGTCGGCGACGACTGGCCGCTGCGCGCCCTCTACCGCGAGCTCCGGTCGATCGACACGATCGGGAAGACGGCCGCGCTCCTCGCCCGCAAGCGCCCGCACATGGCCCCGATCCTCGACACCGTGATCACCGCCGAGCTCCGTATCGTCAAGGGCCAGTACTGGGGTCCGTTGCACGCCTGGCTCACCACGGACGGCAAGGCTCACCACCGACACCTGCTCGACCTCCGCGACGCCGCCGACCTCGGCACCGAGATCTCGGCGCTCCGCGTGTTCGACGTCCTCGCGTGGATGAGCGGCAAGGGCTACACCCGATCAGGCGGGCCCGCGGTGCCGTAGCCTCGACCCGCGACCGGGACTGACACCAGGGGCGAACGACACCACAGTCGAGAGGTCCCCCGGTGACAGTCCCATCCGTCGGGGCCTCTAGCTCAACTGGCAGAGCAGCGGACTTTTAATCCGCGGGTTGTGGGTTCGATCCCCACGGGGCCCACAGCACAGCAGCACCGAACGGCCCACAGGCAGGCATGGCGTGTCAGCGGCGGTTCAGCTCGCGGATGTGCAGCACGCCCCGGAGGTCGAGCGCGCGTCGGTCCGCCGAGCTCTCCATCGCGTCGACGACGACAGCGGCTCCCGCCCACCGTGCGCCGGCGTCCTCGACGAGCTGCCGGCACGCCAGGGCCTGGCCGCCCGTCGACGCCCACTCGTCGACGAAGAGCACACGGTCCCCCGTCCGCAGGACGGAACGACGGACCGCGAGGTCGAGGTGCCGGTCGCGGTAGTCGGGCGGCGTCCTGCGGACGAGCCACACCTCGTCGTGCGACGCACGTTCGGGCTTCTTGCGCACAGCCGCGGAGCCGATCCCGAGGTGCAGGGCCACGAGCGGCCCGAGGAGGAAGCCGTGCGACTCGGTCCCGAGGACGACCGTAGGCTCCGCGTCGCGGAAGAGTCCGGCGAGCGCGGGCCCGATCTCCGCGAGGACCGCGGGGTCGCGCCACCAGGAGCTGTAGTCGGCGTAGTAAATGCGAGTCGCCGGCCAGACGGGCGGGTCGGACCGCCATGTGAAGCCCGCGACCAAGCGGCTGCGCAGGTCGTTCACGGCGGTCAGTCTGGCAGCGGCGCCCACCAGGACGCGGTAGCAGCGCGCTGCGCGCGGGGGTGACGGTTCATCTCTGCAGCGGATCGGATCCGCTCGGCACGGCGAGGACGGTCGCCCAGGCCGGTCGCCGCCCTGTGCGCTGCCGGGCGGCGACCGGACGGGGTCAGGACACCCGCTCGACGGGGGCCTGGAGCTCGGTGACCCAGTCGGGACCGGGCTCGTGGCCCTCGGCCTCGAGGTAGACCTCGCGCGTCGGGCCGGCGACGCGGTAGCCGTCGGCGGTGAGCTGCTCGAACAGCGCCATCCACGACTCGCCGATGCCGCTCATGTCGCCGTGGTGGAGCGTGGTCGCGGCGAGCGGCACGGAGGGCAGGGCGACGACGTCGTACCCGTCGCCGGGCTGCGGGTCGGGGCCGGTCGGGTAGGAGACGGTGACGCCGAGGGTGTCGTCGTCGTGCGGCTCGTACCAGAAGGTCGACGGCTCGAGGATCGGCCGGCCGGCGGCCTCGAGGGCGGTGTCGAGCCGCTCGATGAGCGGTCCGACGACGGGGCTGACGTGCTCGGGACCCATTCCCGGCGCGACTCCGGCGAGCGCGTAGACGGTGAGGGACGGCAGGGCGCGGTAGTCGACTGCGACGGACATCGGCACTTCTCCTTCGAGCTGGGAGAGCTTGCGCCGGATCCGGTCGGCGCGGGCGGCCTCGGCCGCGAGCTCCGACTCGATCTCCCGCAGCCGCTCGCGCAGCACCTCGGCGAAGGCCGCGTGCTCGTCGTCGGCGGTGAGGACCGTCGCGATGCGGTCCAGGCCGACGCCGAGGTCGCGAAGCTCGACGAGGCGCAGCAGGTGCGGGACCTGCGCGGGTGCGTAGCGGCGGTACCCGGTGCGGTCGTCGACGTGGACGGGCCGCAGCAGGCCGATGGCGTCGTAGTGGCGCAGCATGCGCACGCTGACCCGACCGATGCCGGCGAACTCTCCGATGGTGTACATGGCGTCGACCACGCTGGAGCCTGACACGGCGTGAGGGTCAAGCACCATGCTCGACGGGGGCGCGGCAGGCCGCCGCGGGCGCCACCAGCAACGGCCCCGAGAACGGCCGTGGGCCACGCGACCGGGGAGGTCACGCGGCCCACGACGTCAGGCGGAGGTGCGTCAGAACGGCATCTCCGTGGTGATCTGCTCCGGGGCGGGCGCCGTCACGGGCGTGCCCGCGCCGAAGTTGGTGAACGTCATGGTCGTCGTCATGCCGATCAGCTCGTACGACACCTTGCGCACCAGGTCGTCCTCGCCGACCCAGTAGGTGTAGGTGAGGGTCGCGGGCAGCGCGGCGACGGACTCGGCCTCCGCGAGCTTGGCGGCGGCCTCGCCGGTCAGCTTCGTGGTGTCGACGACGACGGTGTACGGCTGCACGGTGACGCCGTCGATCGTCTCCTCGGGGCCGGCGGGCTCGACGCTCGTGATGGCCGTCTCCATACCGGACAGGCCGGTGTCGAACTGCTCGGTCATGCCGCCGAAGTCGGCCGCCAGCGGGTTCGACGCGTCGTTCGGGTCGATCTGGAAGAACTGCTCGCCGAGCATCGCGATCTTGAGGTACGCCATGCCGCCGACGAAGCGGATCTCCATGTCGCCGACCTCGGGCATCGTCATGCGCATCGCCATGTTCTGCGCGCCGTCGACGACCTGCATGCTCGCGGTGCCCTGGAACGTCGCGGCGCCGGTCATGTCGAGCGTCATGTCGTACGACGTCTGCGCCTTGAGCGCGCCGTCGAGGCGGGCGACGAGGTTGGTCGCCGAGAGCACCTCGACGGTCGGCGTCGGCGTCGCGGACGCGGCCTTGGTGGGGACGGGCGCGGGCGACTCGTCGGCGGTGGCGCTTCCGCCGCCGCACGCGGCGAGCGTGGCGGCGAGGACGACCGAGACGGGCAGGGCGAGGATGCTGCGGGACTGCACGGGGACTCCAGACGACATGCCGCACGGGTGGGCGGTCGCCCAGGCGCGCCGGGCGGGCGGCAGACGCGCGGCGCGGACATCCTGGCAGGCCGCGGCCCACGCTGGCGTCCGCTTTCCCGGCGACCTGCGGCGGCGTACCGAGCACCGCCCGATCGGACCAGCGCGCCGCGGCGCCGGAGCCCGCGACGACGTCACGTCTCAGCCCGTCAGCGCGCGGACGGTGCGGCCCACCACGGACTCCTCCTGGGGGACGCCGGGGTCGCGAGCGAGCAGGACGGCGACGGCGCGGTCCGCGCCGCGGTCGGCGAGGAGCTTCGCCTGGAAGCCGACACCCCACCCCTGCGACATGACGCGTGGGCCGCCGACGAACACCCCGAGCCCGACGCCGTCGTCGTACCGGTCCTCGAGCATCGCGGCGGCGGACGCCGGGTCGAGCAGCACGGACCTCGCGCCCCGCCAGCCGCGCAGCAGGTCGGCGAGCAGGACGCCGACGTCGGCGGGCGACGCCCACAGCCCGGAGGCCGACGGACCGGCGTAGTGGACGCGCACCCCGTCGACGCGCGTGCCGTCGCGGTGGTGACCCGCGCAGGCCGCGCCGACGACGCGGGCCAGCGTCGAGGAGCGCGCACCGGCGGCCGACCGCTCGCCCGCCCAGGCGGTCGTCGCCGTCAGGCCGAGCGGTGCGACGACCTCGCGGTGCACGACGTCGGCGAACGGCACGCCGCAGACGGTCTCGACGACGCGCTCGACCAGGCAGAAGCCGGCGTCGGGGTGAACGCGTCGGGCGGGTCGACGACGCCGCCGTGGTGGGACAGGAGCTGCCGGAACGACGGTCCGGGGCCGGCCGGGACGACCTCCAGGTCGAGCACGTCTTGCACGTCGGCGTCGAGGTCGAGGACCCCGTCGCGCGCGAGGCGCAGGGCGACGACGGCGGTGACCGTCTTGGCCGTCGAGCAGAGGTGGAACGCCGTCGAGACGTCGGCCGCCCGACCGGTCGACGCACCGGTGCCCGCCCGGGTCTTCGGTCCGGTCGGAGACCCGGGCGGTCGCTCAGTCCTGCTTCGCCGCGCCCCAGCCGTGCCAGTGGTCGATCTCGACGAGCACGCTCACGCGCGCCCGGTCGCGGACCGGGTAGGGGTTGCCGCCGTAGTGGACGGACAGGCGGTCGATGTCGACGAGGGCGGTGTCGTCTCGGATCTCCACGACGCGCCCCTGGACGCTCACGTGGGTGTACCAGTTGGCCTCGTCGATCGCGGTGAGCGAGACCTGCGGGTTGGCGCGGAGGTGCTTGAGGCGTGCACGCGACGCGTCGAGGTTGAGGAGGACTCGCCCGTCGTCCTCGACGAGGTACCAGGTCGCGACGGTCACCGGGTGGCCGTCGGGGTGGATGGTGCCCATCACCGCGGGGTTGGGCCTGGCGAGCAGCGCGGCGACGTCGGCGGGCAGCGGGGGCTTGGGCACGGAGGGTCCTCTCGTCGGGTGCCGACCATCTGGGTGCGTCGGCGTCGGCCGGGTCGTGGTGTCCGCCACAGTGTCGCCGCGTCGCCGCAGGAGAGCACGCTCGACGGCCGGGCGTCCCGTCCCGCGGACGTAGGCTGGTGAGCATCCCCGGTCGCACCGCGTGCTCGTCGCGGGCCGGGTCCCGGAGAGGTTCCCCGCTTGTCTCGCGTTCCCGCGCCCGCCCCGGCGCGCTCCGACGCACCCTCCTCCTTCTCCAGCCGGCGCGCGTACGCCGTGTACGCGGCCGCCGTCGTCGCCTACTTCGTCGCGATCGTGCACCGGACCGCGATGGGCGTGGCCGGCGTGGAAGCGGTCGACCGGTTCGCGCTGTCCGCCACGGCGCTCTCGTCGTTCGTCGTGGCGCAGCTGCTGCTCTACACGCTCATGCAGATCCCGGCGGGCCGGCTGCTCGACCGGTTCGGGCCGCGCGCGGTCATCACGGCCGGCTCGCTCGTCATGGCGGCAGGGCAGCTGCTGCTGGCCGTCGCGGACACCGTCCCGCTCGCGCTGCTGGCGCGCGTGCTGCTCGGTGCGGGCGACGCGGGCATCTTCATCAGCGCGGTCCGGCTGATCGCCGAGTGGTTCCCGCCGCGCAAGGCGCCCGTGATGGTGCAGGTCACGGGCCTCATCGGGCAGTCGGGCAACCTGGCGTCGGCGATCCCCGTCGCGTGGCTGCTGCACCACCACGGCTGGACGACGACGTTCGGCACGCTGGCCGTGGTCGGCGTCGTCGCCGCGGGCGTCGCGTTCGGCGGCATCCGCAGCGCCCAGCCGCGCGACCCGCTCAGCCACGAGCGCCTGGCCCCCGCCCTGCGCGCGGCGCTGCAGCCGCCCGGCACGCGGCTCGGGTTCTGGAGCCACTTCGCGACGCCGTTCAGCGCGAACGTCGTGGCGCTGCTGTGGGGCGTGCCGTTCTTCGTCACGGCCCAGGGACGCACCGCCGCGGAGGCGAGCGTGCTGCTCACCGCGCTCACGCTGACGGCCATGATCACCGGGCCGGTCGTCGGGCGGTTCACGGCGCGGCACCCGCTGCGCCGGTCGTGGTCGGTGCTCGCGAGCTGTGCCGTCACGCTGGTCGCGTGGGTGTGGCTGCTGGTCCCGTCGACGCCCCGACCCATGTGGCAGCTCGTCGTGTTCGTCGTCCTCGTCGGCGCGGGCGGACCCGTGTCGCTGGTCGGCATGGACTTCGCGCGGACGTTCTCCCCGCCCACGTCGCTCGGCACCGCGAGCGGGTTCGTCAACACCGGCGGGTTCACGTCCACCATCGTGGGCCTGCTGGGCGTCGGCGTGGTGCTCCAGCTCGTCGAGCCGGACGCCGCGGGCACCTACTCGCTCGACGCGTACCGCATCGCGTTCACCGTGCTGCTGGTGCCGTGGGTCGTGGGCGTGGTCGGCGTCCTGTCGAGCCGCCGCCGCACGCGTGCGCTCATGGCCGAGGCGGGCGTCGTCGTCCCGCCGCTGCGCGAGGCGCTACGCCGGGTCCGCGGCCGCTGACGGCGCCGGTGTCGGCTCGGGCGTCGCTTCCGGCGCCGCTCCCGGCGGCGCGTCCCGCCCCGGCGCCCGCACCACCGTCCGGTCCCCCGACAACCACCGCAGCCAGCGCGTCGACGGGTCCGGCTCGAGGACGAGCGCCCGGACCAGCAGCGTGAGCGGGATGCACAGCACCGCCCCGACCGGCCCGATGACGAACGACCAGAACGCGACCGACACGAAGCTCAGCGTGAGCGACAGGTCCACGGCGTCGCTCACGAACTTCGGCTGGACCAGCACCTGCAGCACGACGTTGACGACGCAGTAGACCGCGATGACGCCGAGCATGAGCGGCCACCCGCCGACGACGAGCGCGAGCACCGCGGGCGGGATCAGCCCGAGCACGAACCCGACGTTGGGCACGAAGTTCGTGACGAACGCGAGGATGGCCCACACGACCGGCGCGGGGATGCCGAGCATCGCGAGCGCGATCCCGTCGAGCACCGCGACGATCGCACCGAACGTCGCGTTGACGACGTAGTACCGCCGCACACCGGTCGTGAACCGCGCGATGCGCGCGAGCGCCGGCCCGCGCTCGTCGCCGAACAGCCGCCCCGCGCTCGCGTACCGGGCACCGTCGGCCGCCATGAACAGCACGTACGCGAAGACGACGAGCAGCGCGCCGAGCACCGAGACCGCGGACGACCCCAGCGACGTGACCACGCCGACCAGCCGGGCCGGGTCGAGCGCCGCCGACGCCGCGTCCGCGGCGGTCCCCTCGAGCCCGAGGCCGGCGAGCCGCTTGGACGCGTCGTCGACCACCGAGCCGAGCTCGTCGGTGTAGTCGCCGACCATGACGGCGAACCGCGCGACCGCGAACGCGACGAGCCCCGCGATCGCGAGGATGACGAGCCACCCGACGACCACCACGACCGCCGTCGCCGCCCACGACGGCCAGCCGCGCCGCTCGAGGGGGAACCGCAGCGGGTGCACGATGACGACGATCACCGCGCCGAGCGCGAGCGGTCCCAGCAGGTCGCGGGCGGCCCAGATCCCGGCCAGCACCACGACGACCGCGGCGAGCACGACGAGCGTGCGCTGCGCGTGCCCGGCGGCCGGCGCGTGCGCGGGTGCCGGTGCCTGCCCGGCGGCCCGCTTGCGCCCGTCGCCCGTGCCCACCGGCTCGCGCGTCCCCGTCCCGTCGTCCACCCGGACCTCCGTCGCCACGACGACCACCACCGGCACGCTCACCCTGGCGCGCCGCGGGGGCGGCGTCCAGCCACACGCCGCGGGTCCGACGAGCGGGTCGCGCAGGTCCTCGGACGCGCCCGCCGGGCGTGTCGGACCCCGTCGCTACCGTGGACGCACCACCCCACGACGGAAGGAACGGTCATGGCGGCACCGGTCACGCTCCGCGGGATCTCGACCCTCTCCCTCTGGGCCGACGACGTCTCCGCCGCCGGCGCCTGGTACGCCGACCTGCTGGGTGTCGAGCCGTACTACGCGCGCCCTGAGCCGCCCGCGGCACCGAGCTACCTCGAGTTCCGGCTGGGCGACCACGGGACCGAGCTCGGCATCATCGACCGCCGCTTTGCGCTCCCGGGCCTGCGCACCGGCGAGCCGGGCGGGATCGTCGCCTACTGGGCGGTCGACGACGTGCAGAGGGCGCTCGACACGTTCCTCGCGGCCGGTGCGACGCCGTTGCAGCCGATCACGGAGTTCGGCGTCGGGTTCGTGACCGCCGCGGTCGTCGACCCCTTCGGCAACGTGGTCGGGCTCATGTACAACCAGCACTACCTGGACCAGGTCGCGGGCGGCGCCTGACCGGGTCCTCACCGCACGACCTCTGCACCGCGTCCTCGCACGGCGAACACCCGCCGAGCGGTCGCGCGGACGCCTGCGTGGCAGGATCGAGCGCATGACGACGGACCAGACGGTGGCGCAGCAGACGCTCCCGACCGCTCCGGACGCGCCCGCGGCCGAGTCCGCGACGCCCGCCCCGGAGCCCACGCCCGCACCCGTGCCCGCGGTCCCGACGACGCCCGACGTGACGAAGAACGCCGGCGACACCGAGCTGTGGGTCGAGCGCACCGGCAAGCGGCAGTACACGGGCCGCTCGTCCCGCGGTGCCGAGGTGCTCATCGGCTCGGTCGGCGACGAGGGCCGGTTCACGCCCGGCGAGCTGCTCAAGATCGCGCTCGCCGCGTGCAGCGGCCTGTCGTCCGACGCGGCGCTCGCGCACCGGCTCGGCGACGACGTCGACGTGACCATCAAGGTCAGCGGCATGGCCCACGACACCGAGGACCGCTACCCGGCGCTCGCGGAGGAGCTCGTCGTCGACCTGTCGAGCCTCGACCCGGCCGCGCGCGAGCGCCTCCTCACGGTCGTGCACCGCGCGGTCGACCAGCACTGCACCGTCGGCCGCACCCTGGAGCACGGGGCCGCGGTGACCCTGACGGTCACCGGGGAGCGCTGACCGGATGCCACGCCTCGTCGAGGCCGCGCTCGCCAAGGCGGTGACGATCCCGTCGTCGACCATCCACGCGCACGTCGACCAGCTGCGCCGCCGCAACCCGGAGGCGACGCCCGAGGAGCTCGTCCGGCTCCTCGAGAAGGAGTACCTGGTCGTCGTGGCCGCCGCGGGCGGCGCCGTCGGTGCAGCAGCCGCGGCCCCCGCGGTCGGTACGGGCATCGCGCTGACGCTGACGGCCAGCGACGTCGCGACGTTCTTCGGGGCGTCCGCGGCGTTCGCGCTGGCCGTGGCGAGCGTGCACGGTATCGACGTCGAGGACGTCGAGCGGCGCCGTGCCCTGCTGCTCACGACGATCCTCGGCGAGTCCGGCGCGAAGGCCGTCGGGGACGCGGCGGAGTTCTCGTCGGCGAACGCGGCACGCGTGCTGCTCACGCGCATGCCGATCGCGACGGTGCGCAAGGTCAACTCGACGCTGACCCGCAAGATGCTCCGCACGCAGATCACGCGCCACACGGGTCTCGCGCTCGGGCGGCTCGTGCCGTACGGGATCGGTGCGGTCGTCGGCGTGACCGGTGCCCGCGCCCTGGGCAGGACGGTCATCCAGGGTGCGCGTGCCGCGTTCGGTCCGCCGCCGGCGCAGTTCCCGGAGACGATCGTGGTGGCCGCGGGCGCGGTGCCGAAGCTCATCGTCGCGGACCGCAAGGACGGCGCACCGCTCGTGCCGGGTCTCACCGCGGTCCCCGAGCAGCGAGGGCGGCGCCTGCGCGCGCTGACCGGCCGCCGCACCCCGAAGGTTCCCGAGCAGAGCTCAGCACCCGACGAGTCCTGAGCGCGTCGCGGTCACGCGGGGTCACGCGACGACCGGCACCCGCCCGGGCGCGAGACGGGTGGTCCCACCCCGCGGACGACGGGCCGGCCGCGCGCGCAGCCGTGACCAGCACGGGCTCCGCGGGCGACCGGCCTGACGACGTCACCAGCGGCCGTGCACGTGCTCCCGGACGCGCTCGTCGTAGATCGTGCGCAGGCGCTCCGACGTGTCGTCCCCGAGCGGGGCGAGGTCGGCCGCGGCCGCGTTGGCACGCGCCTGGTCGGGTGTCCGGGCGCCGGGGATGACGACCGACACGCCGGGCTGCTCGACGATCCACCGCAGCGCGAGCTGCGCGGTCGTGGCCCCCGCGGGCGTGAGCGCGGCGACCTCGCGGGCCGCGGCGACGCCGACGTCGTAGGGCACGCCGGAGAACGTCTCGCCGACGTCGAACGCCTCGCCGTGCCGGTTGAAGCTCCGGTGGTCGTCGGCGGCGAACGTCGTGTGCTCGTCGTACTTGCCGGACAGCAGGCCGGACGCGAGGGGCACGCGCGCGATGATCCCGACGCCGGCCTCGGCGGCGGCGGGGAGCACCTCGTCGAGCGGCTTGCGACGGAAGATGTTGAGGATGATCTGGATCGACGCGACGTTCGGCCGCGCGATCGCGGTGAGGGCCTCGTCGACGGTCTCCACGGACACGCCGTACGCGGCGACGCGCCCCTCGTCGACGAGGGTGTCGAGCGCGTCGTAGGTCGACTCGCGCGACAGCACCGCGGTGGGCGGGCAGTGCAGCTGGACGAGGTCGAGCGTGTCGACGCCGAGGTTGCTGCGCGAGCGGTCGGTCCAGCCGCGGAACGCGTCGAGCGTGTACGCGTCGGCGACGTGCGGGTCGGCGCGGCGGCCCATCTTGGTCGCGACGGTCAGCCCGGACCCCGCACCGCCGCGGGCGGCGAGGAACCGGCCCACGAGCCGCTCCGAGCGCCCGTCGCCGTAGACGTCCGCCGTGTCGAGGAAGGTGACGCCCGCGTCGACGGCCGCGTCGAGGATCTGCAGCGCGGTGTCGTCGCCGACGTCGCCCCAGTCCCCTCCCAGCTGCCAGCAGCCGAGGCCGACGACCCCGACGTCCCTGCCCGTACGTCCCAGAACCCGCTTCTCCATGCGTCCGACGCTACCCCGGCCGCGACTCGTCCTCGCGCGCGCGGCCCGCGCCACCGCGAGGTGCGACGAGCCGACGCACGGCCGTGGCCGCAGGATGGTGACGACGGGTCCGCCGACGGGCGGCGGCCCGCGGAGGGAGTCCCCATGACCACGACGACGCGGGTCCTGCCGCTGCCGGCGGCGCGCGCCTGGGACCTGGTCGCGGACGCACGGAACCATGCCCGGTGGGTGCCGCTGACGCGCGTGGACGTCGCGGACGGCTACGTGGTCGCGGTGACCGGGCCGCGTGCCCGACGGGGCGGCGGCGGGCTCGTCGACCGGATGCGGATCGACCGCTTCGACCCCCCGCACGGCGACCGTCCAGGGGTCGCCGAGTTCACGAAGGTCGGTCGGGTGCTGCGCGGGACGGCGCGGATCGAGGTGCGCGCGGCGGGTCCGGACGCGGCGCGGGTGTCGTGGTCGGAGTCGGTGCACCTCGCGGGCCCGCTGCCCGACAGTCTGACGCGTGCGGCCTCCGCCCCGTTCCTCACGCTCATGGTGCGGCGCGCGCTGCGGCTGGCGGCGCAGGAGGCCGCCCAGGAAGACGCGCACCACCTCTGAGCCGACGCAACGGATCGCTGCCAGACGCGCCCACCACGCAACGGATCCACCTCCGACGCGCAATCAGCGGTGACGAGGTGCGCGCGACGCTCCCCCTAGGCTCGACGTGACTGCCGTCCGTTCCCGCCGTCCCCACGAGGAGCACGATGACGACGACCGCCCCCGGTGCCACGCGCCGCCACTACCTGATGTGCGAGCCGCGCTTCTACACCGTCTCGTACGAGATCAACCCCTGGATGGACAAGACGCGGTACACCGACGTCGACCTGGCCGTCCGGCAGTGGCGCACGCTGCGCGACACCTACCTCGACCTGGGCCACCGGGTCGACGTGATCGAGCCGATCGACGGCCTGCCGGACATGGTCTACGCGGCGAACGGCGCGACCGTCGTCGACGGCGTCGTGTACTCCGCGCGGTTCCGCTACCCGGAGCGCGGCCCCGAGGGCCCGGCCTACCAGAAGTGGTTCGCCGACCGCGGCTTCGTCACGCACACGGCCGCACAGGTCAACGAGGGCGAGGGGGACCTGCTCGTCGTCGGGAACATGGTCCTCGCGGGCACCGGCTTCCGCACGGACCGTGCCGCGCACGCCGAGGCGCAGGAGCTGTTCGGCCGCCCGGTCGTGTCGCTCGAGCTCGTCGACCCGCACTACTACCACCTCGACACCGCGCTGGCGGTCCTGTCGAGCGACCCGACGGACCCGCAGATCGCCTACTACCCGCCGGCGTTCTCGGCGGGCTCGCGGTCGGTGCTCCAGCAGCTCTTCCCGGACGCCGTGGTCGCGACCGAGCAGGACGCCGTCGCGCTCGGTCTCAACGCCGTCTCCGACGGGCAGAACGTCGTCGTCGCCCCCGCCGCGACCGACCTCGCCGCCGCGCTGCGCGAGCGCGGGTACACCCCGATCCCGGTCGAGACCACGGAGCTGCTCAAGGGCGGGGGCGGCGCGAAGTGCTGCACGCTCGAGATCCGTCCGGCCGGGGCCCCGACGGGAGACTGACCATGACCGCGCTGCAGGACGCCCGGACGTCGACGCTCGCGCGGAACTACGACCCGCTGCCCGTGACCCTCGTCTCCGGCGAGGGCTCCTGGGTGACGGACACCGACGGCCGCCGGTACCTGGACCTGCTGTCGGCGTACTCCGCGCTCAACTTCGGGCACCGGCACCCGGCGCTCGTCGCCGCGGCGCACGCGCAGCTCGACCGGCTGACGCTCACGTCGCGTGCCTTCGACCACGACCTGCTGCACCCGTTCGCGGACCGGCTCGCGTCGCTCGTCGGGCCGCTCGTCACCGGCACGCCGATGGTCCTGCCGATGAACACGGGCGCCGAGGCCGTCGAGACGGCGATCAAGGCGGCGCGCAAGTGGGGCTACGACGTCAAGGGCGTGCCCGACGGAGACGCGCGCATCGTCGTCGTCGACGGCAACTTCCACGGCCGCACGACGACGATCGTGTCGTTCTCGGCCGACCCCGACGCGCACGACGGGTTCGGCCCGTACACCCCGGGCTTCGTCCGCGTCCCGTACGGCGACGCGGCAGCCCTGGAGGCGGCGCTCGACGAGCACACCGTGGCGGTCCTGCTCGAGCCCGTGCAGGGCGAGCAGGGCGTCGTGGTCCCGCCCGCGGACTACCTGCCGGCCGTGCGGGCCGCGTGCACGGCGGCCGACGTGCTGCTCGTGGTCGACGAGATCCAGAGCGGCCTCGGGCGCACCGGCAGCACGCTCGCGAGCGAGCTCTGGGGCGTCCGTCCCGACCTCGTGACGCTCGGCAAGGCGCTGGGCGGCGGGATCGTGCCGGTGTCGGCGGTCGTGGGCCGCGACGACGTGCTGGGCGTCCTCACCGCGGGCACGCACGGCTCCACGTTCGGCGGCAACCCGCTCGCGTGCGCGGTCGGCATGGCCGTGGTCGACCTGCTCGCCACGGGTGAGCCGCAGGCTCGCGCACGTGAGCTCGGTGCGCGCATGGGCGAGCGGCTCGACGTGCTCGTCGACGAAGGACGTCTCGCCGCGGTGCGACGCGTCGGGCTGTGGGCGGGCATGGACGTCGCGCCCGGACGCCCCGGCGGACCCACGACGGGCCGCGAGCTGTGCGGGCGGCTGCTCGAGCGCGGCGTGCTCGCGAAGGACACGCACGGTCGCACGATCCGCATCGCGCCCCCGCTCACGATGTCGACCGCCGACCTCGACACCGCCCTGGACCACCTCGCCGACGCGCTGCCCTGACCAGCCGTCGGGCCGGCGCCGGGTCACGCACCGACGGGGGTGCGCGGCCCGGCGTCGTGCCACCGTCCGGACGCCCTCCCGCCCGGACGCGACGGGGCCCGGGCGACGTGTCGCCCGGACCCCGTCGGTGACCGGTCCGGCGGCGTCCCGACCAGCGCGAGGCCTGACCGGCGTCAGCTGAAGCGGACCGCCCCGAAGAGCCAGCCCGCGCTCGACGCGGCACCGACGGACATGCTCGAGACGTCGGTCCGCAGCATCTGCGCGTTGTGCCCGGGCGACCGCGACCACGCGGACACGAGCGACGACGCGCTGCCGTTGCTCACGCACCCGACGATGTTGTCGCCGCCCGAGTGCCAGATTCCGCCCGTCGCGGCCATGTTCAGGGCGTGCGACGTCAGGCTGCCGGAGCGGGAGATCGACAGCGCCCCGAGCCCGGCGGACGCACGGTACGCGTTGATCGCCTCGCCGACCGCGCCGGCGCTCGCCTCGCCCGCCGACCCGCCCGAGCCTGCGCACACCTTGCCGCCCGCGGGCACGCCGCCGGTCGGCGCCGGTGCGGCGGTCCCGCCCGACGACTGCGTCGTGGTGGTCGTCGTGCGCGTCGAGCGCGGCTTGACGGTCGTCTTGGTCGAGCCCCGGGCTGCGGCCTGCTGCGCTGCGGCCTGGCGCGCCGCCTCGGCCGCTGCGGCCTGCTCGGCGGCGATCCGGGCCTGCTCCGCCGCGACCCAGGCAGCCTGCGCGTCGGCGACGGCCTTCTCGGGTCCGGCGACGCCGCCGGTCGCGGCACGCAGGGCCGTGATGCTGACGTTCGGCCCGGCGATCGCGGCGCTCACCGCACCGGTCGCCGTCTGCAGCGCCCCGCGCGGGCCGTCGCCGGCCTGCGGAGACGCGGCGAGGGTGCCGTTCGCACGGTCGACGACCTGCTGCGCCGACGCGGCGACGGCCGTGCGCGCGGAGGTGTACACCGCGGTGGACGCGTGCGCGTCGAGGGCGTCGCGCACGCCCGCGTCGGTCGCGGTCGCGGGCAGCACCGCGGAGATCCGCAGGCGCGCCTCGGCGACGCGCTCCTCGCGCAGGGCGGCCGCCCGCTGAGCGGCGACGCCCGTGGTCGCACCCGCGAGCACGAGCGCGAGTCCGCCCGCGACGACGAACCAGGTGCGACGGCTGCGCCCACCGTGCGGGCTGCCGCCCGCGCGGCTGCGCTGCGTCGGGATCGTCCCGGCCGGCGCGAGCGTGCGGGCGCCCTCCACCGGCGTGACGGTCTGCGTCCCGCTGTCCTTCGAGTCCACGTCCATTCGTCTCCCCCCGAATGACGACCCCGTCCGCACGTGACCGGCGGCGGGGCTCGACTTCCCTTCGGCACTCGCGTGGTCGTTCTTGAGCGATCCGTTCCCTTTCGTTCGATCTCCGCCAGGGTGTCGGGTGCGCCCGGTTGTCGCCACCCGAACGCGGACACGTGCCCAGGACGACCGTCACCCACGCGTGGGTCCGGGAAGATGGGC
Organism: Cellulomonas algicola; assembly: GCF_019024305.1. NCBI lineage: Bacteria > Bacillati > Actinomycetota > Actinomycetes > Micrococcales > Cellulomonadaceae > Cellulomonas > Cellulomonas algicola. The sequence goes on along the minus strand of NZ_JAHKSJ010000002.1, from coordinate 448,589 downwards.
CTCGTGCGAGACGACTCCGGCACCGACGCCCTCGACGCCGCGATCCTGCGGGTGCTGGCGCAGGACGCGCGCGCGACCTTCGCGCAGGTGGGGCAGCAGGTGTCGTTGTCCGCGCCCGCCGTGAAGCGCCGCGTCGACCGGCTGCGGGCCGCGGGTGTGATCCGCGGCTTCACCGTGCGGCTGGACCCCGCGGCCATGGGCTGGCACACCGAGGCGTTCGTCGAGCTGTTCTGCCAGGGGTCGACCAGCCCTGCGACGATGCGCGACGCGGTCGAGCAGTACCCCGAGGTCGTCGCCGCCAGCACGGTCACGGGCGACGTGGACCTCGTCGTGCAGGTCCGCGCGCGCGACATGCGTCATCTCGAGCGCGTCGTCGAGCGCCTCGCGGCCGAGCCGTTCGTGTCCCGGACCCGGTCGACCGTCGTCCTGTCGGCGCTCGTGCGGCGCCCCGACGTCCCGGCCGACCCCGCCGCGGACGACTGACCGCGACGCCCGTCCGAGCCGGTCCGTCGGGGTACGGGCCCCCTGGCAGCGGCGCGCCCGACGGGCGCGCGACGACCTCGCCCGCCCCGCGCGCCGTCAGGCGGTGGGCTCGTCCTTCTGGCAGCGGTTGGTCACGACCATCACCGGGCAGTCCGAGTGGTGCAGCACGGCCTGGCTGGTCGACCCCAGCAGCAGTCCCGCGAACCCGCCCCGGCCGCGCGAGCCGACGACGATGAGATCGGTCGCGACCGAGAACTCGGTGAGCAGCTCCGCCCCGCCGCCGTCGAGCGCGTGCCGCCTGACGACGACCTCGGGGTGCTCGAGGAGCGCGCGGTCGACCACGACGTTGAGCCCCTCGGCGACGTCGCGCAGCACCTGGTCGTGGTCGACCGTGTCGGGCAGCCACGCGAGCACCCCGCTCAGGGAGCTCGCCGGGACGCCCGCGACGGCGTGCACCTCGGCACCCCACGCCGCGGCCTCCGTGATCGCGTACGACAGGGCCCGCTCCGCCTGCGGCGAGCCGTCGACGCCGACGACGATGCGCCGCACGGGCTTCACCGCGGGCAGCGCGGCGTCGTCGGCGAGCGCCCGGCCACCTTCGCGCAGCGGCACGACGACGGTCGGGCAGTACGCGTGCGCGGGCAGCGCGGACGACACCGTGCCGAGCAGCCGGTCCGCGAACCCGCCGCGACCGCGCGTCCCGACGACTGCGAGACGCACGCGGTGCGACATGTCGACGAGCACACCCGCGGCGTCACCGGTCTGCACGGTCGCGGTGACCGGCACGCCGGACGCCGACACGCGCGCGGACGCCTCGGCGAGCACGGCCTTCGCCCCCTGCTGGATCGCGGTGTCGTCGAGCGCCGCGTACCCGCCGTCGAGCGACGCGGCCGTGAACGACGGCAACGAGTAGGCGCACACCAGGTGCAGCCCCCAGCCGCGGACGGCGGCCTCCGCGGCCGCCCAGTCCAGCGCGTGCAGGCTGGCGGCCGAGCCGTCCAGCCCGACGAGCACCACGTCGTCCCGCACCATCGGGGCCTCCCGTCCTCGGCGCGTGACCGCTGCGTCACGCGCCGTCCGGCGTCGGATCCTCACCCAGGTCCAGTGTGGCCCCCGGGATCACCGCCGCGCCCCCATGAGACCGCAGCGATACCGTAGTTTGGCACATCCTTGACCCGGCGATCCGCACGGACCGCGGCGGGCCGCACGCGCCGGACGCCGGCCGCACGACCGGTGCGGCCCGGTCACGCCAGGTCGGGTCGACTCCGGTCCGGTCAGGTCCGGACGTACGCCGCCCACAGCGGCTCGGCGCGCACCGCGGACGACCCGAACGTCACGGACCAGCGTGGCGCGCGCGGCGTGAACGTCAGCTCCCACCCGATCTCGTGCAGCAGCCGGTCGGCCTTGCGGTGGTTGCAACGGACGCACGCCGCGACGACGTTCGACCACTCGTGCCTCCCGCCTCGCGACCGCGGGTGCACGTGGTCGACCGTGTCGGCCCCTCCCCCGCAGTACGCGCAGCGGTGGCTGTCGCGCTGCAGGACGGTCCGTCGCGTGGGCGGCACCGGCTTGCGGACCGGCACGTGGACGTAGCGGGTGAGGCACAGCACGACCGGCAGCGGGACCGCGGCGTGCTCGGAGTGGAGCACCCGCCCGTCGGTCTCGAGCACCGTGGCCTTGCCGCTCATCACGAGCAGCACGGCCCGTCGCAGGCTCACGATGCACAGCGGTTCCATGCTCGCGTTGAGCAGCAGCGAGCGGGCGCCCGACGACAGCGCCGACGGGATCGCCCGGGAGCCGGGCGGCGCGGTGACGGCACGGGCGCTCGCGCCGACCGTCCCGCCCCCCTCGGGGGCGAGGGCAGTTGTCTCGGTCAGCACGGCGTCCTCCCGACCTCACGGGTCGGACCGGCTGGCTGCCGGCCCGGCGAAGCAACAGCGTGGTGCGCGACCAGCGTACGCGGCGACCTCGCCACGGCCATCGGAGTTCCGTGCGCGCCGCGGGTGAACGCCGGACGCACGTCCACCTCACGACCGGCCGTGACGCGCGGACGACGGCACGTGCGGTCGTGCCGGCGTCGCGGGACGACGACGAGGCCCCGACGACGCGGACGTCGTCGGGGCCTCGGTGAAGCGGTGCCTGGGGTCAGCCGACCCGCAGGAAGACCGGCGAGCTCTGCCAGATCGCGCGGAACTGGACCGTCTTGCCGGGACGCGGCGAGTCGATCTGCTGGTTGCCACCGGCGTAGATCGAGATGTGCCCGGGGCTCCAGATGAGGTCGCCCGGCTGCGCCTGGTCGCGGGAGATGACCGTCGCCGCGGCCTTGATGCCCGACGACGTGCGCGGCAGGGAGACGCCGAGCTGCGCGTAGACGTACGAGACGAAGCCCGAGCAGTCGAAGCCCGCGGGCGACGAGCCGCCGGAGACGTACGGGGTGCCCACGTAGCGGGCGGCGATCTCGAGGACCGCGTTGCCGGCGACCGACTGCGGGATCGGCGCGTTGGTGGCCGCCTTCGCCGTCGTCGTGGTGGCGGCACGGTCGGCGGTGCGCGACGTCGTGGTGGCCGTGGCGCGACGCGTCTCCGGCGGAGGCGTCGGCTTGACGGCCGTCACGGTCGGGGCGTCGAAGGTCCACGCGGCCTCGGCCGGGGAGCTCACGACGGGGGACGTGTTGAGCACGGCGCGCGCGGACGCGGTCAGTGCTGCGGTGTCGACGGAGTTCAGTGCGCCGGCGGCCGAGTCGGACGTGGCGCCCGCGGGAGCGGCGCCGATCATCGTCACGACGAGGCCGGAGGACGCGGCGACGACGGCCGTACGACGGCCGACGGTGCCCATCTGCTCCGAGGCGGCCGAAGCAAGCTCGGTCAGAGGCGTCGAGGGACGACGCGCAGACCGGTGCCGGGCGCGAGTGGTGCTCACGGTCACGAGGTGCCTCTCCTGTCGCCTGCGAGGTGAGCTGTCGGGTTCGGGTGGGAGAACACCCGGCGTCGGTGGCGGTCCTGCTGCCACCTCGGCTTCACCCCAAGGTCACCGTCTCCGGTGGACCACAAATCGTGGGTCCCCCGCCCCTGCCGGCGGTTCGTACGGACCTCGGGGCGGCGGCAGGGTTAGGCGTTCCGCTCGAGGGCTTCGCGGAGGAGGGTTCCTTGAAGCAGGTCGAACGTACAGGACCCCTCCGGCGATTGTCACGTTCCGATCACGAAGAGAAACGTCCGAAGTTGGACGCCCGTCCGGCGCGCCGGGGCGACACGCCGGGACCACCTGGGAAGACGGTCTCCGGCGCGTGGGAGCGCGCACACGGGCAGGTGGCCGATCTCACCCGCTCCGGTGAACGGCGCGCGCCGCCCGACGGGCGTGTGTCGCGCAGGGGTCAGCGGACGCCGACGAAGATGTGCCGCGCGACGTCGTCGGGGAGGTCGAGGACCGTCGCCGAGCCCGGCACCGCGACCGTGACGACGCCGTCGCCCCGCTCGACGTCGATCTCGCTGCCCGGGCGCACCCCGGCGTCGGCCAGCCGGCTCAGCAGCTCGACGTCCACCTGGAGCGGCTCGGCGATGCGCGCGACGACCGCCCGGCCGCCGTCCTGGCCCACCGCCGGCGAGATCGCCGTCAGCGGCGTCACGCCGTCGAGGAACCCCTCGTGCGTGACCTCCTCGCCGATCTCGGCGAGACCCGGGATCGGGTTGCCGTACGGGTCGAAGTGCGGGTGGTCGAGCAGCGACGCGAGGCGCTTCTCGACGCGCTCGCTCATCACGTGCTCCCAGCGGCACGCCTCCTCGTGGACGTACGGCCACTCCAGGCCGATGACGTCCGTGAGCAGCCGCTCGGCGAGCCGGTGCTTGCGCATCACGCGCACGGCCTTCGCCTGACCCTCGGGCGTGAGCTCGAGGTGCCGGTCGCCCGTGACGACCACGAGGCCGTCGCGCTCCATGCGCGCCACCGTCTGCGAGACCGTCGGACCCGAGTGACCCAGACGCTCCGCGATGCGCGCCCGCAGGGGCGTGCGGCCTTCCTCGGTGAGCTCGTAGATCGTCTTGAGGTACATCTCCGTCGTGTCGATCAGGTCGCTCACCGCTACGCCTCCACCATCAGTCCGTGCCTCGGCGGGTGCTCACCGCCCGGACGCTGGGGACAGATTAGTTGGTCGGTCCGACCGTCCGGGGTCCTGACCGCCTATCCTCGGGCCGTGCCCGCCGTTCCAGACGCCCCGCCCGCGGTGACGATCCCCGCGCACCTCCTGCCGCGCGACGGCCGGTTCGGCTCCGGGCCGTCGAAGATCCGCCCCGAGCAGCTCGACGCGCTGGCCCGGACGGGGTCGACGATCCTCGGCACGTCCCACCGGCAGGCGCCCGTCCGTGCCGTCGTCCGACGCGTCCGCGAGGGTGTCGCCGCGCTGTTCGGGCTCCCCGACGGGTACGAGGTGGTGCTCGGCAACGGCGGCTCGACCGCGTTCTGGGACGTCGCGACGCTGTGCCTCGTCGAGCGCCGCAGCGCGCACGCGTCGTTCGGCGAGTTCGGCGCCAAGTTCGCCACCGCGGCGGCGCGGGCACCGTTCCTCGACGAGCCCGTCGTCACGACCGTCGCGCCCGGCCAGGTGGCCGTGCCCGCGTTCGCGGACGACGTCGACGTGTACGCGTGGCCGCACAACGAGACGTCGACCGGTGTCGCCGCCCCCGTGCGCCGCGTCCCGGGCTCGCGCGAGCAGGGCGCGCTCGTCGTGGTCGACGGCACGTCCGGCGCGGGCGGCCTCGCGGTCGACGTCGCGCAGACCGACGCCTACTACTTCGCGCCGCAGAAGTCGTTCGCGTCCGACGGCGGGCTGTGGCTCGCGTGCCTCTCCCCCGCGGCCGTCGAGCGCGCCGCGCGCATCGAGCAGGGCGACCGCTGGGTCCCGGAGTTCCTGTCGCTGACCACGGCCGTCACGAACTCGCGGCTCGACCAGACCCTCAACACGCCCGCGATCGCGACGCTCCTGCTGCTCGCCGACCAGCTCGAGTGGATCCTCGACCAGGGCGGCCTCGCGTGGACCGCGGAGCGGACGGCGACCTCGGCCGGGCATCTCTACGGGTGGGCCGAGTCGCGCGACTGGGCGACCCCGTTCGTCGCCGACCCGGCGGCGCGGTCGTCGGTCGTCGGCACGATCGACCTCGACCCCGAGGTCGAGGCCGCGACCGTCGCGAAGATCCTGCGGGCGCACGGCGTCGTCGACGTCGAGCCGTACCGCAAGCTCGGTCGCAACCAGCTGCGCGTCGCGATGTACCCGGCGGTCGACCCCGAGGACGTCCTCGCACTGACCGCGTGCGTCGACCACGTCGTCGAGCAGCTGTCCTGACCCCCGGACGCACGACGAGGCCCGCCCCGCGCGAAGCGGAGCGGGCCTCGTCGTCGACGGCCCCGGGACCGGTCCCCTCCGACCGGTCCCGGTGTCGCGTCAGGCCGCCTCGTGCCGGCGGCGGACCAGCGTCACGGCGGTGACGGCACCGGCGCCCACGACCAGCAGGCCGGCACCGGCCCACAGCAGCGGCGCGGTGTTGCTGCCCGTGGCGGACAGGACCTGGTTCGAGGCCAGGACCGCCTCGCCGGGCGGGTTCGTCACGCAGTTCGGGCTCGACGGCGGGTAGGCGACGGTCGTCGTCATCTCCGGGTTGACGGCGAAGTTCACGCTCACCGACGGGCGGACCCAGTCGAACTCGTCGCCCTCGACCCACGAGCCGTCGGCGGCCTGCGACCAGCCCGGCCAGTCCGCGCCCTTGCCGTCGGCACCGACGACCGCACCCGGCCACAGCACCGTGCCGGACAGCGGGAGGCCGGACTGCACGACGTCAGGTCCCGTCGGGTTGATCCACGTGATGGTGACGGTCGTGTTCGGCGTGCCGTTGGGGACGACGGCGTACCGCAGCTTCGGCACGTCGTTGTCGCAGATCGGCGTCAGCACCGACACCGTCAGGTCGCACGGCAGCGGCGCGCCGTACTCGTCGGTGGCGCCCTCGCAGCCGTACTGCGGGCCGGACGGCTGCTGCGTCGGCGCCGAGGGAGCCTGCGACGGCGAGACCGCCGCCTGGGCCACGGCGGGGACGCCCAGGGCGGCGGCCGCCACCAGCAGCGCGGTGGCACATGCCCGGATGACCTTGCTCATGACCTTGCTCCTCGATGGGCAGAACGGACATTTCGTGCCCATCCTCCCCCGCGCCTCGCGCCCGCACCCAGGGGCGGATCGGGTGATTTCGGACAATCACCCGGTCGCGCGCCCCCAGGGGCCCGCGGTCACCCGCGCGGGTGAGGACCGCTCAGCCGGCGGACGTGGGGCAGGTCGCCGAGACGCTGCCGGGGCTGGTCAGGGTGGGTGTGGTCCACACGTCGACGCGACCGTCGCGCACGGGGACGTCGAACCGGTACGTCGCACGCCCGCCGGGGTCCAGGCGCGAACCCACGACGGTGACCGGCCGGTCCCCGACCGTCGCCGACTTCCCGCCGACGACGCCCTGGTCGGTCGTCAGGCCCTGCGGTGCGGCGCCGACCGGGCCGTACAGCGTGATGCTCGTCGCGAGCGACCCGACGGGGACCACCCCGCTCGTGCCCGTGACGTTCTCGGGGAACGTCGCGACGTCCGCCGGGGGGTCGTACGCGAGGTCGAGGCGGACCGTCGCCGACGGGTCCGCACCCGTGCAGCGCAGGTCCTCGACCGTCAGCGTCGGGCGCAGGTAGTAGTCGAGCTTCCCGGCGGTGCTGTCGTTGAGGAAGACGCCGGCGGCGTCGTCGAACGGGCCCGACAGGAAGGCGCCGCCGAGCGTCGTCGCGACCAGGCGCTCCTGCTCCGCGGGATGCGCCGACCACACGCGGATCCGCCCCTCCTCGCCCGCGTCCGCCGCCGCCTCGACCAGACCGCGCACGTCGCCGCCGCCCGACCCGAGCGCACCGAAGATCGTCGACGCGACGTCCGCGAAGAACGCGTCGGCCGCGCGCAGGTCGGGGTAGCGCAGGTACGCGTCGTGCAGCAGCGTCGCGAGCAGCGTGTCCGCGTCGAGCGGCGTCCCGCCCGGCTCCGTCACCGGCCCGACCTCGCGCAGCAGCGCCGCGACCGCGACCGGGTCCGTCGCGACGACGCCGTCGACGGTGCCGCCCACGTCGCGCTGCCAGCGTGCGGCGAGCAGCTCCGCGGAGCGCGGGAAGTCCGGCGTCATCACCGCGTTCTGCACGTACCGGCCGAGGCCCGTGCCCTCGACCGCGAGCTCCTCCTCCGAGAGCGGCAGGACCGGCTCCGCGAGGCCCTTGAGCTCGTCGGTGCTGCGCTGGTCGACGAGCGACAGCGCGCCGTCGTCCGCCCGCACCACCGCGAGGCTGCCGACGATCCCGCCGGCTGTCCGCAGCTCCGCGCTGTTGAGCGCCGCGACCAGGTACGTGCGCGGCCCGTCGGCGCCGAGCATCGGGGGCAGCATCGTCGCGGCCTGCGCGCCTGCGTCGAGCGCGCCCGCAACCTGCGCGAGCCCGTCGCGCGCCTCCTCGACCGGGCTCACCAGGGGACCGACCAGGTCCGTCGTGTCGATCCCCGCGACGTCGGCCGACGCCGCGCGCGCCACCGCCGCCGCGTCGACCAGCTCCGGTGCCGCCGCGACGAACGGCTCGAGGTCGATGCGCCCGTCCGCGCCGCGGATGCTCGTGCCGTCGCCCAGCAGGTCCGTGACGGTCGTCGCCGCCGGCAGCGCGTCCGTCGACACGTCGTCGAGCGCGGCCGCGACCGTGCTGACCGCCGCGAGCTGCGGCCCGACGCGCGGCAGGTGCTCCGCGAGCCGCCACACCGGGTCCGACGACGACGCGTGCGCGCGGCCGGTCGCCTCCTGGATCTGAGGCAGCGCGGCGTCGAGGGTCTGCGTGTCGCCGTCGTCGAGCGCGCGCCGCACGTCCGCGACCGCGTCCTTCGCGTCCGTGAGCGCGTTCACCGTCTGGACCGCACGGAACGCGAGCCAGCCCGCGACCAGCAGCACGACCGCGAGCAGGACGACGAGGACGACGACGACGCGCCCGACGACGCGGCGACGGCGGCGCGCCCTGTCCGGGCCGGGGGGCAGCGTCGACGCACCCTCGGGTGCGGGCGGGCCGGGCGGCGGGACGGCGTCGGTGCGCGACGCGGTGGCGCCCGGGGTGGTGGCGTCGGCGTGCGGGGCGGTGGTGTCGGCCTGCGGGGCGGTGGTGTCGGCGTGCGGGGTGGTGGCGTCGGTCCTTCCGGCCGCGGTCCCCTCCGGACCAGGGCCAGGGGCGCCGACGTGCGTGCTCACCGGGCGATCGTGACATGCCGGACGAACCGCCCGACACGGGCTCCGGCGGTATTCACCCGGCTGACCGGTGCGCGCCCGTCGACCGGGTGGGCCGCGTCACCCGGCTGCCGACGACGCGCGGCCGCCCGCGGTCAGGCGACCGACCGCGAGTTCGTCGCGTCGTCGGCGCCAAGCCGCAGCGCGGTCTCGGACCGGCGCGCGGGCGTCTCCTCGTCCGGGACCGGGTGCAGGACCTGGAGGTGCGGGCGGGCGCGGAGGCGGTAGCGCACCTGCACGTGCCACGCGCGACGCGCCCACAGGGCCGCCCCGGTCGCGACGAGCAGCGCGGTGATCGAGCCGATGCCGACCGACCAGCGCGGGCCGAACGTCTCCCCGATCCAGCCGACGATGGGCGACCCGACGGGCGTCGCGCCGAGGAACACCATCATGTAGAGCGCCATGACGCGGCCGCGGACGGCGGGGTCGGTGCTGAGCTGGATGGTCGCGTTGGCGGCGGTCATCATCGTGAGCGACGCGAGGCCGACGGGGATCGCCGAGATCGCGTACGTCAGGTACGTCGGCATGAGCGCCATGACGCCCGTCGCGATCCCGAACGCGAACGCGGCGCCGATGACGAGCCGCACGCGCGGACGTTCGCGTCGCGCCGCGAGCAGCGCGCCGGTGAGCGAGCCGATCGCGAGGACCGAGCCGAGGATGCCGTACTCCCCCGCGCCGCGGCCGAACTCGGTGCGCGCCATCATCGCGGACGTCATCTGGAAGTTGAGGCCGAACGTCGAGATCACGCAGACGACGACCATGATCACGAGGATGTCGCTGCGGCCCCGCACGTAGCGGATGCCCTCGCGGATCTGACCCTTGGCCCGCGGCACCGTCGGCATGGGGCGCAGCTCGCTCTGGCGCATGCGCGTCAGCGAGAAGATCGTCGCGGCGAACGTCACCGCGTTGATCACGAACACCCAGCCGGTGCCGACGAACGCGATGAGCAGACCGGCCACGCCGGGCCCGATCAGGCGTGCGGCGTTGAAGGACGCGCTGTTGAGGCCGACGGCGTTGGAGAGCTGGCTGGTCGGGACGAGCTCGGCGACGAACGTCTGGCGCACCGGCCCGTCGATCGCGGCGACGACCCCCAGCAGACCCGCGAAGACGTAGACGTGCCACAGCTCGGCGTGCCCGGACAGCACGAGCGCGCCGAGCCCGGCCGCGAGGACACCCTGGCCGACCTGCGTCGCGATGAGGAGCTTGCGGCGGTCGACCCGGTCGGCCAGCAGCCCCGCCCACGCGGACAGGAACAGCACGGGCGCGAACTGCAGGGCCGTGGTGATGCCGACCGCGACGCCGGACTCGTCGGACAGCTGGGTCAGGACCAGCCAGTCCTGGGCGACGCGCTGCATCCAGGTGCCCACGTTCGCCACCAGGGCCCCCGCGAACCACAACCGGTAGTTGCGGTGCTGGAGCGAGGAGAACGTGGGACTCATGAGGCGGCGATCCTCCGCAGGAGCTCGGCGGCGTCGGCGAGGAGCTGACGCTCCTCCTTGGTCATGCCCTTGAGGCGTTCGGTCAGCCAGGCGTCGCGGCGACGTCGCGTCTCGACGACCTCGGCCTTGCCGGCCTCCGTGAGGGTGACGACGACCTGGCGGCCGTCCGTCGGGTGCTCGGCCTTCTGCACGAGCCCGAGCTCGACGAGGCCGTTGACCGTGCGGGTCATGCTCGGCGGCTGGATGCGCTCCGCCTCGGCGAGCTGGCCCGGCGTCATCGGGCCGTCCTTGGCCAGCCAGGCGAGCACCGTGAACTGGGGGTCCGTCAGGCCCTGGGCGCCGCGCTCGGCACGGATGCGCCGCGACGCCCGACCGACGGCGATGCGGAGCTCTCCGGCGAGAGCGGGGGCGGTGGGCATGATGATTACTCTAACTCATTACCTTGCGTAATGAGTGGTGGCGGGGGGCACGTTCGCGGAGGAGAACGGGGACGTCTCCTGACGAGCCGGGCAGACGTCCGCACCGCGACCGAGTGGGCGCGTCGGTGACGCAGGGCCTGCAGCTCCGCACGGGCGGCGGGACGCCGTCGCGGTCAGCCGAGGAAGACCTGCGAGCAGGTGAGGGACCCGTCGGCCTCACGCGCGCAGGCGATGCCCACCGACACGAGGTCCGGGTCCAGCAGGTTCGCGCGGTGCCCGGGCGACGTCAGCCACGCGTCGACCACGTCCTGCGCGGGCGCGGCGCCACGGCTCAGGTTCTCGGCGGCGACCGACACCGCGCACGCCGCCATGACGTCGTCCATCGGGGCATGCGTCAGGTCGTCGGCACCCACCAGTGCGGTCGCCCGCGCGAGGCCCTGCTCGGCGGCACACTCCGACCACACGAGCGCCGGCAGGCCCTCGTCGACCCGGGCCACGTTCGTGCCCGCCAGGAGCCGCTGCGCGTACGACCCCGGCTCCTCATCGGCCGCCCAGGGGGCGCGAGGATCGGCCGAGACCGGAGGCACGACCGGGGCCGTCGACGTCGTCGGCTCCTCCGCGACGTCGTCGTCGGGGCGTGTCGCGAACCACGGCACCACCGTCACGACCGCCAGCAGCAGGCCGACGACGACGAGCACCCAGCCCCACCGCGCCGACGACGACGCGGGCGCGGGCCGGTCGTCGGACCGACCCGTCGCCCCACCCGTCGTCGGACCACCCGTCACCGGGTCACCGTAACGGCCCCCTGGGCCGCCGGACCGTCAGGGGCGGCCGAGCGCCCGGTACGTCCACCCCGCCGCACGCCAGCGCGCCGGGTCGAGCACGTTGCGGCCGTCCAGGATGCGCTTGTGCGCGACGACCGTGGCCAGCGCGTCCGGGTCCAGGTCCCGGTACTCCTGCCACTCCGTCGCCAGCAGCACCACGTCCGCGTCGACCGCCGCCTCGAGCGCCGTCGCCGCGAACTTCATCTCGGGCCACTTCGCCTGCGCGTTGCCGATCGCCTGCGGGTCCGTCAGCGTCACGTGCGCGCCCTGCAGCTGCATCTGCGCCGCGACCGACAGGGCCGGCGAGTCACGCACGTCGTCGCTGTCCGGCTTGAACGACGCCCCGAGCACCGCGACCCGGCGACCCACGATCGAGCCGTGGCACACCTCGCGCGCCAGGTCCACGACGCGCACCCGGCGCCGCATGTTGATCGAGTCGACCTCGCGCAGGAACGTCAGCGCGTCGCTCACCCCCAGCTCCCCCGCGCGCGCCATGAACGCCCGGATGTCCTTCGGCAGGCAGCCGCCGCCGAAGCCCAGGCCCGCGTTGAGGAACCGTCGGCCGATGCGCGCGTCGTACCCGATCGCGTCCGCCAGGCGCGTCACGTCCGCACCCGTCGCCTCGCACAGCTCCGCCATCGCGTTGATGAACGAGATCTTCGTCGCCAGGAACGAGTTCGCCGCGACCTTCACCAGCTGCGCCGTCGCGTAGTCCGTCACCACCAGCGGCGTGCGGTCCGCGAGCGGCGTCGCGTACACCTCGTCGAGCAGCGCCTTCGCCGCGTCGCCCTCCGCGGTCGGCACGCCCTCGTCGTCCGTCGGCAGGCCGTAGACCAGGCGGTCCGGGTGCAGCGTGTCCTTGACCGCGAAGCCCTCGCGCAGGAACTCCGGGTTCCACACGAGCGTCGCACCCGTGCCCGTCAGGCGGTCCGCCAGGTTCTCCGCCGTGCCGACGGGGACCGTCGACTTGCCCGCCACGACGTCGCCGCCCGACAGGTACGGCTTCAGCGCCTCGAACGCCGACTCCACGTACGACAGGTCCGCCCGGAACTCGCCGTGCACCTGCGGCGTGCCCACGCACAGGAAGTGCACCTGCGCACCCGCCGCGTCCGCCATGTCGGTGCTGAAGCTCAGCCGCCCGGTGGCCTTCGTCTCCTTCAGCAGCTCCGGCAGGCCCGGCTCGAAGAACGGCGCCTCGCCCGCCTCGAGCGCCGCGACCTTCCGGGGGTCGACGTCGATGCCGATGACCTCGTGACCGAGCTTGGCCATGCAGGCAGCGTGGACGGCACCGAGGTAGCCGCAGCCGATGACGGAGATGCGCATAGGGGTCCCCCTGGAAGAACGACGGTGTGTCACGCCACGCTAGCGTCGCCGTCGGCGCGCTGCCGCCGCCAGACGGGTGGAACACCGGCCATAACGGGTGAAACAGGCAGGTCGGGACATCCCGTACGGCGGAGCTCAGCGCAGGACGACATCTTCCCGGACCGTCGCAGCGCCGCGCAGACGCACCACCCGACGGAGCCCGTTGCCGACCTGGCGGGCGCTCTCGCGCCGCGGCACCATCTCCGGGTCGCGCACGACGCGGACCGCGGAACGCGTCGCCGCCAGCACGAACCCGGCCCACCCGTGCCGCTTGAGCACGAGCTGGCACCGCCCGACCTCACGCTCGGCGACGGCCCACCGGCGGCCCACGCCGGCCGAGCTCCCGCCCCCCGCGGTCACGGCGACGAGGTCGTCGACGCGCCCCGTCCGTCCACCCGTCGCGCGGATCCGTCCGGTGAGGTCGTCCTCCTCGGCGAACATGAAGAAGCGCTCGTCGAACCCGCCGACCGAGCGGAACACGTCCGTCCGGACGACGAGGCACGCGCCCGGCAGCGTCGCGGCGGCGACGGGTGCGGAGACGCGCCCGGGACGGCCGCCCGACCGCGAGGCCGCGAGCCGCGGCGCGACGCAGGCGAAGCCGTGCCGTCCGGCCGTCTCGCAGAGCGCGACCAGTGCGCTCGCGTCCACGTCCACGTCCGGGTTGACGAACGCGACCCAGGGCGTCGCGCACCCGGCCGCGCCACGGTTCGACGCCGTGCCGTAACCGACGTTCTGCACGACGGCGAGGAACCGGGCACCGGCCGTCCCGGCCACGCGCGCGGACTCCTCCCAGTCGGCCGAGCCCGAGTCGACGACGACCACGGGGAGCGAGTGAGCGAGCCGCGCGAGGAACGCGGGCAGGACCGCCGCGGACTCGTGGGCCACGGTCACCACGGTGACCACCTCAGCGGGCCGCACGAGTCCTCCCTCGACGGCCGCCCGCAGCGGCCGCGAGCACGGACCACGCGGCGCGGCCGACCTCGTCCCAGTCCGTCAGGGTCACGTGCGCCCGGTTCCAGTCGCTCAGGGCACGCCGGACCCCGGCGTCCCCGACGACCGCCCGCAACGCCCCCGCGAGGTCGCCGGTCGACGACGGGTCGACCGTCGCGTGCTCCGGTGCGCCCGCGAAGACGCGGCCCAGGTTGCCGGCCCGCCCGACGACGGTCGGTGCCCCCGCTGCCGCGAGGTCGAGCGCCGGGATGCACAGGCCCTCGTAGAACGACGGCTGCACGTACGCCGTGCACCCCTCCAGCAAGCGCGCGTACTCGTCGTCGGCGAGTCCCGCGACGCACTCCACGGCGACCTCCGGTCCGAGGCCGGCCAGCGCCCGCCGGATCCCCTCCGTCGCCTCCCCCGCGCGGCCGCACAGCACGAGACGCACGCCGGCGGGGCGAGCCTCGCCCCAGGCACGAACCAGGCGTTCCAGGTTCTTGTGCGGTTCCTGCACCGCGACGCAGAGCACGTACGGGTCGTCCTCGTGCGGCTGCCAGCGGACGGGGTGGAACGCACCGAGGGGCAGGGCGCGCAGCGCGACCCTCGACCCGGCGGCCGCGACCTCGTCGACCGTGAACTCGGAGACCGCCAGCCCGCGCCGCGACCACCGCGCCGACCTGTCCGCGGCCCGCACCGGCCACGACGACCGGTACATCGCCCGCGCCCGCAGGAAGCCCACGTCGTGGAACACCGGGACGACGGGCACCGGACTGAGCAGCGGCCGCGCCTGCCGCGGCACGAGCACGACGTCGCTGCGCGTCGCGAGCGCCGCACGCGGCAGCTGGAGGTGCATGAAGCCAGGACCGGCGACGTCGACGTCGTAAGCCGGTCCGCGACCCGCCACGAGCAGCTCCTGCCCCGGGCCGGCGGTGGCGCGCAGCGCGTCGACGAGGCCCACGGCGACGTCCCGCACGCCCGAGTGCCCGGGGGCGAGCAGACGACCGTCGACCAGCACGCGCAGACCGCTCACCGAGCATCGCCCCGCACCACACCGGCCAGGCGCTCCCGGACGTCGGCCAGCAGCGCTGCGCCCGCACCAGGCACACCCATCCAGCGCCGGGCGTACCGCCGTCGGCTCCGGCGGTTCGCCTGCCGGAGGACGGCGGCCGTCGGTCGACCGTGCCCCTGGTCGTGCTCGGCCACGACTCCGCCGTCGATCGCGACGCCCCACCCGGCGGCGCGCGCCCGACGGCAGAGGTCGACGTCCTCGTAGTAGAGGAAGTAGCGCTCGTCGAACCCTCCGAGCGCCTCGAAGGCCGAGCGGCGCCACAGCATGAGCGCGCCGCACAGCCAGTCGGCGTCGACGAGGCCACCCGCGTGGTCGACGTCGTGCGCCCGTCCGCGCGCGACGTCCCACAGCCCGGGGAAGCTGCGGGCGCTGCTCACCGGTGACCCGTCGGGCCTGCGCAGGTCCGCCCCGACGCACGCGAGGTCGGGGCGGCCCTCCAGGGTCGAGACGAGCCGGTGGAGCCCGTCCGGCGGGACGGCGGCGTCGGGGTTCAGCACCAGCAGGTACGCGGCGCGGTCCTCGGGGTGGCGCGCCGCCAGGTTCACGGCGCGCCCGAAGCCGAGGTTCACGCCGGCGTCGACGACCGCGACCCTGCCGGGAAGGGCCAGCGACCGCGCCACGTCGGCGCTCCCGTCCGACGAGAGGTTGTCGACCACCGTCACGCTCGCCACCAGAGCGCCGCAGCGCCGCAGGGACGCGGCGAGGCTCGGCAGGTGCCCAGCGGAGTCGTGGGTCACGACCACCACGTCGACGTCGGCCACGTCAGCTCTCCCTCAAGGCGGCGATCGACCGGCGCGACGGCACGACGAACGACAGGACCGGCGCCCGGGTGACGTGCCGCCGCGCGAGATGGACGAGCACGCTCCAGCTCACCAGGTTGCCCGCGAGGTTCGCGAGGGCCGCCGCCACGATCCCGTACACCGGGTACGCCACGAGGACCAGCACCACGGTCACGACGAGGGCGAGCGCCTCACCGACGAGCGGAGCCCCTGGTCGTCCCACCGCGATGAGGCTCTGCGTCAGGACGATCACGGCGCCGAGCGGCGCCTGCGCGAGCAGCAGGACCGTCATCGCCCCCTGCGCCGGCAGGAAGTCGGCACCGAGCACGAGCGGGATCAGCAGCGGCAGCGCCGCTGCGACCACCCCACCCGCGACCAGGAGCAGCCCGAGCACCGCGGTCGACGCCCCCGGCACGATGTCGCGCTCTCCCCGGACGATCCGGTTCCGCAGCGGGATCGCGATCGACACCGAGACGCCGTTGAGCGTCGCGGCGAGCGTCGTCGCGACGGCGTAGAGCCCGAGGTCGTAGGACGTGGCCAGCACCGACAGGAGCAGCAGGTCGATCCGCTGGTTGAGGAGCGCGACGCTGCCCGCGGGCCAGCCGCGCAGACCGAACCGGACCGCGGCGACCGCCTCGGCGATCGTGGCCCGCCCCGTCGGGAGGGCCCCGCCGAGGACCCCCGGCAGCAGGCTCCCGAGCAGCGTCGTCGCGATGAGCAGCAGACCGACCGACAGCGGGGACGGGCCGACCGCGATGAGCACGACGAGGCCTGCGACCGTGACCAGCTGCGGCAGGAACCGCGCGAGGACCACACCGCGCCAGGCCTCGTGCCCCGCGGCCACCGCGCTCGTGCACGACCCGTAGACGACCACCGGCGAGACCGCGGCGTACACGATCAGCAGCACCCGGGACACGGTGCCGGGGTCGGTCTGGAACCCCACGAAGAACAGGTAGGGCAGCGCGCAGACGAGACCGCTCACGAGGGCGAGAACTCCGGAGACCGACGCGAGCACCCGCCGGTCGGCCCCCTGCGCGGACCGGCGGCCGAAGTAGTCCGGCAGTCCGAAGCCCATGAGGATCGCGATGACGGTCGCCGGGGCGATCGCCACCGCGATCTCGCCGCGACCGGTCGGTCCCAGTGCCCGCGCCTGCAACGCAGCCGAGACGAGACCCAGGCCGACGCCGACGAGGTTGGCGACGACGAGCCGCGCGTCCGCGCGTGCCGTCAGCCGCCGTGCGACCTCGACGAGCACGCTCACGAGGTCGTCCGCGGTCGGTTGCCGTACGCCGCGGTCGCCACGTACAGGGCGAGCACGGCACCCATCCCGTTGACCGTCCACCACCACGGCACGGTCAGGCTGACGACGAGGACGGCGACGCACGCCCCCGCGAGCGCACGGCCGACCTCCCCCCCACGGCGGAACGCCCTCAGCGCTGCACGCAGGAGCGGGACGACGAACAGGACGACGCCGACGAGTCCCGTCTTGAGCGCGATCGTCAGGTACACGTCGTGCGAGTCCCGCTTGACCGAGTTGACGAACTCGCCGGCGAACGCGAGCTCCGTGCCGACACCCGGCCCGACGAGCGTCGTGAGGGGCGTCTCGGTGATGGCCGCCGTCATCGTCTGGATCTCGGAGAGCCGGTACTGGCCCGACACCTGCTCGCTCCGCTGGGCGAGGTCGTACCGACCGCCCGGGTCGAGCACGCCGCTGACCAGGGCGAGCGCGACGAGCAGCAGCACGGCGGCGCCGAGCCGCACGCCGAGGCTCGCCTTGTTCCAGCCGGCGAGGAGCGTAGCGCCGACACCTGCCGCGACGGCGAGGATCATGCTCAGGGTCTGCGACACGAAGAGCTCGAGACCGAGGAGCGCGACCAGCGCGGGGCGGGCGCGGCCCGCGACGCGGCGCGAGAGCAGCAGGACGACGGCGGCCATCACGACGACGATCTCCGCACCCGGACGCACGTCGCGCGCCGCAGCGCCCGAGAGGTTCACCACGGGGAGCTCGCCCGGGCCGACCATCCCCGACCGCAGCGCGACGGCGCCGGCGGCGGCGATGACGGACGCGAGCGCGGCGAGCGCGACCAGCCCGCGGACGACCACGAGGGCGCCGCGGCGTCGCACGACGACGGCGAGGGGCACGAGCAGGAGGAACGCCTCGAGGAGGCGCAGGTCGACGAGCGCGGCGGAGCCGACGGCCGCGGTGCCGACCTCGGGCAGCACCGCTCGGGCGACGAGCCACACGGGCCAGGCGAGCACCCACAGCCAGTCCGCCGACGTGAGCACCGTGGGCGCGACGTCCACCGTCCCGGTGAGCGTGCGGGGGCGCCCGTCCGGCCAGACGGCGACCACGAGGGCCGCGACGACCGTGAGCAGCACCGCGGCGTCCACGTCGGTCAGGACGAGGCCGCCGAGCTCGACGTTCACGAGCTCCGCACCGGGCCGGACCAGCAGCACCCACCCCAGCGACGCCACGAGCACGGGCCACGGGAAGGCGACCGTGAGGGCGAGCGCGGCGAGTATCCCGCCGAGCAGCGGCGACCTCACGGCGACAGCGCCCACGACGAGCGCGACGAGGCAGGCGGCGACGGTGACCAGCGTCGCCGTCGCCGTCGGACGGGTGCCGGCAGGGCGCACGGGGGCACGCAGGGGCGCGACGCGCAGGCTCATCGCGCACCTCCGGAGCGGACGAGACCGTCGAGCGCCCGGGCGTACGCAGCGCCGACGTGGTCGCGCGTGAGCGCCGCCGGCAGGTACGGGGCCCGGCCACGCGTGGTCGCTGCGCGCCACCCGGCGGCGAGGGCGTCGACGCTGGCCGCGACGACGGTGGCCCCCGCGGCGAGCTCGGCGGGCACCTGCGCATGACGTGTGGCGACCACCGGGACACCGACGGCGGCGGCCTCGAGGAGGACGACCGGTGCACCCTCGGTGCGGAGGCTCGGGACGAGCAGGACGTCGGCGACCCGGAGCAGCGCGGCCACGGTGCCGCGCGGGACGGCACCGACGAACGTGACACGGCCGTCCAGCCCTCGCGCGCGGGCGAGCGCGCGGAGCCGGTCGGCGTCGGGGCCGTCGCCCGCGACGACGAGGCGGTGGTCGCTCGGCAGCACGCCGAGCGCGCCGATCGCGAGGTCGACGCCCTTCTGCTCGTGGAGACGTCCGACGTAGAGGCCCGTCAGTCCGCCGTCGCGAGCACCGACCAGCTCGGCGACCGCGGCGACGTCGTCCGGGGCCGCGTCGAGCGCCCGGGGGTCGACGCCGTTGTGCAGCGTGGTCACGCGTCGCGGGTCGAGCCGGTAGGGAGCGCGCAGCAGCGCGTCGCGCAACGCGTCGGACACGGGCCACACGGCGTCTGCGCGCCGGACGAACAGCCGACGGCTCGGGAACCGGAGGACGTGCAGCGGCACCTTGAGCAGCTCGCGGCGGGTGCGCGCGCGCAGGCTGCTCGCGAGCTCGGTCCCGGTCGTGCCGTGGACCTGGACCGCCACCGGCGGCCGGCGGCGACGCAGCACGAGAGCACCGCCTGCGTCGCCCACGCTCACGACGGCGTCCGGCTGCCACCGCGTCCAGGGACCGCTGCGGGACGACTCCCACCACCACCGCCACGAGTACCGCCCACCCGTCCGACCGGCGGTCCACACGACGGCCGCCTCCGACGTGCCGCCGCCGGGCGTGGTGAGCAGCGCGACGTCGTGCCCCGCCTCGCGTGCGGCGCGCAGGAGCTCGTCGAGGACGCGCTCCATCCCGCCGCTCCCGGGGTGGCCGGACGTGCTGCGGCACACGAAGAGCACGCGACCGCCGCGACCGTCCGCGCGGCGCGCGCTCACGCGCCGAACCCGTCGACGAGCGCGACGGCGTCCGCGACGCGTGCGGTCCACGAGTGGCTTGCCGCTGCCGCCCGCCGGTCGGCGAGCACGACGGGGTCCGGGACGCCGCTCGCGGCGACCGCAGCGGCCCCGAAGCGGGACGCCTCGACGAGACTCAGCCCCGGCGCCGTCGTCTCCCGGAGGCTCGCGAGGGGCGTCGACACGACGGCCAGGCCGGCGGCGAGGTACTCGTACACCTTCAGGGGGAAGACGCCGGCGGTGTAGTCGTTCAGCGCGTAGGGCACGAGACCGACCGTGCAGCCGGCCACGACCTCGGCGAGCCGGTCCGGTGGCAGGTTGCCGACCGTGGTGACACGGGGGTGGGACAGCAGTACCCCGACCCGGCCGTCGCGGCCCGCACCGTCGATCTCGTGCGGCCCGGCGAGCACGAGCTCGAGCCCGCGGTCGACGACGTCGAGGAGCAGGCCGACGTCCACCTTCGTCGGCGTGAGGTTCCCGGCGAAGACGGCTCGCGGCCGCCGCGGCACGGCGGCACCGGCGAACAGCTCGACGTCGGCGACGTTCTCCCACAGCAGCACGTCGTCGCGCCCCTGCGCCCGGAGGTGTGCCGCGACGCCCGTGCTGCTCGCGACGACCCGGTCGGCCACGCGCAGGAGGTGGCGCTCCGCGTCGAGCAGCGCGGCAGCGGGGACGCGCGGCTGGGTGTGCAGGAGGTCCACCGAGTGGTAGACCACGTGCCGCGCACGACGCTCGAGCCCGTACGTCATCGGCGAGAACGTCCACAGCACGCCCTCGTCGAGCCCCGGCAGGTCGAGCCGCCTCACCAGCTGCGCGTTCAGTCGGCGTGCCGCAGCCGCCCCGTGGAACGGCACGACGCGGGGGCTGACGACGCGCAGCCGGTCGGGCCGGGACGGCGCCGTCCTCTGCCCGCCGCCCCGGCGCCCCGCGGCTCGCCGCGCGACGCGACGGAGGTCGGCACCGCTGACGGTCGGCGCGCGCAGCCCGAACGACTCGACGTAGGTCACGTCCGCGTGGCGCGCGAGGCCGACGGCGAGGTGCTGCTTGTTGGTCCAGACCGCGCTGTCGAAGTCGGCCGTGGAGAGCACGACGACCGGTGGGGTCCCGAGCGTCACGCCACGGCTCCCGCCGTCGACGCGAACGCACGCACGGCGTCGAGGAAGCGCGCGCGGTCGAACGCCTCGGCGCGGGCCGCCGGTGCGTCCCCGCGCATCGTCGTCGCCTGCTCGACCGCCTGCGCGAGCGCGACGGCGTCGTCGAGGTCGACGGTCCGGCCGGTCACACCGTCCACGACCGTCTCCGTGACCCCGCCGACGTGGCCGCCGACGACCGCCGCACCCGCCGCCATCGCCTCGACGGGCATGATCCCGAAGTCCTCGACGGCCGGGAACACGTAGACGGCGCACGCCTGGTAGAGCGCGAACAGGAGCTCGTCGGACGGCGCGTCGACGAACGTGACGGGGACGCGCGCGGTCGCCGCGAGCGCGCCGAGCCGGGCACGCTCGGGCCCGCTCCCCGCGATCACCACGGGTCGTCCGGACGCCTCGCCGGCCCGCACGACCAGGTCGAGCCGCTTGTAGGGGACGAGGCGCGAGGCGCCCAGCACGAACCCGTCGGGCAGGCCGTCCAGGACCTGCCGCTCGGCACCCGTGACGCGGTCGGCCCACACGGGCACGGAGCGGATCCGCGCGACGTCGACCGGCGGGTGCACCACGGTCGCGTCCGTCTCCCACGCCCGGCGCACACGCTCGGCGACGAACCGGCTGTTCGCGGCGACGGCGGTGATCTCCCTGGCGCGGGCACGGTCGAGCGCGCGCAGCGGGGTGCCGGCCACCCGGGCGGCGGCCCCGGCGCCCCGGGCGTCGAGGTCCGGCTCCCACAGGTAGCGGGCGGGACTGTGGACGTAGACGAGCTTCGCGAAGTCCTGCGGCTGGCCGCGGAACGACACGTGGTGGGCGAACGCGTGCGAGCTCACGAGCGCCCAGTCGTACTCGCCTCGGCGGCCGCGCCAGGCGGCCGGCATCGCCGCGAGCGCGAGCGCCTTGCGGCGCCGCAGCGGCGTGCGGGCGAGCCACGTCTCGTCGAGCTGTCGGCCGGGGTAGCGGCCCGGGACGTCGTTCCAGAGGCACAGCAGGTCGGCGGCGGGGAACGCCTCGACCAGCGCGTCGAAGACGTTCTCGGACCCGCCGGTGCGCGCGAGCCACTCGTGGACGAGCACCCCGCCCATCAGTACGCCCCGCTCCGCGCGACGACGACCTTGACGGTGCGGGCGAGGATCAGCAGGTCGGTGAAGAGCGTCCAGTTCTCGACGTAGGAGACGTCGGCGCGCAGCCCGGCCTCGGGGCTCAGGTCGGAGCGCCCGGACACCTGCCACAGGCCGGTGAGCCCGGGCTTCACGAGGAGCCGGCGGTGCGCCGTGCGGTCGTACTGGGCGACCTCCTCGGCGATCTGCGGGCGCGGGCCGACGAGGCTCATGTCGCCACGCAGGACGTTGAACAGCTGGGGCAGCTCGTCGAGGGAGAAGCGGCGCAGGACGCGACCGACGCGGGTGACGCGCGGGTCGTTCTTCGGCTTGTAGAACAAGGCGATGCCGGTGACGCCCTCGGCGGCGAGGACGTCGGACAGACGCTCGTGCGCGTCGGCGACCATCGAGCGGAACTTGTACATGCGGAACCGCCGGCCGTCCTTGCCGATGCGTTCCTGCGCGTACAGCACGGGGCCGCGGCTCGTGGTGGCGACGAGGACGGCCAGGACGAGGAGCAGCGGCGAGAGCACGACCACCAGCGCGGCGGCGCCGACCCAGTCGACGACGGTCTTGGCGATGTACTTGGCACCGGTGAACCGCGGCTCGTCGACGTACATCAACGGAAGACCGGACACCGGCTGCATGATCACCCGAGGCCCGGCGACGTCGACCAGGGACAGGGTGAGCGCGAGGTCGACGTGCGACCCCTCGAGGTCCCACCCGAGCTGCCGCACCGCTTCCGAGGTGATCGCGTCGGAGCCGGTCACGGCGACGGCGGACGCGTGCGTGGCGACGGCCACGCGGGCGGCGTCGCCCAACGAGCCGAGGACCGGGACGCCGGCGACGGTCTCGTCGGAGGCGACCTCACCGGACGGGACGCACACGCCGAGGACGGTGTACCCGGCACGCGGGCTGCGGTGGAGCTCCTCGATGAGCCGCGCGACCTTCTCGCGGTGGCCGATGACCACGACGCCCGACTGCATGCGGCCCGCGTCGCGGCGGCGGTGCAGCCACTGCCGCCACCCGTAGCGGCCGACGAGGATGAGGACGAGCCCGAGCGGCGCGGCGATCGCCAGGTAGCCGCGGCCGATGTCCATCTTCAGCAGGTAGGCGACGATCGCGACGACGGCGAACAGGCGCCAGGTGGCACCGAACACGCGGGCGTACTCGACGGGGCCGGTGCCGATGATGCGGCGGTCGCGGGACCGGACGACGGCGAGCGCGGCGAGCCAGGCGGCGGTGAGGACGCCGGAGACGGTGAGGTAGGACGGCGAGTACTCGCCGGAGACGAGCGTGGTGCCGCCGATGTCGAACCGGACGACGTACGCGACGCCGACGGCGAAGACGACCGCGAACGCGTCCGTGATCGTGAGGCGGGCGACGTACCAGGGCCACCAGGGGGTGGTCGCGCCCGCGGGCGCGTCGACCTCGACGACACCCGGACGGTCGTCGGCCCGGTCGGGTCCGACGGCGCGCATCTCGACCACCGTTCCCCCCGTCTGCGGTGGACTTCACTAACCGCAGCATGCTACCTGTGGCACGGCGTTCCGGATCCGGACGAAGAATGACGAGCCGGACATCCGAGGGCACGACGGCGGCATTTTCCCGGGGATTCCACCCGCGCGCACGTGCGGGCCTCACGGCCGACGGCGGAGGCTGGGCACCGACTGGCGTGGCGGTCGGCGAATGCATGTCCGTGAGAGAATTGCGCGCCGCGGGTCCGCCCCGCGCACCAAAGGGGAGGCATTTCGTTGGAGCTCCAGGACTATCTGCGCGTCCTGCGCAAGCGGTGGGTCTCGATCGTCGCGATCACGGCCCTGTGCGCGCTGGGCGCGGTCGGGGCGTCGCTGGCGATGACGCCGGTCTACCAGGCGACGACGCAGCTCTACGTCTCCGTGCAGGGCGGCGCGTCCACGTCGGACCTCCTCCAGGGGGCGAACTTCACGCGGCAGCAGGTGACGTCGTACGCGCAGCTCGTGAACAGCCCGAGCGTGCTGGGCCCGGTCATCGACGACATGGGCCTCGACGTGCGCGCGGAGTCCCTCGCGGGCCGGGTGCAGGCGGACTCGCCGCTCAACACCTCCCTCATCAACGTGACGGTGACGGACGAGAACCCGGCGGTGGCGGCGGCGACGGCGGACGCGATCGCCGGCCAGTTCAAGGACGTCATCGGCGAGCTCGAGACGCCCGCCGACGGCGGCCCGTCGGCGGTCAAGGTCTCGGTCGTGCGCGAGGCGACGGCACCGACGGACCCGTCGTCGCCGAACCTCAAGCTCAACCTGGCGCTCGGCCTGCTCGTCGGCCTGGCGCTCGGCGTCGGCATCGCGGTGCTGCGCGAGGTCCTGGACACGCGCGTGCGCACCGAGGACGACATCGCGCGCGTCACGGAGACGTCGGTCATCGGCACGATCCCCTACGACGAGGACGCGCCGAAGCACCCCCTGATCGTGCAGTCGAGCCCGCACAGCCACCGGGCCGAGGCCTTCCGCCGGGTCCGCACGAACCTGCAGTTCCTCGACGTGGCGGACCGGCCGCGGTCGATCGTCATCACGTCGTCGCTGCCCGGCGAGGGCAAGTCGACGACGTCGATCAACGTGGCGATCACGCTCGCGGACGCGGGCACCCGCGTGGTCCTGGTCGACGCGGACCTGCGCCGCCCGGCGGTGGCCCGCTACATGGGCCTCGAGGGCGGCGTGGGCCTCACGACGGCGCTCATCGGCCGTGCGGACGTCACGGACGTCATCCAGCCGTGGGGCAACGGCAACCTCCACGTCCTGCCCGCGGGCCAGGTCCCGCCGAACCCGAGCGAGCTGCTCGGGTCGCAGGCGATGGCGCAGCTGCTCGCCACGCTGACGTCGCGCTACGACGTCGTGCTGCTCGACACCGCGCCGCTGCTGCCGGTGACGGACGCCGCGATCCTGGCGAAGCTCACCGGCGGCGCGCTGCTCGTCGCGGGCTCGGACAAGCTGCACCGCAACCAGCTGGCCGAGTCGCTGTCGTCGCTCGAGACGGTCGGCGCCCGCGTGCTCGGCATCGTGCTCAACCGCCAGCGCCGCAAGGCCGGCGAGCAGTACACGTACTACGACTACTCGCCGACGCCCGCGGTCGACGGGCGCGCGCGCAACGGGCGCCGCCGCAAGGCGCGCTCCGGCCCGTCGGCCCCGGCGACGACCCCGACGCCCGCGACGACCACGGGCGCGGTCCCGGTGTCGACGAACACCGGGTCGATCTGGCCGGGCGACGCGCTCAGCGAGTCCCGCCTGCGCGGCGCCGCGCCGACCCAGCCGCAGCCGCAGCACCAGCGCGGCGGTCCGCGCGCCTGAGTGCGCCGACCGTCGCGGCGCGACCGGCGTCTCCCTAGGATCGAGCGCGTGGAAGCCGTCGAGATGCTGGTCCGCCTCCGGCTGAGGCCGGGCATCGGACGCGTCGCCAACGCCGCGCTCCACGTGCTGGGCGTGGACTTCCCGGCGAGCGTCCGCGTCGGTCCGGGTCTGGCTCTGCCGCACGGCGCCGTCGGACTGGTCGTGCACGAGGACACCGTCATCGGCGCGAACGTGAAGATCTACCAGGGCGTCACCATCGGGCGGTCGGACACGCACCTGACGGGCGCCCGAGCGGACGGCGGCCGGGTGGTCGTCGAGGACGACGTCGTCATCGGTGCGGGGGCCGTGGTGCTCTTCCGCTCAGGCTCGACGACGACCATCGGCCGCGGCGCGGTCGTCGGCGCGAACGCCGTCGTCCTCCGCTCCGTCCCCCCGGGCGAGATCTGGGCGGGCAACCCGGCGCGACCGACTCGGCGGAGCGGGCCGTCGTCGTAGCGGCTCGCACGACGCGAAGGCCCCCGCCGGGATCCGGCGGGGGCCTTCGTCGTGCAGGAGCAGTGCGCGTCAGGCGCGGACCTCGGAGCGACGACGGGCGAGGACGATCGCACCGGCGCCGACGGCGAGCAGCGCGCCCGCACCCGCGGCGATCGGCAGCGCGTTCGAGCCGGTCGAGCTGAGGGCCGCGGGCGTCCCGGCGGCGGCACCGGCGACGGTGACGGCCTGCGTCGACAGGACGGCGCCGGAGGCGGCGTCGGTGACGACGAGCGAGAACGTGCCGGGCTGCGCGAGCGTGACGGAGAAGACGGCGTTGCCGGCGGCGTCGGTCAGCTTGCTGAACGACTTGGTGCCGGCGATCTTCACGGAGTCGGCCGGGACCGACTCGGGTGTCGTGACGGTCAGCGTGACGTTGGTCTTCGCCGGGCCCTTGACGGTGACCTTGAAGGCCTCGCCGGCGGCGGGCGTCGAGTCGGAGACCGTGCCCTTGTCCTGGTAGTTCTCGGCGCCGTAGCCGAAGGCGGCGGACGGCGCGAGGACGAGGGCTGCGGCGGCGGCAGCGGTGACGAGCGCGCGACGGGTCTTCATGGTGCTCCCCCAGGATGGGACGGATGACAACGGCACGGAATGACCTTTTCGGACGTTTCCCCGCCTGTGACCCTGGAAATGGGTCGGCGTCACCGTACCGATTCGCTGGAGCAACCGGAAGCAAGGACCGTAGGCCCGGAACCGCTGGCCAAGGGCGTGGAACGCACCACGACGTCGCCCGTCGAGGACTTTCCGGTGACGATCTCGAGATCGAGCGTCCCGGATTGTCCGGGTGCGAGAGTGAATGTCCTCGCGACGACCCCGAGCTCGTCGTGCACCTGCGCGAGCACCCCCGACTCCTCGGAATTCACCCGCACCGTCTCGACGAATCCCCCGGACGGCGCATACACGAGGACGTTGGTCGTCACCTCGCCGGGCGGGACGACGCGGTCGGGCCCGACGACGTACTCCGGGAGCGTCGCGGCGTCGGCGGGCGCGGTGGACGTGAGCGTCACGGTGAGGTCGACGACCTGGGACCCGTCGGGCCGGCACTGCGCGACCTCACCCGTGACGTCGAGGTCGAGGTAGTAGCCCATCTTCGCCTGCGTGCCGTCGTTGAGGTAGACGCCGACGACGGACGAGTCGTCGCCGCCACGACCGCGCAGCGCACCCGCGAGGACGGTCGGCGCGAGCAGCTCCTGCTCCTCGGCGTGCGCGGACCACAGCATGAGCCGGCCCTCGCGCGCGGCCTGCGCGAGCGCGTCGACGACCGCCCCCGCGTCGCCCTGGCCCCCCGCGACGGCACCGAAGACGGTCGCCGCGGTCGACGCGAAGAACGCGTCCTGGTCGGCCGGGTCCTCGAACCTCAGGTAGACGCCGTTGAGCAGCTCCGCGACGGCGTTGTCGCGCGACAGCGTGCTGCCGTCGGCCAGCCCGACGGGGCCGGTCGCCCCGAGGACGAGCGCGAGCGCACCGGGGTCCACGGACAGCACCCCGTCGACCTCGCCGCCGACCTGCTGCTGCCAGATCGCGCGCGCGAGCGCGGCGGACCGCGGGAAGTCCGGTGTGAACGTGACGTCGCGCATGTCGGTGCCGACGAGCGGGCTGAACAGCGCGTCCTCGGCGTCGCTCAGCGGCAGCGCGGGCTCGGTCAGGCCGGACAGGTCGCCGCCGCGCCGCTGGTCGACGACGTCGAGCCGCCCGTCCTGCGCGCGCAGCACGAGGACCGTGCCGGGGATGCCGCCGGTCGCCCGGGGCTCGGCGTTGTTCTGCACGAGCACGAGGTAGGTGCGCGGCTCGGCGGACCCGAGCATCGTGGGGAGCAGGGTCGCGGCGCGCGCGGCGGTCGCGGTGGTCGCCGCGACGTCGTCGACCTGCGCGCGCAGCTCGTCGACCGGCCCGGCGAGCTGGCCGGCGAGCCGGGAGGTGTCGATCGCGTCGAGCTGCTGGACGGCGGCCTGCACGGCGAGGTCGGCCCCCACGACCTGCGGCGCGGCCCTGCGCAGCGGGTCGAGGTCCACCTGGCCGTCGACGGGCGCGAGCGCCGCAGGGTCGACGAGCGCGACGGCGTCGACGAGCGGCGGCAGGCCGTGCTGCGCGAGGTTGTCGACGACGTCGGCGACGACCTGCACGGCGCCCGTCTGGTCACCCACCCACGGCAGCGCACCGGCGAGGGACCACACCGGGCTGCGCGTGCGGGCGTGCGCGGTCGCAGCGTCCTCCTGGAGCCGGGTGACGGTCGCGCGAGCGGCCTCGACGTCGCCGCCGGTGGCCTGCTCCTGCAGCACGACGACCTCGCCGCGCGCGTCGAGGAGCGCGGCGCGGGCCGCGAGGACGTCGGCGACGAGCCAACCGACGGCGACCAGCCCGAGGAGCACGAGCGCGCCGGCGGCACCCAGCACGGCGCGGCGGTCCAGCACGAGCCGCCGACGCCAGCGCGGCTCGGCGGGCGCCTCCTGCTCCGGCACGACCTGCGTGGACCAGGCGTCGCCCCAGTCCGGATGTGTCACGCAGGTCCTTCCGCTCGGCTCGGGTCACGCTCCTGCCGCGCGGACGACCGCCCGGCGGCGCGCTCGATGGTAACCGCGCGGGCTGTGCACCCGGGCTCCTCGCCGCGGGCGTCCGACGGGGCGCCGCGGCGCCGGGCGCGGTCTGCGCAGCCGGCGCGCGCGGCGCTCGGGTCAGCGGGTCGTGGCGCGGTGCCGGGCGAGCAGCAGGGCGCCTGCACCGACGACGAGCAGCGTCACGCCGCCGAGCACGTACGGCAGCGCGTCGGCGCCGGTCGAGCTCAGCGTGCCGCCCGTCCCGGCCGGAGTGACCGCGAGCACCTCGGTCGCGATGACCGCACCCGTGGCCGCGTCGACGGCGGTCAGCGTGTAGGTGCCGGCCTGCGCGAGCGTCACGGTGAACGTCACGGACCCGGCGGCGTCGGTCGTCTTGGTGAGCGACTTGGTGCCGGCGATCGTGATCGCGCTGTCCGGGACCGACGCCGGCGCCGTGATCGTGAGCGTCACGGGTGTGCTCGGCGTGTGCTGGATGGTGAAGCTGAACGACTGCCCGGGCGCGGGCGTCGGGTCGGACACGGTCGCGACCACGCTCGGCGCACGGTAGCCGTCGTCGCTCGGTGCTGCGGTCGCTGCGCTCCCTGCGGACAGGAGCAGGCCGCCCGCGACGAGCGCAGCGGCGATGTGGCGTCGAACGAACATGTGAGCCCCCTCGGCTTCCCCCAGGCCGTCGGTGCCGCGCACGGACGCGGCACCCGGTCCGACGGTACAACTGCCTCGGGCATCTGGAAACCGCTGGCACGACCGGCGTCACGGCTACCGTGACGAGGTGACGTCCTCCCCCGCCACCCGCCGCCGTGCCCTCGTGGCGGTGCTGGTCGTCTACCTGGCGGGCGTCGCGCGCCTCACCCTGTGGCCCGAGCCGGCACCGGACGCCACGTTCGGCCTCGTCAGGACCGTGCTCGCGTGGTTGCAGGAGCGCGGCCTCCCGGTGACGTACGCCGCGACGGAGGCGGTCGCGAACGTCGTGCTGTTCGTGCCGTTCGGCCTGCTGGTCGGCGTCCTGCTGAGGCGCGCGTGGTGGGCGGTGGCGCTGGGCGCCGCGACGTCGGCGGCGATCGAGCTCGCGCAGCGCGCGTTCCTCCCGTCGCGCGTCCCCACCGTCCAGGACGTCGTCATGAACACCCTGGGCGCGGCCCTGGGTGTCGCGGCGCTGCTCGTCGCCCGCCGCGTCGCGCGGAGACGGACGGGCCGGGCCCTCCCGGAGGAGGACCCGGCCCGAACCACCGGCTGAGAGGACCTCAGACGCCGAGCGCGTCCTTGATCGGGCCGAGCAGGAAGTACACGACGAACAGCGCGGCGGCGCCCCACATGAGCGGGTGCACGACGCGGGCCTTGCCGAGCGCGAGCTTGATGACGACGAACGCGATGACGCCCGCGCCCATGCCGACGGTGATCGAGTAGGCGAACGGCATGAGGACGATGGTGAGGAACGCGGGGATCGCGACCTCCCAGTTCTTCCAGTCGATGCCGCTGATCTGCATGACCATGAGGAAGCCGACGACGACCAGCGCCGGGGTGGCGGCCTCGAACGGGATGACGTCGACGAGCGGTGCGAGGAACGTCGCGAGCAGGAACGCGACACCGGTCGTGATCGCGGCGAGGCCGGTGCGGGCACCGTCGCCGACGCCCGCGGCGGACTCGATGTACGAGGTGTTGGACGAGACCGAGCCCGCACCACCGGCGGCCGCGGCGAGCGAGTCGACGATGAGGATCTGCTTGGTGCGCGGCGGGTTGCCGTCCTTGTCGAGCAGCCCGGCCTCGCCGCCGATGGCGACCATCGTGCCCATCGTGTCGAAGAAGTCGGCGAGCAGCAGCGAGAAGACCAGCAGGATCACCGCGACCGCGCCGATGCGCTCGAACGAGCCGAACAGCGAGAACTGGCCGAGCAGCGAGAAGTCGGGGGTCGCGACGACCTGGTCGGGGATCGCGGGGGTGTTGAGCTTCCAGCCGCCGGGGTTGCTGCCGTCGGGCTTCGCGGCGCCGACCTTCGTGATCGCCTCGACGACGATCGACAGGATCGTGGCGGTCGCGATGGCGATGAGGATCGCGCCCTTGACCTTGCGCACCATGAGCACGATCGCGGTGATGAGGCCGACCGAGAACACGAGCAGCGGCCACGAGCCGAGCGAGCCGGCGATGCCGAGCTCGACGGGCGTCGCGAGGCTCGACGGGATGCGCACGAAGCCGGAGTCGACGAGGCCGATGAACGCGATGAACAGGCCGATGCCGACGGAGATCGCGGTCTTGAGCTCGACGGGGACGGCGCGGAACACGGCCTCGCGGAACCCGGTCAGCACGAGCACGAGGATGATGAGGCCCTCGAGCACGACGATGCCCATCGCGTCCGGCCAGGTCATGCCGGGCAGGAACGCGATCGAGTAGGTGACGACCGCGTTGAGGCCGAGGCCCGCGGCGAGCGCGAGCGGGAAGTTCGCGACGGCGCCCATGAGGATCGACATGACGCCCGCGACCAGGGCGGTGGTCGCCGCGACGGCGGCGAGGTTCGGGGCGTCGCCGCCGCCGAGGAACGCGCCGTTGCCGCCGTCCGACGGGACGGTGCCGATGATGAGCGGGTTGAGCACGATGATGTAGCTCATCGTGAAGAAGGTGACGAGACCGCCGCGGATCTCCGTGCCGATCGTCGAGCCGCGCTCGGTGATCTTGAAGTAGCGGTCGACCGCGTTGCGAGGTGGCGCAGGAGTCTCGTCCTGCGCGACGGGGGCGGAGGGGGAAGCCATGCGCAGATCGTAGGAGAACGATCGCGTCCGCATGCTGGTTCCCACCGTCCGCAACATGAACGTCACACAGTGACGAGCGCGACGCCCGCCCGGCGGTACCGGACGGCGCACCCCCGCCGGGCATCATGGTCGCCGTGACCGTCGACCCCGCCGCGCCCGTGCGCGTCCTCACCGTCTGCACCGGCAACATCTGCCGCTCCCCCGCCGTCGAGCGCCTGCTCGCCGCGGGCGCGGGCGGCGCGTTCCGGGGCGACGCGGCCGCCGGCGGGATCGAGGTCGGCTCGGCCGGCACGCGCGCGGTCGTCGGGTCCGCGATGAGCCCGCAGATGGCGGCGCTGGTCGCGGGCCGCGGGCTGGTCGCCGACCGGTTCGTCGCCCGGCAGCTCGACGCGGCCGCGGTCCGCGAGGCCGACGTCGTGCTCGCGCTCACACGCAGCCACCGGTCCGCGGTCGTCGAGCTCGTGCCCGCGGCCGTGCGCCGCACCTACACGCTGCGCGAGCTCGCGCGGCTGGCCCCGCTCGTCGACCCCGCGCAGCTCGACGCGGCCGGCGCGACACCCGCCGAGCGGCTGCGGGCGCTCGCCACCCTCGCCGCCGCGCAGCGCGGCCGCGTGCACGCGACGCCCGACGAGGACGACGTCGTCGACCCGATCGGCCAGTCGGACGCGCTCTACGCGCGCGTGTTCGACCAGATGGCGCAGGCCGTGGACGTGATCGTCGGCACCCTGCGCCGGTCGTAGGCTTCGCCCGTGCCGTCGCTCCTCGACCGGCTGCTGCGCCCCGAGCGCACGCCGCCCCCGCCCGTGCAGGTGGACCTCGCGCACGTGCTCCTCGTCGGCACCGGCGTGTGGGTGGCCGGGCTCGTCGTCTGCGCGGTCCTCGGCTGGACCGGTGCGACCGACTGGGTCCCGACCGTGGTGTGCGCGACGGGCGTCGTCATCGGCCTGGGCGCGCTCGCGTGGGCCCGGAGGCGGCGACCGCAGCCGGGCACCGCCCCCGAGCGCTGACCGTCGTCACACGACGACCAGCGAGAACCCTCCGCGGCCGTACCCG
Source organism: Cellulomonas algicola (assembly GCF_019024305.1). Taxonomy (NCBI): domain Bacteria; kingdom Bacillati; phylum Actinomycetota; class Actinomycetes; order Micrococcales; family Cellulomonadaceae; genus Cellulomonas; species Cellulomonas algicola. The sequence goes on along the minus strand of NZ_JAHKSJ010000002.1, from coordinate 416,679 downwards.
GCGACGTCGACCTCGAGGTCGCAGCGCCGCATGAACGCCGGCACGTGCCGCGCGACGTCCGCGGGCAGCGGGTGACCCGGCTCGTAGACGACGTCGAGGCGGACGTGCGGCGCCCCCTCCGCGTTGAGCAGCGAGCCCAGCACGTTGAGGATCTCGCTCGCGTTCTCGAGCAGGCCCGCGGGCAGCCCACCGTGGTTCACGGCCTGCTGCGCCATCTTCACCGGGACCAGCCCGAGCGCCCCGCCGAGGTACGCGGCGGCGGGGACGTCGAGCAGGATCAGCGCGGCGACCTGCTGCGTGTCGTCGAGGTACACGCCGACCAGGCACCCGTCACCCTTCGCCGGGTCCTGGCTCGTCGCGCCCGTGAGCACGTCGACCTCGCGGCCGACGAGGTTCTCGAGCAGGTCGCGGACCTCGACGGCACCGGCCAGCGGGGTCTGCGCGCTCATGCCAGCACCGGCTCGATGACCTCGCGGAACGACTCCGCGGTGAACGGCTTCGCGATGAGGAACAGCGCGCCGGCGGCGTCCGCGGTGGCCCGCATCTCGGGCGAGCCTTCGGACGTGACGAACCCGAACGGCGTCTCGAAGCCCTCGGCGCGCAGCGCCTCCAGCAGCTCGATGCCGGACACGTTCGGCATGTTCCAGTCCGACAGGACGACGTCGGGCTCGTCGGCACGGACGGCCGCGAGGGCTTCCGCACCGTCGGACGCCTCGCGCACGTCCCAGTCGTAACCCGCCTGCCGGAGCGTGCGGATCACGATCTGGCGCATGACGCGGCTGTCGTCGACGACGAGGACGCGGATCATGATCGGTTCCTTCCTTCGGTGCGGCGCCGCGGGACGGTCGGCGCGGCGGTCGTGCCAGGGACGGTGGGGACGGGGCTCACTGCCCGCCCCCGGTGAGGAGCACCCAGAGCTCCACGACGATCGGGCGGCCGCGCCACGACAGCGCGAGCTCCTGCACGCGGAGCGCGCCCTCGAGCAGCGGCACGGTGTCGGCGACGGCGGGAAGGCCGAGCTTGGCGGCGTCGGGCATGAGCGCCTTGATGTTGCCACCCACGACGTTGGCGAGCTCGCCGAACGCGTCGACGAGGTCCTCGTGCGAGACCTCCTCGTCGGCCGGCAGGCCGAGCAGCGCGCGGGCCAGGTCGTGCGCCGTCGCGGTCGCGGTCGTCAGGACGGCACGTCCGCTCAGCTCGCCGAACAGGTCGACCCACGCGTGCACGGGCTCCTCGACGGCGGGCGTCTCGCCCTCCCAGGCGTTCAGGTGCCCGTCCTCGCCGTCGATCATCGACGCGAACACGTCACGGGCGATGAGCAGGACCTGGTCGGTCGCGACGTCGGTGCTCATGCGGTCTCCTCCACGGGGACGAGGCCGAGCAGGTCGAGCTTCGCCCGCAGCTCCTCGGCGGTGAACGGCTTGATCAGGTACTCGTGCGCGCCTGCCGCGAGCGCGCGCACGATCTGGGACTGCTCGGCCTCGGTCGTGACCATCATGAGCGTCACGCCGCGCCACTCACGGTTCTTGCGGACGTGCGTGACCAGCTCGAGCCCGTCCATGACGGGCATGTTCCAGTCGACGGTGACGAGGTCCACGGCACCCTCCTGCTGGAGGGCGTCGAGGGCCTCCTGGCCGTCGGCGGCCTGGGTCGTCGAGAACCCGAGCCCTTCCAGGACGTTCGCGACGATGCGGCGCATCGTCCGCGAGTCGTCGACCACGAGTGCTCTCATCGGCTCTCTCCTCGGACGCTGTCGGACAGCGGGACGGCGGCGACGCGCGCGGACGGCACGACACCGAGGGGGGCTATCGGCGCGGGCGCGAACGACCGCAGGGTGGGCGTGAGCAGGCTGGGGACGGCGGCGGCCCGGTAGACCGCGCCGCGCTCGACCGGGACCCGCTCCCAGCCGTCGTCGAGGCCGATCGTCGTCTCGGCGGCACCCAGGACGAGGAACCCGCCCGGGCGCATCGCCGCGAGGACGCGGTCGAGCACGGCCTGCTTGACGGGCAGGTCGAAGTAGATGAGGACGTTGCGCAGGAACACCACGTCGAAGCCCCCGCCGAACGGCGGCGCGTCGAGCAGGTTGTGCCGCAGGAACGTCACCTGCCGGCGCAGGTGGTCCCGCACGCGCCAGCCGGTGCCGTCGGCCTCGAAGTGCCGCACGAGCATCGGGGTCGGCAGGCCGCGGTTGGTCTCGAGCCGCGAGTACACGCCCTGCGACGCCCGGTCGAGCACGGTCGCGTTGATGTCGGTCGCGACGATCTCGACGGCCGTGTCCGGCACGGCGTCGGCGAGCGTCATCGCGATCGAGTACGGCTCCTGCCCGGTCGAGCAGGCGGCCGACCACACCCGCAGCCGCGGCAGCGTGCCGTCCGCGCCGCGCAGCGCGGGCACGACGTGCTCGGCGAGCGCGCGGAACGGTGCGCCGTCGCGGAAGAACGACGTCTCGTTGGTCGTGAGCGCGTCGACGACCGCGCGGACGTCCGCCTCGCGCTCGCCCGTGCGCAGCTCGCGCACGTAGGTGTCGACCCGGGTGTGACCGGCCCGCTGCGCGAGCGGCTGGAGCCGGGACTCCACGAGGTACTCCTTGCCCGCGTCGAGGTTGATGCCGGCGCGTCGTGCCACCAGCTCCGCGACGTAGGCGAAGGCGTCGGGGGCGAGGCTCATCGGTGCGCTCCGGTGGTGTCGGCGGTGGCGTGGGTGAGGACGTCCTCCACGGCCGCGGGGATCTGGTCGACGGGCAGCACGCGGTGCGCGAGCCCGGCGGTGGCGACGGCTCCGGGCATGCCCCAGACGACGCTCGACGGCTGGTCCTGCACGAGGACGGTCCCGCCCGCGCCGACGACGTCGACGCAGCCCTGGCGACCGTCGACGCCCATGCCGGTGAGGACCACGCCGAGCAGCTCGCCGCGCACGGAGCGCACGGCGGAGCGGAACAGGACGTCGGCCGCGGGCCGGCAGAAGTTGATCGGCGGCGAGTCGTCGAGCGCGGTGCGCAGCATCCCGGTGCGGGTGTCGACGCCGAGGTGCCGGTCGCCGGGTGCGATGTACACGTGCCCGGGCTCGAGCGGCTCGTCGTCGCCGGCCTCCACGACCGTCGCGGGGCCGACGCGGTCGAGCCGCGCCGCGAGCTGCCGCGTGAACACGGGCGGCATGTGCTGCACGACGAGGACGGGCACGGGCGGCGGCACGGTGAGCCCGCGCAGCACGCGGGTGAGGGCGTCGGGTCCGCCGGTCGAGGCGGCCACGACGACGAGCTGCACGGGGTGCGCCGGCGGCATCGGCCGCGTGACCGGCTCGGCACCGGGCGCGGGCGGCGCGACGTGCTCGACGACGGTCGCGACGGGCGCCGCGTGCACGGGCCGCGCGGGCACGTCGACGACGTCCTCGGTGCGCGGGACGAGCGCGACGATCCGCGGGATCAGGTCGTGCGCGACCCGGGCGAGCGCCTCGTGCACGGACGCGGTGCCCGTGGGCTTCGTGACGTAGTCGGTCGCGCCCGCGGCGAGCGCGTCGAGCGTGGCCGTCGCGCCGCGTTCGGTGAGCGTCGAGAACATGATGATCGGCATGCGGTCGCCCCGCGCCCGCAGCGCCGCGACCGTCTCGATGCCGTCCATCTCCGGCATCTCGACGTCCATCGTCACGAGGTCGGGCTGGAGCTGCTCGACCTTCGCGAGCGCGAGCCGGCCGTTCGCCGCGATGCCGACGACCTCGATCCGCCGGTCCTGCCCGAGCACGTCGCTCACGATGCGCCGCACGACGACCGAGTCGTCGACGACGAGCACCCGGATCCGGCTCATGCGGCGCCGCCGAGCTGCGCCTCGACGCTGGTCACGACGTCGGCCTCGTACGGGACGACGACCACGCCGCGCAGGCGGGCCTGCTGGAGGACGTCGTCGAGCGTGCCCTCGGCCACCGCGACCGCGACGACCGCGTCGGCGCCGCCGTCGACGAGCAGGCGGACCTGCGCGACCTGCGTCGCCGAGTCGGGCGCGTAGTGCACGCGCACGCCGTACCCGAGCTGCGCGAGGCGCTGCACGAGCACGTCGCCCTCGACGGCCCAGCCGGTCGCCGGCAGCGTCACGCCGACGAGGCGCGTCGACTGCCACCGGGCGAGCGCGTCGCCGCTGACCTCGCCGCCACCTGTCTGGTGGGCGAACGCGGCCGCCACGGCGAGCGCCATGACCGACGCCGCCCATGCCTTGCGTCGCGACATCCCTGTCTCCTTCGTGCCGGCGGGCCGTCCCTGGCCCGGCGGTGGTGCACCTTCGGTCAGAAGGTGAACATCGACACCCGCTCGCGCAGGTCGGCGGACATGCGGGCCAGCTCGGTGACGGACCCGCCCATCTGGCTGAGCACCTCCGAGCTCGTGGCGGCGGACGTGGCGACACCGGTGATGTTCGCGGCGATCTCGCCGGAGCCGGTGGCGGCCTCGGCCACACCGCGGGACATCTCGTTGGTCGTCGCGGTCTGCTCCTCGACGGCCGACGCGATGGTCAGCTGGTAGTCGTTGATCGACGCGATGATCGTGCCGATCTCGCCGATCGCGGCGACGGCACCCGTGGTGTCGGCCTGGATCGCCTCGACGCGGCGCGCGATGTCCTCCGTCGCCTTGGCCGTCTCGGACGCGAGCTCCTTGACCTCACCCGCGACGACGGCGAAGCCCTTGCCGGCCTCCCCGGCACGCGCGGCCTCGCGGGGCGCGTAGAGCGCGAGCAGGTTCGTCTGCTCGGCGATCGACGTGATGAGCTTGACGACCTTGCCGATCTCCTGGCTCGACGAGCCGAGGCGGGACACCGAGTCGTTCGCGCTCGCCGCGGCGCCCGTGGCGGCCTGCGCCACCTTGGTCGCCTCGGTCGCGTTCTGCGCGATCTCCCGGATCGACGCGCCCATCTGCTCGGCACCGGCGGCGACGGCCTGCACGTTGCGCGACACCTGCGCGGCCGCGGCCGCGACGACGCCCGCCTGCGCGCTGGTCTCGTCCGACCCGGCGGCGACCTGGCTCGACGACGCGGAGAGCTGCTCGGCCGCGACGGCGACCTCGTCCGCCGTGTGCTTGACCTCGGTGAGCGTCTCGCGGACGCCGGCCTGCGCACGGCCGAGGGCCTCGCGCATCTGCCCCATCTCGTCGCGCGACGTGCCCGGGACGGTCCGCGTGAAGTCGCCGACGGCCATGCCGTTGAGCGCGCGGCACATGTCCCACACGCTCTTGCGGATGCCCGACGCCGTCTTGAAGCCGAGGAACATCGAGATCGCGAGGCCCGCGAACAGGCTGATGCCGAGGATGTAGCCGGCCGTGTCGACGCGGTCCTGCGCGGCCTCCGCGGTCGCGGTGACCTCCGCCGCCATCGTCTTCTCGACCTCGTCGAACTTCAGCGCGAAGTCGTCGATCGCGGGCTGGCTCACGGTGTCGGAGATCGACGAGTACGCGTCGGCGTCGTCCGCGAGCGCAGCGGGGACGACCTTCTCGTCCCGCAGCACGACCCACTTCTGGTACGACTCGACGAAGCCCGGCCAGGCCGCGTTGCCGTCGGCGCCGCTCGACTTCGCGAACGCCTCGATGGCCTCGGCCATGTCCATGTCGTTGCGCCGCTGCAGCTCGACCCAGCCCTTGCGGATCACCGGGTTCTTCACCGCGGCGATCTGGGCGACGATGAGGCGCGCGTTGTGCTGGCCGTCGTCGACCGAGCGCGACAGCGCGGCCACCTCGGTGGCGACCACGTCGACGTCCCGCAGGTCCTGGGCGGCACGCTGGAGGGCGACGTAGGCGAAGGCGCCCGAGCCCAGGGCGACGAACGCCACGAGGCCGAGCAGCAGCATCATCTTCGTCTGGATGCCCAGGTTGCCCAGGCTCATGCGCCGGCGCGGGCCGCCGTCGCGGGAGGTCTTGCTCATCGGTGCTCCTTGTCAGGGCGTCGTCGCCGTCGTCCGTCCAGATCGGCCGGGTCGGCAGTGCTGTGAGGGGTCGGGGCGACATCCCCCCGCACGGCTCAGGCCGCGGAGGCCGCCTCGTCGACGTCGAGGACGAGCAGCAGCCGGTCCTCGAGCGTGCAGGCCGACCGGATGAGCGGCCGCAGGTCCGGGTCGAGCGTCTCCGGGGGCACGCCGACGTCGTCGACGGGCACGTCGAGGACGTCGCCGATCTCGTCGACGAGCAGGCTGACCGGCTCGCCGTCGACCTGGACGACGACCATCATCGGCTCGGCGTCCTGCGCGAGCGCCGGCAGGCCGAGCCGCGGCCGCAGGTCGACCGTGACGACGACCTGGCCGCGCAGGTTGACGACGCCCGCGATCCCGGGCGGCGCGAGCGGGACCCGCGTGCGGGCGTGCGCGCGCAGCGCCTCCTGCACGCGGAGTACGTCGACGCCGTACAGGTCGTCGCCGATCGTGAACGTGACGTAGCGGTTCACGCAACACTCTCCAGCAGGTCGTCGGACTCGAAGTCGTGGTCGGCGGCGAGCAGCGCGGCGGGCAGGTCGAGCAGCTCGGTCACGCGGCCGTGCACGACGGTCGAGCCGATCAACCCGGCAGCGTCGATGTCGGAGTGCTCGGCGTGGTCCTCGACGATGTCGACGATGTCCTCGACGACCAGCGCGGCGCTGCGCGACCCGCGCTCGTAGACGACGAGCAGCAGCTCGTCGCGGTCCTCGGGCGTCGCACCGACCAGGCTGTCGACGCGCGCGAGCGGCAGGATCGAGCCGCGGTACTGCACGACCTCGCGGTCACCGACCGTCTCGACCTCGTCCGAGCGCACGTGCTCGAGGCGCGCGACCCCGGCGAGCGGCATCGCGACCAGCCGGCCCTCGCCGATGCGGGCGACCAGCAGCTGCTCGGTCTCGTGCGTCTCCTCGACCACCGTCGACGCGTGCCCGACCGACGCGTGCTCGTGCTCGCGCGGCATGGCCTCACGGGCGATCGACTGCATGTCGAGGATGAGCGCGACGCGCCCGTCCCCGAGCACCGTCGTGCCCGCGTAGGTGCTCACGGACTTCAGCTGCGCCGCGAGCGGCGTCACGACGATCTCCTCGGTCGCGAGCACGCGGTCGACGAGCAGGCCGAAGCGGTTGTCGTCCGCCTGCACGACGACGATCACCCCGGGCCGCGACCCGGCGGGCTCGCCGTCGGACAGACCGAGCACGTCGTGCAGCGGCACGAGCGGCAGCAGCTCGCCGCGCAGCCGGTAGACGGGTGCCTCGTGCACGTGCTCGACGGCCTGCTCCGCGCGCTCGTCGAGCGCGACCAGCTCGAGCACGTGGACCTGCGGCACCGCGTACACGTCGCCGTCGCACTCGACGGACAGCGACGGCATGATCGCGAGCGTCAGCGGGATCCGCAGGCGCCACGACGTCCCGACGCCGACGGTGGACTCGACGTCGACCGTCCCGCCCACCGCCTCGATGCGCGTGCGCACGACGTCCATCCCGACGCCACGGCCGGACACGTTCGTGACCGCCGCGGCCGTCGAGAAGCCCGGCAGGAACAGCAGGCCCAGCATCTCCGCCTGGCCGAGCGACGCGACCTGCTCGGGCGTGCGCAGGCCCTTGCGGACCGCCGACTCGGCGACCTTCTGCGGGTCGATGCCGCGGCCGTCGTCGCGGACCTCGACGACGACCTGACCGCCCGCGTGGAAGGCGCGCAGCTCGAGCGTGCCGTGCGACGGCTTGCCCGCGGCGACGCGCTCGGCAGGCGGCTCGATGCCGTGGTCGACCGCGTTGCGCACGAGGTGCGTCAGCGGGTCCTTGACGGCCTCCAGCAGGCTGCGGTCGAGCTCCGTGTCGCCGCCGACGAGCTCGAGGCGCACCTCGCGCCCGCACGTCGCGGCGAGGTCGCGCACGACGCGCGGCATCTTCGCCCAGACGTTCTCGATGGGCTGCATGCGCGTGCGCATGACGCCGTCCTGCAGCTCGGACGCGATGAGGTTGAGCTGCTGCGCCGACCGCGTGAGGTCGACGTCTTGCGACTCGGCGGCGAGGCGCGTGAGCCGGTTGCGGACCAGCACGAGCTCGCCGACCTGCCGCATGAGGCGGTCGAGCAGCTCGACGTCGATGCGCACCGACGACTCGCTCGGGCCGCGCAGCGTGCCGACCTCCTCGAGCGGCGCCGCCGCGGGGGCCATCGTCGGCTGGTACTCGTGCCCGCTCGACAGGTCGGCGAGCGCCGCGGCGGCGAGCGCCTGCACGGCGGCCGCCTCGAGCGCCTCGTCGGCGGCGCGCTGGGCGGCGGGGTCGAGGTGCGGGCTGGGCAGCACCGGAGCGGGTGCGGCGCCGGGCGGCGTGGCGTCGGCGGGTGCGGACGCGGCCGACCCGTCCTTCGGGATGCGCTTCGCGATCTGCTTGATCGCCGGGACCGTGTCCGGCACGGTCGCGGCAGCGCCCTCGCTCGCGGCCTCGGCGCCGACGGCGGCGACCGCCGCAGCGGTCTCGTCGGCGGGGGCCTCGCGCGGGTGGGGCACGTCGGCGGCGCTCTCGGCGGCTGGGGGTGCGGGTGCGGCTGCCGGCGCGCCCGCGGGTGCCGACGCGGCGGTGCGCCCCTCCTGCACGGCGACGATCGCCTCGACGACCACGTCGACGTCCACGTCGCCCTCGCCACCGGTGCGCTCGATCGCGTCGAGCAGCAGCCGGACGGTGTCGACCGTGCGCAGCAGCACGTCGGTGGTGACCTGGTCCATCTGCCGGCGACCGTCACGCAGCTCGACGAGCAGGTTCTCGCCCGCGTGCGTGACGCGCTCGAGCCGGGAGAACGCGAGGAACCCGCTCGTGCCCTTGATGGTGTGGATCGTCCGGAAGACGCTGCTGAGCAGCGGCCTGTCCCCCGGGTTCTCCTCGAGCTCCACGAGGTCCCGGTCCAGCTGGTCGAGGTTCTCGTAGCTCTCGACCAGGAACTCACGGACGATCTCGTCGATGTCCTCCACGCGTGCCTCCCCACCGGGAGGCATTCGGCGCCGCCCCGGCGCCCAACCTCATCGGCCGGTGGAGGTCCCTGCTGAGGGATCCGCGGAGGTCGGGCCCGCGCTCGGCCTGTCCGTCGGCGCGTCGGTCGGCGCGGCGGTCGGCGCGGCGGTCGACGGCGCGGGGGCCGTCGTGCCGCGGGCCATGCCGCCGGCGGCGGGCGGCGCGAGGCGGCGCAGCGCGGCGGCGGTGCTCTCGTCGGCGTTCGCGGCCTCGGCGTTGGCTGCGGTGAGGGCCTCGAGGACCTCGGCACGGTGGACGCGCACGTCGCGGGGGGCGTCGATGCCCAGACGCACGCCGTCGCTGCGGACCTCGATCACGGTGACGACGATGTCGTCCCCGATGACGAGACGCTCACCGACGCGTCTGCTGAGCACGAGCATGCGAGCGACCCTACCGTCCGCACGCGGCGGCGCCCGCGCGCCACGAGCGCGTCACGCGTTCGACGAGCCGCTCGTCCCGCCGTCGGGCTCGGAGAGCCGCTGCTCGCGGTCGCGCAGCTGCGCCTCCCAGTCCCGCAGCATCTGCTCGTGCTTGGTGTCGGACTCGCGGTCGCGGCGCAGGCGGTCGAGGTACTCGGGGTCGTCGTCGGGCGCGCGACGGGGCCTCTCGTACTCGGGGAAGCCCGCGGTCCCGGTGGACGGCCACGGCACCTGGCGGCGGCGGTCGTCCTTGGGGCGGCCCGCGACGAGCCAGGCGACGCCGCCCGCGACGGGCAGGATGACGATGAGGATGAGCCAGCCCGTCCGGGACAGGTTCCGGATACGACCTTCGTCGGACTGGATGCAGTCGATGAGGCAGTAGACGAGCAGCCCGATCTCGACCACGAACGGCAGGTAGCGGAGCACGACCCCTCCTCCGGTGCCGCAGGCCCCGCGCCTCGGCGGACGCAGGCTAGCGGAGCGGGAGCGTGGGGCGGTGGCGTTCGGGTGACGGACCTGCGGGGACGCGCACCTGACCGGGTCGGAGGGCCGTTGCGTTCCGCGTTGACACGTGTCACCGTAGGGGAGCGCTTCCACGGCCGCACCGACGCGGCCCGTCCGGTCCCCCGACCGGTCGACCCGCGCCCCGGCACGAAGGACGATCAGGACATGGCGTCGCAGACCCTCACGCCCGCACGCACCGACGAGCCCGGCGACGCGCTCGTCACGAGCGGACCCGTGGACCTCGACGGCCGGCGGTTCTACCGGATCGCGTCGTACTCCGACCTCCCCCCGTTCTTCATGACGCTCGTCGGCGCGAGCGACCTGTGGCTGTTCGTCTCGAGCACGGGCGGCGTCACCGCCGGGCGCGAGCACGCCGACCGCGCGCTGTTCGCGTACGCGACGGACGACAAGGTCGCCGCGGGCGCCGGCCGCACGGGCGGGCTCACGCTGCTGCGCGTCGAGACGCCCGACGGGACGCGGTCGTGGCAGCCGTTCGCCGAGCGCCGCCCCGACGACCCGGCCGTCGAGCGGCACCTGTACAAGGACTACCTCGGGACGACGCTCGTCTTCGAGGAGACCCGTCCGGACGTCGGCCTGCGGGCGCGCGTCACGTGGCGGACGAGCGCCCGGTACGGCGTCGTGCGCGAGGTCGCGCTCACCGCGGTGGGCGGCGCCCCCGTGCGCGCCCGGGTGCTCGACGGGTTCGTCGACCTGCTGCCCGCCGGCGTGACCGTGCAGACGCAGGCGGAGTTCAGCAGCCTGCTCGACGCCTACAAGCGCACCGAGGTCGACGCCGCGACGGGACTCGGGCTCGTCTACCTGAACTCGACGCTCACCGACAAGAGCGACCCGAGCGAGTCGCTCGCGGCGACGGTCGCGTGGCAGGTCGGTCTCGACCCGGTCGCGCACCTCACGTCGACCCGGCAGGTCGCCGCGTTCGCCGCCGGCCGGCCGGTCACCTCCGAGCCCGAGGTCCGCGGTGAGAAGGGCGCGTACCTCGTCGTCGCCGACGTCGCGCTCGCGCCCGGCGAGACGCGGCGGTGGAGCGTCGTCGCGGACGTCGACCAGAGCGCCGCGGACGTCGTCCGGCTCCAGACCGCGCTCGCCGACCACGCCGCCGCGGCGGCCGCGCTCGAGGCCGACGTCACCGCGACGCGCGACCGGCTCGACCACCTCGTCGGGACCGCCGACGCCGCGCAGGTCAGCGGCGACGAGCTCGCGTCGGCCCACCACGCCGCGAACGTCCTGTTCAACGTGATGCGCGGCGGCGTCTTCGTCGACGGCTACCGCATCACCGGCGAGGACCTGCGGGCGTTCGTCGCCCAGCGCTCACCGCGGACCGCCGCGCGCCGCCGGGAGTGGCTCGACGCGCTCCCCGCGACCGCCGACCTCGACGCGCTGCTGGAACGCGCCGACGCGACCGGCGACCCCGACCTCCTGCGGCTCGTGCGCGAGTACCTGCCGCTCACGTTCAGCCGCCGCCACGGCGACCCGAGCCGCCCGTGGAACAAGTTCCAGATCGCCCTCACGGACGCGAAGGGCCGCACGCGCGTCGACTTCCAGGGCAACTGGCGCGACATCTTCCAGAACTGGGAGGCGCTCGCCTGGTCGTTCCCGGGCTACGTCGAGTCGATGGTCGCGGTGTTCCTCGACGCGACCACGGCGGACGGGTACAACCCGTACCGGATCTCGCGCTCGGGCATCGACTGGGAGGTCCCCGAGCCGTCGAACCCGTGGGCGAACATCGGCTACTGGAGCGACCACCAGATCATCTACCTGGTCAAGCTGCTCGAGACGTCGCGGCGCTTCCACCCCGGGCGCCTCGACGCGCTCGTCGACCGCGCGCTGTTCACGCACGCCGACGTGCCCTACCGGATCGCGTCCTACGCGCAGACGGTCGTCGAGCCGATCGAGACGATCGCGTTCGACACCGCGGCCGAGGAGCGCGTGCAGGAGCGTGTGCGGACCGAGGGCGCCGACGGGCGGCTCGTGCACGGTCCCGATGGCGACCTCGTGCGCGTGTCGCTCGGCGAGAAGCTGCTGCTGCTCGTGCTCGCGAAGGTCGTCAACCTCGTGCCCGACGGCGGCATCTGGATGAACACCCAGCGTCCCGAGTGGAACGACGCGAACAACGCGCTGGTCGGCAAGGGGCTGTCCGTCGTGACGCTCGCCTACCTGCGCCGCGGCCTCGCGCTCGCCCGCGACCTGCTGGACCGCGACCTCACCGTGACGGACGAGCTCTCCGGGCTGCTGGCCGACGTGACCGCCGCGCTCGACGCGCACGCCGCGCCGGTCGAGGGCGGGTTCGACGACGCCGGGCGGCGCGCCGTCATGGACGCGCTCGGCGCCGTGGGCACCGCGTACCGCGAGCGCGTGTACGCCGGGTTCGGCGGGGAGCACCGGACGGTCGGCGCGGCCGACGTGCGGGCTTTCCTCGACGTCGCGCAGCGGTACGTGGACGCGGGCCTGCGCGCGAACCGCCGGCCCGACGGGCTGTTCCACTCCTACAACCTGCTCGACCTGCGCGGCGGCGTCGCGCGCGTCGGCCACCTGCAGGAGATGCTCGAGGGGCAGGTCGCGGTGCTGTCGTCGGGGCTGCTCACGCCCGCGGAGGCGCTCGACCTCGTCCACGCGCTGCGCCGCAGCGCCCTGTACCGCGCGGACCAGCACTCCTACCAGCTCTACCCCGACCGCGAGCTGCCGACGTTCCTCGCGCGCAACACGATCACCGCGGCCCAGGCCGCGAGCGCGCCGCTTCTCGACGCGCTGGTCGCCGCGGGCGACACGACGCTCGTGCTGCGCGACGTGCGCGGCACGCACCGGTTCGCGCCGGGCCTGCACAACGCGCGCGACGTCGTCGCGGCCCTCGACGCGCTGTCCGCGGGCGCGGCCGGCGTGGCACCGCAGCAGGTCGCGGACGGCCGCGCCGCAGTCCTCGACGTGTTCGAGCAGGTGTTCCGGCACGCCGAGTTCACGGGCCGGTCCGGCTCGTTCTTCGCGTACGAGGGCCTCGGCAGCATCTACTGGCACATGGTCTCCAAGCTGCTGCTCGCGGTGCAGGAGAACCACGAGCGGGCGGTCGCCCAGGGCCTCGGCGCGGCGGTCGTCCAGGGCCTGGCCGACGCGTACGAGGACGTCCGGCTCGGCCTCGGCTACTGCAAGTCGCCCGAGGTCTACGGCGCCTTCCCCGTCGACCCGTACTCGCACACGCCCGCCGGCCACGGCGCGCGCCAGCCGGGCATGACCGGGCAGGTCAAGGAGGAGGTCCTCACGCGGCTCGGCGAGCTGGGCCTGCGGGTCGAGGACGGGCGGGTCGTGGTGCGGCCCGTGCTGCTGCGGGCCGACGAGTGGACGACCGCGCCGACGACGTTCCGCTTCCACGACGTCGCGCAGGCCGAGCAGACGCTCGCGCTCGACGCCGGGTCGCTCGCGTTCACGTTCTGCCAGGTCCCAGTCGTCTACCGGCGCGGGTCGGTGCTGCGGGTCGAGGCGACGCTCGCCGACGGCTCGCGCGTCGCCGGCACGGACGGCGTGCTCGACGCCGACGTGAGCGGTCGCATCTTCGCCCGGTCCGGCGACGTCGTGCGCGTCGACGTCGAGGTCCCGACCGCCTGACCGGCACGGCTCGCCGCCGTGACCCCGGCTCGTCCCCGGGGCCACGGCGGCGTCAGGCGCGCGAGGCGGCGTCGTCGTCGACCGACGCGGGCTCGTCGTGCCGCTCCGTCGGGGGCACGCCGACGCGCGGCGCGACGAGCGCGGCGAGTACCGACAGCACGACCGTGAGCCCGAACGCGACGGCGAAGCCCGCCGTCCCGACGACCTCCTCTCCCCCGCCCGTGCCGTGCTCGCCCGCGGCCGACGCGCCGGAGACGAGCGCGAACAGCACGCCGCTCACCGCGAGGGCGAGCGCGGCGCCGACCGCGTCGGCGATCGACAGCGCGGAGCTGTTGCGTCCCTGCGTCCCGGGGCCGGAGTAGCCGAGCAGCAGCACGTTGAGCCGCGACGACGCGAGCCCCATGCCGGCCCCGGCGAGCGTCCACGTCGTGACGAGCACCGCCGGGTGCAGCCCGGCCGCAGCCGTGAGCCACGCGCCGACGGTCGCGGCGACCACCAGGACGGTCCCGAGGCGCACGGCGTCGCGGCTCAGCAGCCGCTGGCCGAGCCGCCCCTGCACGGCGGACATGCCGGACCACGCGAGCGCCGCGGTCGTGAGCGCGAGCCCGCTCGCGGCGGGCCCCCAGCCGTCGCGCGCGGCGAGCAGGTAGGGCACGTACGCCTGCGCGCCGAAGAACGCACCGGACACGAGCAGCCGCGTCGCGAGGACGCTCGGCAGCCCGGGTCGCGCGCGCAGCGACCCGGCGGGCAGGAGGGGCCGGACCGCGACGAGGGCGCCCACGCCCGCGACGGCCGCGAGCACCGCGGACGGCACCGCGGACAGCTCGACCGCGAGGTTGAGCGCGAGGACCGCGGCGGCGACGACCACCGCGAGCAGCACCCGGACCCGCGCCTCGGCGGGGCTGACGTCGGACCCGCTCTCGGGCGGGCCCAGCGGTCGCAGCGTGCGCAGCAGCGGCAGGCTCGTCGGGACGACGAGCAGCGCGACGGCGAGGAACACCCAGCGCCACCCCGCGGTCTCGGCGACGATCCCCGCGACCGCGGGCCCGACGAGCGACGGCAGCACCCACGCGGCGGAGAACCACGCGAAGGCCCGCGGGTGCAGGACGGGCGGGTACGCGCGCGCGAGCGTGACGATGAGCGTGACGTTGACGGCGCCACCGCCCAGGCCCTGCGCGAGGCGGCCGAGCACCAGCACCGGCATCGACGCCGCGAGCCCCGCGACGACCAGGCCGACGACGAACAGCACCGCCCCCGCGAGGAACGGCCGGAACGGGCCGTGCCGGTCCGACCACGACCCGGCGACGACCATCCCGACGACGCCCGTCGCGAGCGGCCCGGCGAACGCGAACGCGTAGAGCGCGTGGCCGTCGAGCACGTCCGCGACGCGCGGCATGACGGTGGTGACGGCGAACGACTCGAACGCGACGAGGACGACCAGGGTCACGAGCGCCGCGGTCGTCGTGCGCCGCTCGCGCCAGAGCGCGTCGGTCGTGCGGGGGCGGTCGTCGGGCGGTGTCACCTGGCGACCCTAGCCCGCGGATCCGTTGCCGCGGGAAACGCATTTCCGCGCCGCGAGCCGTCCCGACCAGAGGGCCGGACGCCCCGTCCGGACGAGCAGTCCGGACATGCGGAAGGGCGGCCGGTACGCGACCGGCCGCCCTCCGCGAGGTGCGCACCGCATGACGCCTCTCGGCGCGTGGCCGCTCGTAGCGGCGAAGGGTAGAGCCCGGGGGTCATGGGCGGTGCGACACCCTCCACAACGAAGCGGCCGGGTCGGTCATTTCCGACGTCCCGGGCTCGCACGCGGTGGCGGTGGTCACTCCACGCGAGCGGTGTCGCGCCGACGACGGCCGGCACCCAGCGGGAGCGGCCGCACCCGCACGGACCTAGCGTGGCCCGATGACCGACGACCGCGACGCCCGCACCCTGGCCGCGCTCCGGGGCTTCCTCGACGAGGTCCACCTGGCGACGCCCGACGGGGTCGCGGAGGCCGCGAACCACGCGGCCGGTGAGCTCGGCTGGACCGCGCGGCTCTGGGTCGTCGACTACGAGCGGCGTCTCCTGGTCCCGATGCCGGCACCGTCGCTGCCCGACGCGGACGCCGTCCCGATCACGGGGACGCTCGCGGGCCGCGCGTTCCAGCACGTCCAGCCGGTGCCGGCGTCCGGGGATCCGCTCACGCTGTGGGTGCCGCTCCTCGACGGCGTGCACCGGTTCGGCGTCGTCCAGCTCACGATGCCCGCGGGCACCGACGTCGACGACCCGCGCACGCAGGAGCGGTACGAGCTGCTGTGCCACCTGGTCGGCCACATGATCGCGGCCAAGAACCCGTACGGCGACTCGCTCGACATGCTCGCGCGCCGCCGTCCGCGGGCGGTCGCGACCGAGCTGCTCGCCGACCTGCTCACGTCAACGCGGGGCACCCCGTGCCGCTGCTCATGCGCGACGGCAAGGTGGTCAAGCGGCTCGAGGGCGGTCGACGCATCGTGCTCGGCCTCGGCGACGGGCAGATCGACGTCGCCGAGGAGAGGCTCGAGCCCGGCGACTGGGTCGTCTTCCACACCGACGGCGTCACCGAGGCGCGGGACGCCGACGGCACGTTCTACGGCGTCGAGCGGCTCACCGACCAGCTGCGCCGCTCCGCCGCGGCCGGCCACAGCGCGCCCGAGACGCTGCGTCGCGTCGTGCACGAGGTGCTCGACCACCAGCACGGGCAGCTGCAGGACGACGCGACGCTGCTCGTCGCGCAGTGGGCGACCCGCAAGGAGGAGGCGCTGCGCGCAGCACCGCGCTGAGCGCTCGCGCGCGGCCGGGCGGGGACCGGTCGGGCCCCCCGCCCGGCGCAGCGCGACGTGTCGTGCCGGTCCGTCGTCGTCAGACGGTGAAACGTCCCACCAGCGCGTCGAGGCGCACGGAGTTGCGCGCGACCTCGTCCGCCGAGCCGCGGATCTGGTCGATGTGCCCGGCCGTGTACTGCGCGTTCTCGGCCATCGCGCGGACGTTGTCGGCGATCGTCGTGACGCCCAGAGCCGCGTCGGCGATGTTGGAGGTCATCTCCGACGTCGTGACGCTCTGCTCCTCGACGGCTCCCGCGATGCTGCTCTGGTGGTCGTTGACCTGGCCGATGACGTCGGTCGTCGTCGAGATCGCGGCGACCGCGTGCGCGACGTCGGACTGGATCTGCGTGATCCGGCCCGTGATCTCCTCGGTGGCCTTCGCGGTCTGCTGCGCGAGCTCCTTGACCTCGCCCGCGACGACCGCGAACCCCTTGCCCGACTCGCCCGCCCGTGCGGCCTCGATCGTCGCGTTGAGCGCCAGCAGGTTCGTCTGCTCGGCGATCGTGTTGATGAGCGCGACGACGCCGCCGATCGCGGCGGACGACTCGCCCAGGCGCCCGATGGTCGTGTTGGCGTCGTCCGTGCTGGTCACCGCGGTGTGGCCGGCGGTGTTCGCCTCGGCGGCGCTGCGCGCGATCTCCTGGATGGACGCGCCCATCTGCTCGCCCGCCACGGCGATGGTCTGGACGTTCGACGACACCTGCTCGGCGGCCGCCGCAGCGGAGGCGGCCTGTTGCGCGGCCTGCGTCGACTGCCGGGTCATCTCCCCCGTGATCGCCGACAGCTCCTGCGCCGCGGCGGACGAGGTGGCCGCGGTCTCGCCGATCTGGCGGACGAGCGCGGCGATGTTCGCGACGAAGCGGTTGAACACGCGGGCGAGGTCCCCGACCTCGTCGTCGCGCGCGCTGCTCACCTGCTGCGTGAGGTCGCCGTCGCCGTCCGCGATCTCCGTGAGCCGGGCGGTGAGGTCGCGGATCGGGCGCGTGATGCTGCGTGTGAGGAGGGCCGCGAGGACGACGACCAGTGCGACCGCGAGCGCCGAGCCGCCGACGATCACGACCTCGGTGGCGAGGGCTGCCCGGTCCGCCTCGGCGTCCCGGACGGTGAGCAGGGCCTCCTCGGCGCCGCCGATCTGGTCGAGCACGCCGCGGATCTGGTCCATGACGGCCTTGCCCGCGTCCGACATCACGATCTCCTGCGCGGCCTCGAAGCCGTCGGCGTCGCGGACGTCGATCGTCTGCTGCATCTCGTCGAGCTTCGCGGCGACCAGCGGCTCGAGCTCCTCGAGCCGTGCCTGCTGCGCGGGGTTGTCGGCCGTGAGGCTGCGCACCTCGGCGAGGTGCTCGCCGACCGCGGTCCGCGCGGCGGTGTAGGGCTCGAGGTAGGAGTCCGCACCCGTGATGAGGTACCCGCGCTGGCCCGTCTCGGCGTCCTTGAGCGACGACAGGATCGCGTCGTTCGCGCGGATGACGTCGTGGGTGTGGTCGACCCACGTGCTGCTGTCGACCAGCGCCCGGGTGTTGAGGAACGACACGACGCCGACGCCGATCATGAGGACGAGGGTGGCGACGAAGCCGGCGACGAGACGTCGACCGATGCTCCAGCGCCAGCGGCGCGGGCGGGTGGGGTGGGACTTGCCGGGCACGATCACTGCTCCTGGGTCGGGGGGTGCACCCCTCCCTTCGGCCGCTGGTAGATCGTTTCAAGTGGTCGCCCGGAGAATCTGTCGCGCGACCGGGACGCGTCCCACCCGCCCCACCGTGCCGTCGTCGGCGGGGGCAGGGGCCGGGCTACCGCGCGGACCGCAGCTCAGCGGCGAGCGGGCACTGGAAAGGGTCGCGCGCGGCGAGCCCGACGGCGTTCAGGTGCCGGACGACGATCCCGTAGGACTGCAGCAGGGTCGTCTCCGTGTACGGCACCCGGTGCTCGGCGCAGAACGCCCGCACGAGGGGCTGGACGCGCCGCAGGTTCGGGCTCGGCATGCTCGGGAACAGGTGGTGCTCGGTCTGGTAGTTGAGCCCGCCCATGAACAGGTCGGTCATGCGGCCGCCCCGGACGTTGCGGCTCATGAGCACCTGCCGGCGCAGGAAGTCGATCCGGGCGTCGCGGGGAACGAGCGGCATGCCCTTGTGGTTGGGCGCGAACACGGCCCCCATGTAGAGCCCGAACAGCCCGAGCTGGACGCCGAGGAACGCGAACGCCATCCCGACCGGCAGCAGCCAGAACACGAGCGCGAGGTAGCCGCCGAGTCGGAGCATCACGAACGCGATCTCGACGGGCCGCCGCTTCACGGGGGCGCGGCCGAAGATCGTCTTCACGCCCGAGATGTGCAGGTTGAGCCCCTCGAGCAGCAGCAGCGGGAAGAACAACCAGCCCTGTCGCTGCGTCAGCCAGCCTCTGAGGCCCGTCCGGGGGGCCTTGAGGTCCTCGGTGTGGAAGACGATGACGTCGGTCGCGATGTCGGGGTCCGCGCCGATCTGGTTCGGCTTGGCGTGGTGGCGCGAGTGCTTGTGCTGCCACCAGCCGTAGCTCATCCCGGCGTACAGGTTCGCGATGACGAGGCTCGACCAGTCGTTCCACCGCCCGGACTCGAAGATCTGCCGGTGCGCGGCGTCGTGCCCCAGGAACATGACCTGGCCGAGCAGGACCGCGACGAGCGCGGCGATGACGAGCTGCCACCACGACGGCCCGACGACGACGAACGCGGTGAACGTCAGCGCCAGCAGCGCCGTCAGCACGAGGAACCGCACCCAGTAGTAGGCGTGTCGGCGACGCATGAGCCCGGTCTCCTGGACGGCCTTGCTCAGCGTCGTGAACTCGCTGACCTGGCGCTCGCGCGCGGACGGGGTGCGCGTGGTCATGGCGATCCCGGGGGTGTCCACGGCGGCCTACTCGAAGCGGATCGTCGAGACGGCGGCGTGGGTCGCGTCGGACCGCCGTCGTTCCTCGACCACGCGTGCGTCGGCCGCGACGGCACGCTCGTCGCTCGCGGCGCGGAGCTCGCCGCCCAGGTCCCGCAGCATGGCGGCCAGCGCGGCGGCGAGGCCGTCACGGAGCTGGTCGAGGTTGGTGTTCTCGACGAGCAGGCGACGGTCGGAGACGGCGAGCCGGAGCGGCGGGCCGGTCGCACCGATCTGCTCGGCGAGCCGGCGGGCGGTCGCGGGGTCCTCGATGCGGGCGCGCTCGTCCCGGCCGACCTGGCGGGAGAACACGACCGGCACGGTGTAGGTGGCGGGCTCGTCGGCGGTGCCGAGCTCGGCGGGGAGGCCGGACTCGAGGATCGAGAGCAGGTGCAGGTCGCCCGTCGAGGCGTCGGGTGCGTGCGGCTGGATGGCGGTGGTCATGATCGACCCCTTCGAGAAGACGAGGAAGGCGGCGGGGGGAGCCGCCCGGGAGGGTTCAGCGCGTCGGCGGCGTGGTGTGCCGGTCGGAACGGATGCGGCGACGCAGCTGGCCGATGCGCAGGGCACCGACGACGAGCGCCACGACACCGACGCCGAGGCCGGCGATGACGAGCACCAGCGCGAGGGGCGCGCTGCCGGCCATGCCGAGGAAGGCGACCTCGACGGGCGCGGTGTTCTGCATCATGAACACGACGAGTGCGACGAGGACGAGGGCGCCGACGCAGACCCCGAACCAGGCGGCGCTGGTGCGGCTGCGGACGGGCTTGGGCGCCCGAGCGCCGGGAACGGTGCGAGAGGGCCGGTCACCCAGCGGGAGCGGATGCTCGAGGTCGCTGGTGAAACGGGGCGTGGAGTTGCTCTGGACGGGCATGACGCCCTCCTTGGTGGTCCAAGGAGGGCGGGTCCTCGGCTGAGAGCCGGTTCATCCTGAGACTGCTTCGATCGTACGCCTGTTCGGTCACCCCGGCCTCCTGAACCGGCGTCGGGGGCGTCCCGCGGCCGACGACCGCGCGCTCGACCGGTCCGCGCGGCTCAGTCCCAGCGCGCCCGGTCGCCGAGGGCCTGGCTGAGCGCCGCGGCCCACGCGACCGGCGTCGCGGGGACGCCGTCGATCCACGCGACGGGCACGCCGACGGCCAGGGCGGCACCTGGCTCGGCGGTGTCCAGCAGGCCGCGCATCGCGACCGCGTCGACCCGGGGCGTGACCGACCGCAGCCAGCGGCGGGCGTCGGCGGTGCGCGTGCGCGCGTCGAGCACGGCCCACACGTGGTCGGCCTCGCACGCGGCGAGCAGCGAGCGTGCGAGCTCGCGGTCCTCGGGGTCGGCACCGACCGTCAGCGCGACGACCCACGGGTGATCGGCGGACGGCGCGCCGGTCCGCCAGGCGGCGACCTGCTCGGCGCTCGACATCCGGCCGGGCGTGCGGCCACGCCCCCGACCACCCCGACCGGTGGGCGCCCCGGCGAGGCGCACGGCCTCGGCGGGCAGCCGCAGGCGTTCGGCGAGCAGCGCGGCGGCCGCGTCGGCGTCGTCGTCGGCACCGAGCACGACGAGCACGGACCCGGCCGTGCGCGGAGGCTGCGGCGCGGGCGGGACGTCCGCCAGGACGCCGGACAGCGTCACGTGCTCGCGGTCGAGCAGCGCGGCCGGCACGCCGATCTCGGCGAGCGCGGCCCGCAGGTCGTGAGCGGCAGCGGGAGCCGGCGACGCGGCGGCGGGCGCCACGACGGGGAACGTCACGGGCACGACGTCGACCGGCTCGCGCGGCGTCGGCACCTCGACGACGGGCTCGGCGACGGCGACGCGCGGCGTCACCGCCTGGAGCGCGCGGGCGGCGGGCGGGGCGGCCAGCCCCGGGTCGGGCAGCGGGTCGGCGGTCACCGCGCGCACCTGCTCGAGCACGTGTGCGAACGACGCCGCGTCGGGCTCGTCGTCGGAGCCCGCCCCCGCGCCCCCCGCTGCGACGCCGGCAGCCTCGGCCACCGCACCCCCGACCTCGTCCGCCTCGTCGGCCGCGGCCAGCAGCGCAGGCAGCCCGCCCGCGGGCACGGCGCGCAGCGCGGCGGGCCGGGCCTCGGGCGGCGGCGGCACGTCGACGGTGATCTCGTACCGCTCGCGCGCGAAGAACCCGCCGATGCCGCCGCTGCGGACGCGCTCGGCGCGCACGACGCGTGCCTGCGGCCCGAACTCGGCGCGCACGTGCGCCATGAGCTCGGCGAGGCTGGTGCCCTCAAGCAGCAATCGCGTGGTCACCGCGCACCACCCCCACGGTCTCGACGGTCAGCCCGCCACCGGTCACCTCGGCGTAGGACAGCACGGGCAGGCGCGGCAGGCCGAGCGCGACGAGCCGGCGCAGCGCGGGCCGCACGACGGGCGCGCACACGAGCACGACCGCCCGCCCGTCGGCCTCGGCCTCGGCGACGGCCGCACGGAGCTGGTGCAGCACGGACTCGACGCGCGACGGGTCGACGAGCAGCTGCGTGCCGCCGTCGCCGGGCCGCAGCGACTCGACGAGCTGCTGCTCCAGGCCCGGGTCGAGCGTGAGGACGCGCAGCGTGCCGTCCTGCGCGTGCTGCGCGGCGAGCGCGGGGCCCAGTGCGGCGCGCGCGGCCTCGACGAGCCCTTCCGGGTCGGTCGACAGCTTGGCCCGCAGCGCGAGCGCCTCGTAGATGCGGCCGAGATCGCGGATCGGGACCTCCTCGGTGAGCAGGCCCTGGAGCACGCGCTGGACCTCGCCGAGCGACAGCAGCGACGGCACGAGCTCCTCGACGACCGACGGGTTGACCTTCTTCACGGACTCGGTGAGGACGCGCACGTCCTCGCGGCCGAGCAGGCGCGCGGCGTTCTGCGTGATGAGCGCACCGAGGTGCGTGATGAGCACGGACACCCGGTCGACGACGGTCGCGCCGGACATCTCGGCAGCGTGCCGCAGCTCGGACGGCACCCACTTGCCGGGCAGGCCGAACACGGGCTCGTGCACGACGGTCCCGGGCAGCGCGCCGAGGTCGTCGCCGAGCGCGAGCATCGACCCCGCGGGCGCCTGCCCGCGGCCGACCTCGACACCGGCGATCTTCACGACGTAGGTGGCCCGCGGCAGGTCGACCGAGTCCCGGGTCCGCACGGGCGGCACGACGATGCCGAGCTCCATCGCGGTCTTGCGCCGCAGGCCGCGCACGCGCGCGAGCAGGTCCTGGTCCGGGCCGGAGCCGACGAGGTCGACCAGGTCGGGCGCGAGCAGGATCTCGAGCGTGTGCACGCGCATGTCCTCGATGAGCTGCTCGGGGGTGTCCGCGGGCGGCGCGGTCACGGACGCGGCGGGCTTGGTGAGCGCCGCGGCGGCCTCGCGGGCCTCGCGCGCCTTGACCCGCTGCGCGACGAGCAGGAGCGTCGCGCCGACGAGCATGAACGGCAGCTTCGGCATGCCCGGCAGGAGCGCGAGCGCGATCGCGCCGCTGCCCGCGATGAGCAGCGCGGTGCGGGACTGCCCGAGCTGCTTCGCGGCGGCCGTGCCCATGTCGCCCTCGGCCGTCGCGCGGGTGACGACGATGCCGGTGGACACCGACAGCAGCAGCGCGGGGATCTGCGTGACGAGGCCGTCGCCGATGGTCAGCAGGCTGAACCGCTGCAGCGCGTCCCCCGCGGACATGCCCATCTGCACCATGCCGATGACGAAGCCGCCGACGAGGTTGATGACCGTGATGACGATGCCCGCGATCGCGTCGCCCTTGACGAACTTCGAGCCACCGTCCATGGCGCCGTAGAAGTCGGCCTCGGCAGCCACGTCGGCGCGGCGGCGGCGCGCCTCGTCCTCGTCGATGAGGCCCGAGTTGAGGTCGGCGTCGATGGCCATCTGCTTGCCGGGCATCGCGTCGAGCGTGAACCGCGCGCCGACCTCCGCGACGCGGCCCGCACCGTTCGTGATGACCGCGAACTGGATGACCACGAGGATCAGGAAGATCACGAGGCCGATGACGAGCGACCCGCCGATGACGAAGTGCCCGAACGCCTCGATGACCTGGCCCGCGTAGCCGTCGCGCAGCACGAGCCGCGTCGACGCCACGTTGAGGCCGAGCCGGAACAGCGTGAACACCAGGATCAGCGACGGGAACACCGAGAAGTCGAGCGGCCGCTTGACGTACATCGAGGTCAGCAGGATGACGAGCGACGCGGTGATGTTGACGGCGATCAGCACGTCGAGCAGCGCGGCGGGCAGCGGCACGACGAGCAGCAGCACGATGCCGACGACGCCGGCGGGCACCGCCATGGGCGCGATGGACCGGGACTTCATCGGGTGGTCTCCTGACCGGTGGAGGTCTCAGCGGGGTCGGTGGGGGCGGCGGGCCGGCGGCCGGCGCGCGCGGCGTCGCGCACGGCGGCCCGCGCGGCCGCGCGGTGGTCGGTGGTGTCGTCGGCCGGCAGCGTCGAGCCGCCCGGGACGCGGTGCTGGCCGGAGCCGGCGCCGCGGCGACGCAGGGCCATGACGAACGCGAGCACGCGGGCCACGGCGGTGAACAGGTGCGCGGGGATCTCCTGGCCGAGCTCGCACGCGGCGTGCAGCGCGCGGGCCAGCGGGACGTCCTCGACCATCGGGACCTGCGCGTCGGACGCGGCGGACCGGATGCGCGCGGCGACCGCACCGGCGCCCTTCGCGACGACGCGCGGCGCGCCCGTGCCCGGCTCGTAGCGCAGCGCGACGGCGACGTGCGTCGGGTTGACGAGCACGACGTCGGCGTTCGCGACCTCGGCCATCATCCGGTTCCGGCTCATCGCGAGCTGCTTCGACCGGATCGCGCCCTTGAGCATCGGGTCCCCCTCCGTCCGCTTGTGCTCCTCCTTGACCTCACGGAGCGTCATGCGGGTCTGCTTGCGGTTGCGGCGGAAGACGACGGCGACGTCGGCGATCGCGAGGATCACGCCGGCGGCGATGCCGGTCCGCAGGAGCGTCGAGGTGCCGTCGGAGGCGATGCCGAGCAGGTGCGACAGGGGCAGCCGGCCGGACGCGAGGAGCGTCGGCACGAGCGCCTGCAGCGCGACCAGCAGGACGAGCGCGACCGCGGCCGTCTTGAGCAGCGTCTTGGTGCCCTGCCACCACGCCTGCCCGCCGACGAGCCGGGACGCGATGCCCTTGGGCTTGAGGTGCTCGGCGTGCAGGCGCAGGCGGTGCAGGTGGATGCCGCCCTGCGCGGCGCTCACGGCGATCGCGGTGATGACGCCGACGACGAACAGCGGCGCGAGCGTCGTGACGACCGTCATGAGCGCGTCGCCGAGCACCTGCACGACGTCGGTGCCGTCGGGGTCGACGGCGGCGTCGCGCACGACCGCGAGCTGGCCGAGCGCTGCCGCCCGGCCGTTGTCGAGCACGAGCGGGAGCACCGCGGCGGCGGCGCCGAGGCCGACCCACGCGGCGAGGTCCTGCGACCGGCCGAGGCCGCCCTTGCGGCGGACCTCCTTCATCCGCTGCGGGGTTGCCTTCTCGGTCCTGTCCTGCCCGTCGTCGCCACTCACGGGACGATCACCCCCAGCATCTGCTCGACGGAACGCCCCGTCAGGGCCTCCATCACGGTCGGCAGGGCCAGGAACGCGAGCGAGCCGAAGACGAGCGTGAGCAAGATCTTCAGCGGGAAGCCCATCGCGAACGCGTTGAGCGCGGGCGCGACGCGCGTGAGGAGCCCGAGGCCGACGTCGGCGAGGAACAGCACGACGATGAGCGGCCCGGCGATCTGCAGCGCCGCGAGGAACATCTGCGTGAGGCCGTCGGTGAGCGTGTGCCCGAGCGCGGCGGGGTCGAGCATCGCGCCGAGCGGGAGCGCGTCGAACGTCCGGACCAGCCCGGCGAGGACCACCTGGTACCCGTCGGACGCGAACAGCAGGACCATCGCGGTCATCTGGTACAGCCGCCCGAACGGGCCGCCGCTGCTCTGGCTCATCGGGTCGTACGCGGTCGCGAGCTGGAAGCCGCCGAACAGGTCGACCAGCGACCCGGCGGACTGCACCGCCGAGAAGACGAGCGAGACGAGGAACCCGAGCGCGGCGCCGATGACGGCCTGGCCGACGAGCGACCCGACGAACGCGGGCGTCGTGTCGGACGGCAGCGGGTCGAGCCGCGGCGACACGGCGAGCGCGATCCCGAGCGCGAGCGCGACCTTGATCGTGGCCGGCACCGCGCGCTGCGAGAACGGCGGTGCGATCACGAGGAACGCGGCGACCCGCACGCTCGCGAGCATCGTCGTCTCCACCGCCCCGACGGGCAGGGCGATGCTGATCGGGTCCACGTCAGCCGCCGACGAGCGCGGGGATGCGGTCGAACAGCTCGTGCGTGAACGTGACGAGCTCGGAGATCATCCAGTGCCCGCACACGACGAGCGCGATCGCCGCGGCGATCGCCTTGGGCACGAAGCTGAGCGTCACCTCCTGGATCTGCGTCACCGACTGCAGCAGGGAGATGACGAAGCCGACGACGAGCGCCGTGACGAGCACGGGTGCGGCGAGCTTGGCGGCGAGGACGAGCGCGTCGACGCCGACGTCGAGGACCGCGGTGGTGTCCATCAGCCGCTCCCCACGTAGGAGCCCACGAGCGACGTGACCACCAGCCCCCAGCCGTCCACGAGGACGAACAGCAGGATCTTGAACGGCAGGGAGATCATCACGGGCGGCAGCATCATCATGCCCATCGACATGAGCGACGCCGAGACCACCAGGTCGATGACCAGGAACGGCACGAAGATGACGAAGCCCATGATGAACGCGGACCGCAGCTCGGAGAGCAGGAACGCGGGGGCGAGCGTCGTGAACGGCACGTCCTGCGGCGACGCCGGGTTGTCCTGCTGCGCGGCACGCGTGAGCAGCGCGAGGTCCTGCTCGCGCGTGTGGCCCAGCATGAACTCGCGCAGCGGCCCGGAGCCCGCGTCGACGGCCTGGGAGAACGTCAACGACCCGTCGAGGTAGGGCTGGACGCCGATCGCGTTCACGTCGCTCACGGTCGGCGCCATGATGAAGAGCGAGAGGAACAGCGCGAGCCCCGCGAGGACCTGGTTGGGCGGCACGCCCTGCAGGCCGAGCGCGTTCCGGGTGAACGACAGGACGACGAAGATCTTCGTGAAGCTCGTCGTCATGAGCAGCAGCGCGGGCGCGACCGAGAGCAGCGTGATCGCGAGCAGCACGACGATCGAGCTGCTGGGCGTCCCGTTGACGCCGTTGACCGCGACGGTGACGGTGTCGCCGACGGCGGGCGCGTCGGGCGCCGTGGGCGGCGTCGGGGCGAACCAGGTGACGGCGAGCGTGGTGAGCGTGCTCATCGGCGCACCGTGCGGTCCTGCAGCGTCCGCACGGCCTGCCGCCACGTCGCGGGGTCGAGCACCGAGCCGTGCAGCGCACCGTGCTTGACGTCGCCCAGCGGCAGGTCGACGGGCGGGCGCACGTCGCCCGCGGGGCGCGGGTGCGGCACGTCGGCGTCGACGACCTTCTTCGCGACGGGCGCCGGCTTGGCCGGCGCGGGCGCCGGCGGCGTGTGCACCTCGACCACGGGCGCGAGCTCGGTGAGGAACGTGACCTGCTGCTCGCCGTACCCGACGAGCAGGCGGCGCGACCCGACCGCGACGACGGCGACCCCGGCGTGCCGGCCGACGGACTGCCGCCCGACGACCTGGACCTGCGGCTCCTTGGAGCGCCCGCTGCCCGCGGCGCGCCCCGCCCCCCACCGGCGGCCGACCCACCACACGAGGCCGACGACGGCCGCGAGCGACAGGGCGACGCGCAGGAGCAGCATGACGGAGTCCATCAGTCGTCCGAGCCGCCCGCGTCCGTGCCGGCCACGATCTCCGTGACGCGGATGCCGTACACCTCGTCGACGACGACGACCTCGCCGCGCGCGACGAGCCGCCCGTTGACGAGGACGTCGGCCGGGCTGCCCGCGGTGCGGTCGAGCTCGAGCACCGCACCGGGTGCGAGGTCGAGGACCTGCTTGACGGACAGGCGCGTCCGGCCGATCTCGGCGGTGAGCGTCATCTCGACGTCGTAGAGCATGCGCAGGTTGGTGCGCGGCGTCGGGACCTGCGACGTCGTGGGACCGGCGACCTTGGGGCTGCGCACCCGCACCGCGAACCACGCGGCGGGCGCGGCACCGTCGGCGGCCAGCGCGAACACCTCGGCGTCGTCGGCGAGCACCTCGGCGACCGGTGCGGGTCGCACCGTCTCGAGGACGCCCGCGCCGAGCGTGCGCGACGCCGCCTCCAGCGCGGGACGCAGCGCGTCCGCGAGCTCGAGCGGCACGCTCGACGACGCGACGGCCTCGGTCACCGCGTCGCCCGCGACGAGCACGAGCTCCGCGCTGGGCGAGCCGACGAACGACGCGACGAGCGCCGTCGCCCCCGCCGGGACGTCCCGGTGCGACGCGCCCACCGCGGCGAGCGGCAGCGCCGAGGGCACCAGGGCGGCCGCGGCGTCGGCGGCGGTCTGGCCCGTGAGGGCGTCGGTGGTCTGGGTCATGCGGGGATCTCCTCGACGGTGACGACCTGGCAGGCCAGTCGGGGCCCGTGGGTGCCGGCGGCGCCACGGGCGAGCACGATCCCGTCGACGACCACGTCCAGCGGGTCGGTCGACGGGTGGGACAGGGGCAGCACGTCACCGACGGCGAGGTCGAGGACGTCGCGCGGGTGCACGGTGACGGGCCGGAAGCGGACGGCGACGTCCACGGGGACGCCGTGCACGGCCCGCTCGAGGTCGCCCTGCGCGGTCGCGACGGCACGCTGCTCCTCGTCGGAGCGGGCGTCGCTGCCCTCGGACGAGCGCAGCGCGCCCAGCAGCAGGTCGGACGGGAGCATGAGCGTCATGCGGTCCTCGCGGTCGCCGACGCGCAGCAGGAACGCGGCGACGAGGACGGTCTCCTGCGCGGCGACGACCTGCACGAACTGCGGGTTGTACTGCACGGAGCGCAGCGTCGCGGACATCGACGTGAGGCCCGCGAACGCGTAGTCGAGGTCGCCGATCGCGTGCTGCAGGACGTCCTTGACCAGGGTCCACTCGATCTCGGTGAGCTCGCGGCCCTCGCGCTCGTCGCCGCGGCCGTCGCCGCCGAACAGGTAGTCGATCCAGACGAGAGCGGCACCGACGGGCATCTGCAGGACGGCGGGCTGGCGGCTCGGCTCGAGCGTGCACAGGACCATCGCGGTGGGCGACGGCAGGCCGCCCGCGTACTCGTCGTAGGTCCGCAGCTCCAGGTCCTCGAACGTCACCTGGCTGACGACGCGCAGGCGCGCGGTGAGCTGGGTCGCGAACTGCCGGGCGAGCCGCTGGAACGCCATCTCGAGGTGGCGCGCGTGCTCCCGGGCGAGGGTGAGCGGTCGACGGAAGTCGTACGGCTCGGGCTCGGCGGTGCGCACCCGACGGGCGGGCTGCGGCGCAAGGGGTGTCACGACCGCCCTATCGGCGGGCGCGCAGGGGTGCTGAGCGAAACCCCTGACTTCATCCCCTCCGTCGCCTCGTGCGACGGACTGCGGGGCGGTGCGGGCACCCTCCGTGGTGCCCTGGGTCGCCGGCTGCGGCCGGCCTACTGCGTGACGTAGTTCGTCAGGTAGACGTCCATCACCTCGCCCTCGTACGCCTCGACGAGCGCGTGCGCGAGCTGCTCCTTGAGCGCCGCGCGGCTGGTCGGGTCGGAGATCTCGGCGACCGTCCGGCCCGAGAACAGCTCGATGGCCAGGTCGAGTGCGCGCGCCGGGTCGGGCGACTCGTGCGCGTCCGTGGTCAGCTGCAGCGCGAGTCCCAGCCGCAGGTAGTGCCCGTCGGCCAGGTTGAGGCTGATCGGCTCGACCTGCACGACCTCGCCCGCCTCGGGCGCGGGCTCCTCGGGCGGCGCACCGTCGCCCTGGAAGAACAGGAACCAGGCGGCTGCGGCAGCCGCGAGGACCACCACGACGGCTCCGATGATCAGGAGCTTCTTCGACGGCGCACGCCGCTTCTTCGGCTCGGGCTCGGGCGCCGGCGCGGGGGCCGCGGACGCGTTCCCGCCGATCTTGGCGCCGATCTTCGGGCCCGAGATGACCCGCTGCTCGATGGGCACGTCAGCCTCCCTGGGTCAGCGACGGCAGCAGCGCGCGGACCTGCTCGGGCGCGTTGCTGAGGACGACGAGGTCGACGCGGCGGTTCGCCGCGAGCGCCTCCGGGGTGTCGCCCGCGACGAGCGGGCGCGTGTCGCCGAACCCGACGGCCATGATCCGGCTGCCCGGCATGCCGTCGACCTCGACGAGGTGCCGCAGCACCTGGGTGGCCCGGTCGGACGACAGCTCCCAGTTGGTCGCGTACCGCCCGGAGACCGGGATGACGTTGGCGTGGCCCTCGACGGAGATGTTCTCGCCGATGCCCACGAGCAGCGGCGCCGCGACGTCGAGCACACGGTTCGCGGTGTCGGTGAGCTCGGCGCGGGCCGGCGCGAAGAAGACGTCGTCCGCGACGAGGCCCAGCACGAGGCCGCGCTCGTCGATCCGCATCCGCACCGCGCTGTCCAGGCCGTTCGCCGCGAGCGCCTGCATGATGCGCGCCTCGAGGTCCTGCAGGTGCGCCGCCTCCGCCTGCGCGGCCGCGAGGACCGCCGGGTCGACGGACTCCTGCGGCGTCTGCGTGGTGGGGGTCATCGGGTCGGCGGCCTGCAGGCCGAGCCCGCTGTCCGCGCTCACCATGCCCGCGGAGCCGTCGGCGGGCGTCGTGTCCTTGTGCACGGTCGCGCCGTCGAGGTTCCCCGACGTGCCCTCGAGCACCGACGGCGACGTCGTCGTGTCCATGAAGCCCGCCGCGAGCGAGTCGCGCAGCGCGATGTACTTCTCCTGGTCGACCTGGCTGATCGCGAACAGCACGATGAACAGCGCCATGAGGACCGTGATCATGTCGGAGTAGCTCACGAGCCAGCGCTCGTGGTTGACGTGCTCCTCCTCGACGTGGCGCCGCGGCCGCCGCCCGCTCATGCGGCCCTCGACTTCGCCTTGGCGTCCTTGCCCTCGGGCACGTCGGGCAGGAGGCTGCGCAGGCGCTCGCCGACGAGGCGCGGGTTCGCGCCCGCCTGGACCGACAGCAGGCCTTCGAGCGTCATCTCCATCTGCGTGCACTCGAGGTCGGAGATGCGGCGGATGCGCGTCCCCAGCGGGAGCCACACGACGTTGGCCGAGAGGATGCCCCACAGGGTCGCGACGAACGCGGCGGCGATCGAGTGCCCGAGCGACGCGGGGTCGGCCAGGTTCTCGAGCACGTGCACGAGCGAGACGACCGTGCCGATGATGCCGATCGTGGGCGCGTAGCCGCCCATGTCCTGGAAGTACTTGGCGTGCGCACGCTCACGGGTGCGCTTCGTGGCGATCTTGTCCTCGAGGATCATGCGCAGGTCCTCGGGGTCCGTGCCGTCGATCGCGGCCTGGAGCCCGGCGCGCAGGAACTGGTCGTCGATCGTGCGCGCGGCGTCCTCGAGCGCGAGGAGGCCCTCGCGCCGGGCCCGGTCCGCGAGGCTCACGAGCGTGTCGACGGTCTCCGACGGGTCGGGGATGCCGCTGCGCAGCGCGCGCGGGACGGCCGCGAACGACTCCTTCGCGTCGCGCAGGGTGTGCCCCGCGAGGCCGACGCCGATCGTGCCGACCCACACCAGCAGCAGCGGCGCGGGCAGCATGACGGACATGGGGTCCGCGCCCTCGAGGATCATCGCCCCGAAGATCGCGACGAGGGCGACGACGATCCCGATGATGCCGGCCGGGTCCATCACACGCTCCTCGGTCGCAGCGGCACCGCCGGCGCGATGGGCGCCTGCGTGGTCCGGTCGTCGTCCTCGAGGTCGGGGACGAGCCCGATGTGCGGCGACGACTGGATCTCGCGCGCCCGGGCGAGGATCGAGGCGCGGTGCTCGTTGATGCGGTCGATGACCTCGGGCAGCGACTCGGTGACGATGTACTTCGTCCCGTCGATGAGCGTGAGGATGGTGTCCGGCGCGGAGTCGATGCGCTGGACGAGGTCGGGGTTCACCCCGATCTGTCCTCCGTTGAGGCGCGTCACGACGATCACTGCGGCACCCGTCCCTGGTCACCTGGTCCTGCAGGCGGCGCTCGCCGCCCCGGGCCCGTCCGTGGGCCCTGTGCTCATCTGATCGGCCGGGGTCCGCGAGGTGTGAGGGTTTGCCCGCGATCGGTCGTGATCGCCCTGGTCAGCACCGGTCGCCGGCCGGTCGGGCGCCGGTGCCGCGCGGTCGCGCGTCGGTCGTGCGCCCCGTCAGGACCGGGGACGGCCCGGGCCGCGCATCCCGCGCTGGTACTCCTTGGTGACCTTCTTCCACCGCGCGCGCTCCTCGGCGGCGAGACGCGCGTCGACGCGGCGCGCCTGGTAGGCGGCCTCGCGCTCCAGCCGCCGGTACGAGTCGAGCCGCCGGGGTGCCAGGTCGCCGGACTCGAGGGCCGCGCGGACCGCGCAGCCGGGCTCCTGCTCGTGCCGGCAGTCGGAGAACCGGCAGGCGGCCGCGAGCTCCGCGACGTCGGAGAACGTGGCGTCGAGCGCGTCGGCGTCGGCCACCACCCCGACGCCACGGATCCCGGGGGTGTCGACGAGCATCGCGCCGTCGGCCAGCGGGACGAGCTCGCGGTGCGTCGTGGTGTGCCGGCCCTTGCCGTCCGAGCGGCGGTCGCCGACGTCCATGACCGGCCGTCCGGCCAGGGCGTTGACCAGCGTCGACTTGCCCGCACCCGACGGACCGACGACGACGAGCGTGTGCCCGGGCCGCAGGACGTCCTGCCGGAGCTCGTCGAGCCCGCGCCCGTCCTGCGCGGACACCGCGTGCACGTCGACCGCGAGCGCGACGCGCGCGACGTCGGCGGCCATGCCGTCGGGGTCGGGCACCAGGTCCGCCTTGGTGAGCACGACGACGGGCCGGGCGCCCGACCGCCAGGCCAGCGTGAGGAGCCGCTCGACGCGGCCCAGGTCGGGGTCCGGGTCGAGGTGCTCGACGACGAGGACCGCGTCGACGTTCGCGGCGAGCGCCTGGGTCCGCGAGGTCTCGCCCGCGGTGTCGCGCACGAGCGCGGTGGTCCGCGGCAGCATCGTCGCGACGCGCGGGCCGTCGGGGGTCTCGTCGAGGAGCAGCCAGTCCCCCACCGTCGGGGGTGTGCGGCCGTCGTCCCCCGCGACGCAGCCGTCGCGGTCGAGGGGGACGCGGCGCGGCTCGTCGGGCTCGGCGGCGGCGCCGACCGGGCGCGCGTCGTGCGGGACGAGCGCCTGCGCGGGCAGCACGAGGACCGCGCCCCGGTCGGCGCGGACCACGCGCACGGCCCCCGCGGGGATCGTGTCCGGTTCGGTCGTCATCGGGCCGACGGTAGGCGCGCCCACGACGGGCGGGCCACGGATTTGGCGGCCCGCGACCGGCCCGCGGTCAGACCACGCCGAGGGCGAGCATCGCGTCGGCGACCTTGGTGAAGCCCGCGATGTTGGCGCCCACGACGTAGTTCCCAGGTGCGTCGTACGCGTCGGCGGTCGTCAGGCAGCGGTCGTGGATCGCGTGCATGATCCCGGCGAGCCGCTGCTCGGTGTACTCGAACGACCACGCGTCGCGGCTCGCGTTCTGCTGCATCTCGAGCGCGGACGTCGCGACGCCGCCCGCGTTGGCGGCCTTGCCGGGCGCGAAGAGCACGCCGGCCTCGGTGAGCAGCGCGACGGCGGCGGGCGTCGTCGGCATGTTGGCGCCCTCGGACACCGCGAGGACGCCGGAGCGGGCGAGCGCGGCGGCGTCGTCCTCGTCGAGCTCGTTCTGCGTCGCGCACGGCAGCGCGACCTCGGCGCCGACCTCCCAGACGCGGCGGCCGGGCACGAACGTCGCGCCGCGGCGCTCGGCGTAGACGGACACGGGCAGGCGCTCGGCCTCGCGGACCTGCTGGAGCAGCGGGAGGTCGATGCCGCGCTCGTCGAGCACGTAGCCGGTCGAGTCCGAGCAGCCCACGACGTGCCCGCCGAGCTGCTGCGCCTTCTGGATCGCGTACTGGGCGACGTTCCCGGCGCCCGACACGACGACGCGGCGGCCGTCGAACGACTGGCCGCGGGTGCCGAGCATGCGCTCGGCGAACAGGACCGTGCCGTAGCCGGTGGCCTCGGTGCGGACGAGCGAGCCGCCCCACGACAGGCCCTTGCCGGTGAGGACGCCGGCCTCCCAGCGGTTGGTGATGCGCTTGTACTGGCCGAACAGGTAACCGATCTCGCGGCCGCCGACGCCGATGTCGCCCGCGGGCACGTCGGTGTGCTCGCCGAGGTGGCGGTACAGCTCGGTCATGAAGGACTGGCAGAACCGCATGACCTCGCCCTGGCTGCGGCCGCGGGGGTCGAAGTCCGAGCCGCCCTTGCCGCCGCCGATCGGCATGCCCGTGAGCGAGTTCTTGAAGACCTGCTCGAAGCCCAGGAACTTCACGATGCCGAGGTACACCGACGGGTGGAACCGCAGGCCGCCCTTGAACGGGCCGAGCGCCGAGTTGTACTCGACGCGGAAGCCGCGGTTGATCTGCACGCGCCCGGAGTCGTCGACCCACGGCACGCGGAAGATGATCTGCCGCTCGGGCTCGCACAGGCGCTCGAGGACGGCGGCGTCGACGTACTGCGGGTTCTTGCGCAGGACCGGCTCGAGGCTCTCGAACACCTCGCGGACGGCCTGGTGGAACTCGCGCTCCCCGGGGTTGCGTCGCAGGACCTGGTCGAGGATGTCGGCGAGCTGCTCCTTCATCGGCCCATGGTCACACGGCGGCTCCGGTGCGTGGGGCAACCGTCTCACGGGGATCTCCGGCGCGGGCGTCGAGGCGCACCAGCAGGTCGGCCAGGGCCGCCGAGATCGGCAGCCCGGTCGCGAGCTCGACGAACAGCCACTGGCCCGCGGGGTTGACCTCGAGGAACACGTGCTCCCCGTCCGGTGCGACGCGGAAGTCGGCCGCGCCGTACCGCAGGCCCAGCGTCGCGACGAGGTCGACCAGCCGGCGCTCGACGTCGTCGGGCAGCCGGTGCGTGCTGATCGGCGCGTTCATCGTGTCGATCCGGAAGTCGAACTCGTACGCCGACCGGTCGGCGCGGATCTCCGCCGCGAACACCTGGCCGTCGACGACGGTCGCCCGCACGTCCCGCCCGCCCGGCACGAGCTCCTGGAAGATCACCGGCGCGAACCGCACGGCGTCGATCATCTCGACGTCCTCGGCGCGCACCGGCCGGGTCTCGCGCCACGTGCGCGGCGTCGCGGAGAACGACTTGTAGACGACGCCGGACGGCTCCGAGCCGACGAAGTCGCGCGCCTGCGCCGGGTCGTTCGTCATGCACGTGCGCGGCACCCGCAGCCCGAGCCGCGCAGCGAGCTGGAGCTGCCGCATCTTGCGCGACGCCACCTCGTCCCGGTCCGGGTCGTTGACCCACTCCGCATCCATGCACGCCCACAGGCCCGCGACCATCGCAGCGCACTCGCCGTGCGCGAAGCCGCGGTCGTGCGGGCGCGTCACCTCGTCGTGCAGGACGAACGGCTGCGGGCGACGCCACCAGACGGCGCCGACGTCCGCGAGGTCGAGCGTGCCGTCGGCGTCCGCCCACGTGCCCGTCCAGGTCCCGTCGGGACGCTGCCGGGTGGTGAGCGCGGCCGCCGCGGGCACGCGCGACGTGTCGAGCAGCCGGTGCCCGGCACCCCGGTCGTCGAGGTGCCGGGCCACGGTCTGCGTGTGCAGGTCGCCCGCGTGGGAGACGATGCCGATCACGTCGGCCTCGTCAGCCGTCCGCCTCGCCCGCCAGGGTCGCGTGGAGCGCCTGGAGCGAGCCGAGGACCTGCGTCTGGGTGGCGATGAGCGCCTCGAGCTCGGCGAGCACCGCGGCGAGGACCGTGTCGCCGGCCTCGTCCTGGCCGAGCGAGATGTACGGCCCGGCCTGGACGAACGGCCGCTGGCCGCCGACGAGGCCGCCCGTCAGGCCCGGGTTCACGACGGTCCCGCCGGGGTTGAGGATGCCGACGTCCGCGGCGAACAGCGTGCCGGGCTGGTCCGCGGCGCCCGAGTCGATCGCGACCGGTGTGCCCGCGTCGAGCGCGATGTGCGTGTCCCGGTTCAGCGACGTGAGGTTGTCCCGCTGGACGGGCGTGGCGAGGTCCTGCGCGAGCGGCGTGCCCAGGTGGTCCTGGAGCGTCGCGGTGCCGATGTCCGTGGCGTGCGTCGTCGCCAGGTCCTGGGACAGCGGGGTGCCGAGCAGGTCCTGGATCTTCGGCGTCGCCGTGTCGGCGGCGATCGTCGTCGCGACGTCCTGGGCGATCGGGGTGCCGATCACGTCCTGGAAGCCCGTGTCCGTCGACGCGGCCGTGTCGGCGGACAGCAGCGTGCCGGTGATGTCGGCCGCGAGCGGCGTCGCGAAGTCCAGCCCGGACCCGGTGCTCGAGCTCGGCGTGAGCCCTTGCAGCGTGGGCGACGCCGCGACGATCGCCGCGATCGCGGTCCCCGAGTTGCTGCCGCCCGTGGCCGTGCAGCCGCCGTTGGTGTGCACGCCGACGACGCGTCCCGACGGGGAGTGCAGGATGCCGGACCCGGAGTTGCCGCCGAGGGTGTCGATGTCGGCGTACCGGATGGTGGTCGCGGTGACCTGCGTGGCCGGTCCCGCCTCGATGCGCTTCGGTGCGCCGACGGGGTGGCCGATGATCGCGAGCATGTCACCTACCGCGGGGTTCGCGGTGCCGAACTCGGACCAGCCGTAGGTGTGGCCGGGGTTGCCGGCGACGCGGAACAGCGCCATGTCGAGCCCGCCGAGCCGGTACTCGACGAGCTGCGTGATCGCGAACGACTGCTCGGCCTGGAGCGTGCCGCCGGAGTCCACCTGGTAGTTGAGGTTGACGTGCATGGCCGTCGCGGCCTGCTGCGGCGACAGCGGGGTGCTCGTACCGTTCTGCCGCGGGATCGTCCAGCCGTTCGGGTCCGGGTCGAACAGGTGGCCGCACGTGAGGACGAGGTCCGGGCCGATGAGCGTGCCGGTCCCCCACCGCACGCCGTTGACGTTGCCCGGGTTGGTGAACGTCGTCGCGAGGTCGCTGTTCCACTGCACCTGCACGACGGGCCGCTCGTGGGCGTTGACGAACGCGACGGTCACGCCGAGCGTGCCGTCGTACTGCTCGACCTCCTGCGAGTCGTCCGTCGCGCCGCAGATGGACCGCAGCACGTCGGCGTACGGCACGCGTTCCCCGGCTCCGCGGGTCTCCTGCCCCGGCAGGTCCTCGAGGTGCGGCGGGTACAACCCGTCGCCGCCGAGGTCGGCCGGCTGCTTCTTCTTCGCTGGCATGGCCGTGCTCCTTCAGGTCGGCGACAGTCCCCCTGCCGCGCCACCGAGGAAGGAGCGCGGCGCCGGCGCTCGGATACCGGGGGGCGTCCGCGGAGGCGTCGCGCTCGAAACGATTCGGGTCCGTGCCGTCCGGTTTCATGGACCCCGCGCACACCCTGCGCGCGGACGGCACGCCTCCCGGTGCAGCGGCGTGCCGTCCGCACCTGCTCCCGGGCCGCCGACGACCGACGCGGCGCGACCCCGACCGGCCGCCCCGCCCGGCACCCGCACCCCGCACGCACGACGACGCCCGCGCCGCACGAGGCGGACGCGGGCGTCGGGTGCTGCGGTGCGGCGGCGCCGGGCGGGCCGTCGCGGAGGGTCAGCCGAAGTACTGCGGGAGCGTCGCCGACCAGGCGGCGCGCGCCTCGACGAGCGGCAGCGTGAACAGGCCGCGCACCTCGACGGCCGGGGCGTGCTCGTGGTCCGCGTCGTCGACGGGCGTGCCCGCACCCGGGGTGCAGGTCTCCGCGGTCTCGCCGAGCCGGAGCGCCGGGACGCCGCGCGCGGTGCACAGGTCGAGCAGGCGCACCTCCTCCGAGCGCGGGACCGCGACGAGCACGCGCCCCTGCGACTCGGCGAACAGCGCCTCGAACGGCGTCACGCCGTCCCGCGCGCACAGCGCGTCCAGGTCGACCTGCACGCCCGTGCCGTAGCGCAGGCTCGACTCGACGAGCGCGATCGCGAGGCCGCCCTCCGAGAGGTCGTGCGCGGAGTCGACGAGGTCGTCGCGGGCCGCGGCGACGAGGACCTGCGCGAGGCGGCGCTCGGCGGCGAGGTCGACGCGCGGCGGCGTGCCGCCGAGGTGCTGGTGCACGACGTCGGCCCACGCGGACCCGTCGAGCTCCGCGCGCGTCTCGCCGAGCAGGTAGACGGCCTGGCCGGGCGTCGTCCAGCCCGACGGCACCGCGTCGGCGACGTCGTCGAGCACGCCGAGCACGCCGACGACCGGCGTCGGGTGGATGGCCGAGTCGATCTTCCCGGGCTCGCCCGTGCCGTTGTAGAGCGAGACGTTGCCGCCCGTGACCGGCACCTCGAGCTCCTGGCACGCGTCCGCGAGGCCGCGGATCGCCTCGACGAGCTGCCACATCGAGTCGGGGTGCTCGGGGCTGCCGAAGTTGAGGCAGTCCGTCACGGCCAGCGGGCGGGCGCCCGTCGTCGCGACGTTGCGGTACGCCTCCGCGAGCGCGAGCTGCGCGCCCGTGTACGGGTCGAGCTTGCCGTAGCGGCCGTTCGCGTCGGTCGCGAGCGCGACGCCCAGGCCGGTGGACTCGTCGACCCGGATCACGCCCGAGTCGTCGGGCTGCGCGAGCGCGGTGTTGCCCTGCACGAAGCGGTCGTACTGGTTCGTGACCCACGACTTGTCCGCGAGGTTCGGGCTCGCGAGCAGCCGCAGGACCGTCTG
Source organism: Cellulomonas algicola (assembly GCF_019024305.1). NCBI lineage: Bacteria > Bacillati > Actinomycetota > Actinomycetes > Micrococcales > Cellulomonadaceae > Cellulomonas > Cellulomonas algicola. Next base: position 378,714 of record NZ_JAHKSJ010000002.1, on the reverse strand, counting down.
GCGCAGGTCCGCGGCGGTCGACGGGCGGGCGAACCGCGACTCGTCGGCGACCGAGTCGGCGTTGAGCGCGTCCTGCCACGCGGGGCGCGCGTACGGGCGGTCGTAGACCGGTCCCTCGTGCGCGACGGTCTTCGGGTCGACGTCGACGATGCGCTGGCCGTGGTGGTCGATCGTCAGGCGGCCCGTGCCCGTGACCTCGCCGATCACGGCGGTCTCGACGTCCCACCTGCCGGTGATCGCGAGGAACGCGTCGAGCTTGTCGGGCGCGACGACGGCCATCATGCGCTCCTGCGACTCCGACATGAGGATCTCGCCGGCCGTGAGCGTCGGGTCGCGCAGCAGGACCTTCTCCAGGTCGACGTGCATGCCGCCGTCGCCGTTGGACGCGAGCTCGCTCGTCGCGCAGGAGATGCCGGCCGCGCCCAGGTCCTGGATGCCCTCGACGACCTGCGCCGCGTAGAGCTCGAGGCAGCACTCGATGAGCACCTTCTCCATGAACGGGTCGCCGACCTGCACGGACGGGCGCTTCGACGGCTTGGTGTCGTCGAACGTCTCCGACGCGAGGATCGACGCGCCGCCGATGCCGTCGCCGCCCGTCCTGGCGCCGAAGAGCACGACCTTGTTGCCCGCACCGGACGCGTTGGCGAGGTGGATGTCCTCGTGCCGCAGCACGCCGAGGCACAGCGCGTTGACGAGCGGGTTGCCCTGGTAGGACGCGTCGAAGACGAGCTCGCCGCCGATGTTCGGCAGGCCCAGGCTGTTGCCGTAGCCGCCGACGCCCGCGACCACGCCGTGCACGACGCGCGCGGTGTCCGGGTGGTCGACCGCGCCGAACCGCAGCTGGTCCATGACGGCGACCGGGCGCGCACCCATCGAGATGATGTCGCGCACGATGCCACCCACGCCGGTCGCCGCACCCTGGTAGGGCTCGACGTAGGACGGGTGGTTGTGCGACTCGACCTTGAACGTGACGGCCCAGCCGTCGCCGATGTCGACGACGCCCGCGTTCTCGCCGATGCCGACGAGCAGGTGCTCCTTCATCGCCGGCGTCGTCTTGTCGCCGAACTGGCGCAGGTGCGTCTTGGACGACTTGTAGGAGCAGTGCTCCGACCACATCACGGAGTACATCGCGAGCTCGGCGGCCGTGGGGCGGCGGCCGAGGATGTCGCGGATCCGCTGGTACTCGTCCGGCTTGAGCCCGAGCTCGGCGAACGGCTGCTCCTGGTCGGGCGTCGCGGCGGCGTGCTCGACGGTGTCGGTCGTGGGCGCGGTGCGGGGGGATGCGGTGGTCATCGATTCCCTCGGTGGGGGCGCGGACGGCGGCGGGACGCCGGACCGCGGCGGGGTCGGCAGACGGGGACCAGGGTACCCGCGGCCGGACGGCGGGCCGCTGGGCGTCCAGCGGCAGCGGCGGCGGGACGGCCCCGGCGCGCCGCACGCCCCTGACGTGCAGGTTCTCACCGGACTCTCATCGCCCGGTTCGTCCGTGATGTCCGGATCCCGCCTAGGGTCGTGCCCGCACGCCGTCCGAACCGATCCGCCCGAGGTCCGATGCTCCGCCGCGCCGCCGCCGTCGTCCCGCTGTCCTGCCTGCTGCTCGCAGGCAGCGCGGCCGCCGCGTTCGCGGGCGGCTCGGACGACCCGACGCCCTACACCGTGACCGCCGACGGGCTCACCCTGCCCGGCGGCCGCACGTTCGTGGAGCACGACCACGTCAACGTCCGGTACGTCGTCGACGGCCAGACGCTCACCGCGCAGCTCCACGTCCAGGCCGCGACCGCGCAGGGGGCGTTCGCGGGCCGGACGGGGTTCGCGTGGACCGAGCTGGGCCTGCCCGGCACGTACTGCGTCACGTGGGTCGAGGTCAGCGGGTACAACGAGCACTTCGGCGAGGGCGGGCAGCGGCCGGCGTGCACCGACGCCCCGACCACCGCCGAGCCGGTCGAGCCGATCCCCGCCGTGCCGGCCGGTCCGCCCCCGGCTGCCGCACCCGCCCCGGCGCCGAGCGCGAGCGGGACGCCCGCCCCGACGCCGAGCCCGACCGTGAGCGGTGCGGCGCTCGTCGCGAGCCCGGGCCCGACGTCGTCCGCGTCGGTCGTGCGGTCCGAGGTCCTGAGCGCCGGCGCCGGGTCGGACGGCGCGCTGGCCATCACCGGGAGCAGCCTGCTGGTGCCCGTCCTCGGCGTCGGCACGGCCGCCCTCGCTGCGGGCGTCGTGCTGCGGTCGGTCCACCGTCGCGGGCGGCGCGCCCGCCCCGCGCACCGCCTGTAGGCCGGGACCCGCTCCCCGCCCGGGGCACCACGTCCGGGCACGATCGACGCACTCCCTCGGCAGGACCCCGCCGACGCCTGGCGCGGGTCAGGCGGCCGTGGGCTGCGAGCCGGGGTGCGCGCGGACGTGCACCGCGAGGACGGCGACGTCGTCGTCGGCGTGGCCGTCGAGCATGCGCCCGACGAGGTCGTCGACGCCGCACCCCAGGCCGTCCTCGTCGTCGAGGGACACCCCGGCGAGCGTCTCCGTGAGGGCCTCGCACAGCCTGGCCACCCCGTGCGACAGGTGCTCGCCGCGCCGCTCGACGAGCCCGTCGGTGTAGAGCAGCAGGACGCTGCCCGGCGCGAGCAGGACCTCGTGCTCGGCACGCTCGGTCCCCAGGCCGACCCCGAGGAGCAGCTCGTGACGGCCCACCTCGAGCGCGCGCGCGATCCCGTCGGGCGCCACGACGACGAGCGGGAGGTGGCCCGCGCTGGACCAGCGCAGCCGCCGCGCACCGGCGTCACCCGACGTGACCGACGCGTCGGCCGGGTCGAGGCGCGCGACGACGGCGGTCGCCATGGTGTCGACGCGCAGGCCCTGCATCGCCTCGTCGAGGTCGCGCAGGATCGTCGCAGGCGCGGCGCCCGACGTGTAGCCGATGCCGCGCAGCAGCGTGCGGACCTGGCTCATCGCCGCCGCGGCCTGCGTGTCGTGCCCGATGACGTCGCCGACGGCGAGCACGGTCGAGCCGTCGCGCTGGAGGAACGCGTCGTACCAGTCGCCTCCGACCTGCGCGGCCTTCGACGCGGGCAGGTACCGGACGACGACGTGCAGGCCGTCGGGCTGGACGGGCGGGGAGAGCAGCGCACGCTGCAGCGACTCGGCCATCTGCCGCTGCTCCTCGTAGAGCCGCGCGTTGTCGAGCGCGAGCCCTGCCCGGTCGGCGAGCTGCACGAGCATCGCCAGGTCGTCGCTGGTGAGGTCGCGCCGGCCCGCGTCGAGGAACAGCGTCATCGCGCCGACCGTGCGGCCGCGGGCGCGCAGCGGGATCGCGTACGCGTTCTGCGGCGCGAGCTCGCCGAGCACGGACCGGGCCTCGCCGACCGTGAGGACCTCGGAGATCGCGCGCGTCGCGTCAGGCACCGCGACGACCTCGCCGGTCCGCAGCGCCCGGTACAGGTACGACGACGGGTCGAGCGAGTTGAGCCGGAGCCGCGCGTACCGCGCGACCTTCTCGCGGCTCGCCGGGTCGCCGTGCCACGACGCGATGTCGCGCAGGTGGCGCTGGTCGCTCGACAGCGTGATGAGGCACCACGACGCGAGGCTCGGCACGAGGTGCCGGGCCAGCCGCGCGACGGCGTCCTCGGTGTCGAGCGTCGACGCGAGGTCGTCACCGACCTCCGCGAGCAGCCGCAGCCGCGCCTGGCCGACCTCCGCGCGCTGGCGGGCCCACTCGGCGGCCCGGCGCTCGGTCTCGGCCCGGTCGCGGGCGCGTCGCGCCTCGTCCTGGGACCGGCGGCGCTCCGTGCAGTCGGAGAAGTACACCGACAGCCCGTCCGTGCCGGGCCAGGCGCGCACCTCGTACCAGCGGTCGAGCGGCGCCGGGTAGTAGGCCTCGAACGTGCGCGGCTCGCCGCTGCGGACCGCGCCCCGGTAGTTCTCCTCGAAGGCCGACCCGAGCGCGTCGGGGAACAGCTCCCAGACGACACCGCCGAGCAGCTCCGAGCGAGGCCGCGCGAGCAGCACCTCGGCCTCGGCGTTGACGTAGGCGAACCGCCACGCGTCGTCGAGCAGGAAGAACGCCGCGGACATGGTCTCGAGCACGCGCGAGATGCGGGCGTCGGCGTCGCGTCGGTCGGTCGTGTCGTACGCCGCCCCGAGGACGCGCACGGCCGTGCCGTCGGGCCCCCGGAGCGCCTTGCCTCGCGCCTGCACCCACCGCACCGTGCCGTCCGGGCGGACGACGCGGTACTCGGCGGCGTACTCGGCGCACGCGGCGATCGCGGTGCGCAGCGCCTCGGTCACGCGCCCGACGTCGTCGGGGTGCAGGACCGCCGCGAAGTGCTCGATCGTCCCGGCGAACTCCTCGCGCGGGATCCCGAAGATCGCGTGGAGCTGGTCGTCCCACTCGAGCCGTCCGCTCACGAGGTCCCAGTCGAACCCGCCGACCTCCCCCGCCGTGACGGCGAGCTGCCAGCGCACGCGCTCACCCTCGAGCGCGCGGGCGACGGCCTCGACACCGTCCGGGTGGACGACGCCGTCACGGCAGTCGACGGACGCCGCGGGGGCGTCGTCGTCGGCAGCGTCTCGGACGGGCACAGGCCCCCCTCGGCGGGCAGGTGGGTGCCGCGCGTCCGGACACCAGTCCGGTCAGCATAGGACGCCACAGGGTCGTGACCGGTGGTGACGCCGCGCTGCTAGCGTCCGGCCATGCGCCGCGCCACGTCGTCCGCCGCCGTCGCGGCCGGTGTCGCGCTGCTCCTGACGCTGGTCGGGTGCGGTCCGCGGCGTGCGGACGACGCGACGACGAGCCCGACGCCGTCGGCCTCCCCGACCGACGCGGTGTCGCCCGATCGGACGCCGTCCGCGCCCGCCGCACCCGACGCCGCGACGGTCCGCGCGCAGGGCGTCCCGCTCGTCTCCGGGCCGGTGGCGCTGACGCTCCTGACCGTCGCGCCGGCGACCGTGACGGTCGCGGCCGACGCCGACGGGAGCGCCCGCGCGACCGTCTCGCCCGGCACCGCGCTCGTCGCCGCACCCGCGGGGTGGTCGCTCACGGTGCCGGCCGACGGGTCCGTGCTCGTGACCGACGCCGCCGGGGTGCCGGTGGGCGGCGTGTCGGGCGGGGCTGCGGTGGCCGTCGCGCCGGACCTGGTGCGGGTGGACGGCGCTGCCGGGACCGACCTGTGGCTCGCGTCCGCGACGGTCGCGGCGCTCTCCTGGGGCGACCGGGAGGGCGGCGAGTCGCTCGGTCTCACGCCCACCGCCTGGGCGCGCGCGTCCGGCCTGGCCGCGCAGGACCTCACGTGGGCGCAGCTCGTCGCGCAGGAGCCGCGGGCCGACGCCCCGACGATGCACGACCAGCTGCTCTGCCACATGCTCGGGGCGCCGGACAAGGACCAGTGGAACCTCGAGCCGTGGCGGCCCGACGTGGACGCGTTCACGATGATCGCCGCGCGCTGCAACCCGGAGTAGGACCACGAGGCGCGCAGGGCTTGCGTTCGAGCGCGCTCGAAGCGGCACGGTGTCGTCATGACCGATCTGCGACTGGCACTGGGCACCATCCCCCTCGGCACGACCGTGGACGAGCAGGACTCGTCCGCGATCCTCGACCGGTTCGTCGAGCTCGGCGGCACCCGGCTCGACACGGCCGACAACTACCCGTTCTGGCAGGACGGCTGCACGGGCGACGAGAGCGAGGCGACCATCGGCCGCTGGCTCGCCGCGCGCGGCAACCGCGACGCCGTCGTCCTCTCGACGAAGGTCGGTGCGCGTCCCCGCACACCGGGCGACCGGACGCTCGACGACGTCGAGGGCCTGTCCGCCGCCGCGATCCGCGCGGCCGTCGAGGGGTCGCTCAAGCGCCTCGGCACCGACCGGATCGACGTGTACTGGGCGCACGTCGAGGACCGTGCCGTCCCCCTGGAGGAGACGGTCGGCGCGTTCGGTGCGCTCGTCGCCGACGGCACCGTCGGGGTCCTCGGCGCGAGCAACCACGCCACCTGGCGCCTCGAGCGCGCACGTCGCACCGCGCGCGACCTGGGCGTCGCACCGTTCACGCAGGTGCAGCTCCGGCACACCTACCTGCAGCCGCGGCCCGGCGTCCGGTTGCCCGAGGGCGGGCACACGCTCGCGACCCCAGAGACGTTCGACTACCTCGCCGCCGAGGGCGACCTGACGCTCTGGGCCTACAACACCCTGATGTTCGGGGCCTACACCCGGCCGGACAAGCCGATGCAGGAGCTCTTCGAGCACCCCGGCACGACGGCGCGGCTCGCCGTCCTCCACGAGGTCGCGAGCGAGCTCGGGGTCTCGGCCAACCAGGTCGTGATCGCGTGGCTCGTCGCGCACGGCGTCGTGCCGATCGTCGGTGCGACGCGCGTCGAGCAGGTCGAGGAGGCCGTCGCGGGCGCACGCCTGACCCTCGACGACGACCTCGTCGCCCGCCTGGACGCCCCGGCCTGACGCCGACGCCACCGCCGGCCTCGTCGCGCCCGCCCGGCCTGTGCGTGCGCCACAGGCGCGCGCCGGGTGCGCGACCGGCGCTCGTGCCGCCGTCCAGCCCGCGGGAACAGCCTGGCCGCGCACCCCGGCCGCCCGTCATGCTCGGGTGGTCGGGGTGCCGACGGGAGGGAGCCCCGTGACCGAGACGCTGGCCGCACGCCTGGAGGCGCACCGGACCTGGCTGCGCACGTCGGGGGCCGAGGGCGCGCGCCTCGACCTCGGGTCCGACCCGTCGGCACCCGACCTCGCCGGGGCCGACCTGCGTGGGGCCGACCTTGCCGACGCGGACCTGTTCGGCGTGGACCTGCAGCGCACCGACCTCCGGGGCGCGGACCTGTCCGGTGCGCTCCTCGCGGGCGCGGACCTGCGCGGCGCCGACCTCACGCACGCGCGGCTCGGCAAGGCCGACCTGTCGGGCGTGTGCGCGATCGGCGCGCGCCTGCACCGGACGTGGCTGGTCCGCACCGACCTGACGGGCTCCGACCTCACGGACGCGGACCTCAGCGGCTCCTACCTGGTCCGGACCGACCTGGGCGGCGCGGACCTGCGCGGCGCCGACCTGTCCGACACGGACCTGCACGGCGTCCTCGTCGACGCCACGACGTGGGGCGGGACGACGGTCCGCGGGGCCGTCGGCAGCGTCGGACCCGTCGACGGGGTCGTCGACCTCGCCGGCGACGGCGGCACGGTCCAGCGCACCGTGCCCGAGCTCGTCGTGCTGCTGGCCACCGACGGCGCCGCGCTGTCGACCGTCACCGACGCGCCGGACGCGCCGCCCGCCTGGCGCGGCAGCATCGCCTGAGCACGACACGCGCACACCCCGGCGGAGCCGCGTGCTGGTCGCGACGTCCGACGCGGCGACGGCACCGGCACGCGGACGGGCCCCGGGCTGCGCCTCCACCGCGCGCCCGGGGCCCGTCGTCGTGCCGGGTCAGCGGGTGTGCTTCTCCGGGATCGGGGCGTCGCCCGACGCGCGCTGCGCGCGGTACCAGGCGCGGGCCTCGTCCTGACGCGTCTGCTCGGCGCCCGACGCGATGGGCGCGCGCAGGTGCGCCTGCTCGAAGCCGAACGCGTCGACGAGGTCCTGCGCGTGCGGCCGCAGGCGCGACACGAGCCGGTCGATGTACGACGTGACGGTCCGCGCGCGGCCGGCCGACAGGCGCCCGTTGACCAGGTACCAGGCGAGGTGCCGCTCGACGAGCGTGAGCCCGAACAGGTCGCGGACCCACGTGAGGACCTGCTTCGTGCCCGGGTCGTCGACGCGCGCGAGGGCCGCGGTGAACGACTCCCACTGGACGAGCTCGGCGTGCGCCCGCGCGGCCTCGACGATCGCGTGCTGCTGGCCGTTGAACAGCGCGGCGGACGTCGCGGCGTCGGCCTTCTGGGCCGGGCGCAGGGCCTGCGCGATCTCGGCGACCATCGTCTCGACCCGGTCGACGAGCAGCGCCCGCTGGGTGTCGGTCTCGCGGAGCTGGCCGGCGCTGCGGCGGACGTCGCCGACGTCGGCGATGGTCTGGATCGCGCGGTGCAGGGGCGTCCGGAACCGGGCGGCGTCGGACGCGCGCTCGGCGACGAGCTGCGCGACCTTGACCGCGTCGAGGTGCTTGAAGCCCTTGGCGTAGTCGGTGAGGAGCCGCTTGCCGACAAGCTGGTAGAGCACGGTGTTGTCGCCCTCGAACGTCACGTAGACGTCCATGTCGGCGCGCAGGCTGGTCAGCCGGTTCTCGGTGAGGAAGCCCGCACCGCCGCACGCCTCGCGGCACGTCTGGAGCGTCTTGAGGGCGAACCAGGTCGACGTCGGCTTGAGCGCGGCGGCCAGCGTCTCGAGGTCCTCGCGCGTCTCCGGGGTGTCGTTGCGGCCCGAGAAGACGTCGTCGAACGCGGCGAGCAGGTCCTCGTGCGCGAACCCGGCGGCGTACGTCTCGGCGAGCAGCGGCAGGAGACGCCGCTGGTGCTCGGCGTAGTCGAGCAGCACGACCTCGTCGTTCCCGGCGCCCGCGAACTGGCGGCGCTGGTTGCCGTAGGTGATCGCGATCGTCAGGCCGAGGCGCGACGCGGTGACGGCGGCGCCGTCGAGCGACACGCGGCCCTGGACGAGCGTGCCGAGCATCGTGAAGAACCGGCGGCCCGGGCTCGCGATCGGCGAGGAGTAGGTGCCGTCGGCGTCGACGTCGCCGTAGCGGTTGAGCAGGTTGACGCGCGGGACGCGCACGTGGTCGAACCACAGCCGGCCGTTGTCGATGCCGTTCAGCCCGCCCTTGAGCCCGTCGTCCTCGCCGCCGACGCCCGGCAGGAACTCCATGGTCTGCGGGTCGCGGATCGGGACGTAGAACGCGTGCACGCCGTGGTCGACGCGCGGCTTGCCCGCGGGCGAGGTGATGAGGCGGGCGAACACGACGGCCGCGGTGCCGTGCTGGCCCGCGTTGCCGAGGTAGTCCTTCCACGCCGCACGGAACGGCGTGTGGATGACGAACTCCTCGGTCTCGACATCGAAGGTCGCGGTCGTGCCGATCGCGGCGACGTCCGACCCGTGGCCGGTCTCGGTCATCGCGAACGCACCCGGGACCGCGACGGACAGCGCGTCGGCGAGGAACTGGTCGTGGCTGCGCTCGGTGCCGAGGTGGTAGATCGCGGACGCGAACAGCCCCCACTGCACGCCGGACTTGATCTGCAGCGACGGGTCGGCGTGGCCGAGCTCCTCGAACCGGGCGAGGAACCCGCCGTGGTCCTCGGCACCGCCGAACCGCACGGGGAACGACCGGTGCACGTCGCCCTCGGCGGCGAGCAGCCGCAGCTGGCCGAGCACCCGGTCGCGGTGCTCGGCCAGCGGCAGGCCCTCGATGCGGTGGAACCGCTCGTCGGCCATGAGCCGGCGCGCGCCCAGTCGCAGCTCCGGGTAGTGGCCCAGCAGCAGGTGCGCGAGGTGGTCGACGTCCAGGCGGACGTCGGCGTCGAGCCGGGGGTCGCCCTGCTCGGTCTCCGCCGGGGTCGGGCGGGGGGTGGTCGTCGTCATCGGGACTCCTCCGGGTCTGCGGGGTGCGTCGCGTCAGGGTGGGGTGCGTCGGGTCGGGTGCGGTCGCGGGCGAGCAGGCCGACGGGTCCGGCCCAGAGCCAGGCGGCGACCTGGGCGGTGAGGGCCTCGCGGTCGGGGGCGCCGGGCTGGTCGCGGTGCGCGAGCCACCACTCCCCCGCGCCGCGGACGAAGCCGACGGCGCCGGCGGCCCACGCCTCGGCGAGCGCCACACGCGCGGCCTCGTCGTCGTCGGCGGGGGCGGCCTCGTCGGGGGCGGCCTCGGGCCGGCGGGCGGTGCGGCGGCCGTCAGGCTGCTCCTGCGTGAGCCCGCGCGCGAAGGGGGCGGCGACGAGCGCGGTGACGGAGTCGAGGAAGTGGCCGAGCGGGCCGCCGGACTCGACGGACCCGTCGCGCGTCACGAACGCGTAGACGTTCGGCGAGGACTCGATCATCTCGAGGTAGACCGCGACCATCGCCCGCAGGCCCTCGCGGGGCGTCGGCGAGACGCGCAGGACGCCTTCGAGGGCGCCCTGGATCTGCAGCACGACGGCCTCGGCGACGGCGATCTGCAGGCCGGTCTTGTCGGTGAAGTAGCGGTAGACGATCGACTTCGACGTGCCGGCGGCGGCCGCGATCTCCTCCATCGACACGTCCGGGCCGTGGTGGTGGACCGTGCGGCGCGCGACGCGGACGAGTTCGGCCCGGCGGGCCTCGCGGTGGTCGGCCCAGCGGGTGGAGCGGCCGTCGACGGGCAGCTCGTGGGCGTCGGACAGGCCGTGGTCGGCCGGCGGCGGGGTCCCGGCGTCGGGGCGCAGGAGCGTGGGTCGCGTCGTCGTCGACGGCCCTCGTGTGATGGGGCTCACGAAACCGAAGGTATCAGGTACTGTGGGTTTCGGACACCACTTCGGGACGAAGGTCCCTCGCGCACCGGCACGAGGACCGTCCTGCTCAAGCGACGATGCGAGAGGAACCAAGCCGTGGCCCCCTCCCCCCGCAAGACCCCCGCCGACCCGCCCGCCACCCGGCGCGCCCTGGTCCTGGGCGGCAACCGGATCCCGTTCGCCCGCGCCGGCGGGAAGTACGCGCACGCCAGCAACCAGGACATGCTCACCGCGGCCCTCGACGGGCTCGTCGCGCGGTACGGGCTGCAGGGCGAGCGCATCGGCGAGGTCGCGGCCGGCGCCGTGCTCAAGCACTCGCGCGACTTCAACCTCACCCGCGAGGCCGTCCTCGGCTCGGCACTCGCGCCCACCACGCCCGCGTACGACGTGCAGCAGGCGTGCGCGACCGGGCTCGAGTCCGTCGTCGGGCTCGCCAACAAGATCCGGCTCGGGCAGCTCGACTCCGGGATCGCGGGCGGCGTCGACACCACGTCCGACGCGCCCATCGCCGTGAGCGACCGGCTGCGCCGCACGCTGCTCGACCTGTCCCGCGCCCGGTCCGTCGGGCAGCGCCTCGCAGTCGCGTCGCGCATCCGCCCCAAGGACCTCGCACCCGCCGCGCCGCGCACCGACGAGCCGCGCACCGGCCTGTCCATGGGCGAGCACCAGGCCCTCACCACCGCGCAGTGGGGCATCACGCGCGAGGCGCAGGACGAGATCGCCTACGCGTCGCACCAGCGCCTCGCCGCCGCGTGGGCCGACGGGTTCTTCGACGACCTCGTCACGCCGTTCCGCGGCCAGGCGACCGACGGCAACCTGCGCGCCGACACGTCCCTGGAGAAGCTCGCCAAGCTCAAGCCGGTGTTCGGGCTCGGGCTCGACACGCCCGCGACCATGACGGCCGGCAACTCCACGCCGCTCACCGACGGCGCCTCGACGGTCTTGCTCGGGTCCGACGAGTGGGCCGCCGCGCACGACCTCACGCCGCTCGCCGTCGTCGTCGACGCCGAAGCAGCCGCGGTCGACTTCGTGCACGGCGTCGACGGGCTGCTCATGGCGCCCGTCTTCGCGGTCCCGCGCCTGCTGGCCCGCAACGGCCTGACGCTCGACGACCTCGACTACGTCGAGATCCACGAGGCGTTCGCGTCGACCGTCCTCACGACGCTCGCCGCGTGGGAGTCGGAGCAGTTCGGCAAGGAGCGGCTCGGGCTCGACGGGGCGTTCGGGTCCGTCGACCGGGCGAGGCTCAACGTGCACGGCTCCTCGCTGGCCGCGGGCCACCCGTTCGCCGCGACCGGCGGGCGGATCGTCGCGACGATCAGCAAGGAGCTGCACCGGCGCAAGCAGGCCGAGGGGCGCCCCGTCCGGGCCCTGGTGTCCGTGTGCGCGGCCGGCGGGCTCGGCCTCACCGCGATCCTCGAGGCGGCGTGACCATGACCGACACCTACCTCAACCTCGTCAACAGCGGCGTCACCAAGAAGATCGCGAAGCAGCTCGGCCTCCCCCAGCCGACGCCGCTGCGCCGCCACCGGCCCGGCTCGCCGCTCGTCGACGGGCCCGTCCTCGTGCTCGGCCGAGACGGCGACGCCGACGCGCTCGCCGCGGTGCTGTCCGGCCCCGCCGGCGGCGCTCCCGGCGCGACGGTCCTCGACGGCTGGGACCTCGAGGTGCACCGGCACCCGACCCCCGACACCCGGTACGCGGCCGTCGTGCTCGTCCTCACGGGCGTGACGCACCCCGACCAGCTCGCCGAGCCCGTCCTGGCGACCGCCGGGACCCTGAAGGGGCTCGCTCGCGGTGGGCGCGTCGTCACCGTGTCGCGGGAGGCGGGCGTCGACGACGCCCCGGCGCTCGCGGCGGCCCGGCAGGGCGTCGACGGGCTGCTGCGGTCGCTCGCCAAGGAGCTGCGCGGCGGCGCGACCGGCAACGGCGTCGTGCTGCGCGAGGGCGTGCCCGTGACCGCGCCCTCGGTGCTCGGTGCGCTGCGGTTCTTCCTGTCCGCCCGGTCCGCGTTCGTCGACGGGCAGCTGCTGACGGTCGCCTCCGACGCGGGCGCGGTGCCGGCGTCGTGGGAGACGCCGCTCGACGGGCGCGTCGCGGTCGTGACCGGTGCCGCGCGCGGCATCGGCAAGGCGATCGCGCAGACGCTGGCCCGGGACGGCGCGACCGTCGTCGCGGTCGACGTCCCCGCCGCGGGCGAGCAGCTCGCCGCCGTCGCCAACGAGATCCACGGCACCGCGCTCCAGCTCGACGTCACGGCCGACGACGCGGGCGCGCGCATCCTCGCGCACGCGCTCCAGCGGCACGGGCGGCTCGACGTCGTCGTGCACAACGCGGGCATCACGCGCGACAAGCTGCTCGCCAACATGACCCCCGACAAGTGGGAGTCCGTGCTGGCGGTCAACATCGCGAGCCAGCTGAAGATCAACGAGGCGCTGCTCACGTCGGGCGACTTCGCCGACGCCCCGCGCATCGTGTCGCTCGCGTCGACGTCGGGCATCGCGGGCAACCGCGGGCAGACCAACTACGCGGCGTCGAAGGGTGGCGTCATCGGCATGGTCCGCGCGACCGCGCCGCTGCTCGTCCCGTTCGGCGGCACCGCCAACGCGGTCGCGCCCGGCTTCATCGAGACCGAGATGACCGCGCGCATCCCCGCCGTCACGCGGCAGGTCGCGCGGCGCCTCAACTCGCTGCAGCAGGGCGGGCTGCCCGTCGACGTCGCCGAGGCGGTCGCGTTCCTCGCGTCGCCCGCGGCCGGCGGGGTCGTCGGCGAGACGCTGCGCGTCTGCGGGCAGAACCTGGTGGGTCGGTGACGACGGTCGTCCTGCCCGCCGTCCCCTCGCTCGGCGGGCTCTACGCGCGCGGCGTGGCGGCGACCGGCCGGCTGGCCGTCGCCCGCCGCGTCGGCCGCGCGCCGACCGACCTGCCCGACGTCGTGCACGAGGTGCGCGGGGTGCGCGCCGACGCCGACCACCTGACGGAGTACCAGCACCTCGTCGGGGAGTCCGCGTCCGACCGGCTGCCTGCCGGGTTCGTGCACGTGCTCGCGTTCCCCGTCGCGTTCGCCGTCATGGTGCGGCCCGACTTCCCGCTGCCGCTGCTCGGGCTCGTGCACGTCGCGAACCGGGTCACGCAGCACGCGCCCGTCGGACTCGGTGATGCGCTCGACGTCCGCGCGTGGGCCGAAGGGCTGCGGCCGCACCGGGCCGGCACGACCGTCGACCTGGTCGCGGAGGTCCGCGTCGGCGACGCGCTCGTGTGGCGGGGCGTCTCGACGTACCTCGCGAAGGGCGTCCGGCTCGCGGGCCGACCGTCCGACGAGGAGGTGCGCTCCGAGTTCGTCGCGCCGCAGCCGACCGGGCGCTGGAAGCTCACGGCCGGCACCGGTCGCCGCTACGCGGCCGTGTCGGGCGACCACAACCCGATCCACCTGTCCGCGGTCTCCGCCAAGGCCCTCGGGTTCCCGCGGGCCATCGCGCACGGCATGTACACCGCGGCCCGCGCGCTGGCCGACGTCGGGGCGTCGCGCGGCGACGCGTTCACGTGGTCCGTCGAGTTCGCCAAGCCCGCGCTGCTGCCCGGGACGGTCACCGTCCGCGTCGCACCCGACGGCGACGGCACCACCACGTTCGCCGGCTGGGACGCCCGCACCGGCAAGCCGTTCCTCACGGGCACGGTCGTCCCGCTCTGACGTCGCGCCGCGCGGCCGGGCGACCCGTCGAGGGCGCCCGGCCGTGTCAGTGGTCGACGTCCTCGCCGAGATCCGTGCGCAGCGGCGTCGACTCGTCGAGGATCCGCTCCAGCTGACGCGCGCACCGCAGCCGGACCAGCCCGACGAACGCGAGCGCCATCGCGACCGTGACGACGGCACCCTTCCCCGTGACCGACGGGACGCGCGCGAGCGCCATCACCGCCGGCAGGCACATGACCAGCGCGGCGTAGCCGACCATCCAGTGCCGGTCACGACGCAGGGACAGCTCACCTCGCAGGCTCACGTGCGGTTCGCGGTTCATGCCTGGTCCATCGGCGAGGGGGCCACGGCCTCTGAGGCCTTCCGCGGGTGAGTCGCCCGTGCGGCGGACAGGGGGCACCGACACGTCGATGGGGCGGCGGCCGGCCTCACGGGCAGGACGATGGCCCGGCAACCGTCGTCGGGTGTTGGACCGGCAGCGTGACCGTCGCGTCGATGCCGGAGACCTCGCGCGACCGTGCCGCCGTCGCCCGGGAGCGGTCCGCCGAGGTGTCCGAGCGCGCAGAGCGGCTGCGGCTCGACGTCCCGTCGACCGATGCCGACGTCGAGCACTCGGCCGCCCGTGCGCGCGAGGCGCAGGACCGCGCCCGTGACGCGTGCCGACGGGCCGCGCAGGTGCACGACGACGCCGCCGCGGCCCTCGTGCGCCTCGCCGACGCCGACGGCCCGCCGGAGCCCGAGCGCCGTGCAGCCGCGCAGCGCCACCGCGACGCCGCGGCCGCCGACCGCGCTGCCGGCGACGACGGACCGGCTCAGCGCCCGGCCGGACCTGACCTCACGGCTGGAGGCGGGTGGGCTCCCACGTCGTGCCGGTGCGGACGTACTGGAGGCGGCGGTGGAGGCGGTCGGGGCTGCCGTACCAGAGCTCGACGGCGTCGGGGACGACGCGGTAGGCGACCCAGTCGGCCGGCCGCTCGACGGGTCCGTCCGCGGCGGCGAGGCGCGCGGCCTCGGCGCGCAGGCCGGGCTCGGAGGTCAGCGGGCGGCTCTGCCGGGACGCGGCGGTCGCGGCCTGCGCGTCGCGCGTCCGGCGGGTGAACAGCGCGTCGGCGACGTCGTCGGGCAGGACCTCGACCGACCCGGTGACGTTGACCTGCTGGAGCGTCTCGCGCCAGTACACGGTGAGGGCCGCGCGCGGTCGGGCGGCGAGGTGACGGCCCTTGCGGCTCGTCGTCGAGCTGCCGAAGACGAGGCCGTGCTCGTCGACGGTCTTGAGCAGGACGGTGCGGGTGCGCGGGTCGCCGTGCTCGTCGACGGTCGCCAGGGTCGCGGCGAACGGCTCGCGCAGGCCGCGCTCGCGCGCGGCGTCGAACCACGCGCGCACCAGGGGCATCGGCTCGTGGGGCGGGTTGTCGAACTCCGGGAGGACGAGCGTCGTGTCGCCCGACAGCGTCGCGTCGCGGGGCTCCTGCGCTGGGTCCATGCGCTCACCCAAGCACAGGGCGACGTGGCCCGGCTCGCGGTGGCGCGGGCGTCTACCCGGAGCGCGCAGGCGTGCGGACGTCGTCGTCGCCTGGCGCGTCGCCCGACTCGGCGGCCGCGTTGGCGGGGCTCGTCGCGAGCGCCACGCAGCCGACGAGCGCGACGGCGAGCGCGGCCGCGGCGGGGACTGCCCACCCGTCGCGCACGAAGTCGCCGAGGACCGTCAGGCCGACGACGCCGGGGACGACGACCTCGATGACGGAGACGATCGCGGCCGCAGTCCCGACGGACCCGCGCTCGAGCGCGCGGAGGTAGGCGAGGGCGCCCGCGACGCCGCCGACGACGATCGGGATCGCGAGCGGCTGGAGGACCGTGTCGAGCAGGTCGCCGTCGGCGTGCGCGGCGCGCGCCGCGATCGCGGCGATCGAGTAGCCGAGCCCGCCGAGGACGGCGAGCAGCACGGGCGGCCCGGATCGGTAGGCGGCGAGGGTCGCGACGGCGACGACGCCTGCGGCGGCGATGGTCGTGCCGACGAACCCGTCGGGCGGGTGGACCGCGGGCTGCTCGCCCCCGGCCGCGGCGACGACGACCAGCGCGGCGACGACCGCGACGACCGCGGCGACGTCGAGACGGCGCATCGTCGCGTGCAGGACGACCCGCGCGAGCAGGACGACGACCACGAGCGACGCGGCGATCACGGCCTGCACGACGAACAGCGGCAGGTGGTCGAGAGCCGCGAGCGACAGCAGCCACGCGAGGCCGTCGAGGACGAACGCCGCGACGACCAGCGGCTGCAGGACGGCGCCCAGGCCCCGCGCCCGGCGTGCGCCGACCGCCTGCATGATCGTGCTGATGCCGTACCCGACCGACGACGCGACCGCGGCGAGCAGAGACCCGATCACGCCAGCCGCCCCGCGCGAGGGCCGGACCCGCGCCGGCCGGTCACGTCGGCTGCCCGACGTTGCCGAGGAAGCGCCCGATCACCGGGATCTCGGTGACGCCCTCCGCACCGGCCATGACGACGGCCTGCGTCGCGACGTACTCGACGGAGTCGAGGATCGTGTAGCGCGGCACCCAGCCCGGGTCGAACTTCTCGTTGAACTGGCCGAGGGTCGCCATCTGCGTGCCCTGCGACAGCCGCTGCAGGACGGGCCGCGTGAGCTGGTCGAGGCGCGAGCCGCCGCCCTCGTCGTTCTCGAGGACCTCGCGCAGCACCGCGAAGTTGAGTCCGAGACCGGTGTGCCCGCGCGCCTTGAGCTCGCCGATCGTGTGCACGATGTTCGTGTCGATCAGCCCGTTGGGCAGGCCCTCGACGTCGAGGCGGCGGCGCATGACGTCGAGGGACCAGCCGCCGATCGCGGGCGCGGGCACCCACTGGCAGAACCCGTCGACGCGACCCGCGGACGTCTGCGTCACCGACATCAGCAGCCCGGTGTCCGCGGGGTCGAACAGCCGCGACAAGGTCATCGAGAAGCCGCGCTCGGTCTCGCCGCGACGCGACTCGTCGCTCATCGCCTCGATCTGCGCGCGCAGGTGCGGCTCCATCGTCGCCGGGTCGTGGAACGTCGTCGTGTAGCCCGCCCGCTCGACGCGTCCGACGGCCTGCCGCAGCGACTTGTGCGACCCGCCGGCCGTCGTGAAGGTCGTGCAGTCGACGATCGCCTCGTCGCCCAGGTAGACGACGCGCAGGCCCGCAGCCTCGTAGACGCCGAGCCAGTCCTGACCGGCGCCGATCACGGCGACCGACCAGCCGTAGTCCTCGGTGTAGTCGAGGAACTCGGCCCAGGTCTGCTCTCGCTCCTCGGGCGGCCCGATCGGGTCGGGCGACACGAGCGCGACACCCCCGCGCACCGAGTGCGCCACCACCGAGCGCCCGACGAAGAACCAGTCCTTGTCGTCGCGCAGCGCGAAGTAGTCGAGCGTGCCCGTGCCCCAGCGCTGGACGACCGCGCGGGCCCGCTCGCGCTCCTGCGCGTGGTCCGCCGCGTTGAGCTTGTGCGGACGGCGCGGCGACGTGAGCGTCCACAGCAGCGTCAGCAGGAACGTGAGCTCGAGGACGAACTCGACGGGACTGAGGATGCGGGCGAGCCGCTCGATCTCGTCCGTGCCCGGGTCCCGCACGAGCACCCACACGACGAGCCCGACGGTCGTCACCACGACGAACACGACCGCGAACACGACGAGCAGGACCGCGCGCCGCACGTCGCGCCGGTTGGGCAGCACCGGGAAGGACGCGCCCTGCGTCGCCAGCCAGACCGTGCCGACGACGACGGCGGCCGCGGCGAGCACGTCCGGGCCGCGCACGAGGTGCAGCACCGCCGACGCGACGAGCAGGCCGAGCGTGAGGATCCACGACAGCCGGTGGCCGCGTCGCAGCCCGCGGGCGGTGAACAGCAGCACGATCGAGACGGTGATGAGCGCCGGGCGCGCCGACGCGGTCCCCGCGTTCGGCACGATGTCGTCGAACAGCGCGAGGTCGCGCCAGACCCCGCGCAGCAGGCTCGAGACGAGGCCGACGACGGCCAGGACCCAGACGGTCCGCGACGCCAGCACGCGCACGTGCACGCGACGACGCTGCTCGTCGAGGGCGGATCGGTCGACTCGCGGGAGGAGCACACTGCCCGGCATGCGCCCCAGTCTGCCGGGGGTGACCGTCGGCGCACCCCTCGCGCGGGGTGATCCGTCCGCCGTGCGGCGTCAGACGTCCGGCGTCGTCCCCGCCAGCCGCGCGAGCAGGCCGGCGCGGACCGCGGGCCACTCGTCGGGCAGGATCGAGAAGTACGCGGAGTCGCCGCGCGTGCCGTCGGGGGCGAGGCGGTGGCTGCGCAGCACCCCCTCGGGAACCGCGCCGAGCCGACGGATCGCGCCGACCGAGCGCGTGTTGCGGGTGTCGGCACGGAACGCGACGCGCTGCATGCCCCACGTCTCGAACGCGTGCGTGAGCATCAGGAGCTTGCAGGCCGGGTTGTTCGACGTCCCCCACCAGCGCGGCGCGTAGTACGTGTGCCCGATCTCGACGCGCAGGACGTGGGTGTCCAGGTCGTAGAACGACGTGCTGCCGCGCACCTCGCCCGTCGCCGCGTCGAGGACCGCGAGCGCGACCCGCCCCGGCGTCGCCCGCGCGCGGTCCACCTCGGCCCGCCAGCCGTCGATCCCGACGGGCAGCGGCGACGACATGCCCGCCCACACCCGGTCGTCGACGAACGCGGCGAGCGCCGCCGCGTGGGTGTCGTCGAGCGGGACGAGGCGAGCACCGTGGCCTTCGAGCGTGACGTCGTGGAGCACGGCGGAAGCGTCGCACGGGTCTGGCAGGGTGGCGACCATGGTTTTCTTGGAGCGCGACGGCGACCTGGACGCCCTCGACCTGGTCGGCGAGGACCTCGACGGGCAGGACGGGTCCCACTCCCGGATCCTCGAGTGCACCTTCACGGACTGCTCGCTCGACGGTGTGCGCCTGGACGGCACGCGCGCGTCGGACACCGCCTGGACGCGCGTGCGGGCCGGGTCGCTGTCCGCGGTGTCGACGACCTGGCTCGACTGCCGGTGGGAGGGCGCGCGGCTCGGTGCGGTCGAGGCGCACGGGTCGGAGTGGACCCGCGTCGAGCTGCACGGGGGCAAGGTCGACTACCTCAACCTGCGCGACGCGACGCTCACCGACGTGCGGCTGGTCGGCGTCATGGTCGACGAGCTCGACCTGGCCCGGGTGAAGGCGCGCAAGGTCGTCCTCGACGACTGCCGTGTCCGGCGTCTCGACGTCTCGGGCGCGCGGCTCGAGGACGTCGACCTGCGCGGAGTCGTAGGGCTCGAGCGCATCGACGGCCTCGACGGGCTGCGCGGCGCGCGCATCACGCAGGACCAGCTGCTCGACCTCGCCCCGCTCGTCGCCGAGCACCTGGGCATCGTCGTCGGCTGATCACGCGCCCGTCCCCCGCGGGCCGGGCCCCCTCGGCGCGCGCGACCGACGCGGCCTGACGACGAGCGGGCGCCGAGCCGTCGCGGGCGCGTCAGTCGTCGAGGGCCGGACCGCAGGCGGCGGCCGCGGTGGCGGCGAGGGCGTCGAGGCCGTGGACCTGCACGAGGGGGCGGGTGTCGTCGACGACGGTCCAGCAGGCGTCGACGACGTCGTACCGGGCGGCCGGGCCGTCGGCGAGGTAGCGGCGCAGCGCGTCGACGAGGCGGTCGACGGCCTCGCTCGTCGTGCCGACGCCGACGGACGCGCGGATCGCGCCGCCGGACGCGCCGAGGTGCGCGAGGAGCGGGTGCGCGCAGAACCGGCCGTCGCGGACGCCGATGCCGTGCTCGGCCGACAGGTACGCGGCGACGAGGCCGGGGTCGTGGCCGGGGACGGTGAACGTGAGGACGCCGACCGGGTCCGCGGAGTCGGGCCAGATGCGCGCGACCTCGACGCCGTCGATCGTGCCCAGGCCGTCGACCAGGCGGGCGCGGAGCGCCTCCTCGTGCGCGAGCAGCGCGCCGGCGGGCAGGGCGGCGAGCCGGTCGCACGCCTCCGCGAGCGCGATCGCGCCGATGACGTTGGGCGACCCGGCCTCGTGCCGCGCGGGGGCGGGCTGCCAGACGGTCCGGTCGGCGCGCACGTCGCGCACGGCGCCGCCACCGGCCAGGTAGGGCGTGCCGGTGTCGAGCCAGTCGCGGCGACCGACGAGCGCGCCCGCGCCGAAGGGCGCGTACGTCTTGTGGCCGGAGAACGCGACGTAGTCGGCGCCGGTGCGGGCGAGCGAGAAGCCGCGGTGCGGGACGAGCTGCGCGCCGTCGACGGCGACGCGGGTGCCCTCGGCGTGCGCGAGCGCCACGACCTCCTCGATCGGCAGCGACTCGCCCGTCACGTTGGACGCGCCCGTGATCGTCAGGATCGCGTAGGGCTGGGTCGCGAGCTCGGTGCGCAACGCGTCGAGGGTCTCGGCGACGGTCCGGCCGATCGGGAGGATCGTCGTGGTGTTGCCGTGCCGCTGCGACGACTGCACCCACGGCAGCAGGTTGGCGTGGTGCTCGACGTCGAGGACGAGGACCTTGCCACCGGCGGGGACGACACCCGCGAGCAGGTTGAGCGAGTCGGTCGTGTTGCGCGTGATGATCGCGACGTCGTCGGGGCGCGCGTCGACGAACCGCGCGATGCTCTGCCGGGACGACTCGTAGAGGGCCGTGGACACCTGCGACAGGTACCCGGCGCCGCGGTGCACCGACGCGTACAGCGGCAGGACCTCGGTGACGCGGGCGGCGACGGACTCGAGCGCGGGGGCGCTCGCGGCGTAGTCGAGGTTGGCGTAGACCCGCTGGGTGCCGTCGACGAGCGGGACGGTCGTGTCGCCGCCGACGACGGGCAGCAGGGCGGGGACGGGCTCGCGGGTCGACACCGGGGCGTCGACCTCGGCACAGGACGTGGTCTCGGCGATGACGGACATGGTGCTCCTCACGGGTCCGTGGGACCCGGCACCGACGGCCGGCCCCGCGCTTGCCGTCCGCCGGGCGGCGGTCGGCCTGGTCGTCACCCGGGGCACCCCACCGCGGAGGAGGGTTGCCGGCCAGCGAGCCGGGGCTTCGCGCTGGCGCTCATGACCTGACGACGAGGGTTCCGTCGGCGCCCGTGATGTGTCAACGGGACACGTCGGCCGTCTCGGATGACGGGACAGCGTGTCCACTCCTTGGCGCGTCGGCCGCCGGCGCGCGTAGCATCGCGCCAACCATCCAGAGCGGCCGAGAGATCTGGCTCGACGACGCCGCAGCAACCCCCCGGTCCGCCGGGCGAGGGTGCTACCGCCAGGACCGATGGAGGATCGCGATGCCGTACGCCGGTGACCTGACCCCGCAGCAGGCGTGGGACCTGCTCGCGTCCGACGAGCGCGCCCTGCTCGTCGACGTGCGCACCGACGCCGAGTGGCGGCTGATCGGCGTGCCCGACGCCACCGAGATCGGCGGCCGTGCGGCGCTCGTCGAGTGGACGACCCCGCACGGCCTCAACCCCCGGTTCGTCGACGAGCTCGCCGAGGCGGGCCTGACGCCCGGCGACGAGCGGCCCGTCGTCTTCCTGTGCCGCTCCGGGGTCCGCTCGGTCGCCGCCGCGCAGGCCGCGACCGCCGCCGGGTTCGGCCCCGCGTACAACGTGCTGCGCGGGTTCGAGGGCGACGTCGGCCCCGACGGTCAGCGCGGGCACGTCGGGTGGCGCGCCGAGGGACTGCCCTGGACGACGCTGTGACCGCCGACCGCGTGCCGGGCCGCGTGCCCGGTCCCGGCGACTGGGACGACCGCTCCGTCGACCGCTCGACGCTGCGGCCCGACACGCTCGCCGTCCGCGGCGGGCTCGTGCGGTCCGAGTTCCAGGAGATGTCCGAGGGCCTCTTCCTCACCCAGGGGTACGTGTACGACTCCGCCGCGCAAGCCGAGTCCGCGTTCGCGGGCGACGTCGACCGGTTCCTCTACTCGCGCTACTCCAACCCGACGGTCTCGACGTTCGAGGAGCGCCTGCGCCTGCTCGACGGCGCCGAGGCCGCATACGCGACCGCGACCGGCATGTCCGCCGTCTTCACCGCCCTGGCCGCGCTCGTCCAGCAGGGCTCGCGCATCGTGTCCGCCCGCGCGCTCTTCGGGTCGAGCGTCGTGATCTTCGACGAGATCCTCGCCAGGTGGGGCGTCCGCACCGACTACGTCGACGGGCACGTCCTGTCGCAGTGGGAGGAGGCACTGTCGACCCCGGCGGACGTCGTCTTCTTCGAGACGCCGTCGAACCCCATGCAGGACCTGGTCGACATCGCCGCCGTGTCCCGCCTCGCGCACGCCGCCGGTGCGACCGTCGTCGTCGACAACGTCTTCGCGACGCCCGTCCTGTCGCGTCCGCTCGACCTGGGCGCCGACGTCGTCGTCTACTCGGCGACCAAGCACATCGACGGCCAGGGCCGCGTGCTCGGCGGCGCGATCCTCGGCTCGACCGAGTACGTGCGCGGGCCCGTCCAGACGCTCATCCGGAACACCGGCCCGTCGCTGTCCCCGTTCAACGCGTGGGTGCTGCTCAAGGGCCTCGAGACGATGTCGCTGCGCGTGCGGCACCAGGCCGCGTCCGCCCTGACGCTCGCCGGCTGGCTCGAGCAGCACCCCGCGATCGCGTCCGTCCGCTACCCGTTCCTGCCGTCGCACCCGCAGCACGACCTCGCGCGCGCGCAGCAGACCGGCGGCGGCACGGTCGTCACGCTCAACCTGCGAGTCCCCGAGGGCGCGACGCCCGACGTCGCGAAGAAGACGACGTTCGCGTTCCTCGACGCGCTGCGGATCATCGACCTGTCGAACAACCTCGGCGACACCAAGTCGATCGTCACGCACCCCGCCACGACGACGCACCGCAAGCTCGGACCCGAGGGCCGCGCCGCCGTCGGGATCGCCGAGTCGACCGTCCGCCTGTCCGTCGGGCTCGAGGACGTCGAGGACCTCCGCGACGACCTCACCCAGGCCCTGGACGTCGCGGCCGGCTGAGCGCGGCTCGGAGCGGGGCGACGGCGCGACCGTCAGAGACTGACGGCCTCCACACCAGGCAGGTCGGCGAACCGGGCGCGCGCGTCCCGGGACGCGAGGACCCGGCCGGTGTGCGCGGCGTGGGCCGCGATGATCAGGTCGTGCGCGCCCCGGGGGACGCTGGTGCGGCGCACGTGCGCGAGCAGGCGCGCGTGCTGCGTCGCCGTGTGCTCGGTGTAGTCGAGCACGGTGACGTTCTCCAGCACCGCGTCGAGGACGCGCGCGCGGTCGGCCGCTCGGGCCGCGGTGTCGGCGAGCTCGATGCCGCTGCGGAACTCGGCCACGGTCACCGCCGCGATCGCGAGGTCGTCCTCGTCGAGGACGGTCGTGTCAAACGCGCGGCGCTCGTAGGCGATGAGGGTCGTGGTGTCGAGGATCAGTCGCCGACCCACGGGTCCGTCTCGCTGGTCAGCAGTGCGGTCGCCTCCGCGATGTCGGCCTCGAACGCGTCGTCGAGCCGGGGCACCCTGTCGAGCGCCGCGCGCAGGCTCCGACCTGTGCCGGCGGGGACGGGAGCGATGCGCGCGATCGTCCGGTTGCCGCGCGTCACCATGACCGTCTCCCCCCGCTCGACGGCGTCGAGGAGGTCGGAGAAGCCCCGTGAGGCTTCGGTCGCGGTGAGGATGCGCACGCGCTCACGCTAGCATCGAATCAGATTCTCTGATCGATCCGGACGTCGCAGCCCGACGTCCGACCGCCGTTCAAGCACGCCCCCTGGACTGCCGATGACCTGCGCATGCGCACTCCGCGGCCGGTGTTCATCGTCTCGCTCGCCGTCGTCGCCGTCGGCGCGGTTGTGGCCGTGACCGTACCCGGGGTCCTGCGGGCCGTCGACGGGCACCTCCGGGCGGAGGCCGTCGAGCGCGGGGCCGCGCTGCCCATGCCCGACGGCGCCGTCGAGCAGACCGGGTGCCACGTCGACGACCTCGTCGCGTGCTGGGGCGTCGACCGGGCCGTCGCCGACGTCGCCGCCGACCTCGCCGCCGGGCTCGGCGCCACCGACGGCGGCACGCTCGAGCAGGACTGCTCGGCGACCCTCGTGGCGCCCGACCTCGAGTCCGACGCGTGCCACGTGTTCCTGCGCCTCGAACGAGGCCACGGGGTGTTCGCGTTCGTCGACCCGACGGTCGACCTCGACGAGGATGGCGCCTCCGTCGTGACGGGCGCCTCGGTGTCGCTCAGCGCCTGGTGACGAGCCGGGTCGCGCATCGGGGAGGTCGAGCCGTCAGAGCTCGGGGGTGCGGTGTCCGCCCTCGTCGACGCGCACGAACGCCTCCATGACCGCGACGGCGAGCCAGTGCCCGCGGAGCCGTGCCGTGTGCAGCGCCGAACCGGCTCCGCCGGGAGCGGGTGAGGCGAGCGGGTCCGCGCCGCGCGCGAGGAGGTAGGCCGTCAGGTCCACGTGGAGCGGCTCGCCGGTCTGGGTGTGCGCGTCGATCTCGACGTCGACCGCGTGCTGGAGCAGGGTCAGGCCGCCGTGGACCTCCTCGACGTCCGCGCCCTCGTCCAGGAGCGTCCGCAGGCGCGGGAGGTCCTCGTGCTCGACGGCGTCGTGCGCAGGTGTCATGGCGGACATCCCACCAGGTCCGCGTGCGCCGTGGAGCGTCCTCGGCAAGGCGCGCTCGGCCCGGTCAGTCCGGTGCGACCTCGGTGACGCGGCCGTCCTCGACGTGCCAGCGACGCGTCAGGCGGACGGTCTCGAGCATGCGGCGGTCGTGCGTGACCAGCAGGACCGTGCCGTCGAACGACTCCATGGCCTGCTCGAGCTGCTCGATCGCGGGCAGGTCGAGGTGGTTGGTCGGCTCGTCGAGCACGAGCAGGTTGACCCCGCGGGCCTGGAGGAGCGCGAGCGCGGCGCGCGTGCGCTCGCCGGGGGACAACGAGTCGGCCGGGCGGCCGACCTGGTGACCCGCGAGGCCGAACTTGGCGAGCAGCGTCCGCACGTCGGCGGTCGTCCAGTCGGGGACCTCGCGCGCGAACGCGTCGCCGACGGGCGCGTCGCCCTCGAACGCGGCGCGCGCCTGGTCGACCTCGCCGACGAGGACGCCCGGGCCGAGCGCCGCACTCCCCTCGTCGGGCGCGACCCGGCCCAGGAGCAGGGCGAGGAGCGTCGACTTCCCCGAGCCGTTGGGCCCGGTCACCGCCACGCGGTCCTGCCAGTCGAGCTGCACGTCGACCGGTCCGAGCGTGAAGTCGCCGCGTCGCACGACCGCTGCCCGGGCCGTCGCCACGACCGCGCCCGACCGGGGTGCCGCGGCGATGCTCATGCGGAGCTGCCACTCCTTGCGCGGCTCCTCGACGACCTCCAGGCGCTCGATCATCCGGTCCGTCTGGCGCGCCTTCGCTGCCTGCTTCTCCGACGTCTCGCCGCGGTGGTGCTTGACGTTCTTGTCGTTGTCGGTGGCCTTGCGGCGGGCGTTGCGCACGCCCTTCTCCATCCACGCGCGCTGCGTGCGGGCCCGCGCCTGGAGCGCGTCGCGCCGGGTCGCGTAGTCCTCGAAGGCCTCTCTCGCCTGGCGGCGGGCGGTCGACCGCTCGTCGAGGTACGCGTCGTAGGAGCCGCCGTAGGTCGCGACGCGCTGGAGGCTGCGGTCGATCTCGACGACCCGCGTCACGGTCCGCGCGAGGAACTCGCGGTCGTGGCTCACGACGACGACCGGCGCCTGGACGCGGTCGACGAACTCCTCCAGCCGGTGCAGGCCGTCGGTGTCGAGGTCGTTGGTCGGCTCGTCGAGCAGGTACAGGTCGAACCGCGACAGCAGCAGCGCCGCGAGGCCGACGCGCGCCGCCTGCCCGCCCGAGAGCGCGGTCATCGGCAGGTCCAGGTCGACGGTCAGTCCGAGGTCGTCCGCGACGACGCCGAGCCGCGCGTCGAGGTCCGCACCACCGAGCGACATCCACCGCTCGAGCGCCTCGGTGAACCGGTCGTCCGCGCCGGGCTCCTCGGCCGCGAGCGCGTGCGACGCGTCGTCCATCTCGGTCTGCGCGGCGGCGACGCCGGTGCGCCGCTCGAGGAACGTGCGGACCGTCTCGTCGTCCTTGCGCTCGACCTCCTGCACCAGGTAGCCGACCTGCGCGGTCGGCGGCGACAGGCTGACCGTCCCGGACTCCGGCGCGCGGCTGCCCGCGAGGATGCGCAGCAGCGTCGTCTTGCCTGCGCCGTTCGGCCCGACGAGCCCGACGACGTCCCCGGGCGCGACGACGAGGTCCAGGCCGGAGAACAGCTCGCGGTCGCCGAAGGCGGCGGACACCGCGCGGGCCTGCAGGGTCGCACTCATGCGCCCATCCTCCCCGACCTCGACGGCCCGGTCCGACGTCAGCGGGCGGCGTCGACGAGCACCGCGATGCCGTCGAGGAGCCGGGCGAGGCCGAACTCGAACGCGCGGTGCGGGTCGTACGCCGCCTGGTTCGCCTCGCCGGCGACCGGTCCGACGCGCGCCACGGTCGGGTAGGCGTCGGCGTCGAAGACCTGGTCGACGTAGGGGGCGGTCGCCTCCCACCACTGCTCCTCGCTGATGCCGGTCAGCTGCTCGGCCTGCGCGCGGTCGAGCACGCCCCGCGCGGCCCCGCCGACGAACCCGTTCACGAGCGTGACGACCGCGTCCATCGTGACCTCGTCGAGGCCCGTGCCGTCGATCGCGCGGAGCTCGACCTCGTACTTCGCCATGACGTTCGGGCCGAGCGGCGGGCGGCCCATGGCCGCGACCTGGAGCAGCCAGGGATGACGCGCGAAGACGGCCCAGTTCGCGCGGGCGACGGCCTCGAGGCGGTCGCGCCACGCGGGCTTCTCGACGACTCCCGGGTCGGCGCCCCCCGGCGCGGGAGCCGGTGCCGGTGCGACGGCGGGTGCGACGGCGGGTGCGACGGCGGGTGCGGCGAGACCGCCGAGCGCGTCGACGACCTCGCCGAGCACCGCGTCGACCATGAGGTCGACCAGCTCGCCCTTGCCCGGGACCCACGTGTAGAGGGTCATGGCGCCCACGCCGAGCTCGGTCGCGACGCGGCGCATCGACAGTGCGCCGAGCCCCTCGGCGTCCGCGAGCGCCACGGCGGTCGCGACGACGCGGTCCACGGACAGCCCGGCGGCGGCACCGCGGCCGCGCGGGGCGGCGGGCTCGGCGGTGCGCCAGAGCAGGGCCATGCTGCGGGCCGGGTCGCCGGTCCCGGTGTGCTCCGTCATGACCTCATCCTCCCTGCCGGGAACAGGCGGAGACGTCCGTGCGTTCTTGTCGTACGCTGTACGATAAGCGCTCCCGTCCGAGGAGGTCCACCCATGCCCACGTCCACCGGATCCCCGACCATCCGCGCGGCCGGCACCGCGACCGCGGCGACCGCCCCTCCCGCCGTCCGCGTCCGCGGGCTCACCCGCCGCTACGGCGAGACCACCGTCCTCGACGGCCTCGACCTCGACGTCGAGCACGGCACCGTCCACGCCCTGCTCGGCCCCAACGGCGCCGGCAAGACGACCACCGTCCGCATCGTCTCCACGCTGCTCGACCCCCACGGCGGCACCGCGCACGTCGCCGGGTACGACGTCGTCCGCGACGCCGCGCGGGCGCGCCGCCGGCTCGGCCTCGTCGGCCAGCACGCCGCCGTCGACGAGATCCTCGGCGGGCGCGACAACCTCGTGATGTTCGGCCGCCTCTCGCACCTCCCCACGCGCGACGCCCGGCGCCGCGCCGACGAGCTGCTCGACCGGTTCGACCTCGCCGACGCCGCCGACCGGCCCGTCGGCACCTACTCCGGCGGCATGCGCCGACGGCTCGACCTCGCCGCGGGGCTCGTGCTCGACCCGGAGGTGCTGCTCCTCGACGAGCCGACGACAGGCCTCGACCCGGGCGGCCGGCGCGAGGTGTGGCAGGCCGTGCGCGAGCTCGTCGCCGGCGGGACCGCGGTGCTGCTCACCACCCAGTACCTCGAGGAGGTCGACCAGCTCGCGTCGCAGGTGAGCGTGCTCGCGCAGGGCCGGCTCGTCGCCCGCGGGACGCCCGACGAGCTCAAGGCGTCCATCGGCCAGGACCGGCTCGACGTCGTCGTCCGGGCCGAGACGGACCTGCCCGCCGCGCGGGCGGCGCTCGATGCCGTCGGCACCGACGTCGAGACCGACGTCGCGACCCGACGCGTGACCGCCACGGTCGTCGACCGGGTCGCGGCGCTCACGCACGTCGTCCGCACGCTCGACGACGCACGCGTCCCCGTCGACGACGTCGCCCTGCGACGGCCGACCCTCGACGAGGCGTTCCTGCACCTCACCGGCGTTCCCGCCGACGCCCCGGCCGGGACGTCCGCCCGGTCCGCCGCCGACTCCCCCGCCGCCGCGACCGCCGAGGAGGCCTCCCGATGACCGTGACCACCACCCGAGCGCGCACCGCCCCACCCGTCCCGTCGGGCGGCCCGTCGTGGGCGCTGCGCGACGCCTGGACCGTGACCCTGCGCGACCTCGGCCACTGGCGGCGCCAGCCGTGGGACCTGCTGATCGGGCTCGCGTTCCCGCTGCTCCTGCTGCTCATGTTCGGGTACCTGCTCGGCGGCGCGATCGACGTCCCCGGCGGCTACATCGAGTTCCTGTTCCCCGGCATGCTCGCCGTCACCATGGCCTTCGGCCTGGAGTCGACCATGACGGTCGTCGCGACCGACGTGCAGCGCGGCGTGACCGACCGGTTCCGGTCCCTGCCCATGTCCCGGGCCGCGGTCCTGCTCGGCCGCGCGATCGCCGACATGCTCTCGTCGGTCGTCGGGCTGCTCGTCCTGCTCCTCGGCGGGCTGGCCGTCGGGTGGCGGTGGCACGAAGGGCTCGGGAACGCGCTCGTCGCGCTCGGCCTGCTGCTCCTGCTGCGGTTCGCGTTCCTGTGGCTCGGCATCTGGCTCGGGCTGCTGTTCCGCGGGCAGGGCGGCGTCACGGCCGTGCAGATCCTCGTCTGGCCGTTCGCGTTCCTGTCGAACGCGTTCGTCCCGATCTCGACGATGCCCGGGTGGCTCGAGGCGCTGTCGGCGTGGAACCCGATCACCGCGACGATCGCCGCGACGCGCGACCTGTTCGGCAACCCCACGGTCGCGAGCACCGGCTGGGCCTCCGAGCACGCGCTGCTGCTCGCGGTCGTCTGGCCCGTCGTGCTGGTCGCCGTGTTCGGCGTGCTCTCCGTGCGCCGGTGGACGCGCCTCGGCCGCTGACGGGCCGGTCGTGACCGGGTGGTGCGTCGTGCGTGCGCGGCGCACCACCCGGTGGTCGTGACTCCGGATCCGCCGCCGACGCTCCCACGGGGACACGCCTGTGGAGGACCGGACTGCCGACGTCGTGACCGCCGTATCCTCCACGGCATGCGTCTCCTGCTCACCGGTTCCAACGGCTTCCTGGGGACGCGGATCGTCGCCGACGCGCACGCGCGCGGCTGGGACGTCGTCGGGCTCGGGCGGTCGGCCACCGCGACCAACGACGTCGACACCTACGTCCGGCACGACCTGTCCCGCCCGCTGCCCGACGACGCCGTCCCCGGGCCCGTCGACGCGGTCGTGCACTGCGCCGCGCTCGCGTCCCCCTGGGCACCCCCGCGCGCGTTCGTCGCGGCGAACGTCGACGCGACCCGCCACGTCGCGCGGTGGGCCGCCGACCACGGTGCGCCACCGCTCGTGCACGTCTCGTCGTCGTCCGTGCTCTACCGCGACGAGGACCAGCACGACCTCACCGAGGACAGCCCCGTCCCGCCCGACG
Source organism: Cellulomonas algicola (assembly GCF_019024305.1). Classification (NCBI taxonomy): domain Bacteria; kingdom Bacillati; phylum Actinomycetota; class Actinomycetes; order Micrococcales; family Cellulomonadaceae; genus Cellulomonas; species Cellulomonas algicola. The sequence continues at coordinate 348,943 of NZ_JAHKSJ010000002.1, read as the reverse complement.
ACGAGCTGCTCAACGCCTACGCGCGCACCAAGCGGATCTCCGAGCGCGTCGTCGACGGCTACCCCGGCCCGCACGTGGTCGTGCGACCGCGGGCCGTGTTCGGCGTCGGCGACACCGTCCTCCTGCCCCGGATCCTGCGGCTCGCGCAGGGCGGGCTGCTGCCCGTGCTCGAGCGCCGCGACGGGCCGCCCGTGCGCACCGACCTCACCGACGTCCACACCGCTGCGCACTACGTGAACGAGGCCGTGGAGCGCGGCGCCACCGGGCTGTACCACCTGACGAACGCCGAGCCCGTCGACCTCTACCCGTTCCTGCTCGGCATCCTCGCGCGGCTCGGCGCCCGGCCGCGGACACTCCACGTCCCGCCGTCGGTCGTCCGGGCGCTCGCGGGCGCCGGGGAGCAGGTGTCGGCCACGCTGCTCGGCTGGCGCGAGCCGCCGATCACGCGTTTCGGGGTGTCCGTGCTCTCGCGGTCCAAGACGTTCGACATGACGCGGACGCTGCGCGACCTGGGCGCCCCCGCGGTGTCGCTCGACGAGAGCGTCGACCGGCTCGTGCGCGCGCATGGGTGAGGCTGCGCTCGCCGTCGCGGCCCTCCTCGTGGTGCTCACCGCCGTCCGGGGCAGCCTCGCCGCCGCCGCGATCGCCTCGCCCGCCCGTGTCGCACCCGCGCAGGACCTCGCCGACGTCACCGTCCTCGTCGCGGTCCGCTCCGGCGACCCCCTGCTGCCCGACGTGCTCGCGTCCTCCGTCCGGACCCTCGCCCCCGCCCGGGTCCTGCTGCTGGTCGACCACGACGACACGGCCGGGCGTGCCGCGGCGACGGCCGCCGCCGCGCAGGCCACCGACCCTGATGCTGCCGTCCCGGTCGATGCCGCCCCCGCGCAGGCCACCGCGCACGAGGCTGCGGTCCTGATCGACGCCGCCGAGGTGCCCGCCGCCGCGACGGCTGCCGCCCGGCGCGCCCCCGCCCCGGAGGTCGTCGACGAGGTCGGTGCCGTGCGAGGCGGGGGCGCACGACGCCCGCACGTCGAGGTCGTCGTGTGCCCGCCACCGGAGCCCGGCGTCAACCCCAAGATCCACAAGCTCGCGCTCGCCGACGTGCAGAGCGGCACGGTCGTCCTGCTCGACGACGACACCGCCTTCCCCGCCGGCGGGCTCGCACGGCTCGTCGGGGCGCTGGCCGACGCCGACCTCGCGACCGGCGTCCCCGTCTACCGCGAGCAGGGCGGGCTCTGGTCCCGACTGCTCGCCGCGTTCGTCAACGGCTCGGCCCTCGTGACCTACCTGCCGCTCGCGCGAGTCGGGCCTCCCGTCAGCATCAACGGCATGGTCGTGGCGCTCCGGCGCGACCGGCTGGAGGCGGTCGGCGGGTTCCCCGCGCTCGCGACCGCCACGTGCGACGACTACGCGCTCGCCCGGCTGTTCCGCGCGCACGGCCTGAGGGTCGTCCAGACCGCGCAGCCCGCACTCGTCGCCACGACCGTCCCGGGCGCGGCCGCCTACCTGCGGATCGTCCGGCGCTGGCTCCTGTTCGCCGGCGAGGTCGTCCGCCGTGACCTCTCGGCGCGGCTCCTGCTGCTCGTCCTCGTCCCGACGGCCTTGCCGCTCGCGACGGTCGCGCTCGCCGTCGCCTCCGGCTCCCTCGCCGCCGTCGGCGCTGCGGTCGCCGCCCTCGCCGTCTCCGCGCTCGTCACCCGCGCGCTGCGCCGACAGGTGACGGCCGCCATGCCACCGGACGCAGCCTCGGCCGACCACATGGCGTCGCCGATCCAGGCAGGGCCGCCCGCCAACGCAGGCGTGGGGGCGGGGTGGCTGGGCGTGCTGCTCGAGCCGGTCGCCGCCGTGCTCGCGCCGCTGCAGGCCCTCGCGGCACAGCTCGGTCCTCGGACCGTGACATGGCGCGGGCGCCGCGTGCGCGTCGGGATCGGGTCGGCGCCGTGAGGTGGCTCGACGCGCACGCGTCGGCGCGCCCGGTGGCCGACGTCGTCGACGCCCGCGTCGCGTGGCTCACCGGGCAGAGCTCGTGGACGCACTCCGCCCTCTCGCCCGCGCAGCACGCGGTGCTCGACGCCCTCGCCGTCGACGGCTGGACGCCCGTGCGCGTCGGCTTCCCGTGGACCGACCGCGCCGTCGCGCCGTACCGCGCCGCGCCGCTCGTCGTCGCGTCGGCCCGGAACGCCGTCCAGTGGGCCGCGGCGCGGCCGGTCACCGCGTTCACGCGCGAGACCGCCCGGCACCTCCAGGCGCTGCTCGACCGGACACGTCAGGACCTGCTGCTGCTCTGCGGCAGCACGGGTGCGCGGATGGCCGCGGCGGCCGCACCGCTGGTCGTCGTGCCCGACGGACTGCACGTGCACGTCGTCGGCCTCGGGCCTGTCGGCGCCTTGCCGCCGCCGGGCGGCGTGTGGACGGTGCACGCCGTCCGCGGCTCCGCCGACCCGCTCAGCCGGTGGGGCTTCCGCGGGCACGTCGACGTCGACGTGCCCGGCGGGCACCTCGCGGCGGCCACGTCCCCCGCGGCGATCGACGCGGTGCGCCGCCTCGTCGGTCGTCCGCGCGACAGCGGCCCGTCGGCACCGCCCACCGCCGACGTCGCCGTGGCCCACCCCGCCGGCGACCGCGGTCGCGACGGACCTTCCGCGCAGCGCGGACGTGGCGACGCACGACCGCGGGGTGCGTCGTGAGCGCCCGGCTGCTGCTGGTCGCGCCGCCGTTCGCCGGCCACCTCAACCCGCTCGTCACGCTCGGCCGCGGCCTGCGCGACCGCGGGTTCGACGTCCGCTTCGCGACGGGCGCGACGAAGGTCGACCTGCTGCGGGAGCACGGCTTCGCCGCCGACGCGCTCCTGCCGGACGACCCGCACGTGTTCGACCGGATCGCCGACACGAACGGGCCGGTCCGGTCGAACCCGCTGCTGCTCACGCGCCAGCTCGCGGCGAACCTGCGCCTGCTCCCCCGCGCCCGCTCGGAGATCGACGCCCTGGTCCGGCGGGACCGTCCCGACGCCGTGCTCGCCGACTTCACGGCACCGGTCGCGGGCATGGTCGCGCTCGACCACGGTCTGCCCTGGCTCACGACCATGCCGACCCCGTTCGCGCTCGAGACGCGCACGGGCACGCCCTCCTACTGCGGCGGCTGGGGACCGGCCCGGCACGCGGGCCACCGCGTACGGGACGCTGTCGGTCGCACCGCCACGCGCGTGACGAAGCGGGCGATGCAGCGCGTCCTCGCGCCCGCGTTCCGCGCCGCCGGGACGGGTGTCTACCGGGCCGACGGGTCGGAGGCCGCCTACTCGCCGACCCACATCCTGGGGCTCGGGATGACCGAGCTCGAGCTCGACCGCGACTGGCCCGCGGCGTTCCGCATGGTCGGCCCGGTCACCGGCACCCCGGAGGCAGGAGCCGCGCCGCACCTCCCCAGCGGCGCACGCGTGCTCGTCACGCTCGGTACGCACCTGCCGTGGGCCAAGGACCGACTCGTCGAGGAGGCCCGGGCGCTGGCCGACGGCCTGCCCGGGCACGAGGTCGTCGTGAGCCTGGGAGACGCGGCCCGACGCTCCCCCGACCCGCTCGTCGTCGACGGGCGGGTGCACGTCTACGCCCACCTCCCCTACGACGACGTCCTCCCCGGCTGCGCGGCCGTCGTGCACCACGGCGGCGCGGGCATCACCTACAGCGCGATCCGCGCCGCCGTCCCCGCGGTCGTGTGCCCGCAGGACTACGACCAGTTCGACTTCGCCGCACGCATCGTCGCGGCCGGTGCGGGCGTCCGGGTGCGGCGCCTGGACGGCCGCCGCGTCGCCGAGGCCGTGCGCGCGGTGCTCGACTCCGACCGCTCTCAGCTGGACGCGCTCGCCACCGCGGCCGCCACGTACGACCCGGTCGCCGGGGTCGCCGACGCGATCGACGACGCGCTGAAGGGCCACCGGACCGCGGACGGTCGCTGACCCCGTCCCGCATGCCACGGCATCGCGCCCGACGAACAGCGCGGACGCGAGAGCACGACCTCGGAGCTCGCACGGCGGCCCGCGTGTCGGGTCGACACGCGCGGCCCCACGAGACGGCTCGGTCTCGCGCGAACCCGCGGGCGCCCGTCGCCGTCCGGCGGCCGGGCGACGTGAGCGACGGAGTCCGCGTGCTGCTGCGGGACGGCTCGGGGTCGGGCCCGGCCGCCGAGGTCAGCACGCCCGCCCTACCGGGACGGCTGGGGGTCGCGCCGAGCGCCGAGGTCAGCACGCCCCGGCGGGGACGGCGGGGTCGCGCCGGACGCGTCGGCGCTTGACGAGCGGGTCCCGCGGCTCGACCTCGCCGGGCACGACCGACGGCACGGCGAGCCCGGCGTCGGCGAGCGCGCGCTCGAGCGAGCGTCGGGCGGCGTCGAAGGCAGTCGCGGGCTCGACGGCGAGCCGCAGGGCGTCGGTCGCGGTCTGGTCCACGCGGAAGTCGTCGACCTCGGGCACCGCGAGCACCGCGGCCCGGACGAAGTCGGGGTGGAACGATCCGAGGGCCGGCGCCGCCACGCCCGCTCGCGCGAGCCAGAGCACGTCGTCGGACCGGCCGACGATCTCGCGGACCGCGAGCATCGGGGAGCCGCACGGACAGGGGTCCTCGTCGGGCACCAGGACGTCGCCGACCCGGCGGCGCAGCACGGCCTGGCTGCTGCGGAACAGGTCGGTCACGACGGGCACGAACCGTCCGCCGCCGACGTCCTCCCGCTCGACGACGACGAGGTCCTCCGCGAGGTGCAGCCGCCCGTGCCGACAGCTCGCCCCGAGGAACCCTTCGGCGGCCTGGTAGACCTGGTCGACCCGCACGCCGAGCCCGTCCTCGACGACCGCCGCGTCGTGCGGGTCGAGGACCTCCGCGACCGACAGCACCCGCTGCGGTCGCAGCCCGAGCCCTGCACGGGCGACCGCGACCAGCACGGACGGCGGCGCGACGAGCACGGTCGGGTCGGCGGCGCGGATCTCGTCGAGCAGGCGGTCCTCGTCGAGCGCGAGGTCGACGAACCGGAAGCTCACGCGTCCGCCGTCGACGCTCTCGTAGAGCGGCCCGCCCGCGCGCAGGACGAGCGTCACGCGAGCCCCGGCGAGAAGACCGTCCGGGAGCGTGCGGGCCAGGACCTCGCCCGCCCACCGGTCGCGCTCGGCGGCCGACGTGAGGAACGCGGTCTGCCGGCCTGTCGTCCCGGAGGAGAGGCCGACGGAGAGCCCGCGCAGGGTGGTGCCGAAGTCGCGTCCCCGTTCGGCGGACCGGGCGGCCGCGAGGCACTCGTCGAGGCCGACGCCACGGACGTTGAGGTCGGCGAAGCGCGCGAGCACGTCCACCTTGTCGACGACCGGCAGGTCGGTGAGCGCGCGCGGCGTCGTCCCCGCGTAGAAGGCGTACCGGCGCGGGGCGAGCCGCAGCACCCGACGCAGGTGCCGGTCCTGCCACGCCTCGAGTGCGGCCCGGCCGGCGAACGTCCGATGCCGCGCCCGCGCGTAGTGCCACACGACCCGTGCCCGGCTCACGCCCGCACCTCCCGGGCCACCCCGTCCGCGGACGTCCGTCGCCGTCCCGGCGCGCCGCGCCGGGCGACGCGTGCCCGGCTCACGGCTGGCGCTCCGGGACGCGCCGGTCTGCGGACGCGTCCGCCGGCGTGCCACGGACAGGGTGCGGGGCACGGGCGGCGAGCGGCCGGCTCACGTCGCCAGCTCGGCGCGGGCCTCGGCGATCGCGGCCTCGTCGTGCGCGGGCAGCACGATCAGGTCGGGCCGCCGCTCCGCCAGGCGGTGCAGGGCGTCGATGGTCCGCGTGTACCGGGGCCAGTCGGCGGACAGCAGCCGGACGACGGGCGCGGGCAGCTCGCGGTGCGTCACGGCGCGACGGTCCCAGGCGGCGTCGCCGACGAGCAGCACGTCGCGCGTGGCCGTCCGCACGAGGACGCCGAGGTGGCCGGTGGCGTGCCCCGGCAGCGGCACGACCACGACCGTCCCGTCACCGAGCAGGTCCCGCGCGCCGCCCAGCGGCTCGACGTCCGCGTCGTCCGCACGCGGGAGCGTCATCGGGTCGAGGAGGCGGTCGGCCAGGTCGTCGGGGAGCAGCACCGGGGCCAGCCCGCGGCGGAGACGCCCGACCCCCCGGACGCGCGCGATCTCGTCGACGGCCCGCCGCGCCACCACGACGCGTGCGGCCGGGAAGTCGCGCAGCCCACCGACGTGGTCGGCGTGCAGGTGCGTGACGACGACGTGCGTCACGTCGTCCGCGTCGATCCCCCGCGCGGCGAGCTGCGCGACCGCCGACTCGTCCGGCCCGACGTGCACGGGCAGCAGCCCGCCGTAGACGCGGTCGATCCCGTGCGACAGCGCCTCGACGACGCGCGGCGCGTACCCGGTGTCGACCAGCACGACACCGCCGGCATGCCGCACGACCCCGACGAGCGCGGGGAACCGGACGGGTGCACGACCGGCTCCGCGTCGGGCGACGCCCGCGCTGTGCGTGGTGTGCCCGGCCTCCAGCAACGTCAGCTCGACGGTCATGGCGTCAGTACCGCAGCATCGTGGCCGACAGGGCAAGCCCTGCGCCCGTGCCGAGCAGCAGCGCCGTCTGCCCCCGGCGCAGCCGGCCCGACGTCACGGCGTGGTGCAGGGCCGTGGGCACCGACGCGGACACCTGGTTGCCGTGGTCGGCGAGGATGTCGACGACCGCGTCCGGCTGCACGCCCACGCGCTCGCGCAGGTACCGCAGGCCCACGGCGCTCGCCTGGTGCGGCACGACGACGTCCACCTCGTCGACGCCGAGGCCTGCCCGACGCTCGAGGTCACGGAGGAAGCCGGGCAGGTGCCGGGCGACCTGCCGCAGCAGCGCGGCACCGTCCATGCGGAACAGGTAGGCCGACGGGTCGTCGGGCGGGGTGGTCACGTTGAACCGCGTCCCGCCCGCGTCGATCCGGCAGGCGGACCGGGCGTCCGGCCACACCCCCGACGCGCTCGCGAGCACCGCGGACCCGTCGTCCGGCGCCGCCGCACCGACGACGACCGCGGCGGCACCGTCGCCGAACAGCGCCGACCCCTCGACCTCCCGGTGGTCGAGCCCCTTCGACGCGATCTCGGTCGCGACGACCGCGACCCGCTCCCACCGCCCGACGGCGACGGCAGCCGACGCGAGGTCGAGCGCGGAGAGGAATCCGACGCACGAGGCGTTCACGTCGAGGGCCGCGACCCGCCCGCCCGGGACACCGAGGTGGGCCGCGGTGAGGACCGCGGTCGTCGGCATCGGCTGCTCGGGGGCGACGGCCGACACGACCACCGCGTCGAGGTCCCCGACGTCGAGCCCGGCTGCGTCGAGCGCCTGCCGCACCGCCGCCGCCGCCATCACCGACGACGTCTCCTCCGCCGACGCCCAGCGCCGCGAGCGCACCCCGGACCGCGCCTCCGACGTGCCCGCGTCGCGCCCGTGCGCGGTGTCCAGCTCGGACGAGAGGACGACGCGGGAGGGGCGGTGGGCACCTGTCCCCAGCACCCGGACGGGCAGGGACGGGACGGCGCTCTGGCGTGGCACGCGGGCCAGGATGCCACGCGCGCCACCGCTCGTCGGACGCCTCTCCACAGGCCCGCCCGAGTCGTCCACGGACGTCCCGAACGTCGCCGGGCGCCACCGCCGAGAGCTCCTCCGACTTCGTCCGCCCGACGACGTCGCGGCCGCGCACGCGCCGCCCCTACGGTCGTGCCATGACGCACGACGGGGTCCGCAACGTCCGCAGCGCGCTCGACGCCCTGCCGGCGCCGTTCCAGCCGCACCGCCTCGCCACCGTCAACGACCACGACGTCAAGGTCGTCACGCTCGAGGGCGAGTTCGTCTGGCACACCCACCCCGACACCGACGAGCTGTTCCTCGTGGTGTCCGGGCGCCTGACGATCCAGCTCCGCGACGGCGACGTCGAGCTCGGTCCCGACGACGTGTTCGTCGTCCCGCGCGGCGTCGAGCACTGCCCGCTCGCGCACGGCGAGGTCCGGGCCGTGCTGATCGAGCGCGTCGGGACGGTCAACACCGGGGACGCGGGCGGCGACCGCACGCAGCCGCTGCGCGAGCTCGGCGAGGGACGGCCACCGGGACACGAGGCGCCCTCCCAGTCCCCGTGAGGCGGGACGCGTCCTCGGCCGCCCGTCAGGCGGCGGTGGCGACCGCGGCGCCGAGACGGCCCACGTGCTCGCGTGAGCGCCCGACCAGGGCGAGCACGACCTCGTCGACGCCCGTGGCGGCGACCAGCGCGGCGGCATCCGCGCGGACCTGCTCGGCCGTGCCGACGAGCCACGTCGACGACGGTCGCCACGCCAACCCGGAGAACGCCTCGGCGTAGGACAGGTTCGCGCGGCGGCGGGCGGCGTCGAGCTCGTCGTCGGCGACCACGGTCTCGACCTCCAGCAGGACGCGGACGTCACCGCGCCGACGACCGGTCGCGAGGAGGTGGCCCTCGAGCACCGCGACGAGCGCGTCGACCGCGGTCGGCGTCGCGAGCGTGGGCGAGTGGCGGATGCGGACGGTGTCGGCCGCGGCGGCGGACCGCAGGAGCGCGACGTCGTCCAGCGCGGCGCTCGTGACGACGACCTCGACGCCCTGCGGTCGGGTCGCGGAGGAGGTGGGCTCGACGGTCGTGCGCCCCGCCCGGTCGACGGCGACGCGCTCGACGACCGGGGCGGCCTCGGCGGCGACCGCGTCAGGGCGGGCGGGCAGCACCGCAGGACGGTGCGGGCGGGCGACGGTGCGGGTGTGCGGCGCGCGGGTGCGCGCAAGGAGCTGGGTCACGGGAGGAGGTCCTCAGGTCGTACGGGGTGCGCGGCGAGGGCCGTCGGGCCGCGGGCGCGCGAGGTCGTCAGCTCAGCGACAACACACCCGGGACGAGGACATGCGGGAAGGCTAACCGCAGCCCGTCGCCGCGCACCACCCCTGTCGGCAACCCGCTCACATGCCGAGAACGCCGGGTCGGGTGGCGTCAGACGCCGAGGATCCAGCGCAGCGTCCGCGCGTTGCGCACCGCGTTCCCGTCGCCGTCGTTGTTGAAGTAGACGAGCACGTCACGACCCTGCGCGTCCCACTCGCGCACGCGGTCCGCCCACCAGCGCAGGTCGTCGTCGGAGTACGAGCCGCCGTAGAGCCACTGCTGGTCGGGCCCGTGCAGGCGCACGTACACGAACGGCGCGGTCGCGCGCAGCACGCACGGCAGCCCGGCGCCGCTCATCACGCACGACGCGGCGCCGTGCCGCTCGAGGATCGCGGAGACGTCGTCGTGCTGCCACGACGGGTGCCGCAGCTCGACGGCGACCCGCACCCACCACGGCAGCGACCCGAGGAACCAGTCGAGGCGCGCGTCGTCGCGCTGCTGGTCGGGCGGCAGCTGCACGAGCAGCACCTCGCGCCGGTCGCGCAGCGCGTGCCACGAGCGGGCGATCCGCTCGGACCACACCTCGGGCGCGTAGAGCCGCTTCGCGTGCGTGAGCCCGCGTGACGCCTTGACGGACATCGTGAAGCCCTCGGGCAGGCGGCGGTTCCAGGACGCGAACGTCGCGTCGCGCGGCCAGCGGTAGAACGACGCGTTGAGCTCGACGGTGCCGAACTCCTGCACGTACCGCGCGAGCCGGTCGTGCGGAGGCATTCCCGGCGGGTAGAGCACGCCCTCCCAGTGGTCGTACGACCAGCCCGACGTCCCGACGCGGATCGTCACGCCAGCCCCCGCGCCGCCGTCAGAGCGTCTTCGCGAAGCAGAGGGACAGCAGGTCGCCGACGTACGGCTTGTACGGCGCGATCGGCCGGTAGCCCTCGTCGACGTAGAGGCGGACGGCCTCGGGCTGGCGGACGCCGGTCTGCAGGAGCAGCGACGTCATGCCGGCCGCGCGGGCTTCCGCCTCCAGCGCGCGCATGAGGGTGCGCGCGAGACCGGCGCCGCGGGCGCTGTCGTCGACGAAGAGCTTCTTGACCTCGCCGGAGCCCTCCGGTTGGCCGTCCCGCGGACCGCGCAGCGCGACGTGCCCGGCGGGCTCGCCGTCGAGGAGCGCGAGCAGCACGACCAGGACGCCGACGCCCTGCGCTGCGTCGTCGCCGTCGAAGCCGCCCGCGGCGTCCCACAGCGGCTGCAGCTCGGGGTAGCGCCAGCCGTTGAACCGGTGCATCGCCCGCCGCAGCTCGAGCGCGCGGGGGTCGTCCCACGCGGTCCGCTCGATCGTCACGCGACCCTCGTAGCGCGGGGCACGCTCGGCCTGCGGGACCGGGACGAGGTACTTCGCGAAGCAGCGTGAGTCCACGACGCCGACGTACTCGCCGTAGTTCTCGATCGGGAAGAAGCCGGCCCGGAGGTACAGGCCGATCGCCTCGGGCTGCAGCGGGCCCGTCTCCAGGACGAGGCAGCGCACGTCGTGCGCGGTCGCGAGCCGCTCGAGCTCGGTGAGGATGAGGCGCGAGTAGCCGCGGCCGCGGTGCTCCGGCACGACGTACATGCGCTTGACCTCGGCGGTCTGCGGCTCGAGGTCGTCGTACACGGCGTCGACGTCACGCAGGGCCCCGATCGCGACCGGCTCGCCGTCCGCGTGCAGCAGCACGACACCGACGATGTCGTCGCCCGACATCGCGTGACCGATGTCGTCCTCGCCGTACCGCTCGCGCAGCTCGGCCTGCTGCGCGTCGCGCAGCCGCACCACGTCCGGGTGGTCCCAGGCGACGACGTCGACCGTGACGGCCGGGGCGTCCGCCGTCATCAGCCGACGAGCGCCTTGAGCACCGACGTGAAGAACCGCAGGCCGTCCGTGCCCGTGCGCGGACCCTGGGCACCGTCCGGGCCGAAGCCCGCCTCGACCGCGTGCTCGGGGTGCGGCATGAGCCCCACGACGTTGCCCGCGGCGTTGCTGATGCCCGCGATGCCCCGCCGCGACCCGTTCGGGTTCCAGCCCTCGTAGCGGAACACGACGCGGCCCTCGCCCTCGAGCTCGTCGAGCGTGCGCTCGTCGGCGACGTACTGGCCGTCCTGGTTCTTCAGCGGGATCGTGATGTGCTCGCCCTGCGCGTAGTCGCTGGTCCACGCGGTGTCCGTGCGCTCGACGGACAGCACCTGCTCGCGGCACACGAAGTGCAGGTGGTCGTTCTTGATCATCGAGCCGGGCAGCAGGTGCGCCTCGGTGAGGACCTGGAAGCCGTTGCAGATGCCCAGGACAGGGAGGCCCTTGTGGGCAGCCTCGACGATCTCGCCCATGACGGGCGCGAAGCGGCTGATCGCACCCGCGCGCAGGTAGTCGCCGTAGGAGAAGCCGCCGGGCAGGACGACCGCGTCGACCCCGTGCAGGTCGGCGTCGGCGTGCCACAGCGCGACGGGCTCGCCGCCGGCCAGCCGGACCGCGCGCGCCGCGTCGCGGTCGTCGAGCGTGCCGGGGAAGGTGACGACGCCGATGCGGCTCATCGGGCCGCGACCTCGGCGTCCGTGTCCTCGTACACCGCGACGACGTCCTCGATCACGGGGTTCGACAGGACCTGCTCGCCCGCGGCACGGGCTGCGGCGAGGACCTCCTCCGTCACCGGACCGTCGACCTCGAGCTCGAACCGCTTGCCCTGACGGACCGACGAGAACTGCGCGAAGCCGAGGCGCGGCAGCGCACCCGCGACGGCCTTGCCCTGCGGGTCGAGGATCTCGGGCTTCGGCATGACGTCGACGACGACTCGTCCCACGGGGGTGCTCCCTGAGTTCGCGGCGGTGGGGATCGCGGCGAGTCTACCGACCGGCGACGGCGCACCCGGTCGGCGTCCGACAGGCGACCGGCACGGCCGGCGTCCGGTCAGACGAGCCCGGGCTGCGGCTCGTCGACGCGCGGCGGCCGACCGCGCAGCACGACCGCCCACAGGTCCACGGCCGCCACGTCCGTCAGGTGCGCGGTGCGGCGCGCGGCGCGCCGGAGGACGAGCAGCACCGGCAGAGCCGCGACGCAGACGGGCGCGGCGACGGCCGAGAACGTCAGGACGCCGATCCCGACGACCTCCCATGCCGCCGACGCGACGATCGCCGCCGCGACGACGGCAACGCCGACGGGCGCCGTCCGGACGAGCGGCACGACCTCGCGCCACGGCTGATCGGGCAGCGACGGCAGGACGCGTCGCAGGCGTCGCCACGCCCCGAGCGCCAGGAGACCGCCGACGACGCAGGACGCCGCGAGCGTGACCAGCCACCCCGTCGGCGACGTGCGGGGCATCGTGACGCTCTCCGCGCACGCGACCACCGGCAGTCCGTCGGTCGGGCACGACACCCACGTCACGACGGATGGGACGAGCCAGCCGGCGACGGACCACGCGACCGCGCCGACGCCGACGACCACCAGCGCCGCCACGGTCGACGGCACCGCCGCGACTCGCTGCCGCGGCAGCACGACGACGGGCAGCCGTGTCCCCGGCTCAGGGCCGCGGGACGCGACGAACCGCTGCGTCATCCAGCGGCGGGTCCGCTCCCCGTTCGTCAGGAGCACGAGGACGCCGTACAGCGCGACGCCCGGCGCGACGAGGGCGACGACCGACCGGGGGTCGTCGCGGACGCCGGGGACCGCGAGCAGCAGGAGGGCCGGGGTGCACCCGCGCAGCCACCGCATCATGCGGAACCGGCGGGCCGAGACCGTGTCCCGCAGCCAGTCGCCGTAGCGCGCCGACGGCGGGGTGTCGAAGACCCAGAAGGCGAGCCGCGCGGCCGGCGGCGGTCCGGTGCGCCACCGTGTGCGCAGACCGCCGACGACGAGCCCCGCCGCAGTCCGGGTGTCGACGCGGGTGGCCGACGGCTCCGCGAGGTCCGCGAGGACGTCGACGAGCTCGGCACCGTGCCGCGTGCGCCACGACGGCGGGTAGGCGAGCAGCCAGCGCTGCGCCGAGCGCACGAACGTCACGGCACGCGTCTCGGGGTGCAGGGCTGCGAGGTGATCGGGCGTGGCAGACGTGCCGGCCGCCGCGCCGCCGTCCGTGGCGTCGGGGCAGCCCGCGACGTCGGGGCCGTCGGCGGCATCCGTGCCGTCCGTCCCGTCGGGGGCGTCGGTGCCGTCGGGGCTGACGACCGGCGGCTGTGCGCTCACCGCGCACCCCCGTCCGGCGGGTCGAGCCGCACGTACGGGCCGAAGCGGCCGACGTCGCCCGCGACCGCCGGCCGGCGGGGGTCCTCGTGGCGCAGCATCCGCCGCGTCGCGCGGACGGCCTCGGACAGCACCATCACGACGGAGCCGAAGAGCACTGCCTCCCACGACAACCACCCGACGGCTGCCACGCCCCACGCCACGAGGCCGACGACGAGCACCTGCGCGAGTGCGGCACGGGCGTGGAACCACCGCCCGGTGACGTCGTCCTCGAGCCAGGCGGCGTGCTCGGGGCCGGGCAGCCGGCCACGGAACCGGAAGGCGAGGAACGTCCGCAGCGGCGGTCGCGTGCGGCGGCGGGTGGACCAGCCGCTCCGGACCAGCCCCAGGGCGGTGCGCACGTCGACCCGGCGGGCGTCGGGCGCCAGGTCGGCGAGCAGCGCGACGGCCTCGTCCGCGCGCTCGCGGCGCCAGCGGGGCGGGTAGGCGCGCAGCCACCGTCGGGCGGAACGCTCGAAGGCGTCCTCAACCGCGCGGGCCATCACGCGCCGCCCAGCAGCGGGCGCGGGCGGACGGGAGCGGCGAGGACGCGCTGCGCGCGACGGGCGAGGTCGGCGAGCCGCGTGGTCTCGACGGTGAGGACGTCGCGGCCCTCGGGGGTCAGCCGGTAGTAGCGGCGGACGCGTCCGTCGACGACGACCTCGCCCGACGCCTCGGCGTACCCGACGTCGACGAGGCGGTCGAGGACGCCGTACAGCGTGCCGGCACCGAGGCGGACGCGGCCGTCCGACAGCGTGCGCACCTCCTGCACGACGCCGTACCCGTGCCGCGGCTCGTCGGCGAGCGCGAGCATGACCAGGTACGCCTGCTCGGTCATGCGGAACGTCATGACCGATATATATCGCGCGACGACCTATCGGTACCATCCCTCACACGGGTGGACGCGCAGGTCAGCCGGGGACGTGACCCAACCGTCAGAGGGCGCGGTGCGTCCACCCGCCCGCGACGAGCGTGGCGGCGACCGGCATGTCTCGGAGGGCGCCCGCCGTCCCGCCCCGGGCGACCGGGTCGTCGTCGAGCAGCACGAGGTCGGCCGGGTCCCCGACCTGGAGGCCGAGCGGCCGTCCGTCGACCGAGGCCGCGAGCGCCGTCAGCAGGTCGAGCCGCTGCTCCGGGTGCCACGCGTCGCGGCCGTCGCGCGCGCGCCAGACAGCGGCGTCGACCGCGACCCACGGGTCCAGCGGCGCGACGGGCGCGTCGGACCCGAGCGTGAGCGTCACCCCCGCGGCGTGCAGCGCGGCGAGCGGGAAGGCGCGACGCGTGCGGCCGGCCCAGTGGTGGTCGGCGACGTCCCGGTCGTCCATCGCGTGCTCGGGCTGGACGCTCGCGACGACACCGAGCTCGGCGAACCGCTGGACGTCGTCGTCGTCGAGGAGCTGCGCGTGCTCGACGGACCCGGCCGCGCCGGACGCGGCGAAGGCGTCGAGGGCGAGCGCGTTGGCGGCGTCGCCGATCGCGTGGATCGCGCACCGCAGGCCGTGCGAGCGCGCGTACGTCATGAGCGGCACGAGGTGGTCGGGCGGGACGGACAGGACACCGCGGTCGGCCGTGCCCGGGTAGGGGTCGTGGCAGAAGGCGGTGCGGGTGTTGAGCGAGCCGTCGGTGATGACCTTGAGCGGGCCCTGCTCGACGAGCCCGGCGACGCGGTCGCCCGTGTGCAGGTCGTCGCGCACGACGCGGTCGAGATACTCCTCCCAGACACCGGCGCGCACGCGCAGCACGCCGGGCCGGGCCGCGGTGCGACGACGCCACACGTCGAGGTTGTCGGCGATCTCCAGGTCGACCACCCCGACGACCCCGCGTGCGACGGCGGCCAGCGCGGCCTCGTGGACCGCCACGTCGGCGACGTCGTCGGGCACGTGGTCGACCGCACCCTGCAGCGGCATCCAGTCGCCCTCGCGCAGCAGGCCGCCGTCGTGCGCTCCGACGCCGAGCATCCGCAGCCCGGCCGTCGAGAGCCAGGCGCAGTGCAGGTCCCCGGAGACGAGGACGACGGGCACCTCGCCGACAGCCGCGTCGAGGAGGGCGGTCGTGGGCTCGTCGGGCCAGAGTCCGTCGCGGAACCCGAAGCCCACGAGCGGAGACCCGGGCACGGGCGGAGCCGCGTCGAGGCGCGCGCGCACCAGGGCAACCGCCTCGGCGGCTGACGCCGCGCGGGACACGTCGAGCCGCTGCCGTGCGAGCGCCCACTGCGTGAGGTGCACGTGGGCGTCCCACAGGCCGGGGAGCACGTGGCGGCCGTCGAGCTCGACGACCTCCGCCCGCGGACCGGCGGCGTCGAGCAGGTCGGGCCCGATCGCGGCGATGCGGCCGTCGCGGAGCAGGACGTCGACCAGGCCGGCATGGCCGACACGTCGACCGGCGCGCAGCAGCAGTGGGTGATTTGTCGCGATTGTCATGTCGTCCGCGTCGACCCCGCCGCTACCGTCGTCATGTGAGCACCGTAGGGGGCGGCATGGATCACGCAGGGTACGACCCGTTCTTCCTCGGCCCTCCGTTGCCGCTGCCGGTCACGCCGCGGCCCACGGAGGACCTCCCGTCGACGCACTTCACCGTGCAGTTCGACCCCGAGCACAAGCTCGCGGCGGCGACCGCGGTCAACATCGACGGCGGCCGGCTGCTCGACCTGCCGCGCAACGACAGGTGGGAGCTCGACCCGCGCGTGCCGGCCGACCGGCAGGCCGGGCCCGACGTCTACCGGAACAACCGGCTCGACCGCGGGCACCTCGTGCGACGCGCCGACCCGGTCTGGGGTGATCCGGACGTCGCGCAGCGGGCCAACGTCGACACCTTCCGGTACACCAACGCCGCCCCGCAGGTCGACGACTTCAACCAGGGCAAGCAGCTGTGGGTCGGCCTCGAGGACCACGTGCTGCAGTACGCCGAGACGTGGCGGCAGCGGGTCAGCGTCTTCACCGGTCCGGTGCTGCGCGACGACGACCCCGTCTACCGGGGCGTCGGGGTGCCGCGGCACTTCTGGAAGGTCGCCGTGTGGGCGACGCCCGACCCCGACGCACCGTCCGCGGGCGTCCCCGACGACAGGGCGCCCAAGCTCAGGCTCGCCTCCGCGGGGTTCCTCGTGGACCAGTCGCCGCTGCTCGCGGGGCTCGACCTCGACGAGGCGCAGCGCGCGGCGCGGGACGTCGACGCTCCCCCGCCGCTCGGTCCGTTCCGCACGTTCCAGGTGCCGGTGTCGACGATCGAGGAGCTCACCGGGCTCGACCTCGGACCGGCCGTCGACGCGGACGTCCTGCCGCCGACCCGGGCGCTCGGCGAGAAGGCGTGGGTCACGCTGACGGACGCGTCGGACATCGTCGTCTGAGCCGCGCCCCACGGCCCGCGCGGAGACGTACGCACGTCGTCGGGCCGTCGTGACGCGGCCGGGGACCGTCGGTCGGCGGCCGTCACGCGCGCGTCGCGGCCCCGCGCAGCGGCACGACCATCGGCGTGCCGGTCTCGGGGTCGGGCACGACGCGGCACGCGAGCCCGAACACCTCACGCACGCGCTCGGCGGTCACCACCTCGGCGGGCGGCCCCTCGGCGACGACGCGCCCGTCCCGCATCGCGACGAGGTGCGTCGCGTACCGCGCGGCCTGGTTGAGGTCGTGCAGGACGGCGACGAGCGTGCGGCCCTCCTCGTGCAGGCGCGCGCACAGGTCCATGACCTCGACCTGGTGCGCGATGTCGAGGTAGGTCGTCGGCTCGTCGAGCAGCAGCAGGTCGGTCTCCTGCGCGAGGGCCATCGCGAGCCACACCCGCTGCCGCTGGCCGCCGGACAGGTCGGACACGTAGCGGTCGCGCAGGTCGGCGACCTCGGTGGCGTCGAGCGCGGCGGCGACGGCACGCGCGTCGGCCGGCGACCACTGCCGCAGGATCCCCTGGTGCGGGTACCGGCCGCGCGCGACGAGGTCGCCGACCGTGATCGCCTCGGGCGCGACGGGGCTCTGCGGCAGCAGCGCGAGCCGGCGGGCGACGTCCTTGCCGCGCATCTTCTCGACCGGCTGCCCCTCGAGCAGCACCTCGCCGGCGCGCGGCTTGAGGGTCCGGGCGAGCGCGCGCAGCAGCGTCGACTTGCCGCAACCGTTGGGGCCGATGATCACGGTGAACGAGGCGCGCGGGATGGCGACGGACAGGTCGCGCGCGACGACGAGCTGGTCGTAGGCGAGCGTGAGGTCGCGCGCCTCGAGCGGCGACGCAGCGGTCGCGCCGGTGCCGTCGTCGGACGTCCGGGTCGCGGGGTGGTCGGTGCTCATGCGGCGCTCCTCCTCCACTCGCGCACCAGCAGGAACGCGAGGTAGACGCCGCCGAGGGCGGCCGTGACGACGCCGACGGGGAACTGCTGCCCCGGGACGGCGTACTGCGCGATCAGGTCGGCGACGACGAGGACGGCCGCGCCGGTGCAGGCGGCGGCGGCGACGCCGGGCCCGGTCGAGCGCGTGAGGCGGCGCGTGATCTGCGGGGCGGTGAGCGCGACGAACGCGATCGGCCCGCACACGCTGACGGCAGCCCCGGTCGCGAGGACGCCCACGACGACGGCCGCCGTGCGCACGGTCGTCGGCCGGACCCCGACGGCCGTGGCGGCCTCGTCGCCCATCTCGACGACCTGGAGGGCGCGGGTCAGCACGAGCGCGAGCGGCACCAGCACGAGCAGCGCACCGCCGACGACGGCCGCGTCGGTCCACGTCCGCGCGAGCAGGGAACCGTTGATCCAGATCGCGACCTCTTGCGCGTCCTCCCGGTTGCCGCGCGCGAGCGCGAGCTGGACGAACGCGAGGGCCATCGCGCCGACGGCGATGCCGGTGACGACCATGCGGTGCGGTGCGGCGAACCCGCGCCCGGTGCCGAGCCACACGGCGACGACCGCGACGACCGCGCCGACGACGGCACCGACGGGGACGGGGACGACGCCCGGCCACACGAGCGCGGCGGCCACGGCCCCCGCCGCGGCGCCGGACCCGAGGCCGATGACGTCGGGGCTGCCGAGCGGGTTGCGGGTGACGGACTGGAACAGCGCGCCGGCGACGGCGAACGCGGCACCGGCGGCCGCGGCGACGGCGAGCCGCGGGAGCGCCTTGGTGAACAGCGCCCACTCCTGGATCTTCGAGCCGTCGCCCGCGAGCACGGTTGGCAGCTCGGCGAGCGGGATGCCGAGCCGACCGGCGCTGACGGTCACGAGCGCAGCCACGACGGCCACGACCAGGGCAGCGACGCCCACGACGACCGGCCGCACGCGCCAGCGCACCGAGATGCCCCGCTCGGCGGACCCGAGACGCAGCACCCGCGGCGGACGGCCTTGGAGCATCACAAGCCCATCCGGCCGCGCCGCACGGCGGCGATGAGGAACGGCGCGCCGACGAACGCCGTGACCGCGCCGACCATGAGCTCGCCCGGCCGCGCGACGACCCTGCCGACGACGTCGGAGACGAGCAGCAGCACGGGCCCGAGCAGCGCGCAGTACGGCAGCAGCCAGCGGTGGTCGGACCCGGTGAACGAGCGGACGACGTGCGGCACCGCGAGCCCGACGAACGCGATCGGGCCGACCGCGGCGACGGCGGCGGCGCACAGCAGCGTCGCGGCCGCGCCGCCGAGCAGGCGCGTGCGGCCGGCGTGCAGCCCGAGCGACGTCGCCGACTCGTCGCCGAGCGCGAGCGCGTTGAGCGGCCGCGCGAGCAGCGCGCACAGCACGAGCCCGACGACGACGAACGGCAGGACCTGCCCGACGAGCCCGGGCGGCCGCCCGGCGAGCGACCCGACCACCCAGACGCGGTAGGAGTCGAAGACGAGCGGCTGCGTGAGCGAGACGGCCTCGACCAGCGCGACGAGCACCGCCGACACCGCCGCACCCGCGAGCACGAGCCGCACGGGCGTGGCACGCCGCCCGCCCGACCCGATGAGGTAGACCGCGACGGCCGCGAGCAGCGCGCCCGGGATCGCGGTCCACACCGACCGCCCCGCCGCCGGGCCGAGCACGAGGATGCCGAGGACGACGGACGCCGACGCGCCCGCGTTGACGCCGAGCAGCCCGGGGTCGCCCAGCGGGTTGCGCGTCAGCCCCTGGATGACGACGCCCGCGACCGCGAGCGCCGCGCCGACGATCACCCCGAGCTGCGTGCGGTCGACGCGCGACGCGACGACGCTCGACGTGTACGAGTCGTCGGGGTGCAGCAGCGCGGACCACACGTCGCCGAGCGGGACCGACTTGGCGCCGACGGCCAGGCTGAGCCCGACGGCGAGCGCGAGCAGCGCGAGCGCGCCCACGAGCCCGGCGGTGAGCACGAGCGCGCGCGAGCCCCGCGCGCGCAGCGGCTGCGCGTGCGGGGCTCGGGGAGCGGCGACGGTGCTCATGGGTGCACGGTACGGAACGGGTCACGCGGCGGCGGGCGCAGGCCGACGGGTGACGTCCCGCGGGCGCCCGCCCGGCGCCGCGTGGGCGACCGGAAGGGCGGTCCCGGTCAGACCTTCTCGGCGCCCGCGGTGATGAGCGGCAGGTACGCGTCGAGCGCCCACGGCAGCGACAGCGGCGTGGCGGTCGTGACGGCCATGCCGAGCGAGCGGTCGAGCATCGGCACGTAGGCACCGGCCGCGAACGCGGGGATCTGCGCGAACAGGGGCTGTGCCTCGGTCGCGGCCTGCTCCGCCTCGTCCCCGAACCACGTGAACAGCAGCTGGACGTCGTCGAGCTGGTCCGCGTTCTCCAGGCCCAGGCTCGACGTGAACGTGTTCGGCGACGGCTTCAGGTCCGCGACGGACGGCGCGAGCTCGAGGCCCAGGTCGGTGAGCAGGTCGACGCGCGGGTCGCCCGGCAGGTACACGTCGAGGCTGCCCGGCGTGCCGGCGTAGACGTACGCGAACGAGATGCCGGCGAGCTCGGGGTTCGCGAGCGCGGCCTCGTCGATCGCGTCCTGCCGCGTCTGCAGCAGCGGTGCGGCCTGCTCGGGCACGCCGAGGGCGGTCGCGATGATCTCGACCTGCTCCTCGATCGTCGTCTGCCACGCCTCCTTCGGGTAGGCCACGACGGGCACGACCTCGGACAGCTGGTCGAAGACGTCCTGCTCCAGGCCGGACTGCGGCGCGAGGACCAGGTCGGGCTCGAGCGCGACGATCGCGTCGACGTCGAGCGGGTAGGCGGCGATCGCCTCGGGCAGCTCGGCGTCGCGCTCCTCGATCGCCTCGCGGAACCACGGGTGGTAGCCGTCCTCGTCGCCGCCCCACGTGTCGGCCTCGATGCCCACGGGCACGGTGCCGAGCGAGAGCGCGATGTCGTCCGCACCCCAGCCGAGGGTCACGACGCGCTCGGGCTTCTGCTCGATGACGGCCTCGCCGAGCGCCGACTCGATGGTGACGGGGAACGTCGTGCCGTCGCTCTCGGTGCTGCCGGGCTCGGGGGTGGCGGCGTCGTCGTCGGTCGAGCCGGCGCACGCGGCGAGCGCGAGGGTCAGCGCGGTCGCGACGACGGCGACGGCGGAGCGGCGCAGGTGGCGCACGGGGGGACTCCCATCGGTGAGGGGCTGGCCGATGCGGTCATCCCGTCACGGCCGGCGGATGAGGCAAGCCTAACCTCGCCTGCGACCGCGCCGGCGGGACCCCGATGTCGTCCTGCTCACACCCGGCGGCGCACCCACGGCACCCGGGACCGAGCCTGGGTGCCACCGTTCAGAGCGGGAGCGGCGCGCCCGTCAGGCGCTCGAACGCCTCGAGGTACCGGTCGCGCGTGCGCTCGACGACGTCGGCCGGCAGGACCGGCGGCGGCACGTCGGACTCGCGGTCCCACCCGGACGCGGCCGACGTCAGCCAGTCCCGGACGAACTGCTTGTCGAAGCTCGGCTGCGCACGGCCCGGCTCCCACGCGTCCGCGGGCCAGAACCGCGACGAGTCCGGCGTGAGCACCTCGTCGCCCAGCGTGACCGCGCCCGTCGTCGGGTCGGTGCCGAACTCGAGCTTGGTGTCCGCGAGGATCACGCCCCGCTCGCGCGCGACGGCCTCGGCCCGCGCGTAGACGGCGAGCGTGAGGTCGCGCAGCGTCGTCGCCGCGTCCGCGCCGATCTGCTCGACGACCGCGGAGAACGGCACGTTCTCGTCGTGGTCGCCGAGCTCTGCCTTCGTCGCGGGCGTGAAGATCGGCTCGGGCAGCCGCGACCCGTCGACCAGCCCGGCCGGCAGCGGGATGCCCGTGACCTCGCCCGACGCGCGGTACTCGACCAGCCCCGAGCCCGTCAGGTAGCCGCGGGCGACGCACTCGACGGGGAACATCGACAGGCGACGGCACACCATCGCGCGGCCCGCGACGGCCTCGGGCACGTCCGTCGAGACGACGTGGTTGGGCACGAGGTCGGCCAGCTGCTCGAACCACCACAGGCTGAGCTGCGTGAGCACGACGCCCTTGCCCGGGATCCCCGGCGACAGCACGTGGTCGTACGCCGAGACGCGGTCGCTCGCGACGACCAGCACGACGTCGCCGTGCGCCGCGGTGATCGCCGCACCCGCGGCGGACTCGTCGGGGACGTACAGGTCCCGCACCTTGCCGGAGTACGTGTGCGCCCAGCCGGGGAGCGCGACGGACGGTTCGGGCACGACGGCGGTGGTCACCGGCCTAGTGTGACGTGCGCGGCACCGACGCCGCGCACGAGTCCACCAGACGAGGCCACCGTGGTGGCCGTCCGCACGGCAGGAGGTCCGCGCGATGCCCGACGCCCCCCTCGACGACTTCCTCCGCGCGTTCCGCACCCTCGCGGACGCCGCCCAGGCCGCGCACGCGCAACCGACGGACGAGATCACGCCGCTCGTGCCGGTCCTGCGCGAGCACCTCGGTCGCGACCCGCGCGGGCTGCCGGTGCTGACGGAGGTCGTCCCCTTCCTGCGCCGGGTCGACGCGGACGTCGCCGTCGCGGCGGTCGTCGAGGCGCACGGCGGCGGGCGGCTGATCGGCATCGGCGGCGGCGAGCAGCGCATGCACTCGTCGCTCTCGGAGATCCTCACCACCGCGGGCCAGTGGGCCGCGCACTTCCCCGTCGGCGCCGTCGACTACGAGCGCACCGCGACCGGCCCGGACAGCGAGCGTCGCGTCGTCGCGTTCGGGCTGACCCTCCTCCGCGTCGACGACGAGCCCGTCGTCCTCGCCCAACGCCTCACCAGCCCGCGGCACGAGGGCCAGGGCACGATCGAGGTGCTGTGCGCCGACGACGACCTCGCGGGCGCGCTGCTCGCGGAGATCCGCACGGCGATGACCGAGCGGTCGGTGCTGCGCGGGCAGGTCGTCACGTTCCAGGGGTCGCCCTACCAGCCGGGCGCGGGCGGCGTGACGTTCGTGCGGCGGGAGACCGTGCCGCGGGCCGACGTCGTCCTGCCCGACGGCACCCTCGACCGCGTCGAGCGCCAGGTGCTCGCGGTCGCCCGCCACCGCGACACCCTCCGTGACGCGGGCCAGCACCTCAAGCGTGGCGTCCTGCTCTACGGCCCGCCCGGGACGGGCAAGACGCACACCGTCCGCCACCTCGTCGGCGCCGCCGAGGGCACGACGGTGATCCTCCTCGCCGGGCCGTCGCTCGCGCTCGTGTCGCTCGCGGCCGAGACCGCCCGCGCGCTTCAGCCCGCGATCGTCGTCCTCGAGGACTGCGACCTCGTCGCCGAGGACCGGTCGTTCAGTCACGGCCCGCAGCCGCTGCTGTTCGAGGTCCTCGACGCGCTCGACGGGTTGGCGTCCGACGCCGACGTGACGTTCCTGCTCACGACGAACCGCGCCGACCTGCTGGAGCGGGCCCTCTCGCAGCGACCCGGCCGCGTCGACCTGGCCGTCGAGATCCCGCTGCCCGACGACGACGCGCGCCGCCGCCTGTTCGCGCTCTACGCGCGCGGGCTGCCGTTCGGGGACGACGCCCTCGACCGCGCGACCGCCCGGACGTCCGGCGTGACGGCGTCGTTCGTCAAGGAGGCCGCCCGACGGGCCGTCCTGCTCGCGGCCGAGGCCGGACGCCCCGTCGGGGACGACGACCTCGACGCGGCCGTCGACGAGATGCTGCAGGACTCCGAGCGGGTGACGCGCTCCCTGCTCGGCGCGGCCCCCGAGGGTCTCGACGACGCGCTCGGCGCGGGCGCGTCCTGATCCGGCCGCGCACAGCCCACGAGCCCTGAGCGGCCCGGCAGCCCCGGCGAAGGGCCCGGTCACCCGCCGGCCGTGACGAGGCAGCGACGGGCCCACCGCGGTCCCGGCACGCGCTCGGGTGGCCGCGTCGCGGCCGCGACGCGGCGGCGACGCGGACGTCGGGTCAGAGCGCCGCGGCCGCCGCGGCGATGTCGGTGCGGTGGTGCGAGCCGGCCAGCTCGATCTGCTCGACACCCGCGTAGGCCGCCTCGCGCGCCGCGGCCAGGTCGGCGCCGACGCCCACGACCGACAGCACGCGGCCGCCGTTCGACACGAGGTGCGCGCCGTCGACCTGGGAGTCGTCGTCGCCTGCGGGGTTCTGCCGCAGCGCGGTGCCCGCGTGCAGGACGTGCACGCCGGGGAGCGACTCGGCGTCCTCGATCCCGATGATCGGGTCGCCGCCGCGGACCGTGCCCGGGTAGCCGTGCGACGCGACGACGACCGTCACCGCCGCCTCGTCGCGCCACTCCAGCGGGGGCAGGTCCGCGAGGGTGCCCGTCGCCGCCGCGAGCAGCACGCCCGCCAGCGGCGTCGCGAGCCGCGGCAGGACGACCTGCGTCTCCGGGTCGCCGAAGCGCGCGTTGAACTCGACGACGCGCGTGCCCTTCGAGGTGAGCGCGAGGCCGCAGTAGAGGACGCCGACGAACGGCGTGCCGCGGCGGGCCATCTCGTCGACCGTCGGGCGGGCGACGAGGTCGAGGACCTCGTCGACCAGGCCCTCGGGCGCCCACGGCAGCGGCGAGTAGGCGCCCATGCCACCCGTGTTCGGACCGGCGTCGCCGTCGAGCGCGCGCTTGAAGTCCTGCGCGGGGACCAGCGGGACGACGGACGCACCGTCGGACAGCACGAACAGCGACACCTCGGGCCCGTCGAGGTACTCCTCGACGACGACCCGGCCGCCCTCCTTCTCGACGCACGCGCGCCCGTGCTCGAGCGCGACCGCGCGGTCGTCGGTGACGACGACGCCCTTGCCCGCGGCGAGCCCGTCCTCCTTGACGACGTACGGCGCACCGAACGCGTCGAGCGCCGCGGCGACCTCGTCGACCGTCGACGCGACGCGCGGCTCGGCGGTCGGCACGCCCGCGGCGGCCATGACCTCCTTCGCGAACGCCTTCGACCCCTCCAGCCGGGCGGCGTCGGCCGACGGGCCGAACACGGGGATCCCGGCCGCGCGGACGGCGTCGGCCACGCCCGCCACGAGCGGGGCCTCCGGGCCGACGACGACCAGGTCCGCCCCGAGCTCGGTCGCGAGCGCCGCGACCGCCGCGCCGTCCAGCTGGTCGACCGCGTGCAGCGTGGCGAGCGCACCGATGCCGGGGTTGCCCGGCGCGGCGTGCAGCGCCGTCACGGCCGGGTCGAGGGACAGCGCACGGACGAGGGCGTGCTCACGGGCACCGGTGCCGACGACGAGGATCTTCACGGGCGCCGAGCCTACCGAGCCGCCCGCCCGTGCCGACCGCCCGTCCGACGACCGGTCGCCGACCCGCGCGCGGCCGGAACCGGACGCCCGTCTCGCCCGCCTGACCCCCGGGACCCCCGCGGGCTCGATACCGACATGGGTGCCGTTCGCACGCTCGGAACGGCACCCGTGTCGGTATGAAGGCGGGCCACCTGGCCCGGCGGGCCGGTGGGTGACGACGTGCTGCGGGTCAGGGCGCCGGCCGGGCGGGGTCGTCGGCGGGGAGAGGGAGGCCGTCGAGGTAGATCCGGTAGCGGCGACGGCCCTCGGTCTCGCCGGCCTCCTTGCGCGCCTTGGCCGCGTCGATGTGCTGCTCGAGCACGCGCTGCACGGCGGCGATGACGTCGTGCGCCTCGGCGGGCGTGAAGTCGGTGGTGATGCGGTCGTTGATCTGCGCGTCGTCCCACTCGGGCTCGTGCGGGGAGGACATCCACCGGGTCAGGACGTCGGCGCGGTCGGCGACGACGGCCTGCAGCATCATGCGCGCGGCCGGTGCGGTCGCCGGGTCCTCGAGCATCGCGTGGCCGTCGATGCTGAAGCCGACGGGCTTCCACCACCGCTCGCGGCCGCCGGTGTGCGCGGGGTCGTCCTCGACGAACCCGAACCGCTCGAGCTGGCGCAGGTGGTAGCTCGTCTGGCCGCTGCTCTCCCCCAGCAGGCGGCCGAGCCGGCTCGCGGTGGACGGCCCGATCTCGCCGAGCAGGTTGTACATCGCGATGCGCAGGGGGTGCGCGAGCGCCTTGAGCGCCTCGGGCGAGATGGGTCGCTCGGCGAAGAGCGCCAGCCGGTCAGAGGCCTCGCCGACCGCAGGGGCAGGCGGCGCGGCGGTCGGCGGTGCGGCCGCGGGCGGTGCGGCTGCGGTCGACGGCGTCGCCGCCAGGTCGTCAGCGAGCCCGCGCGTGCCCGCGGTGTCGTCGGGGGTCTTGCGCTCGGCCATGTGCAGAGTTACCTTTGCAAAGTCTTCTCTGCAAAGAACTCTTTGCAGAACGTCCTCTTCGATCCTAGGGGCGCACGATGAGCACGCAGCACTCCCCCGCCGCAGCCGCACCCGTCGAGCCGCCTGCCGTGCCGCCCGTCGAGCCGCTCGGTCGCCGGTTCACCGCCGCCCTCGGCGCCACGGGCGCCGCGAACCTCGCCGACGGCGTCCTGGGCATGGGCGTCCCGCTCGTCGCCCTCACGCTCACCCGCTCGCCCGGGCAGATCGCCCTCATCACCGCCGCCGCCTGGCTCCCCTGGCTGCTGCTCGGGCTCGTCGCCGGGGTGCTCGTCGACCGGCAGGACCGGCGCGTCGTGCAGATCGTCGCGATGGCCGTCCGCGCCGCCGTCCTCGCCTCCGCCGTCGGACTCATCGCCACCGACCGGCTGACGATGGCCGCGCTCGTCGTCATCGCGCTCGTCTACGGCGCGACCGAGGTGTTCGCCGACCTCGCCGCAGGCGCACTCGTCCCCGACCTCGTGCCCCGGTCGCGGCTGGGCGCCGCCAACGGCCGCACGCTCGCCGTCCAGACCGTCACCAACTCGTTCGTCGGCGCCCCGATCGCCGGTGCCGTCCTCACGCTCGGCACCGGC
This sequence comes from Cellulomonas algicola, assembly GCF_019024305.1. Taxonomy (NCBI): domain Bacteria; kingdom Bacillati; phylum Actinomycetota; class Actinomycetes; order Micrococcales; family Cellulomonadaceae; genus Cellulomonas; species Cellulomonas algicola. The sequence continues at coordinate 322,648 of NZ_JAHKSJ010000002.1, read as the reverse complement.
TGGGTGTTCGGCGTCCCCGCCGCGCTCGCCGTCGCGGCAGCCGTGCTCCTGTGGCGCGGCATCCCCGGCCGGTACCGCCACGAGCGCACCGAGCGGAAGCGCGCCGGCCGGGAGGTCGTCGAGGGCGTCACGTTCCTCGCCAAGCACCGCGTCCTCGGCCCGCTCCTGCTCTCGGGCTCGCTCATGAACATGGCCAGCACCGGCTACTTCGCGGTCTTCGTCCTCTGGGCGGTCGGTCCCGGATCCGAGCTCGGGATGCGCGCCGAGCACTACACGCTGCTCGCGGCCACGCTCGCCGTCGGCGCGGTCGGCGGGTCCTTCGTCGCCGAGGCCCTCACGCGGCGCGTCGGCGAGGTCCGCCTCATGCTCGGCTGCTGGCTCGCGAACAGCCTGCTGCTGGTCGTCCCCGTCCTCGTGCGCAGCGTCGGCGCCGTCGCCGTGACGCTGTTCCTGCTCGGCTTCACCAACACGATCGGCAACGTCATCTCGATGTCGATGCGCCAGCGCATCGTCCCCGCGACCATGCTCGGCCGCGTCGGCGGCGCCGGCCGGACGCTCGGCTACGGCCTGATGCCGGTCGGCGCGCTGCTCGCCGGGTTCGTCGCCGAGACCTGGGGCCTCGAGGCCGTGTTCGTCGGCGGCACCGCGCTCGCGGTCCTCGCGACCCTCGGCTCGATGGCCGTCGTCCGCCAGCGCCTGGTCGACGCGGCCGAGGCCGCCGTCCTCGCCGCCGAGCCCCGCACCGACGACGAGACCCCGCACGACGACGGCACCCTGTCCGACGACGCCGACACCCACGCGACGACGGGCGGCGACGTCCGACCCACCGCCGGGCAAGGCGTGCTCGACGAGACCGTCACGACGGCCCGCACCCCCGACGAGCCGGTCCGCGCGGATGCCCGGCCCGTCACCCGACCCCTCGCGGAGGCCACCGCCTGACCGGCGAGGGCACCGACGGCACCCGGCCATGGGAAGGGGCGGGTGCCGTCGGCGTGCTCCGTGGGTCGGCGGGACCGTCAGTCGAGGGCCGACGCGCCGACGCGCTCACGTGCCCAGGCCCGGACCTGCGCGTGCGCCTCGCGCGGGTCGTCGTGCCAGGGCCACGTCGCCAGGTGGCGGTGGGTCTCGGCGAGGTGCGGCACGGCCTCCTGGGGCAGGTCCGCGAACCAGCAGGCGTAGGCGAGCAGGTTGTGACCCCAGGCACGGCCGACCGGCGACGGTCCGCCCTCGGACCACCGGGTCGCGGCGGCGAGGATCTCCGCACGCACCTCCCGGCCCTGCAGGAAGCGCTGGCTGTCGCCACGGGCCCAGCCCTCCTCCAGCAGGGCGACGACGACCAGCAGGTTGCTCGCGTGGCCCGCGGGCGACGCGGCGGCCTCGGTGCGGGCGAACCGCAGCATCTCCTCGGACGAGCCGAACCACTTCGCGGCCTTGAACTGGAGCGCCTCGAGCAGCCCGCCGCGGTGGTGCGGCGCGACGGCGAGGAGCTGCGCGAGGCGGCGCTCGTGCTCCACGACGCCGAGCTGGAGCCCGCGAGCGACGGTCAGGCGCGACGCGAGGACCGACGCGTCGTCGGGGCTCACGTGCAGGGCGGTGTCGGCGTCGGCGTCCGTGTCCTCGAGCACCGCGAGGAAGTCGGGGACGTTCTGCGCCTGGAAGTCCGACCCGCGCAGCATCCACGCCCGCTCGACACCCGCCGCCACCCGGCAGGCGAGCGCGTGCGGGTTCGACGGCTCCTCCTGGAGCCACGTGTCGAGCCACCGCCCGCGACGCGCCGCGAGGGCGGCGAGCTCGCGGACCCGGTCGTGGCGGGTGTCCGGGTCGAGCGTCGCCGCGAGCAGGTGCGCGGCGGGCCTCCAGTTGCCGGTGGCCGCGGCGTCGCGGGCGGCGCGCAGGTCGACGTCGTCGAGCGCGTCGTCGGCCTCGACGTAGTCCCCCGGCAGCGGGTCGGCGAGGACGAACAGGCCACCGGTCGCGACCCGCAGGACGAGCTTGCCCACCCGTGTGACGGTGAGGGCGAAGACGACCGCGGCGGTGCTCCAGCACGCGGTCCAGGCGATCCGTGCGGGTGCGTACGCGTCGGCGACGACGAAGGCCAGCGCGGCGAGCGCGACGATCACGCCGAGGTACGCGACCACGAGGCCCTGCGTCTTGCCGCCGCGCGGGGAGAACCACCACGGCCCGTCGGCCCACAGACCGAGCAGGCGGTGCGCGGGCGTGCTCGCGACGCCGAGGACGACGAGTCCGATGGCGGCGATCACGAGCGCGCCGAGCATCACGTACGCGGCGGGGGTGTCCCAGGCGGCGGCAGTCACGGCCGCGGAGTATGCCAGCCGGTGCACCGCCGCCGCGGCTGCCGGGTCACCGCCCGTCGCGTCACCGCACGTCGCCAACTGGACGTGCGTCCAGATTCACCCGTTCAGACGATGGCGGTCGGCGCGATCACTCGTTCGGGTCGAACGGCCGGCAGCCTCCGCGAGCTCCCGGGTGAGCGGTCAGGCCAGGAGGTCGTGGCGGATGATCGTCGCCTCGCGGCCCGGGCCGACGCCGATGGACGAGATGCGGGTGCCGCTGATCTCCTCCAGCCGCTCGACGTAGCGCTGCGCCGCGACGGGCAGGTCGTCGAACTCGCGCGCGCCGGTGATGTCCTCGGTCCAGCCGTCGAGGTACTCGTAGACGGGCTTCGCGTGGTGGAAGTCCGACTGGTCGGCGGGCATCTCGTCGTGGCGGGTGCCGTCCACGTCGTACGCGACGGCGACCGGGATGCGGTCCTTGCCGGTGAGGACGTCGAGCTTGGTGAGCACCAGGTCGGTGAGGCCGTTGACGCGCGCCGCGTACCGGACGACGACCGCGTCGTACCAGCCGGTGCGCCGCGGGCGGCCCGTCGTCGTGCCGAACTCGCCGCCGGTCTGGCGCAGCCACTCGCCGTCGTCGTCGAGCAGCTCGGTCGGGAACGGGCCCTCGCCGACGCGCGTCGTGTAGGCCTTCGCGACGGCGACGACGCGGTCGATGCGGGTCGGGCCGACGCCCGAGCCGGTGCACGCACCGCCCGCGGTCGCCGACGACGACGTCACGAACGGGTAGGTGCCGTGGTCGATGTCGAGCATCGTGGCCTGGCCGGCCTCGAACACGAGCGTCTTGCCCGCGTCGAGCGCCTGGTTCAGCACGAGCGGCGTGTCCGCGACGAACGGGCGGACGCGGTCGGCGAAGCGCAGCAGGTCCTCGACGGTCTCGTCGACCGTGATCGCGCGGCGGTTGTAGACCTTCACGAGCAGGTGGTTCTTCTGGTCGAGAGCACCCTCGACCTTCTGCCGCAGGATCTTCTCGTCGAAGAGGTCCTGCACGCGGACGCCGACGCGGTTGATCTTGTCCGCGTAGGTGGGTCCGATGCCGCGGCCCGTGGTGCCGATGCGGCGCGAGCCGAGGAAGCGCTCGGTGACCTTGTCGAGCGTGCGGTTGTACGGCGCGATGACGTGCGCGGCCGACGAGACGAGCAGGCGCGAGGTGTCGACGCCGCGGGCCTCGAGGGCCTCGATCTCCTGGAACAGCACCTCGAGGTCGATGACGACGCCGTTGCCGATGACGGGGACGACGCCGGGCGACAGGATGCCGGAGGGCAGCAGGTGCAGCGCGTACTTCTCGCCCCCGACGACGACCGTGTGACCGGCGTTGTTGCCGCCGTTGAACTTCACCACGTAGTCGATGCGCGAGCCGAGCTGGTCGGTCGCCTTGCCCTTGCCCTCGTCGCCCCACTGGGCGCCGAGCACCACCACTGCAGGCATCTGTCACCACTCCTACCTGCCTGCGATGCGGGGACGCACGGCGGAGACCGAACCGAGGAGGCGCGGCGCTTGCACGTGGACCCGGGCACGGGCGGCAGTGACCCGGTACCTCCGAGAGGGTACCGGACGGTCAAGGAACGGTCATGGCCGGGCCCCCGTCCCGACCCTGCCCGCGGGCGGCTCAGCGCAGCCCGGCGACCTCCTCGGCCGACGTGCCCGAGTCGACCAGGAACTGCTCGCAGCGCTGCGACTCCTCGGTCTCGCCGATCGCCTCGGCCGCCTCGGCGAGCGCGAGCAGCGCGCGCAGGAACCCCTGGTTCGGGGCGTGGTCGACGGGCACCGGACCGCGGCCGCGCCAGCCCGAGCGCCGCAGCGCGTCGAGGCCGCGGTGGTAGCCGGTCCGCGCGTACGCGTAGGCGGCGACGGGGTCGCCCTCGTCGGCGAGCGCCCGCTCCGCGAGCAGCGCCCACACGAGCGACGACGCCGGCGCGACCGGGACGACGTCGCGCGGCGACGAGCCCGCCGCGAGGGCGGCCCGCGCGTCCCCGTCGGGGCCGTCGGCGGGCAGGTGCGTCGGGGCGGGTCCGTCGAGGAGGTTCTCGTGGCTCATGGGCCCAGTCTCTCCCCGACCGGCCGCCCGCGTGGTCCGTCCGGGGGACATCTGCGCGCACAGCAGGCGATCCGGGCGCCCGTCCAGGTTCCGCGGATGCGCGGGCGTGGGAGCGCAACTACAGTCGATCCGCCGGACCCCTTCCCGGCGCCCCGCAGGAGCTGGGTGACCCCCCGAACCCGGTGGATGTCCATGATCGAGATCTCCACGTCGTCGACGACGACCACGCTCGTCATCACCGGCGACCTCGACCTCGCGGAACGCGACCAGTTCCCCGAGGTGGCCGCCCGTGTCGTCGGGCTCCGCCGTCAGCTGCTCGTGATCGACATGTGCGGCGTGACGTTCATGGACTCGACGGGGGCCGCGTTCCTCATCTCGCTGGCCGACGCGAGCCGCAAGCGCGGCGGGGCGACCGTCCTGCGCGGGGCCGACTCGCGCGACCTGTTCGTCATCGAGATCTGCGGCGCGACCGAGCTGTTCCGCATCGACCCGGACCACCGCTGCGCGCACGGCACCGAGCAGGACGTCGTGCAGCCGGACGGCGCACCCGCGCACTGACTGCTCGGCGAACCGCGCTGACTGCTCGGCGACCTGCCGGCGTGACCGCGCGACGACGCCTCAGCGACCCGTCTCCGGCAGGCTCCCCGGCCGGACCTTCGCCCACACCAGCTTGCCGCCACGCGACTGCCGCCAGCCCCAGTCCGCGAGCCGCTCGACGATCTGCATGCCGAACCCGCCGACGCGCCCCGGGTGCCCGTCCGTCGACACCGGCGGTGCCGGGTTGCCGTCCTCGACCTCGATGCGCAGGCCGTCGCCCGTGTCGTAGAGCTGCAGCGACACGTGGCCGAACCCGTGCAGCACGGCGTTCGCGACGAGCTCGGACACGACCAGCTCGGCGTTCGCGGCGTCGGGGATCTCCCACGCCTGGCAGGTGCGCACGACGGCGTGCCGGGCCCGTCCGATCGACGACGGCTCGTTCGGCAGCGACCAGCGGCGCCTCCGCGGGCTGCGCGCACGCTCGAGGTGGTCCCGCGGGTCGGGGACGCGCACGACGACGACTGCGACGTCGTCCTCGGGGTGGTCCGCGAGCCGGGACAGCAGCTCCTCGCCGATGCCCGCCGCGTCCCGCGCCGTGATGCGCGACGCGACCCCCGCGAGCGCCGCGAGGCCCTCCCGGAGCCCGCGGTCACGCCGCTCGATGAGGCCGTCGGTGTAGTAGACGAGGACGTCGCCCTCGACGAGGTCGAGCGTGCTCGTGCTCCGGACGCCGTTGCCGAACCCGATGAGCGCACCGCCCGCGTCGCGCAGCTCGGTCGCGACGCCGTCGCGGACGTGCAGCACGGGCAGGTGGCCGGCGCGCGACCACTCGAGCCGCCAGCCCTGCTCGCGGCGGGTCAGCGTCGACAGGACCAGACCGGCCGAGCGCGGGATCCGCATGCCCGTGACGAGCTGGTCGACGCGCTCGAGCACCGGGCCGGGCGTCGTGATGTCGAACGTGTAGGAGCGCACGACCGAGCGCAGCTGGCCCATCGCGGCGGCCGCCTCGACGTCGTGCCCCACGACGTCGCCGATGACGACGCCCGCGACGTCCGGGGAGATCTGCAGCACGTCGTACCAGTCGCCGCCGACCTGCACGTTCTCCGAGTTCGGCGCGTAGTAGGTCCACACGTCGAGCCCGTCGACCTCGGCCTGCTCGGGCAGCATCGCCCGCTGCAGCGTCTCCGCCAGGCGGTGCTCGCGGTCGTACAGGCGGGCGTTGTCGAGCACGAGGCCGACGCGGCGTGCGGTGAGCTCGAGGATCGTCATCGCCGCCGGCTCGATCGCGCGCAGGCCGCCCTCGTCACGCGGGACGACCGCCATGAGCCCGAGCACGCGTCGACGGCCCGGCACGGGGAAGACGACGGCCCGGCCGCCCGACGGCGCAGGCTGCCCGTCCGTGGGGTGCTGGGCGTCGGCGCTGACGTGCTGCGCGAGCCACTCCGAGGCGCTGCCGCACGCGTACACGGCGTCGAGCGCGAGGTCGACGGGCCGGTCGCGCTCGCCGTCGAGCAGCAGCTGCACGACGTCCGGGGCGTCGGGGCGCGGACCGCGCGTGGCCGTGCGGAACGCGTCGCCGCGGTGCCCCCGGCCGGGCCCGCCGTCGATGCCGTCGGCGGCCCGCAGACCGCGGTCGTTGAGGAAGAAGCCGGCCCAGCCGACGACGGCGTGCCGCAGGACCATCGCGATCTCGCGCAGCGCGTGCGGGTCGTCGACGTCCATGAGCAGGTCCGAGACCTGGGCGATGAGCCCGAGGCTGCGGCGCTCACGGCGCTCGGCCTCGACGAGCGCCGCCTGCTCGGCGTCGTGCGACAGCTGCTCGGTCATGTCCTGGAACGCTGCGACCCAGTACTCCGGCTCGTCGTCCGCGCCCGGCACGGGTGAGAGGTGCACCTGGCAGACGAAGCGCGTGCCGTCGCCGCGGTCGAGCTCGAAGGTCGGCGAGAACGGCTGCCGGGCGAGCAGGGCCTCCGCGAGCTGCATCGCCCGCACCGGGTCCCGCGCCAGCTCCGTGCGGATCATCGGCTCTCGCTCGTGCGCGCCCTCCAGCCCGTAGCCGACCGCCCGCTCGAACGCCTCGTTGACCCACACGGCGGTGAGGACCGCGTCCCGGGACTCGAACAGCCCCATGGGCACGACCGTGGCCGCGAGGGCGCGCGCGTGCAGGTCGGGGGTCCCGGACGGCGTCGCGGCGGGCAGACCACCCGACATCGGATCCGCGTGGGAGTTGACCACCACCACCTCCGATCGTCTAGCGTGCCGAACGGGCGAGTCGTCGAGGCAGTCGACAGCGCGCCTTCGAGGCCGGCACCAGAAGGAGCACTGTGCGCGACGGTAACAGCAGCAACCCGGACGAGTCGGCGACGCCCGACGACGTGGCCGGTCGCGTCGTGGGTGAACCCGGTGCGGTCCACGTGATCGTCGGCACCGACCGCACGCGCATCGTGCTCTCGGGCGAGGTCGACGCCGACCTCGGACCGGAGCTGCAGGAGGCGACCGCCGAGGCCGAGCAGGTGGGTCTGCCGATCGAGGTCGACGCCCACCACGTGACGTTCATGGACTCGTCGGGCGTCGCGTTCCTCGCGCGTCTGTCGATCCGCAGCCAGCACCGCGTGCGCCTGCTGCGCGTGCCGCCGACCGTGCGCTTCCTCCTCGAGGTCACGCGCATCGGCGAGCTGCTCGACGTGGTCGAGGGCACGGACGACTCGGCGTTCCAGCCGGTGGGCGACGCCCCGGCGACGAACGGGCCGACGACCCCCTGACGACTCCCGCGGCGCGTCGCCGGCGGCGATGCGCCCGCGACTCGCCCGGACGCCCCGGACATGACGACGGGCCCCGACCACCGCGGTGGTCGGGGCCCGTCGTCGTCAGTGCGTCAGAGCTTGTGACCGGCCGAGCGGAGCTGCTGCGCCGCCTCGACGATGCGCTGCGCCATGCCCGCCTCGGCGAGCTTGCCCCACGCGCGCGGGTCGTACGCCTTCTTGTTGCCGACCTCGCCGTCGACCTTCAGGACGCCGTCGTAGTTCTTGAAGAAGTGGTCGGCCACCGGACGGCTGAACGCGTACTGCGTGTCCGTGTCGATGTTCATCTTGATGACGCCGTTGTCGACCGCCTCGGCGATCTCCTCGGCCGTCGAGCCCGAACCACCGTGGAACACGAGGTCGAACGGCGAGTCCTTGCCGACCTCGGCGCCGACGGCCTTCTGGATGTCCGCGAGGATCGACGGACGCAGCTTGACCGCACCCGGCTTGTAGACGCCGTGCACGTTGCCGAACGTGAGGGCCGTCAGGTAGCGGCCCTTCTCGCCGACGCCGAGCGCGCGGACCGTCGCGAGACCGTCCTCGGCCGTCGTGTAGAGCTTCTCGTTGATCTCGGCCTCGTGGCCGTCCTCCTCGCCGCCGACGACGCCGACCTCGATCTCGAGGATCGTGCGGGCCGCCTGCGAGAGCTCGAGGAGCTCCGCCGCGATGACGAGGTTCTCGTCCAGCGGGATGTCCGAGCCGTCGAACATGTGCGACTGGAACGTCGGGTTCTCGCCGCGCTTGACCTGCTCCGCCTCGAGGGCGAGCAGCGGGCGGACCCACGAGTCGAGGTTCTTCTTGACGCAGTGGTCGGTGTGGAGGGCGACGGTGATGCCGTAGCCCTTCGCGACCTCGGTCGCGTACGCGGCGAGCGCGATCGAGCCGGCGACGCGGTCCTTGACCGTCGCACCCGACGCGTACTCCGCGCCGCCGACGGAGACCTGGAGGATGCCGTCCGACTCGGCCTCCGCGAAGCCCTGCAGCGCGGCGGTGACGGTCTGGGACGACGTGACGTTCACGGCCGGGTAGGCGAACTTGCCCGCCTTCGCCCGGTCGATCATCTCGGCGTAGACCTCGGGGGTGGCGATGGCCATCTGCAGCACTCCTGCGTTCGTAGGGCGGTGTCGCCCACAGTTTGCCACCGTTCGGCAAAGGGCCGGTCGGGACGTCCTTCCCACGGGACGGCGAGATCAGGCGCTAGCCGGGCCGCGCGCTCAAGTCGGCGGTCGCGCGTGCCGACCGGCTCGTCGTGACCACGTCCCGGACCTCGCACCCCGCCCGTGCCGCCCGTGCCGCCCTCGTGGCGGCCCTCGCCCTCCCGATGCTCGCCGCGTGCGCGTTCGTCGTCCCGCTGTCCACCGACCAGGCGGCGCCAGCCGACCGAGGGGCCCCCGCCGACCGCGCCGCCCGCGCCCACCGCGAGGCCCCCGCCGACCCGTGCGCCCCCGAGGTCGCCCCGCCCGGGTCGTCGCCCGCGGCCGTCGCGTACCTCGCGGCGGTCGAGGCCACGTCGGCCGACCGCATGGCGCTCTCGGACCGCATCGAGTCGCAGGGCCGGAAGCTGTACGACGTGGACCTCGCGACCGAGGTCGCGATCGACGAGCGGTTCCTGGTCGACCTCCGGGCGATCACCTTCCCGCCCGAGGTCCGGCCCGAGGCCGACGCGTTCGAGGCGGCGCTCGTCGCGTACCTCGACTTCGTCCGGACCGCGGCCGCGCAGCCGGGCTACTACGGCGAGCACCCCGACGTCGCGACCGCGGTCAACAACGCGCGGGGGTCCGCGGGCTCCGCGCTGCGTGACGCCCTCGACCTGCCGCCGAACGGCTGCGTCGTCAACCGCCCCTGAGGTCGCACGTGTGGCGCTCGCGCGCACGCACGTCGTGCGGTCCCGTGCGTGCCCGGGCTCGCCGGCACCGGCGGCTCACCCGTCAGGCCGCCGGTCGCGGGCCCGCGTGCTGCGCGACCCACGCGTGCATCGCGATCGCGGCGGCCGCGCCCGCGTTGATCGAGCGCGTCGAGCCGAACTGGGCGATGTGCAGGACGTCCTGCGCGGCTGCGCGGGCGGCGTCGGACAGCCCCACCGACTCCTGGCCGAAGAGCAGCACGCACGCGCGCGGCAGCGGGTAGCCCTCGAGCGGGACGGAGCCGGGGAGGTTGTCGACGCCGAGCACGGGCAGGACCGTGCCGTCGCGACCCGCGGTGGACGCCCACGCGAGCAGGTCGTCGACCGTCGGGTGGTGCCGGACGTGCTGGTAGCGGTCGGTCACCATCGCGCCGCGACGGTTCCAGCGACGGCGGCCCACGACGTGCACCTCGGCCGCCAGGAACGCGTTCGCGGTGCGGACGACCGAGCCGATGTTGAGGTCGTGCTGCCAGTTCTCGATCGCGACGTGGAACGGGTGGCGGCGCGTGTCGAGGTCCGCGACGACGGCCTCGACCGTCCAGTAGCGGTACCGGTCGACGACGTTGCGCCGGTCGCCGTGCGCGAGCAGCTCGGGGTCGTAGCGGGGGTCGACGTCGCCCGTCGCCGGATCGCGCGGCCACGCGTCCGGTCCGCCGGGCCAGGGCCCGACGCCGACGTCCGCCGGCAGGTCCGGCGCGCGGTCGTCGTCCGGGTGGCGGTGGGGCGTCACGCGTCGCCCGAGTCCGACGCGACGCCCGCGGCCGCGGCCGCGGGCGACCGGTCCACGGCGGTCAGGCGGTACCGACGGCACGGCACGTCGACGCTCACACCCGGGGCGACCTCGACACGGTGGTCGAACGGGCCCTCGTCGGCCCAGCCGTGGCGCTCGTAGAAGCGGCGGGCGCGTGCGTTGCCCGGGACGACCGCGAGCCAGGGGTGGGCATGGCCGGCCTCGGCGGCGACGCGGGCCGCGTCGGCGAGCAGCGCCGCCGCGACACCGGTCCCTCGTGCGCTCGCGTCGACGTACACCTGGTCCACCTGGTCGCCGATCGTGGTGGCGAACCCCACGACGTCCCCGCCCAGCACCGCCACGCGGGTGTGGGGCACGAGGCCCGGGGCACGGTCGACGAACGACTGCGGGGTGCGGTGCCGGCTCAGCTCCGCGGGGACGTGCCCGTCGTGGCCGTCGTGCCACCCGGCCGACCAGATCCGCGCCAGCCGGACCGCGTCGTCCGGGACCGCGTCGCGGAGCCTGACCGGGTCGGGCTCGCCGCCCGGGAGCGCGTCGTGGAGCGGGTCGCGCGGGCCGTGGCTCATGCGCCGGCCGTCCGGGCCAGCCACTCGTCGTACGTGACACGGCCGTAGCGGGCGTCGGGGGCGGTCGCGTCGCCGGACGAGAAGAACGCACCGTAGCCGGGGACCGGGAGGCCCACCGGGACGCGCCGGCTGCGGTGCGCGGCGGCCCAGCGGCGGGCGAGGTCGGCCCCGTCGAGCTCCTCCGGGCCGGCCACGGTGACCGTCCGCCGACCGGGCTCGCCCTCGTCGCGGGCCTCCCCGTCGAGCGGGGCGTCGAGCGCCGCGGACACGTCGAGGAGCGCCCGCGCGACGTCGATAACGTCGATCGGCTGGAGGCGCGCGCCGCGCAGGTACGGCACGGTGCCGACGCGGCTGAGCGCACCCGCGAGCGTCGGGCGGCCGAAGAACCGGTCGAAGAAGTCGTGGAACTGCGCGGCGCGCACGAGCGTCGTCGGGACGGCGCTCGCCTGGTAGACGCGCTCCTGCGCGACCTTGGTGCGGTAGTAGCCGATCGCGGCCCCGCGGTCGACGTTGACGATCGACAGCACGACGGCGAGGCCGACGCCCGCGTCGCGGGCCGCGAGCGCGATCGACGCGGCACCGGCCGTCAGGACCTTCGCGGCGGCGGGCGTCTCCCCGTTGACGGTGTCGATCACGACGTCGGCACCGTCGAACGCGGCGCCGAGCCGTTCGGGGGCGTCGGCCGCGACGGCGTCGGCGGCCACGTACTCGGCCCCGACGACCTGCCGCGTCGCCGGCGGGACGTGCCGCGACACGGACCGCACGCGGTGCCCGCGCCGGAGCGCCTCCTCGACGACGGCCCGCCCCGCGAGCCCCGTCCCTCCCACGACCACGACCGTCCGCTGCGTCATGCCCCGATCATGCCGCTGCCCTCCCCCGCCGACGACCAGCGAGCTCGTCACACCGCGCCGAGCTCGTCAGCCTCGACCGGCGAACCCGGCGCGGACCGACGGGCTCGGCGCGGTGGGCGGTGGCGAGGCCGGGCCGTGACGCGGTGTCAGGCTTTCGTCACCTCGAGCTCGACGACCGCCCACGACAGGGCGGGCAGGCGGACGGTCGCCGTCGAGCCGTCGACCTGGACGTCGTCGAGGGGCACGAGGCCGACCGCGTCGGGGCGGTCCTGCGTGCTCGCGGTGAACCGGTCGCCGCCCTCGGGGATCGTCAGCACCTCGGCGCGGGTCACGCGCGCACCCGTCCACCCGCGCAGGTCGACGGTGACGTCGGCGGCGGCGTCGAGGCCGCGGTGCGCGAGGAACAGCGCGACGCGCCCGTGCTCCTCGTCCCACGTGGCGGAGGCGTCGACGAGGTCGGTGTCGCCGAACTTCCCCGCGTCGTACCGGTCGGAGGTCGCCGCCACCCGCAGGATCTGCCCGTGGGCCAGCGCCGACATCCGCGCGAACGGCCAGAAGATCGACTGCCGCCACGCGGGCCCACCGGGCTCGGACCGGATGGGCGCGATGACGTTGACGAGCTGCGCCTGGTTGGCGACCTTGACGCGGTCGCCGTGCCGCAGGAGCGAGTTCAGGAACGTGCCGACGACGACGGCGTCGGTGACGTCGTACTCGTCCTCGATGATGCGCGGGTGCTCGCGCCAGACGCCCTCGCGCTCGATGACGTGCGGCTGGTCGGGGGTGTCCTTCCCGCGCTGGTACCAGACGTTCCACTCGTCGAACGAGAGGTTGATGCGCTTGGTGTGCTTCCCGGCGGCCCGCACGGCGTCGGCGGTCGCGACCACCGACTCGATGAAGTGGTCCATGTCGACGGCCGACGCGAGGAAGGACGCGTGGTCGCCCCCGTCCTCCTGGTAGTAGGCGTGCAGCGAGACGTAGTCGACGTACTCGTACGCGTGCCGCAGGACGGTCTGCTCCCACGTGCCGAAGGTCGGCATGCCGGAGTTCGACGACCCGCACGCGACGAGCTCGATCGTCGGGTCGACGAGCCGCATGGCCTTGGCGGTCTCCTGCGCGATCCGGCCGTACTCCTCGGGCGTCTTGGCGCCCATCTGCCACGGGCCGTCCATCTCGTTCCCGAGGCACCACAGCCGGATGTCGAAGGGTTCCGGGTGCCCGTTCGCGGCGCGCAGGTCGGACAGCGCGGTGCCGCCGGGATGGTTGGCGTACTCGACGAGCTGACGCGCCGCCTCGACGCCGCGCGTGCCGAGGTTGACGGCCTCCATGACCTCGACGCCCGCGACGCGCGCCCAGTCGACGAACTCGTGCAGCCCGAACGCGTTGGTCTCGACGGTGTGCCACGCGCCGTCGAGACGCCGCGGGCGCTGGTCGACGGGCCCGACGCCGTCCTCCCACCGGTACCCGGACACGAAGTTGCCGCCGGGGTACCGGACGACGCTCACGCCCATCTCGCGGACGAGGTCGAGCACGTCGGTGCGGAAGCCGCGCTCGTCGGCCGCGGGGTGCCCGGGCTCGTAGATGCCCGTGTAGACGCACCGGCCCATGTGCTCGACGAACGAGCCGAAGATCCGGCGGGGCACCTCCCCGACGGTGAAGTCGCGGTCGAGGACGAGTCGTGCCTGGGTCATGGGTCTCCTCAGGGTGCTGCGGGTGGTGCGCGGTGCGGGGAGGGCGGCGGCCCGGCGGGTGGTCCGGGCCGCCGCCGGGGACGTCACTGACCGCCGAAGCCGGTGGTCGAGAAGCCCTTGATGATCTGCCGCTGGAAGAACAGGAAGACGACGATCAGCGGCAGCGCGGCGAGCACGGCGGACGACATCGTCTGCGCGTACTGCAGCCCGTACGCGCTCTTCACGGTCTGCAGGCCGACGGGCAGGGTCATCAGCGAGGCGTCGCTCGTGATGATGAACGGCCACAGGAAGTTGTTCCACGCGCCGATGAACACGATGATCGACACGGCCGCGAGGATGGGTCGCGACAGCGGCAGCACGACCGACCAGAACACCCGGAGGCGTCCGGCGCCGTCGATCCGGGCGGCGTCCTCGAGCTCGACGGGCACCTGCTCGAAGAACTTCTTGAGGACGAACACCATGGCCGGGTGCACGACCTGCGGGAGGATGATCGCCCAGTACGTGTCGACGAGGTTGAGCGTGAGCATCTCGTAGAACAGCGGGACGATCAGCACCGGCGGCGGCACGATGATCGACGCGATGATCAGCCAGAACAGCCACCGGCGGCCGCGGAAGTCGATGCGGGCGAGCGCGTAGGCGGCCAGCGACGACACGGTCAGCGTGATGACCGTGATCGCGACGGCCGTGACCAGGCTGTTCCACGTCCAGAGCGGGATGTTCCCCTCGCGGAGCACGCTCGCGTACGCGTCGGTGGTGAACCCGTCGGACGGGAACCACGAGACGGGCGTGGCGGCCGCGGCGGTCTCGGACTTGAACGACGTGAACACGGCCCACAGGAACGGCAGCAGCCAGAACACGGCGAGGACGACGAGCGTCACGATCGCGAGGATCCGGCCCGGGCTGGCGAAGTGCTCGCCGACACGCAGGCCCGCGGCGTGCGCGAACCTGCCCTGCGGGCGGCGACGACGACCGCCGGCGACGGCGGCTCCGGCGGCTCCGGCGTTCGGCTGCGGGGCGACGGTGGTGGTCATCGGGCGCTCCTGCGGAAGGTGAACGGGACCTGCGCGAGCGACACGATGATGATGACCGCGAAGAAGATGTACGCGATCGACGACGCGTAGCCGAACCGGTACCCGGTGAAGCCGGACTCGAAGATGTACTGGACGACGGGCCGCGTCACACCGCCCGGACCGCCCTGGGTCATGATGTAGATCTGGTCGAACACCTTGAGCGACGCCAGGATCTGCAGGATGACGATGAGCGCCGTGGTCGGGCCGAGCTGCGGGATCGTGATCGACCAGAGCTGCCGCCAGCGGCCGGCGCCGTCGAGCGCGGACGCCTCGTACTGCTGCTCGGGGATGTTCTGCAGCGCCGTCAGGTAGAGCAGGAAGTTGAACCCGACGGTCCACCACAGCGTCTCGACGACGACCGCGAGCATGGCCCACCGCGTGTCCTGCAACCAGGCCTGTCCCTCGACGCCGAGGGCGCCGAGCATGTAGTTCACGAGGCCGAGCTGCGGGTTGTACATCCAGATCCAGAACTGCGCGGCCACGGTGGACGCGAGCAGGAACGGCATGAAGAACGACAGCCGCCACAGCCACTGGCCGGGCAGCCCCTGGAACACGAGCAGCGCCATGACGAGCGCGACGAGCACGAGCGGCACCGTCGAGAGGACGGTGAACCACAGCGTGTTGAGCATCGAGCGCCACATGATCGGGTCGCGCAGGGCCTCGGCGTAGTTGTCGAAGCCGAGGAACGCGCCGCCGGCGCCGGTGATCGACTCGCCGGTGAACGACAGGTAGAAGCCGTGGATGAGCGGCCAGATCAGGAACATCGCGAAGACGACGACGAACGGCGCGACGAACAGCCAGCCGATGCGGGTGTCGCGCGATCGTGGGGTGCGGGTGGTGGATCGGGCGGACGTCGACGTGCCGGTACGGCTACGTCCGGCGCCGACGTCTACAGCGGCAGAGGACACGATCGGACTCCTTCGTCGGATCGGGCGGTCAGGTCGGCAGGAAGAGCGTCAGACCGGGTTCGGCTTCGAGAGCTGGACGTCGACGCGTCGCACGAAGGCGCCGAAGCCCTCCGCCGGGTCCGCGCCGTCGAGGTACACGTTCTGCACGGTCTCCAGGAAGTAGCTCTGGAAGTCGCTCCCGGAGCCCGTGAACCACGCCTCGGGGTCGTAGTTGAGGATCTCGGCCGCCGATGCGTAGTGCGCCTGCGGGACGAGGTCCTGGTACTCGGGGCTCTGCACGACCGGCTGGTACGCGGGGATGTGCCCGGCCTCGGCCCACGCGAACGAGCTCTGCAGGATGTCCGCGACGAACCGGTAGGTCGCGCGGCGCTGCTCGGGGTCCGGGTCGGACTGGTGGGGCAGCGTGAACGCGTGCGAGTCCGCGTACGCGGCGGGCGTGCCGAACAGCGTCGGGATCGGCATCGCGTCGAACGGGATGCCGGCGTTCTTGGCCGTCGGCAGCTCCCAGACGCCGGTGAAGAACATCCCGCTCTCCCCCGACATGAACTCCGCGACCGCCGTGCCGTAGTCGCCGTCGGGTGCGCAGATCGTGCCGTCGAGCAGCGTCTGGATGTACTCGAGCGACTCCACCGCCGCGTCGGTGTCGACCTCCGCGCGGGTGCCCGACAGGTCGAACTCCGCGTCGTGCTGCTTGTAGAGCGTGTAGAACAGCCGCCACATCTGGGCACCGTCGCCGAGGTACCCGTACGACAGCCCGTGCTTGCCGGTGACGCCCTGCATGGCGCGCGCGACCTCGAGGAACTGGTCGGCGTCCTCGATGGGGGCGAGCTGGCCGTCGGACCCGAGCACACCCGCCTGCTCGGCGATGTCGGTGTTGTAGAACATCACGAACGGGTGCGAGTCGAGCGCGATCGAGAACTGCGTCCCGTCGAGCCCGCCCTTCTCCCAGACGCGCGGGAGGAAGTCCTGCTCGGTGACGTCGAACTCGGCGAGCAGGTCGAGGTCCCACGGGTCGAGCAGGCCACCCGGGGCGTACCCGGCGATGCGCGACGCGTGCATGATCGCGGTGTCGGGGGCGCGCCCGCCGACGCTCGCCATCGCGAGCTTGGTGTAGTACGGCGCACCCCACGCGAGGACGGTCTGCGTCGCGTGGTACCCGTGGTCGAGGGCGTTCACGTCCTCGACCAGACCGGCCATGTTGATGCCGTCGCCGCCGGACAGCAGGTGCCAGAACGCGAGCTCGCGGACGCCGTCGGCGGCGGCGGTCGGGGACGCGCAGCCCGCGAGCGACCCCGCGGCCGCGACGCCGCCGATCGCCGCGAGCGAGCCGAGCAGCATCTGCCGGCGGGTGAGGCCGGTCAGGCCCGAGGACGGGCCGGAGCGGCCCGGGACGACGAACCCGGCGCGGTCGAGCGCGGGGGTGGAGGGGTTCGGGCCGCGCGGGGGCCCGTGGCGATCGGTCATGCCGTCACTCCTTCGTGAGACACGTGTCGAGGCCCTGTCACCGCCCGCCTCGCGGACGGCTGGGAGCCCTCCCCGGGGTGGCCGTGGCCGGACCAGTCGTGAGCATTACATCGTTGAAACGGGTCGGCAAGAGGGACGCCACGCCGCCAACCGGACAGATCGCCGGGACCGGCTCAGGAGCGCGTCGTGCTCGCGCGGACGACCACGCGGTGCGGGACGGTGAGGCGCCGCGGTGCGCGGTGCGGGTCGTCGATGCGGTCGCGCAGCAGGTCGAGCGCCGTCGCCGCGAACGCGCGCAGGTCGAACGAGACCGTCGTCAGCGGGGGCACCGCGTACCGGCTCGGCTCGACGTCGTCGAACCCCGCGACCGCCACGTCGTCGGGCACGCGCAGCCCTCGCTCCCACAGCACGTGCACGACCGCGAGCGCCATCGAGTCGGTGAAGCAGAAGAACGCCTCGGGCGGCGGGTGCTCGTCGAGGAACGCCCGCACCGCGTCACGCGCCTCGTCGGCCGTCCAGCGCGGCATGGCGATCTCGAGCACGGGGTCGTGCGCCACACCCGCGGCCGCGAGCGCCTGGCGGTAGCCCTCGGTCCGCTGCCGGGCAGCCGCGGTCTCGGCGTCGCCCGGGACCCCGACGACGGCGATGCGCCGCACGCCCGTCGCGAGCAGGTGCTCGGTCATGTCGCGTGCCCCCGCGACGCTGTCGACGCCCACCTGGTCCGTCCGGTCCTGCTCGACCTCGCCGATCAGGACCGTGGGCGGCAGCGGACCCCGCGCGACGTGCTCGTCGACGACCGACTCGGCCAGCGACACCGGGTTGAGGACGAGCCCGTCGACGAGGTGCGACCGGGCCCGGGACAGGAGCGCCTGCTCGCGGTGCGGCTCCGCCGCCGTCTCCTCGATCTGCACGCTCCACCCGCGCGCGTGCCCCTCCTCGACGAACTGGTGCGCGACCTCCGCCGAGTACGCGGTCGAGAGGTCCGGGAGCGCGAGCGCGATCAGCCCGTACCGACCGTTGCGCAGCCCCCGGGCGCCCAGGTTCGGCACGTAGTCGAGCTCCGCGAGCGCCTCCTCGACGCGGGCCCGCGTCTCCGGCCGGACGAACGCGGTGCCGTTGATGACGTTCGACACCGTCTTCGGGGACACCCCGGCGCGCAGCGCGACGTCCTTCACGGTGGACCGCATCGCCGCCCTCTCCTCGACCGCCGGTGGGCGCCCATTGTCCCGACGACGACGAGCCGCGGTCCACACCGTTCCCACACAGGGACGCACGTCGGGGCCACGGGCGGGCACGTACCCTGGACGTCATGCTGACGACGACCCTCGGGGCCGCACTGCACGCCGCCGGCCCCGTCGCCACGCTCGGGCCGGACTTCCTCGACCCCGACCACATGATCTCGTCGTTCGGGACCGCGGTCGTCATCGGCATCGTCGCCGTCATCTTCATCGAGACCGGGCTGCTGTTCCCCATCCTGCCCGGCGACTCGCTGCTCTTCACCGCGGGCGCGCTGGTCGCGCAGGACCTGTTCCCGGTGCACATCAACATCTGGATGCTGTGCGGGCTGCTGTTCCTCGCGGCGTTCCTCGGCGACCAGACCGCCTTCTTCATCGGCCGGCGGCTCGGCCCCCGCGTCTTCAACAAGCCCGACTCGCGCTTCTTCAAGAAGAAGTACATCGACCAGACGTACGCGTACTTCGACAAGTACGGCGGCCGGACGATCATCGTCGCGCGCTTCGTCCCCATCGTGCGCACGTACGCGCCCGTCGCCGCGGGCGTCGGCAACATGCGCTACCGCCACTTCGTCACCTACAACGCCGTCGGCGCGCTCCTGTGGGGCGTGGGCGTGACGATGCTCGGCTACCTGCTCGGCAACATCCCGTTCGTCAAGGAGAACATCGAGGGCCTGCTCGTCCTCATCGTCCTGCTGTCGGTGGTGCCGATGGGCATCGAGCTGCTGCGCGCGCGCCGCCACCGCGACGACGCGCCGCTCGACGCCGACGGCCGCGACACCCGCTACGACGAGCAGTCCGAGCGCGAGGCCGTCGAGCGCAAGGTGTTCGGCGAGTGACGCGGGAGATCCGCTCGTGGCTGTCGGACATGGACGGCGTCCTCGTGCACGAGGGCACCGCCCTGCCGGGCGCCGCCGAGTTCGTCACCGCGCTGCGGGACGGTGACCGCCCCTTCCTGGTCCTCACGAACAACTCGATCTTCACGCCGCGTGACCTCGCGGCACGCCTGCGGGCCAGCGGCCTCGACATCCCCGAGCGCGCCATCTGGACCTCCGCGCTCGCGACCGCGCAGTTCCTCACCGACCAGATGCCCGGCGGCTCCGCGTACACGATCGGCGAGGCCGGTCTCACGACCGCCCTGTACGAGGCCGGGTACACGCTCACGTCGTCGGACCCGGACTTCGTGGTCCTCGGCGAGACGCGCACCTACTCGTTCGAGGCGATCACCCAGGCCATCCGGCTCATCCAGGGCGGTGCGCGGTTCATCGCGACCAACCCCGACGTCACCGGCCCGTCGGCCGAGGGTGACCTGCCCGCGACCGGTGCCGTCGCCGCGATGATCTCCGCCGCGACCGGCCGCCAGCCGTACTTCGTCGGCAAGCCCAACCCGATGATGATCCGGTCCGCGCTCAACCGGATCGACGCGCACTCCGAGACGACCGTCATGGTCGGCGACCGCATGGACACCGACGTCGTCGCCGGGATCGAGGCCGGCCTGCGGACGATCCTCGTGCTGTCCGGGTCCACCCGGCGCGAGGACGTCGAGCGCTTCCCGTTCCGCCCGAGCGAGATCGCCGACTCCGTCCAGGACCTCGTCGACCGCGTCTGACGTCACCCACCCGGCTCCCGCGTCCGCCGTCGACGTCGGGTGATACTGGCCCGTCCCCCCAGGCCAGGAGCACCGTGCAGATCTTCGTCAAGACCCTCACCGGCAAGACCATCGCCCTTGAGGTCGAGCCGTCCGACTCGATCGAGGCGGTCAAGCAGAAGATCCAGGACAAGGAGGGGATCCCGCCGGACCAGCAGCGGCTGGTCTTCGCCGGGAAGCAGCTCGAGGACGGGCGCACTCTCGCGGACTACACCATCCAGAAGGAGTCGACGCTCCACCTGGTGCTGCGCACGACGACGCCGCAGCTCGCCCCCGCGGTGTCGGGCGTGGACGCGACCGGCGCGACCGTGTCCTGGACGGCCCTGCCCGCCGCGACCGCCGGGTACGCGGTCACGTGGTCCGCCGACGGCACCACCTGGTCGACTCCCCTCACGACGTCCGGGACGACCGCCGTGCTGTCCGGCCTCCCGTCCGGGACGACGCTCACCGTCCGCGTCGAGGCCGTCGGGCTGACCGTCGTCGAGACCGTCACGCTCACCACCGCCGCGCCCGTCGTGGTCCCCGTCGTCCCGGTCGTGCCCTCCGCCCCCCAGGTCCCGGCCGTGGCACCGTCGCCCGGCGTCGCCACGACCTCCGCGGCGCCCGTGCGAGGTGCCGAGCTCGCCGCGACCGGCGCCTCTCCCGAGCTCGCGCTGGCCGCGGTCCTCGCGGTCGCCGTCGGGACGTCGCTCGTGCGCACGGCCCGGACGCGCCGCGCCCGCTGACGTCGCCGCCGGCCGGTCCGGCCGCCACCGCCGCTCGGCGGCTCGCTGACGTCACCCCCGGCGGTCTGGCCGACCTCACCCTTCGGCGGCCGGGCCGACCTCCCGGCTCGGCGGTCTTGCGGACGTCGCCGTTCGGGGGCCACCCTCGCCCGGGGCCGGGACCTAGGTCCCGGTGGCACTCCGCCGTCGGCGGGTCATGCTCGGCGCGTGCCGACGACAGCCCCGCACCGCGTCGCCCCGGTCCGCCGCCGCCGCGGCCCGGGCTGGGTGCCGCAGCAGCACGGGGCGTGGGCGATGCTCGTCGTCCCGGTGGTCGTCGGGTCCGTGCTCGTCGGGCCCGCGTGGCGGCACGGGCTGCTGCTCGTCGCCTGGCTGGTCGCGTTCCTCGCGTACAACGCCGCCGGGCTGTGGCTCAAGGCGTCCCGTCGCCCGCGGTACCGGCCGCCGGTGCGGGCGTACGGCGTGGCGACGGTCGTGCTGGGCGGGCTGCTGCTGGCCGTGGCGCCGTCGCTGCTGTGGTGGGCGCCGGTCTTCGGTGCGCTGCTCGCGGTGAGCCTCGGGTGCTCGGCACGTCGTGCCGACCGGTCGTGGCTCAACGACGGCGTCACCGTCGTCGCGGCGATGCTGATGACGGTCGTCGCGGCGGGGCTCGGGTCCCCCGGCCCGCTGCCGGGGGCCGACGACCCGCGCGCGTGGGCGGCGACGGGGGTCCTCGCCGCCTACTTCCTCGGCACGGTGCCCTACGTGAAGTCGCTCATCCGCGAGCGCGGCGACCGGACCGTGCTCGCCGTCTCGGTCGGCTACCACGCGGCGCTCGCCGCGGGCGCGCTCGCCGTCGTGGTCGTCCGCCCACCCGTCGCGGGTGGTGCCGTCGTGTGCGCGGCCGTCGCGCTCGGGCTGCTGGTGCGTGCGGTCCTCGTGCCCCGGCGGCGGCCGTGGCCGTCGGCGAAGGCGATCGGGCTGGGCGAGATCGCCGCGACGGTCGTCGTGACCGCCGCGACGCTCGCGGTCGTCTGACGGTCCCGCCGGGAGCCCCCGCCCGAGCCCGTCAGGTCGGGCCGGACGGCCGCGCGGGTCGGCCCGTGAGGACGGGCCGAGGTCGGCCGGCGGGTGAACCCGTCAGGACAGGCCGAGGTCGGCCAGGGTGAAGAGCGCGTGGTACGGCACGCCGAGGGCCTCGATCTTGGCCTGCGCGCCCGTCGCGCGGTCCACGATCACCGCGACGCCCATGACCTCGGCGCCGGCCTCGCGCGCGGCCTCGACGGCCGCGATCGGCGAGCCGCCCGTCGTCGAGGTGTCCTCCAGGACGACCACCCGACGACCTGCGACGTCCGGACCCTCGATGCGCCGCTGCATGCCGTGCGCCTTCGCCTCCTTGCGGACGACGAACGCGTCGAGGTCCTGCCCGCGCGACGCGGCCGCGTGCAGCAGGGACGTCGCGACCGGGTCGGCGCCGAGGGTGAGGCCGCCGACCGCGTCGATCTCGGCCGTGCCGAGCCCGACCTCCTCGAGCAGGTCGAGCATGAGGTGGCCGATCAGCGGTGCCGCACGGTGGTGCAGCGTGACGCGGCGCAGGTCGACGTAGTAGTCGGCCTCGCGGCCCGACGACAGCGTGACCTTCCCGTGCACGACCGCGAGGTCCTGGATGAGGGCGAGCAGCTGCTCGCGGGGCGTCGGCGAGAGGTCGTGGGTCACGGCCCCCAAGGCTAGACCGTGGGCCGCGGGCGGACGCCGCCGTCTCGTCCGTCAGGCGACGGTCGTCGGGGCGTCGCGACGGGCCGCGTCAGGCGTCGGCGTCGGTCGGGGCGTCCTCGATCGCACGGCGGTAGCGGCCGATCGCGCGGATCGCGGACCGCGGGGCGATGCGGACCAGGGCCGACATCGTGCGGTAGCGGGTGCTCGGGGTCGAGATGACGACGCCGCGGCGCACGTCGGCGAGGGCGGTCGCGACGACGTCCTCGGCGTTCAGCCACACGATCTCCGGGTACTGGCTCATGTCGATGCGGCCGCGCTCGTGGAACTCGGTGTGCGTGAAGCCCGGGTTCACGACGGTCGCGGTGACGCCCGTGTCCTTGAGCTCGACGGCGAGCCCCTCGGTGAACGAGCGCACCCACGCCTTGTGCGCCGAGTACGTGCCCGACGCCATGAGCGCCGCGACCGACCCGACGTTGAGGATCGCGCCACGGCCGCGCGCGACCATCGCCTCGGCGGCCGCGTGCGAGAGGACCAGGACCGCGCGGACCATGACGTCGAGCGCCGTGAGCTCGCGCTCGAGGTCGCCGCCGACGAACTCCTGGTTGATGCCGAAGCCGGCGTTGTTCACCAGCAGGCCGACGGGGCTCTCGTCGCTGCGCAGGCGGTCGGCGACGCGGGCGACGTCGTCGGCGTCCGTGAGGTCGGCGACCAGGACCTCGGCGCGGATGCCCGCGGCGGCCTCCAGCTGGGCGGCGAGGCGCGTGAGGCGCTCCTCGTCGCGAGCGACGAGGACGACGTCGTGCTTGGCGGTGGCGAGCTGCCAGGCGAACTCCAGGCCGAGACCGGCGCTGGCGCCCGTGACGAGTGCGGTTCCCATGCGGCCACCCTACGGACCGTCCCGGCCCCGACGCAGCGCTTCGGCGAGCCGTCCCCAGCCCGGCGGTGCGTCGCGGTGTCAACGGCACGCCGGCGGGGGTCCGCGGTGTGGGCCAGGGCTCGTAGGGTGGGCGGGTGCCAGCCGGACCCGCCCGCCCCGCCTCCCGAGCCGCCGCGTCGGCGGAGTGGACGGACGACGTCCCGCTGCCCGACGAGCCGCCGTTCGACCCGGGGTACGACGAGCCCCCGTACGACCCGTCCTACGACGAGCCGCCCTTCGACCCCACGTACGACGCGGCGCCGCCCGACCGCCCGTCGCGAGGCAGCGGCCCCGCGCGCGGTGCGACGGCGCGCCGGTCCGGCGACGAGGACCGCAGGGCACGCGACGAGGCCGCGCACGGAGCACCGGTCCCGGGCCGCAGCCGCCCGCGGGCGGTCACCGAGCCCGACGACGGACCGCGTCCCACGCCGCACGAGGTGCTGCAGCGCGTCTGGGGCTACGACGCGTTCCGCGGCGAGCAGGCGGAGATCATCGACACCGTCGTGAACGGCGGCGACGCGCTCGTCCTCATGCCGACCGGCGGCGGCAAGTCGCTCTGCTACCAGGTGCCCGCGCTCGTCCGGCCCGGCACGGGCGTCGTCGTGTCCCCGCTGATCGCGCTCATGCAGGACCAGGTCGACGCGCTCTCCGCGCTCGGCGTGCGCGCCGGGTTCCTCAACTCGACGCAGCAGCCGCACGAGCGGCGTGCCGTCGAGCAGGCGTTCCTCGACGGCGAGCTCGACCTCCTCTACCTCGCCCCCGAGCGGCTGCGCGTGCCCGACACGATCGACCTGCTCGACCAGGGCCGCATCGCGCTGTTCGCGATCGACGAGGCGCACTGCGTGTCCCAGTGGGGCCACGACTTCCGGCCGGACTACCTGCAGCTGTCGATGCTGCACGAGCGCTGGCCCGACGTGCCGCGCATCGCGCTCACCGCGACCGCGACGGCCGCGACCCACGCCGAGATCGCGCAGCGGCTGCAGCTCGAGGACGCGCGGCACTTCGTCGCGAGCTTCGACCGGCCCAACATCCAGTACCGGATCGTGCCGAAGGACAACCCGCGCGCCCAGCTGCTCGACCTGCTGCGCACCGAGCACGCGGGGGACGCCGGGATCGTCTACTGCCTGTCCCGGAACTCGGTCGAGCAGACCGCGGAGCACCTCGTCGCGAACGGCATCCCCGCGCTGCCGTACCACGCCGGCCTCGACCGCCTCGTCCGCGCGCGCAACCAGGCGCGGTTCCTGCGCGAGGACGGGCTGGTGATGGTCGCGACCATCGCGTTCGGCATGGGCATCGACAAGCCGGACGTGCGGTTCGTCGCGCACCTCGACCTGCCGAAGTCCGTCGAGGGCTACTACCAGGAGACCGGGCGCGCCGGGCGCGACGGGCTGCCGTCGACCGCGTGGCTCGCGTACGGGCTCGCGGACGTCGTGCAGCAGCGACGGATGATCGACACCTCCGACGGCGACGCCACGCACCGCCGCCGGCTGACGCAGCACCTCGACGCGATGCTCGCGCTGTGCGAGACGGTGTCGTGCCGCCGCGTCCAGCTGCTCAACTACTTCGGTCAGACGTCCGAGCCGTGCGGCAACTGCGACACGTGCCTGACCCCGCCCGAGTCGTGGGACGGCACCGTCGCCGCGCAGAAGCTCCTGTCGACGATCGTGCGGCTCGACCAGCGCAACCAGCGCTACGGCGTCGGGCACCTCGTCGACATCCTGCGCGGCAAGACGACCCCCCGCGTCCAGCAGCTCGGGCACTCCGCGCTCAGCACGTTCGGCCTCGGCACCGACCTGTCCGACGGCGAGTGGCGGGGGGTGGTCCGCCAGCTCCTCGCGCTCGAGCTCCTCGCCGTCGACTCCGACGGCTACGGGACGCTGCGGCTCGCTCCCGCGTCGGCCGAGGTGCTGCGCGGCGACCGCGAGGTCCGGCTGCGGCGCGAGCCCGAGCGCTCCGGCCGGTCGCGCGGCGGGTCGTCGGGCCGTGACCGTCGTGCGAGCGTCGCGGCTGACCTCAGCGACGACGCCGCCGAGCGGTTCGAACGGCTGCGGGCCTGGCGCGCCGGTGCCGCGAAGGAGCAGGGCGTGCCCGCGTACGTCGTGTTCCACGACGCGACGCTCCGGGAGATCGCGACGCAGCAGCCGGCCAGCGTCGAGGCGCTCGGGACGATCAGCGGCGTCGGCGCGACCAAGCTCGACCGCTACGGCGAGGGCGTCCTCGCGGCGCTGGAGGGCCAGCCCGCGGACTGACACCGCGGCGCCGCCAGGCGGGGACGTGCACGTGTCGGTCAGGCGAGGTCGACGTAGACGTCGAGGGCGCCCGCCGACGTGAAGCCGAGGGCCTCCAGGGATGCCGACTCCTCGGCGTCGTCGGGGTGTGCGAGAGCGACGCGCGCGCCCGCGGCGAAGGCGCGACCGAGCAGCCAGGCAGCCAGCGCGGTCCAGACGGGCGCGGCGGGGGCGTCGGGCAGCACGGCGACCCCCGACAGGTAGGCCGCCGGACCGGCCTGGCCGTCGGTCCGCAGCACGGAGCCCGTCGCCACGGGCGTGCCCTCGAGGGTCGCGAGCGCCACGGTCGCGGAGTGGGGTGCGTGCAGGTGCGGCGCGATCCACGCTGCCTCGAGCCCGGGGTCACCGGCGAACGCCACGGCGTCGACCGCGGCGACGGTCGCCAGGTCCTCCGGGCCGGCGGCGCGCACCCGCAGCCCGGCGACCGCCGGCGCCTCCACCGGACCGGCGTCGCGCAGGACGAGGTCCTTGCGGAACAGGAAGGTCCCGTGCGTCCACGGAGCCCCCGCGGGGACGCGGACGCCCCACGGCACGGCGAGCGGCTCGTACCAGGCGCACAGGGCGGCGACGTCCACGAGGGCGGGGTCGGTCACGTCCCCGTTGTTCCACTGCGGGTGCGGCAGTCCGCTCGCCATCAGGCGGACTCCGGGCGCGACACCGGTCGCACCGCCGCGACCCGTGCGGAGCAGACCGTGCTGCTCCCAGGCGTCGGCGTGCACGGTGCGGGCGAGGAGGGCACGCGGGTCCACGACCCGATCGTGCCGTGACCGGGTGGAGTCGCGCGGCCGACGCGCGAGACGACGGCGCGTACCGGTGCGCACGACAGGCGCGGGGCCCTAGCGTGGCGCCCGGTGCGTCGCTGCGGCGTCGCGCCAGATGAGAGGCCCATCCGCACGTCGAACGGAGTCACTGATGTCGACCACCCCGCCCGAGGGCACCGGACCGGCCGAGCCGGTCGACCCGACGGACCTGTCGAAGCCCCAGCCGCCCGTGGCGCCGCCGGCGCCCGCGTACGGTGGTGCGGCCCCCGCGGGCGCCGCCTACGGTGCGGCGGCGTACGGCTCCCAGCCCGGGTACGGGGCGCCCGCCGAGTCGGGCAAGTCGTTCGTCGCGACGTGGCTGCTCGCCTGGTTCCTCGGCGTGCTCGGCGTCGACCGGTTCTACCTGGGCAAGGTCGGCACCGGCATCCTCAAGCTCGTGACGTGCGGCGGCCTCGGCATCTGGGCGCTGGTCGACATCATCCTCACCTTGGCCGGCGTGCAGCGGGACAAGGCGGGGCGGCCGCTCGCCGGCTACGAGCAGCACAAGAAGCTGGCGTGGATCATCACGGCGATCGGCTTCATCCTGGGCTTCGCGGGCAGCGCCGCGAACCAGGCGACGATCACCGAGCAGTTCGACACGTCGTCGGCGATCGTCGTCGTCGTGCAGGACGTCGCCGTCTGAGTCGACCCACGACCGTCCGACGGGGGTGCTGCGTGCGCGCAGCACCCCCGTCGTCGGTCGGGACAGCCGCTGGTCAGGGCGCGGGCCGCGCCGGGCCTGTCGTCCCGCGCACGACGAGGTGCGTCGGCAGGAGGTCGACCGTCGGCGGGATGCCGTCGTCGCCGGCGCGACCGTCGAGGCGCCGGGGCCGGTCGATGCGCGCGAGCAGCAGGTCGGCGGCGCGCTGGCCGGCGCGCTCGAGCGGCGCGGCGACGGTCGTGAGGCCGGGTCGGACCAGGTCGGCGCCGAACACGTCGTCGCACCCGACGACGCTGAGGTCGCCCGGCACGTCGAGCCCGCGCGCGGTGAGGCGGTCGAGGATCCCGAACGCGAGCAGGTCGTTGAAGGCGAGCACGCCGGTGACGCCCGCGCCGCACGCGGCGTCCGCGGCGGCGGCACCGGCTTCGCGCTGCGGGGCGTAGGGGCCGAGGACGACGAGCTCGACGCCCAGGCGCCGGGCGGCGGGTCGCAGCGCGGCACGGCGGTGACGGTCCGACCAGGAGGTGCGTGGGCCGGACGCGTACGCGACGCGGCGGTGGCCGAGCGACGCGAGGTGCTCGAGGGCCTGGACGGCACCGCCGGGCGTGTCGAGCACGATGCCGTCGCCGTCGACGGGTCGGTTGATCGTGACGAGGGGCATGTCCCGAGCCCAGCGCGCGAGCGTCGAGTCCTCGAGCCGCGGTGCGGCGAGGATCGCGCCGTCGGCGGACGAGCGGATCATGCGCAGCGCGCGCTCCTCCGCGGGGACGGACTCCTCGGTGTCGACGAGGACGTGCGTGTACCCGTCGACGCGCAGGCGCGACTGGACGCCGCGCACGATGCCGAAGAAGAACGGGTTGGTGACGTCGGGCAGCACGAGCGCGACGGTGCCGGTGCGGCCCGAGCTGAGCGCGCGGCCGGACGCGCTGGGGACGTAGCCGAGCTCCTCGGCGGCGGCCCGCACGCGCGCGGCGGTGTCCTCGGTGATGCGGCCGGGTCGCGTGAGCGCGCGCGACGCGGTGGAGACCGCGACGCCCGCCGCGTCGGCGACGTCGCGGAGGGTGGGCCGGGTGCCCGGCATCGATGGTCTCCTCTCGGCCGCAGGTCGTCCGGTCGTCGTCGTCCGGCCTCCTGCGGCGGTGTCCATGCTGGTCCACGCGGTGCCCGGTTGGCAATATCTGGCAAGCGATTGCCGCATCGCCACGACGGTGTCTAGGCTCGACGACGGAACGGACCGCACGCGGCGACGGCGCCGCGCACGACGGGAGCACCGATGACGCCGCAGCACCCCGAGCCCACGACCGGCACCCCCGCGAGCCCGACGACCGGTGCCGCCGACCCGCGCGACGTGACGACGACCGCACCGGCCGCCGCGGACGGAGCCCGCCCCGCGACCCGACCGTCGGGCAGCGCGATCCGGTCTGCCGAGGTGCTGGTCAGCAGCCCCGACCGCAACTTCGTCACGCTCCGCGTCACGACCGAGGACGGCGTCGTCGGGCTCGGCGACGCCACGCTCAACGGGCGCGAGCTGTCCGTCGTCTCCTACCTGCAGGACCACGTCGTGCCGCTGCTGATCGGCCGGGACGCGCACCGCATCGAGGACACGTGGCAGTTCCTCTACCGGTCGGCGTACTGGCGGCGCGGCCCGGTGACGATGGCCGCGATCGCGGCGGTCGACGTCGCGCTGTGGGACATCAAGGCCCGGTACGCGGGCATGCCGCTCTACCAGCTGCTCGGCGGCGCGAGCCGGACCGGGATCATGGCGTACGGGCACGCGTCGGGCCGCGACCTGCCCGAGCTGTTCGACTCGATCCGCCACCACCAGGAGCTCGGCTTCCGGTCGATCCGCGTGCAGACGTCCGTGCCCGGCATCGACGCGGTCTACGGGGTCGCGGCGCAGCCGAGCAGCGGTGGGCGCTACGACTACGAGCCCGCCCAGCGCGCGCCGCTGCCCGCCGAGGAGGACTGGGACACCCGCGCGTACCTGCGGCACATCCCGCGCGTCTTCGAGGCCGTGCGCGGCGAGTTCGGTCCCGAGCTGCCGCTGCTGCACGACGGCCACCACCGCATGACCCCGATCCAGGCGGCGCGGCTCGGCAAGGACCTCGAGCCGTTCGACCTGTTCTGGCTCGAGGACTGCACGCCCGCGGAGAACCAGGAGGCGCTGCGGCTCGTCCGGCAGCACACGACCACCCCGCTGGCCATCGGCGAGGTGTTCAACACCGTCTGGGACTACCAGACGGTGATCCGCGAGCAGCTCATCGACTACGTGCGGTCCGCCGTCACGCACACCGGCGGGATCACCGCGCTGCGTCGCATCCTCGACTTCGCCGCGCAGTACCAGATCAAGTCCGGCATCCACGGCCCGACGGACATCTCCCCCGTCGGCATGGCCGCCGCGCTGCACCTCGACCTCGCGATCCACAACTTCGGCATCCAGGAGTACATGCAGCACGGCAGCCGCACCGACGAGGTGTTCCGGCAGTCGTTCACGTTCACCGACGGGTTCCTGCACCCCGGCGACCAGCCCGGCCTGGGCGTCGTCTACGACGACGAGGTCGCCGACCGCTTCCCGTACCAGCCGGCGTACCTGCCGTTCAACCGGCTCAAGGACGGCACGGTCCACGACTGGTGACGCGCCCCGCGCCGACCGGAACCGCACCACGGAAGGACCCGCGTGACCCGCACCGACGCCCACCCCATGTGGCTGCCCGACGAGGCGCTGCGTCCGCTCGGCGAGCGCCGCGTGCTCGTCGCCGCCGGGACCGACGACCCGGTCGGCGCGACCGTCGTGGCCGAGGTCCGCGCCGCGACCGCACGGTGGGGCGGGTCGGTCACGGTCGCCTCGCCCGACGCGTCGCTGCCGGTCGAGGAGGCGCGCGGGCACGACGTCGTGCTCGCGCTCGTGCAGCCGTCGACGCCGACGACCGCGTCCGACGACCCCGTCCGCACGCTCACCGCCGACGTGCCGACCGCGTCTGGGTCGTTCGGCGTCCTGCGCGAGGGAGCGACGACGACGGTCCTGGGGCTCGACCCGGTGGGCCTGCTGTACGGGCTCCACCACCTCGTCCGGGCGGGCGCGGGGACGTTCGACGGCGAGGCCGCGCTGACCTGGCACGCGCCGGTGAACGAGCTCCGGATGCTCGACCACTGGGACAACGTCGACGTGCACCCCGTGATGGGGCAGGTCGAGCGCGGCTACGCGGGCGGGTCGATCTTCTACGCGGACGGTCGCGTCCGTGAGGACTTGTCTCGCGTCGCCTCCTACGGGCGGCTACTCGGGTCGGTCGGCATCAACGCCGTCGCGATCAACAACGTCAACGTGCACCACACCGAGGCGCGCCTGCTCACGGACGGCCTGCCCGACGTCGCGCGCATCGCGGATCTCTTCCGCCCGCACGGCATCCGCGTCCACCTGTCGGTGTCGTTCGCGGCGCCCATGACGCTCGGCGGCCTGCCCACGTCGGACCCGCTGGACGCCGACGTGCAGGCGTGGTGGGCGGCGCGCGTCGCGGACGTCTACGACGCGGTCCCCGACTTCGGCGGGTTCGTCGTCAAGGCGGACTCGGAGGGTCAGCCCGGCCCGTTCGCCTACGGGCGCGACCACGCCGACGGGGCGAACCTGCTGGCCCGGGCGCTCAAGCCGTTCGGCGGGACGGTGTTCTGGCGCGCGTTCGTCTACGACCACAAGCAGGACTGGCGCGACCGGTCGACGGACCGCGCGCGTGCCGCGCACGACCACTTCTCCCCGCTCGACGGGCGGTTCGACGACAACGTCGTGCTCCAGGTGAAGTACGGGCCGATGGACTTCCAGACGCGCGAGCCCGTCTCCCCCGTGATCGCCGCGATGCCGCGCACGCGCCTCGCCGTCGAGCTCCAGGTCACGCAGGAGTACACCGGCCAGCAGAAGCACGCCGTCTGGCTGGGGCCGCAGTGGTCGGAGATCCTGCGCTTCCGGCCGTGGGGGGACGGCGGCCGGACCGTCGCGGACGTCGCGGCCGGGACCGGCGGGCCCGACGACGCCCGACGCGCCGGGCTGGTCGCGGTGTCGAACGTCGGCGACGACGCGTTCTGGACCGGCCACCCGCTCGCGCAGGCCAACCTCTACTCGTTCGCGCGCCTCGCGTGGGACCCGTCGGCGGACCCGCAGACGCTGCTCGACGAGTGGATCGGGCTCACCTTCCCGGACGCCGACCCCGTCGTGCGCGAGACGCTGCACCGGGTCCTCGACGACTCGTGGCGCACGTACGAGGACTACACGGCCCCGCTCGGCGTCGGGTTCATGGTCCGCCCCGGCCACCACTACGGCCCGGACGTCGACGGCTACGAGTACACGCCGTGGGGCACGTACCACTTCGCCGATCGGGACGGCATCGGCGTCGACCGCACGCGCGCGACCGGCACGGGCTTCACCGGGCAGTTCCCCGCACCGTGGCGGGACGTCTACGAGGACGTCACGACGTGCCCCGACGAGCTGCTGCTCTTCTTCCACCACGTGCCGTGGTCGCACGTGCTGCACAGCGGCGTCTCGGTCGCCCAGCACGTGTACGACACCCACTGGGACGGTGCCGCCCGCACGGTCGAGAACGCCGCCGCGTGGGACGCGATCGCCGGTCAGGTCCCCGCCGACCTGCACGCGCGCGTCGCCGAACGGCTCGCCGAGCAGGTGCGCAGCGCCCACGAGTGGCGCGACCAGCTCCGCACGTACGTCTTCCGCCACAGCGGCATCCCGGACGCGACCGGCCGAACGGTGTACTGACCCGATACCCACGAGCCGCGCCGGCGAGGTGGCGAGGAGACTGGCCCGATGCCTCGCCTCACCGATGCCGAGCTCCGCGCGACTCTGGCCGCCGCCGTCCGCGAGCGCACCGCCGTGCGGGTCACGCGGCGCATCCGGAAGGCTGCCTCGATCGACGGCTACGTCGTCGACGTCGGACGCGCGTGGCTGCTGGTCGCGGTGCTCGGCGACGACATCCGCCTCGACGGGTGGACCGCGGTCCGGTTGTCCGACGTCCGCCGAGTGCGTGAGCGGGTCGACGAGAGCGCCGCGTTCTACCGCGCCGCTCTCACGGCCCGCGGCGAGTGGCCCCCCGGCCCGCCCTCCTCGACGGGATCGCTGGATCTCGACGACGTCGGCGGGCTCGTGCGGACCGCCGGGGCTGCGGCTCCGCTCGTGACGATCCACGTCGAGGAGGACGACCCGTCGGTCTGCTTTGTCGGCCGGCCCGAGCGCGTCGGTCCGAAGCACCTGCGGCTGCGGGAGATCACCCCGGGCGCCACGTGGGACGACACGACCACGCGATGGCGCTTGCGCGACCTCACGCGGGTCGACGTGGGCGGCGGGTACGAGGACGCGCTCGCGCTCGTGGGCGGCCCGCCGCCGGCCTGAGCACGGGCCGGCTCGCGTCTCAGACGCCGACCTGATCGGGCCGTTCGTTGTGGGATTCAGCAATCTCGCGCGACGTCCCGCTCGAACGGGTCATCCACCGCGGAGTCGACCATTGCGAGGTCAGCGACGACGTCAGGATCGCCCACGGCGGGGAACAGAGCGGCGAGGTCGGCGACCGGGCGCCAGGTCGGACGCACCTCGGTGTGCGGGACGAGGTCCGCCACGGGACGGCCGTGCAGGGTGACGACGACACGCTCGCCCTGGGCGACGCGACGCAGCACGCCAGACGCGTCCCGCCTGAGCTCCCCCACGCCGATCGTCGTCATGGAGCCAGGTGGAGCACCGAGTACCGCTCACCGGCAGCCCTGCGTCTTCAGTCAGGTGGTGAAGCGGGTGGTCGCGTCGGTGATCACCGGGGTGGCGTTGCGGACCAGGAGAGCGACCAGCGGGGACGCGAGCAGGACGAGGAGCCAGTCGGTGGCGAGCAGCGCGATGCCGACCGCCACGACCACGAGCGCGAGCACCCCGAGCCCGCTGACCGGCTTCGCGGCGAGGTAGTGCGCGGACAGGCGAGCGACGTCGCGCGTGCGGAACGCGAACAGGGACGACAGGACGAGCGCGTTCCCCGCCCACACCAGGACGGCGACGGCGATCACGAGCGAGACGATCGCGAACGCACCGCCGGACCCGCCCAGCGCACCGGCGCCCGCGACGTTGATCGCGAGCACGGTCAGGACGACGAGCGTCGGCACCCACCACCGCAGCACGTCGCGCCAGTTCAGCCGGTACCCGCGCCAGTAGTGCCGCGCCGGTGACAGGTCGCGGTCGCCGGGCGGCGTCGTGAGCCAGTCGCGCCACGCGAAGACCGCGGCGGCGAGCGACGGTCCGAGGGGCACGGCCGCGAGCGCGAACAGCGGCGCGTTGCCGGGTGAGCGGTCGAGCAGGACGAACGCCAGGAGGGTGGGCAGGGACGTGAGGACGAGCAGGCCCTCGATCACGACGGCCCAGTAGACCGCCGCGGACCCGCGCGAGAACGGTCCGCGGCCGACCTCGGAGAACCGGTCGGCGTCCGCGCTCACGGCGCTCACCCTGCCGGGCCGTCGTCGGGTGTGCGCGGTGTGGGCAGCTCCGCGTCGCCCACGTCGACGTGCGCCCGCGCGCCGCTGAGGAGCGCCACCGCGCGACCCGTGCCGGGCGGGTCGGCGACGAGCCGGTCGTCGTCGACGCCGAGCAGCCGCCGGTCGTCGAGGCCCTCGTGGAACGTCTCGGCGACGGGCGTGACCTCGACGAACGTCACCTCGTGGCGGGCGAGGGACAGGTCGAGCGAGACGCGGCCGTCGACGACCGGGTAGGCCGCGTGCGCCGACGACGGGCGCGCGAGGTCGCGCAGGACGTCGACCTGCCGCTCGGTCGGCGAGAACGGGCGGCCGAGCTCGCGCCAGGCGGCGAAGGCGTTGCCCTCGTGCTCGTTGACGCGCTCGCGCACGACGAACGCGGTCGCCGGACCGCCGACGACACCGTCCGCGTCGCCACCCGCACCGACACCGACCGGCACCGACAGTCGCAGCTCGTGCCGCTCGTGGGCGGGCGCACCGTCGGTTCCGCCGACGGGCTGCCAGGCGAGCACGGTGACGCGCCCCTCGTCGTCGACGCAGACCAGGTGGTCGTCGCCGCGCGCGAGGACGTGCCGGCCCATGCGGGCCAGGAACGCGAACAGGTGGTAGGTCGGCTTGGGCACCTGCCGGTGCGTGAGCAGCCCGAACCCGCCGTGGAAGAACGACGTGGGGATCCACGCCTCCTCGAACACGTCGCAGAACGTCCAGTAGGAGAACGAGTCGACGTGGTCGCCGCCCCCGACCATGACGGGCGCGAGGTAGGCCGCGTTGTAGGCGGTGTCGTGGATCGGGTTGTCCGGGCAGTACGAGGTGTTGAACTCCGTGACGTGCACGGGCAGGTCGGCGAGCGGGTGGCCGGCGAGCAGCCGGCGCGGGGTCGCGAACTGGTCGAGCAGGTCCTGCGGCGGCTTGAGCGTCTGGTAGCTGCCGAACGGGACGTGCTGCGCGGGGCCGGACGCGTACGCGTGCACGCTGAGGAAGTCGCACGGCACGTCGCGGCCGGTCACGAAGTCGGCGAACGGCTGCCACCAGTCGTCGGCCCCGGGCGAGATGGCCGGGCCGCCGACCTGGAGCGACGCGTCGACGTCCTTGATCGCGCGCGCGGTGACCTCGTACAGCCGCAGGTAGGCGTCCTGGTCGGCGTCCTTCCAGAACTGCACGAGGTTCGGCTCGTTCCACACCTCGATCGGCCACTGCCGGACCTCGTCGATCCCGTAGCGGTCGACCAGGTGCCGCACGAGCGCGGTCACGAGGTCGGTCCAGTCCGACCACGAGGACGGCGGCGTGATGTTGCCCTTCCACCAGAAAACGGTGTCGTCCCCCGACGCGAGCACCGACGGCATGAACCCGAGCTCGACGAACGGTCTGATGCCGAGCGACAGGAACGCGTCGTGCACCTGGTCGACGTAGGTGAAGGAGTGCCGGCGCCCGGACCGGTCGCCGATCGACCAGGGGCGCAGCACGCCCATGTCGTCGGACAGCAGCCCGTGCCCGCGGATGTGCCGGAACCCGATGTCGCGCTGCACCATCGCCAGGGACTCGCGGTAGTCGGCGCGCAGCGCGAGGTTGAGCCGGCCGGTGCCGACGCAGTGCCGCCACGCCTCGGGCAGCGGTCCGAGCGGGGTGGCCGGGACGACGACACGGGTCACGGGGTCTCCTGGAGGACGAGCACGTCGGCGGGCGCGAGGGTCAGGGTGTCACCGCGGCGGACGACGCGTCCGGTGAGGGCGTCCGTGCCCTCCACCTCGGACGTCACCGTGAGCGGCGTGCTCCCATGGTGCAGCACGAAGCGGTACCGGGTGCCGTCGGGCTGCACGCGGTCGACGACCTCGAGCGCGGGCTCGTCGGCGTGCGGACCCATGAGCCCGTGCTGGTCGAGCACGTGCCGCAGGACGCGTGCGACCCCGTCGTCGTCGAGCCCGGTGCCGACGTGCCAGGCGGCGCCCTCGCCGCGGGCGGCACGCGTGACCGCCGGCGTGCCCGCGTAGAAGTCGGCGCCGTACGTGCCGACGACCTCGGTGCCGTCGTGCGGGACGAGGAGCTCGAAGACGAGCGTCGCCGGGTGGGTCGTGGAGCCGTTCCAGTCGATCGCGCCGTCGGTGCCGGGACCCCCGAGGCGCAGCGTGACGGGGTTCGCGACGTCGGGCGCGGCGGAGTCGGTCTCCTCGACGCGGACGCCGAGCAGCGCGTCGAGCGGCGGCTCCCCGAGGAACGCGTTGTCGTCCTCGTCGACCCGGCCGCCGTAGAAGGTGGTGACGAGCGAGCCGCCGCGGTGCACGAACGCGGTGAGCCGCTCGGAGACGTCGCCCTTGAGCAGGTGGAGCAGCGGCGCGACGACGACGTCGTACCCCGCCAGGTCCGCGGTCACGGGTACGACGTCCACGGCGGCGTTCGCCGACCACAGCGCCCGGTGGTACTGCAGCAGCGTCTGGACGTAGGAGACGTGCCGGTTGTAGCCGTCGGTCATCTCGACCGCCCACCACGAGTCCCAGTCGAGCAGCAGCGCGACGCGCGCGGGCGTGCGCGCGCCGAGGACGCCGTCCCCCAGGGTCTTCAGCGACGACCCCAGGGCGGACGCCTCGCGGAACACGCGCGTGTCCGTCCGCCCCGAGTGGTCGATCACCGCGCCGTGGTACTTCTCGCACGCGCCCCTCGACTGGCGGAGCTGGAAGAACAGCGTCGCGTCGGCGCCGTGCGCGACCGACTGCCACGTCCACAGCGCGAGGACGCCGGGCCGCTTCACGGGGTTCACGTCGCGCGACGCCGTGATCGACGGCGTCTGCTCCATGACCCAGATCGGCGCACCGCCGCTGACCCCGCGCATCGCGGCGTGCGTGGCCGCCATCCGGGCGGCCGTGCGCAGCGGGGTGTCCGCGGGCGGGTAGTTGTCCCACGTCACGAGGTCGAGGTGCGGCGCCCACCGGTGGTAGTCGACCGGCTGGTACAGGCCCATGAAGTTCGTCGTGACGGGCGTCGTCGCGTCGTGCGCGCGGATCGCGGCCTTCTCCGCGACGAACCCGCCCAGCAGCGCGTCCGACATGAAGCGGCGGTAGTCGAGCGTCGTCCCCTGGAACGCGGTGTGGTGCGGGCCGCGCCAGTGCTCCGAGAGCATGGTCGGCGGCTGGATCTCGTCCCAGTCGGTGTACGTGTGCGACCAGAACGTCGCGTTCCACGCGTCGTTGAGGCGGTCGAGCGTGCCGTACCGCTCGCGCAGCCAGACGCGGAACGCCGCCGCGC
Source organism: Cellulomonas algicola (assembly GCF_019024305.1). Taxonomy (NCBI): domain Bacteria; kingdom Bacillati; phylum Actinomycetota; class Actinomycetes; order Micrococcales; family Cellulomonadaceae; genus Cellulomonas; species Cellulomonas algicola. The sequence continues at coordinate 286,011 of NZ_JAHKSJ010000002.1, read as the reverse complement.
ACAGCGGGCAGTAGCACGCGCCGCCGTACTCGTTGCCGACGTGCCACGCGACGACCCCGGGATGGCCCGCGTACCGCTGCGCGAGCCGCGACGCGAGCTCCACCGACAGCCGGCGGAAGTCCGGCGACGACGGGCAGTGGTTGTGCCGCTGCCCGAACACGTGCCGCCGGCCCTCGAAGTCCACGCGGCAGGCGTCCGGGTAGGCGCGCGCGAGCCACGGCGGCATCGCTCCCGACGGCGTGGCGAGCACGACCTCCCGCCCGGCCTGCGCCGCCCGGTCGACGATCGCGTCGAGCGTCGAGAAGTCGTACCGGTCCTCCGCGGGCTGCAGGTGCGCCCACGCGAACACCCCGACCGTGACGGTCGTGATACCGGCCTCGTCGAACGCGCGGTGGTCGTCCTCCCACACGTCCTTCGGCCACTGCTCGGGGTTGTAGTCGCCGCCGTAGCGGACCTGGTTGCTCACGATTCGGCACGTCTCCCGGGACACAGGGGTGGAACGGCGGACCCGGCCGCCCCGCGCACAGCGACGCGGGAGCGGCCGGGTCCGGGCGGCGTCAGCCCTTCGCGGCCAGCGCCTGGTTGTACGTGTCGACGTACTGGTCGACGTTGAGACCCTTGAGCTCGGTCATCCACGCGTCCCACTCCGACAGCGGGCGCGACCCGAGGATGAACGCGGCCGTGTTCTGCAGCACCGAGTCGTTGAGCGCGGACTGCCAGAGCGTGACCTGCTCCTGCTGCATCTCGTCGAGCGGCGCGGTCGGCGCGATCGGCAGCTCCTCCTTGTCCGCCATCGACTCGACGAACGCGCGGGTCGAGTCGGACTGCATCGAGCCGATGAGCTCGTCCGTCGTGCCGTTCGCGAACATGAACACGCCGTTGCTGAACCCGAAGTCGGCGTTGAGCTTCTTGGTGCCCGCCGGGTTGAGGCCGTTCCAGTCGACGTCCGCGGCGAGCGTGCGGGTGTCGCCGTCCTTCGTGTACGTCGTGCCCTCGACGCCCCACTGCGCGAACTCGATGCCCTGGTCGGAGTAGTACAGCCAGTCGATCCACTGCAGGAGCGCGAGGAAGTGCGGCGAGTCCTTCGCGGCCGACGACAGCATGAAGCCGGACGCGATGCGCGAGCCCGAGGCGACGTTGTCACCGGCCGGGCCGGCGGGCACGCGGATGAGCTTGACGTCGGCCGACGCGTTGCCCGCCTCGGTGAACGTCTTGCGGTACGTCGTGACCTCCTGCGTGTTGCCGGAGATCGCGAGCGACTGGCCCGAGCCGAACTTCTGGATCGCGGTGTCGTCGTCCTGGGTCAGCGACTCGGGGTCGAGCAGTCCGTCCTCGACGAGCCCCGCGAAGTACTCGACGAGGTCCTTGTACCCGTCGGTCGTCGGCGCGTAGACGAACTTCTCCTCGTCCTCGTCGAACCACAGGCCCTGGCCGAAGCCCCAGCCGGCGATCGTGTCGAAGTTCGGCGCGGCGATGTTGAGCGTCGCACCCAGGGGGCTGTTGTTCGTCGTCGACCAGCGGTCCGACATCGGCCACACGCCCGGGTTCGCGGCCTTGAGCTTCTCGAGCGCGTCACGGAAGTCGTCCCAGGTCTCGGGGTCCTCGGTGAGGCCCGCCGCGTCCCACAGGTCCTTGCGGACCGCGATCGAGTACTGCGGCTGCGGCGACTCGTACAGGCCGGGGAGCATGTAGTACTTGCCGTCGGCCTGCTCGAGCGAGTCGAGGTAGTCCTGCATCCCCCACTCCTCGATCTTCTGCTGGAAGTTCGGCATGTACTGCACGTAGTCCGACAGCGGCAGGATCGCTCCGCCCGCGACGAACTGCGTCTCCTGGCCCTTGTAGGTCACCGGGATGAACTCGGGTGCGTCGCCCGAGGAGATGATGAGCGACTTCTTCTGGTCCCAGTCGGACAGCGGCGCGCTCGTGATGTCGAAGTCGACGTTGTGCTTGTCCTTGAGCTCGGTGAGGAAGAGCCAGTCCTCCTTGAGCGGGTAGTTCGGGTGGTCGCGGTAGAGCAGGCCGAACGTGACCGGCTCGGTCGCGACGAACTCCGTGCCGGCCGCGAAGTCCTCCATCGCGCCGACGCGGTTCGCCTCCGGGATGCCGGCGTCGCCGCCGGTCTCCTCGGCCGTCGCACCGTCGCCGGACGAGCACGCCGCCGTCAGGGCGAGGGCGAGGACCGCGATCGACGCCGCGACGCCTGCGCGCTTTCGTGCTGACCTCATGATTCTCCTTTTCGTGGAACTCCGTCGTCCTGCACGGGAGGGGATGGGAAATGCGGTGCGCCAGCCAGAGGGCGTCACTGCTTGACCGCGCCGAGCATCACGCCCGACACGAAGTACCTCTGGATGAAGGGGTAGAGGCAGATGATCGGCAGCACGGTGAGGAGCATCGTCACGGACTGCACGTTCGCCGCGATCTGCGTGAGGTTGTCCGTCGAGCCGCCCTGGATCGACGTCCCCGACGTCACGCCCGCGAGCAGGTTCCGCAGGTACATCGTCACGGGGTAGAGCTTCGGGTCGTCGATGTAGAGGAAGGCGGCGAACCAGGCGTTCCAGAACGACACCGCGTAGAACAGCAGCATCGTCGCGACGACCGCCTTCGACAGCGGCAGCACGACGCGGAAGAAGATCCCGTACGTCGTCATGCCGTCGATCGCGGCCGCTTCCTCGAGCTCGCTCGGGAAGTTCTCGAAGAACGACTTCATCACCAGCAGGTTGAAGACGCTGATCGCGTTCGGGAGCACGATCGCCCAGATCGTGTTGCGCATCCCGAGCTCGCTGATGAGCACGTAGTTCGGGATGAGACCGCCGTTGAAGAACATGGTCGCGACGGCCACGCCGATGAAGAACTTGCGGCCCTTGAGGTTCCGCCGCGACAACGCGTACGCGTACGTCGTCGTGAGCGCCATCGCGATCGTCGTGGCGACCACCGTGTAGACGACGGTGTTCCGGTAGTTGCGCCAGAACATGTCGTCGCCCATGACGACGCCGAACGTCGTCACGTTGAACCCGCGCGGGAACAGGTTCACCTGGCCCGAGTTGATGTAGCCCTCGGACGAGAACGCCTGCGCGACGATGTTGACGAACGGGTACAGCACGAGCGCGCAGACGACGATCAGCAGCGCCGCGTTGAGGAACCGGAACGACCGGTAGCCGCGGCTGTCCTTGACGACCCGCGGCTTCGTGCTGACCACGGCGGCGGGCTTCTGGTCGGTGGTCACCACAGGGACGCCCCCACGGTCTTGCGCGAGATCGCGTTGGCGGACAGGACGAGCGTCACGCCGATGATCGCCTCGAACAGGCCGATCGCGGTGGCGTAGGAGACGCTGTTCGAGACGATGCCGACGCGGTACAGGTACGTCGAGATGACGTCGGCCGTCGAGTAGATGAGGGGGTTCTGCAGCAGCAGGATCTTCTCGAAGCCGACCGCCATGAACGTGCCGACGTTGAGGATGAGCAGCACGATCATCGTCGGGCGGATGCCCGGCAGCGTGATGTGCCACGTCTGCTGCCAGCGGTTGGCGCCGTCGATCCGGGCCGCCTCGTAGAGCTGGTCGTCGATCGTCGTGAGCGCCGCGAGGTAGAGGATCGTGCCCCACCCGACGGTCTGCCAGACCTCCGAGCTCAGGTAGATCGTCCGGAACCAGGACGCCTCCTGCATGAAGGTGATCGCGTCCCCGCCGAGCGCCGTGATGATCTGGTTGATCGTCCCGTTCACCGCGGTGAGCTGGAACACCACGCCCGCGACGATCACGATCGACATGAAGTGCGGCAGGTACGAGATCGTCTGCACCGACCGCTTGAAGTGCCGCGACCGCACCTCGTTGAGCATGAGCGCGAGCAGGATCGGCAGCGGGAAGACGATCACCAGCGTGAGCAGGCCCAGCACGACCGTGTTGGTGAACGCGTGCCAGAACTGCTGGTCGTTGATGAACATCCGGACGTAGTAGAGGCCGACCCACTCGTCGCCGAAGATGCTCGACCCGGGCCGGAACCGACGGAACGCGACGACGTTGCCGAGGATCGGCAGGTACCGGAAGACGAGCAGGAAGACGAGCGGCAGGACGAGGAACGTGTAGAGCCGCCAGTCCTTCCTGAGCGCCTGCCGCCAGGTGGTGCGGCTGGGGCGGACGACGGTGCCGCCGGGGGTGGTGAACGGCTGTACGCGGCGGGTCCGCCGGGGCTTGCGCTGCTGCGGGGTGCCCGCCGGTGGCGGGGCGTTGTCGGCCACGCCGACGGGCGGCGGCGCGCCCGGCGTCGTCGCGACGCCCGCGACGACGGGCTCCTGGACGCTGCTCATGCGGTCACCACCTCCGGTGCGTCGGCTCCGGTGAGCACGGCCACCTCGGTGACGAGGCGGCGGGTGTGGTCGACGGTCCGCAGCGGGCCGTCGAGGCGCGCGGTGAGGGTCGCGCGGTGCTCGGCGCTCGACCGCGAGACGCGCAGCTCGACGTCGCCCGGCTCGACGACGCGGCGGCCGTCGATGCCGGTGAACGCGGTGACGTCGGCCGGGACGCTGAACGTCACGCGGGCCTGCTCGCCGGGCGCGAGGTCGACGCGCGCGTACCCGACGAGCCGCACCACGGGCCGCGTCACCTGGGCGACGGGGTCGTGCAGGTAGAGCTGCACGACGTCGGCGCCGGCCGCGCCGCCCGTGTTCGTCACGTCGACCTCGACGACGGCCTCGCCGTCGACGGGCCAGGCATCACCGGTCGCCAGGCGGGCGTCCCAGTCGAAGGTCGTGTACGACAGGCCGTGACCGAACGCGAAGGCGTGCGTGGGGTCGATGTTCGACACCTTCGTGCGCCGGCCCAGCGGCTGCGACAGGTACGTGCCGGGCTGCCCGGACGCGTCCGCGGGGAGGCTCACGGGCAGACGGCCCGACGGGTTGGTCGCCCCCGTCAGCACCTCGCCGAGCGCCTGGCCGCCGCGCTGCCCCGGGAAGAACGCCTGCACGACGGCCGCGGAGCGGGTCGCGAGGTCGCCGAGCGCGTACGGGCGGCCCGTGAGCAGGACCAGGACGACGGGCGTGCCCGTGTCCAGGAGCGCGCGGACCAGGTCGGCCTGCACCCCAGGGAGGTGCAGGTCGGTCGCGTCGCACCCCTCCCCCGACGTGCCGCGGCCGAAGAGCCCGGCGCGGTCGCCGACGACCGCGACGACGACGTCGGCGGCCTCCGCCTGCGCGACCGCCTCGGCGAACCCGCTGCGGTCGGGGTCCGTCACGTCGCACCCGCGCGCGGTCGTGGTGGTGACGCCGGCGTCGCGCAGTCCGTCGAGCACCGTCGGGATGTCGAGGCCGATCGCGTGGTCCGGGTGGTGCACGCCGACGTGCGCGGGGAACGAGTAGCAGCCGAGCATCGCGTAGGGATCGTCGGCGAGCGGTCCGACGACGGCGACGCGCTGGCCGCCGCGCAGCGGGAGTGTCGCGCCCGGGTTGGTGAGGAGGACGATCGCCTCGCGTGCCAGGCGCAGCGCGACGTCCTGGCTCTCGGCGTCGTCGAGCGTCAGGGCGTCGACGTGGGCCGGGAGCGGCTCCCAGCCCTCGTCGAGCAGGCCGAGCTCGACCTTCTGCCGCAGCACGCGGTGCAGCGCACGGTCGACGAGCGCCTCGTCGACGTCACCACGGGCCAGGGCCTCGCGCAGCGGGCGGCCGTAGCAGTGCACGCTCGGCAGCTCGACGTCGACGCCCGCGCTCAGGGCCAGGGCGGCGGCGTGCCCGTCGTCGGCGGCGACCCCGTGCAGCGTGTGCAGGAACCGGACGCCGTAGTAGTCGGCGACGAGCGTCCCGTCGAAGCCCCACGTGTCCCGCAGCAGCGTCGTGAGCAGCCACGCGTCGGCCGCCGACGGGACGCCGTCGAGCTCGGCGTACGAGTGCATGACCGACCGGGCGCCGCCCTCGCGGACCGCCATCTCGAACGGCGGCAGGATCACGTCGGCGAGCTCGCGCGGGCCGATCGAGACGGGCGCGAGGTTGCGGCCCGCGCGGCTGGCCGAGTACCCGGCGAAGTGCTTGAGCGTCGCGACGACGCCTGCGGACTCGATCCCCCGCACGTACGCGGTGCCGACCGTGCCGACGAGGTACGGGTCCTCGCCGATGGTCTCCTCGGTGCGGCCCCAGCGGTAGTCGCGCGTGACGTCGAGGACGGGCGCGAGTCCCTGGTGCACGCCCGCGGCCCGCATGCTCGCGCCGATCCGCGCGGCCATCGCCTCGACGAGGGCGGGGTCGAACGTCGCACCCCACGACAGCGGCGCCGGGTACGCGGTCGCCTGCCAGGCGGCGAACCCCGTGAGGCACTCCTCGTGGACGAGGGCCGGGATGCCGAACCGGTTGGCGGCGACGACCTGCTCCTGCGAGGCGGCGAGGCTGCGCGCGCCGGCGACCGGGTCGACGGGCGCCGAGCCGAACGGGCGGGTGAGCTGCCCGAGGCCGTCGGCGATGACCTCGTCCCAGGAGAGGTCCCCGGTCATGTCGGCCTGGTGCGGGGCGACGCCCCCGCCCGACGCGTCGGCGCCGACCCAGAGCCCGACGAGCTGCGACACCTTCTCGTCGACCGTCATCGCCGCCACGAGGGCGGCGGCGCGCTCGTCGGGGGTGCGTGTCGCGTCCCGCCAGGGGGCCTGCGGTGCGTCCGTCATCGGGTCGGTTCCCTCCCGCGCCCACGTCGTCGTGAGCGTCCGCAACTATCGCCGTCGTTGGCGAAAGGTCAACGCCTCGGAAACTAGACACTCCCGACAACGCGTGTCAATCGTTTGCCAAAACTTGCCAGGACTCTCCCGCTTCACCCGTCCGGCTCCCCCGAGGCCGTCGGAATGTGCCGTTCGCGGTGCTACGTTCGGACGCGATACTTGCGGTTCGCGGGAAGGTTGCGAGGATGACCAGCACGGATGCCGCAGGGCCGGCCGAGGGCGTCGACGCCCCTGCCTCCCCCGCGGGAGGCACCGCCACCATCGCGCTCATCGCCGCCGAGGCCGGCGTGTCGGTCCCGACCGTGTCGAAGGTCCTCAACGGCCGCACCGACGTCGCCGCCGTCACGCGCGCCCGCGTCGAGGAGGTCATCGACCGGTACCAGTACCGGCGTCGCCGCGGCCGCACCTCGACCGGCCCCGGCCTCATCGACCTCGTCTTCCACGAGCTCGACTCCGCGTGGGCCACCCAGATCATCAAGGGCGTCGAGGAGGTCGCCGGGCCCGCACGCGTCGGCGTCGTGCTCTCCGAGCTCGGCGGCGCGCACCGCCCGCGGCAGGAGTGGCTCGACGACGTGCTCGCACGCCGCCCGCGCGGCGTCATCCTCGTGCTGTCCGACCTCGACCCCGCGCAGCGGCGCCAGCTCGAGACCCGGTCCATCCCGTTCGTCGTCGTCGACACCGCGGGCGAGCAGCCGCCCGGCGTCCCCGTCGTCGGCTCCGCCAACTGGGCCGGCGGCCTCGCCGCGACGCGTCACCTGCTCGGGCTCGGCCACCGCCGCGTCGCCGTCATCTCCGGACCCGTCGACGTGCTCTGCTCGCGCGCACGCATCGACGGCTACCGGTCCGCGCTCGACGAGGCCGGCATCGCGACCGACCCGGCGCTCATCCGCTACGGCGACTTCTTCGTCAACGGCGGCTACCGGCACGGGCTCGAGCTCCTGTCCCGTCCCGACCGCCCCACCGCGATCTTCGCCGGGTCCGACTTCCAGGCGCTCGGCGTCATGCGCGCCGCGCGCGAGCTCGGCCTGCGCGTCCCCGAGGACGTGTCGATCGTCGGGTTCGACGACCTGCCCGTCACCGAGTGGCTCGGCCCGGCGCTCACGACCGTCCACCAGCCGCTGCACGAGATGGCCGCGACCGCGACCCGCCTCGTGCTCGCCCTGGCCCGCGGCGAGACGCCCACCAACCAGCGCATCGACCTCGCCACCGAGCTCGTCGTGCGCGAGAGCACCGCCCCGCCGCCCGTCGCCGTCTGACGCCGCGCGGGTCCGCTCGTCCTTCCCGCGCGCACCGACGACCGCGGCGGTCGCGCGTCGGCCGCCGTCCCGCACCGACCACCACGCCCGACGAACCGTCGCGACGACGCGACCCGAACCGGAGGACCGCCGTGGCCCTGTTCGACCTCCCGCTCGCCGAGCTGCGCACCTACCGTCCCGACGTCACCGAGCCCGACGACCTCGACGCCTTCTGGTCGGCGACCCTCGCCGAGGCCCGCACGCACGACACGCCCGTCACCGCGACGCGCGTCGACACGGGGCTCACGCTCGTCGACACCTGGGACGTCATGTTCCCCGGCTTCGGCGGCCACCCCGTGCGCGCCTGGTACACGCGGCCCGCGGGCGTCGACGGCGACCTCCCGGCGGTCGTCGAGTACCTCGGGTACGGGCGCGGTCGCGGCGAGCCGATCGAGCGGCTGACCTGGGCCAACGCCGGGTACGCGCACCTGCTCATGGACTCGCGCGGCCAGGGCGGCCAGTACGGCAACGGGGGCTCCACACCCGACCCGGTCGGGTCCGACCCCGCGGCACCGGGGTTCGTCACGCGCGGCATCCGCTCACCGCACACCGCCTACTACCGGCGGCTCTACACCGACGCCGTGCGGGCGGTCGACGCCGTGCGCACGCTGCCCGGGGTCGACGCGTCGCGCGTCGCGGCGCTCGGCAACAGCCAGGGCGGCGGCATCGCGATCGCCGTCGCCGGGCTCGTCCCCGACCTGACCGCCGTCGCCGCGAGCGCCCCGTTCCTGTGCCACGTGCAGCGGGCGATCGGGCTGGTCGACACCGAGCCGTACGCCGAGATCGTGCGCTACCTGGCCGTGCACCGCGGCGCCGAGGAGTCGGTGCTGCGCACGCTGTCCTACCTCGACGGCGTGCACCTCGCCCGTCGCGCCCGGGCCGCCGCGCTGTTCGGCACCGGCCTGCGCGACACCGTGTGCCCGCCGTCCACCGCCTTCGCCGCGTTCAACGCGTGGGCCGACGGCGACCCGTCGGTGCCGCGGGACATCGCCGTCTACCCGTTCAACCACCACGAGAACGGCGACGCGGTCCACCACCGCCGCATCCTGACCTGGTTCGCGACCCACCTCTGACGGTCCGACGCCGTCCGGACCCGCGAGGACCGTCAGGACGACGACGGCCAGAACCGCGGTCGACCACCAGGACCGTCGAACCCCGGCGGGCCCCTGATGTCGTGCTCGCCCCGTGAAACGGCGACGGGACGGCTTCAGGCGCACCTCGAACGCGCCATCACGGCCGTGTGAGGTGCCTCAGACGCACGTGATGGCGCGTTCGAGGACAGGGGACTGTCGTCCGGCCCGGGCGCGGGCGGCGCGTGGTCCGGCGTCAGGACGACGCGAGGACCGTGTCCAGGGCGCGGAGGAACGCCGGGCGGGCGTCGCGGTGGACGCTGTGGCCCGTCCCCGGCAGGTTGACGATCGTCAGGCGCGCGGCGTCGGGGCCCGCGTCGGCGACGGCCGCGAGGGCGCGTGCGACGAGCGCCGGGCCGACGATCGTGCGGTCCGGGTCGCCCGTGACGAGCGTGACCGGGATGCCGGTCGCCGTGATCTCGCCGACGGACGCGGGCCAGTCGCGCTCGGCCCACCGGTGCGGCACCGCGGCCAGCTGGGGGTGCAGGCCCGAGCGGGCCGCCGCCCAGGGAGCGCGCTCGTCCTCGGGCCAGGCCGGGTCGTCGCGGCGCGACTGCGCGACGAGCTCCTCGACGGGCGTGTGCCGCGCGGCGACCGCGTCGGCGAGCCACTCGGGCGGGACGTCGCCGGCGGTCCACGCGGGGTCGACGAGCACGACGGCTGCGACGAGGTCCGGTGCCGTGAGCGCGACCTCCTGCGCGATCAGCCCGCCCATCGAGTGCCCCACGACGACGGCCCGCTCGGTGCCGAGCTCGGACCGCAGCGTCGCGACGACGTCCGCGCCCAGGGCGCTGATCGCGACGACGTCGGGCAGCGGCCGGCCGCCGTGCCCGAGCGCGGTCGGCGTCAGGACGCGCCGGTCGCCGACGTGGGCGACGACGCCCGGCCAGCAGTCGCCGGAGTCCGAGAGCCCGTGCAGCAGGACGAGCGGCGCGCTCACCGGCCGGTGCCGTCGACGGCGTGGGGCTCGATCGCGGCGATCTCGTCGTCGGTCAGCGGGGGTGCGGACAGCGCGGCGACGTTGTCCTCGAGCTGCGCGACGGACGACGCGCCGAGGAGCGCGGACGTGATGCGCGGGTCCCGCAGCACCCAGGTGAGCGCGAGCTGCGCGAGCGACTGCCCGCGGCCGGCGGCGATGTCGTTCAGCGCCCGCGCGCGCGTCAGGTACGTCTCGGACAGCGCCGACGGCTTCAGGAAGTGGCCGACGGCGGCGCGCGAGTCGGACGGCACGTCGCCGGACAGGTAGCGACCGGTCAGCAGGCCCTGCGCGAGCGGCGAGAAGACGATCGTGCCGATGCCGAGGTCGCCGACGACGTCGAGCAGCGACTCCGACTCCCCCTCGGCGACGTTCTCGACGTGCCGGTTGAACATCGAGTACGACGGCTGGTGGATGAGCAGCGGCGTACCCAGGTCGGCGAGCACGCGCTGCGCGGTGCGCGTCTGCGACGGCGAGTAGTTGGAGATGCCCGCGTACAGCGCCTTGCCGCTGGTCACCGCGGTGTGCAGCGCACCCATCGTCTCCTCGATCGGGACGCTCGGGTCAGGGCGGTGCGAGTAGAAGACGTCGACGTAGTCGAGCCCGAGCCGCGCGAGCGACTGGTCGAGCGACGCGAGCAGGTACTTGCGCGAGCCGCCGTCGCCGTACGGGCCCGGCCACATGTCGTAGCCGGCCTTGGAGGAGATGACGAGCTCGTCGCGGTACGGCTTGAGGTCGCGCTGCAGGACCCGGCCGAAGTTCGCCTCGGCCGAGCCGTAGGGCGGGCCGTAGTTGTTCGCGAGGTCGACGTGCGTGATGCCGAGGTCGAACGCGCGGCGCAGGACGGCCCGCTGCGTCTCGAGCGGCGTCGTGTCGCCGAAGTTGTGCCACAGGCCGAGCGACAGCGCGGGCAGGTCGAGGCCGCTGTGCCCGGTGCGACGGTAGGTCATGGCGTCGTAGCGCTCGTCCGCGGCGCGGTAGACGGGCTCGGTGGGCATCGCGGGGCGTCCTCTCGGCGGTGGGAGCGTGCGTCGCCACGCTAGCCGCCCGCACGCCGGTCGGCCGAATCGATCCGACCGGGCCCCCGCCTAGGATCGGCGCGTGCTGCACGTCGTGTTCTTCGAGCCCCGCATCCCCGGGAACACCGGCAACGCGATCCGCATGGCCGCGGGCACGGGCGCGACGTTGCACCTCGTCGAGCCGCTCGGGTTCGACCTGTCCGAGGCGCGGCTCAAGCGGGCGGGTCTCGACTACCACGACCTCGCGCACGTCGTCGTGCACGCCTCCTTCTCCGCCCTGCTCGACGCCCTGCCGGACGCCCGGGTGCTCGCCTTCACGACGCAGGCGACCACGTCCTTCGCCGACGTGACCTACCGCCACGGCGACGCGCTGCTGTTCGGCCCGGAGCCGACCGGGCTGCCCGCCGACGTGCTCGCGCACGACCGCGTCGACGCCCAGCTCCGCATCCCGATGCTGCCCGGCCGTCGCTCGATGAACCTGTCGAACGCGGCTGCCGTCGCCACCTACGAGGCGTGGCGCCAGCTCGGCTTCCCGGGCGGCGCCTGACGCGAGGGCAGGCGGGGCCCGGAGGCCCGCCGACGTCCGTGCGCCGGCGACGTCCGGGCGTCGTCGCCGGACGCGCGGCGTCGGCCGGTGCGCGTCGGGCCGCTCCCGGGCGGCGCACCGACGTCAGAGGTCGACGACCTCGACGAGCTCGTCACCCCCGAGCAGCGACCGGACCTCCGGCAGCCCTGACGCGCGCAGCCGCCAGCGGTCCTTCGCCTCGCCGAGCCGGCGCTGCGCGAGCCGCAGCAGCTCGTCGGGCGTCCCGCCGCCGGGCTCCGACCAGACGACGACCGCGTGCAGGGACGGCCAGTCCGCCGCCTCGATGCCTGACGCCGGCACGGCCAGCCGTTCGACGAGCTGCTGCCGCAGCCCCTCGGCGACCTGCGCGGCGTGCTGCTCGTCGCGCGCGTGGAGCGTCGCCGCGAGCGCGAGCTCGTCGCCGCCCACGCGGGCCGCGTCGGACCGGACGGGTGCGATCCCGCGCAGCCGGGCGCTGAGGGCGGCGAGGACGACGTCCGCGAAGGCGAACCCGCGGGTCGCGTTGAGGTGCCGGAAGCCCCGCACGTCGAGCAGCACGAGGACGACACGGCCCGCGGTGCCGTGCAGGTCGGCGCACCGTTCCGCGAGCCGGTGCTGGAGCATCGCGCGGTGCTCGAGCCCGGTCAGCGAGTCGTGCAGCGACCGGACCGCGAGCAGCGTCGACAGGGCGTGCACGAGGTCGGACGTGCTCGCGACCGCCCACACGTCGCCCGCGACGATCACGTCGTCGTACCGGCGCTCGTCGTGCCGCTCCATCGCGCGGACCGCGACCTCGGAGACGGGCGCGGACGGCGGCGCGACGAGCGGTGCCCAGTCGGCGATCTCGCCGGTCTCGCGGCGTGCGTGCACGGCGCGCCCGAAGCCGAGGCGGCCGGTCATCGCGGCGGTGAACCGGGTGCGCGTGACGAGCCCGATGCGGGCGGGGTCGGCGGGGTCGCGGACCGCGACGGTCGTGACGTGCGGCGAGCGGAAGAGGACCTCGAGGCGCGCGATCGGCATGTCGGCGTCGACCACGTCGACGGCACGCGCGAGCTCCTTCACGGTCGCGGCGGCGGTGGTCCGGTAGTCACCGAGGGCGTGCTGGAGCCGGTCGGCGAGAAGCGTCAGGTCGTCGTCCACCCGGGCATCATTCTCGCAGGTCAGCGGGCAGAACGGACAGGTCGTCCGAAGTTCACGGACCGTTCGCCGCGGGCTCGGTGAGGGTTCATCCCGCCGGTCGGTGCGCTGCGCCGATCGGGGCGACGCGAGGCGCAGCGGCGTCGTCCCGGTGCGGCGGCGACGTCGCGCGTGGGAGACGATCGGTCGATGTTCACCACGCGCCCCGAGCTCACCGGGACCTTCGGCATGGTCGCGTCGACGCACTGGCTCGCGAGCGGCGTCGGGATGCGCGTGCTCGAGGCGGGCGGGAACGCGTTCGACGCGGCCGTCGCCGCCGGGTTCGTCGTGAGCGTCGTCGAGCCGCACCTGTGCGGGCCGGGCGGCGACGCGCCGATCATCGGGCACCGCGCGTCCGACGGGCACACGTTCGTCGTCTGCGGCCAGGGCACCGCACCCGCGGGCGCGACGATCGACGCCTACCGCGACCTCGGCCTCGACCTCGTACCCGGCACGGGCCACCTCGCGGCCGTCGTCCCCGGCGCGTTCGGCGCCTGGCTCGACCTGCTCGCGCGCTACGGGACCATGACGCTCGAGGACGTGCTCGCCCCCGCGGCCGGGTACGCGCGCGACGGCTTCCCGCTGCTGCCGACGGCCGCCCGAACCGTCGAGACGGTGCGGGACCTGTTCGCCGAGCACTGGCCGACGTCCGCCGCGGTCTACCTGCCGGGCGGCGCGCTGCCGGGGGCTGGCGCGCGGTTCCGCAACCCGTCGCTCGCCGACACCTTCGACCGCATCGTCGCCGAGGCGCGCTCCGCGGGGCCCGACCGCGAGGCGCAGATCGAGGCGGGGCGACGCGCGTTCTACGAGGGGTTCGTCGCCGAGGCCGTCGACGCGTTCGTCACCGGGACGCCCGTGCGGGACTCGTCGGGCCGCGCGCACACGGGATTCCTCACCGCGTCCGACCTGGCGGCCTGGCGACCGACCGAGGAGCCGACGACGACCCTGCGGTTCGCCGGCCGGACGGTGCACAAGACAGCCGCGTGGGGGCAGGGGCCGGTCCTGCTCCAGCAGCTCGCGATGCTCGACGCGCTCGACGTGGGGCCGCTCGTCCGCGCCGCGTCCGGCGAGGCGGCGCCGTCGGGGGCCGTGACGGAGCTCGTGCACACCGTCGTCGAGGTCGCGAAGCTCGCGTTCGCCGACCGCGAGGCCTGGTACGGCGACGCGCCCGACGTCCCGCTCGGCACGCTCCTGTCGACGGCGTACGCGGCGGACCGCGCGCGGCTCGTCGGCCCCGACGCTGCGGACGGGTTGCGTCCCGGGCGGCCCGACGGCCGCGACCCGGTGCTGTCACACGTCCTGCAGCGGATCGAGCGGCCCGCCGCCGTCGCGGGCGTCGGCGAGCCGACGGTCTCGACGAGCGGCGTCACCACAGGCGACACCTGCCACGTCGACGTCGTCGACCGGTGGGGCAACCGCGTGTCCGCGACGCCGTCGGGCGGCTGGCTGCAGTCGAGCCCGATCGTGCCCGGCCTGGGCTTCCCGCTGCCGACGCGCGCGCAGATGTTCTGGCTCACGCCGGGCCTGCCGGGCTCGCTCGCGCCGGGGCGTCGCCCGCGCACGACCCTCAGCCCGGGACTCGTCCTCGACGACGACGGCACCGGCTTCGCGTTCGGCACCCCGGGCGGGGACCAGCAGGACCAGTGGACCGTGCCGTTCCTGCTGCGGCACCTGCTCGGCGGGCTCGACCTGCAGGCCGCGATCGACGCCCCGTCCTGGCACTCGTCGCACGTCCCCGAGTCGTTCTACCCGCGCACGCACGTCGCCCGCGGGCTCGTCGCCGAGTCGCGGCTCGGTGCCGAGGTCCTCGCCGCGCTCGCCGACCGCGGGCACGCCGTGCAGGACGCCGGGCCGTGGTCGCTCGGCCGGATCAGCGCCGCGGGCGTGCGCGCGGACGGTTTCCTCGTCGCGGCCGCCAACCCGCGCGGCATGCAGGGGTACGCGGTCGGGCGCTGACGCGCGTCCTCGGGTGCGGAGGAGGTCCGACGTCTGGCGCGGTCGAGCCGCCTCGCTGTGCGCCGGCTGTGGGCACGTTGCGCAAGTCGTCCGATGTCTACCCGGCGGTACGGCTGGTTGATGAGGGTTGCATGAGGATCTTCATGCGTACGGAGGCAAGAGGTCGGACCACTGCTAGCGTCCGAGCCATGCACGATGTCGTGGATGCTCATCTCCAGGTGTGGAACCCCGACGCCGTCCACTACCCCTGGATGACCGGGGATGTCGCCGCCGTCGAGCGCCCCTTCCGGGTCCCGGACGTCGAGTGCGACCTGGCCGACGAAGGCGTCGGGAAGGTCGTGCTCGTGCAGGCCGCGGACAACCGGGCGGACTCCGAGCTCATGCTCTTCCAGGCTCTCTCGTGCCCCCGCGTCGCCGGGGTCGTCGCGTGGGTGCCGCTCACCCAGCCCGAGGACGCCGCCGCACAGCTCGACGCGTGGCGCATGGAGCCCGTCGTCGGCGTCGGGCACCGTGTCCACGAGGAGCCCGACCCCGCGTGGCTGCTCCAGCCGGCCGTCGACGAGTCCCTCGGCCTGCTCGCCGAGCGCCGCCTCACGCTCGACCTGCCCGCGTACACGCCGACCCTGCTCGGCCACGTCGCGACGCTCGCCGAGAACCACCCCAAGCTCACGTTCGTCGTCCAGCACCTCGGCGCACCGCCGCTCGCCGCGCTGCGCCACGGCGAGCGCGACGCATGGACCCACTGGTCCGCGATGCTCGGCGCCGTCGCCCAGCTCCCCAACGTCGTCGCCAAGCTCTCCGGCCTCGGCGCCGCCGCCGGACCCGGCTGGACGCCCGAGCACCTGCAGCCCGCCGTCGACCGCGCGCTCGACCTGTTCGGACCCGACCGGCTCATGCTCGGCTCCGACTGGCCGTACGCCCTCGCCGACGGCGACTCCTACGGGCGCGTCTGGCACGGGCTGCGCAGCACCATCGACCAGCTGCCCGACGACGCACGCGACCTGGTCCTCGGCGGGACGGCCAACCGCGTCTACGGCCTCCCGCTGGACGACCTCTGACCGACCGGGCCCGCGACGGCGCGCCACACGGAATACTGCAGACGTGTCCCGATCCGAGGATGTCGTCGACGGCATCAAGCAGATGATCCTGGACGGCCTGCTCGGGCCGGGTGACCGCCTGCCCGCGGAGAAGGAGCTCGCCGGCACGCTCGGCGTCTCCCGCGGCTCCCTGCGGGAGGGCGTCCGCGCGCTCGGCACCCTCGGGATCCTCGACTCCCGGCACGGCGACGGCACCTACGTCACGACGCTCGACCCGGCCCGCCTGCTCGCGCCCGTCTCGTTCGTCGCCGACCTCCAGCACGACGCCGAGTTCCACGCCGTCCGCCGCCTCCTCGAGACCGAGGCCGCCGGTCTTGCCGCCCTGCACATCGACGACGAGGACGTGCAGCTCGCGCGCGCCGCGCTCGACGAGTCCGCGCGCGCCCTGTCCGCCGACCCCCTCGACCACGACCGGCTCGCCGCCGCCGACGTCGCCTTCCACGCCGTGATCGCCAGCGCGTCCGGCAACTCCGTGCTCGCCGCGCTCATCGACGGCATCGCCGGCCGCACCTCCCGGCGTCGCCGTTCCCCGCACGACGACGGGCTCGAGGACCGCACCTTCGTCGAGCACGAGGCGATCCTCGCGGCGATCGTCGCGCGCGACCCCGACCGCGCACGGCTGCGCATGGCCACGCACCTGCTGAGCCTCGAGGACGCGCTCACGGGGTCCGACGTCGCGACCGCAGACTCCGTGGCCGAGCCCGTCAACGCCCGCTGACGCGTCGACGGGCGCGTCGTTCGCCGATCACCGGGCGGCGAACACGTCGATCGTCGACGGTCACCGCCGCGAGCGAGCGCCTCGTCGCAGCCCGACGGTCAGCGGGCGGGCGTCGAGTCGCGCAGGACGACCTGGGTCGGGACGTGCGTGAGGCGCGGCTCGTCCGACGGCTCGGCGAGCGCGAGCTCGGTCGCGGCGATGCCGATGTCGACGAGCGGGATGCGGACCGTCGTCAGCGGCGGGACCACGTCACGCAGGGTCGAGATGTCGTCAAAACCGGCCAGCGCCACGTCGCGCGGGACCTCGACGCCCGCGTCCCGCGCCGCCGCGAGCGCGCCGAGCGCCATGACGTCGTTGACCGCGAACACGACCTCGGGCAGGTCACCCGCGCGGAGCAGCGCGCGCATCGCGTCCTCGCCACCCTCGTGCGTGAAGGCGCTCGCGATGACCGACTCTGCCGGGACCTCGACGCCGAGCTCCGCGAGCGCGGCGACGAACGCCTCGCGCCGCTCGCGGGCGGTGAGGTGCCCGTCGGGTCCGCCGAGCACCGCGAACGACCGGTAGCCGCGCTCGTGCAGCGCGCGGGCCAGGTCCGCCGCACCCTGCGCGTTCGCGACGACGACCGCGTCGACGCCGAGCACCGGCTGGCCGATGACCGCCGCCGAACCGCCGACCGCGCGGTAGTCGGCCAGCGCGTCGCGCAGCTCGCCCGTCGTCTCGGGGTCGTCGAGGCGACCGCCCGCGATGACGATCGCGCGCGCCCGCTGGCGCTTGAGCAGGTCGACCAGTCCGGCCTCGCGGCTAGGGTCGTGCTGGGTGCTCGCCAGCGTGACCTGCAGGCCGGCACGGTCCGCGGCACGCGTGACGCCCGCCGCGATCGAGGAGAAGTAGGGGTCGGCGATGTCGTGGACGACGAGGCCGAGCGACGTCGTGCGGCCGCGCGCCATCGCCTGCGCGTTGGCGTCGGGGGTGTAGCGCAGCTTGGCCGCCGCGGCGAGCACGCGGTCGCGGAGGTCGGCGCGGACCGTGCGGTTCGCGCTGCCGTTGATGGCGCGCGACGCGGTCGCCAACGACACGCCCGCCTCGCGCGCGACGTCGCTGAGAGTCACCGATCCCGCCATGGTCGCAAGGGTAGGGGCTCGCCGTGTCACAGCGGTGGCACAGTCCGGCACGGGATGGGCCGACGCTGATCAGCGGGCTGCTCGGCGTGGTGGGAAAGCGGTATCCTGAGCGTCTTCCTCCTCGAAGGGGCTCTCGACGATGACAGCCACCACCGCCCTGGCCGACGCCGTGCTCGTGCTGCGGCCCGACGACCATGTCGGCGTCGCCACGCGCGACCTGCAGGACGGCACCGTGCTCACGCTCGCGGCCGCGGGCCGACCCGCGACCGTCGACGCCACGCCCGCGCCGAAGGCGACGTCCGCGAACCCTCTCGGTGCTGCCGCGCTCCCCCGTGTCGACGCGAGCGTCGACGACACCGACGCAACACCCGCTTCCGCGAACGGTGGGGTCCTGGTCGTCCGGCAGAGCGTCCCGCGCGGGCACAAGCTCGCACTGCGTCCCGTCGCCGCCGGCGAGCAGGTGCGGAAGTACGGGCAGTCGATCGGACGCGCGACGCGTGACATCGCCGTCGGCGACCACGTGCACACGCACAACCTCGGCATGGACGACGAGGACCGCGAGTACGAGTTCGGCACCGCGCGCGTGCTCCTGGCGGCACCCGAGGGGCAGCCGCGCACGTTCGACGGCTACCGCCGCGCTGACGGGCGCTGGGGCACCCGCAACTACGTCGGCATCGTCACCTCCGTGAACTGCTCCGCGTCCACCGCGCGACTCATCGCGGACCAGTTCCGCGGCCGCGCGCTCGACGCGTTCCCGCACGTCGACGGGGTCGTCGCCCTCACCCACGACACCGGCTGCGGGCTCGTCCCGACCTCCGAGGGTGCGCAGATCACCCGACGCACCCTGCGCGGGTACGCCGACCACCCCAACATCGCCGCCCTGCTCGTCCTCGGCCTCGGCTGCGAGATGCTGCCCGCGCAGTCACTGCTCGACGGCCTCGACCTGCCCGCCGACAAGCCGGTGCGCACCCTCGTCATCCAGGAGAACGGCGGCATCCGCGCAACCGTCCGCGCCGGCGTCGCCGCGATCGAGGAGATGCTCCCGGCGATCGACGCACTGCGCCGCTCCCCCGCCCCCGTGTCCGAGCTCGTGCTCGGCCTCAACTGCGGCGGCTCCGACGGGTACTCCGGCATCACCGCCAACCCCGCGCTCGGGTACGCGTCCGACCTGCTCGTCGCGCGCGGCGGCACGTCGATCCTCGCCGAGACGCCCGAGGTGTTCGGCGCCGAGCACCTGCTGCTGCGACGCGCCGTGTCCCGCGACGTCGGTCAGAAGCTGCTCGACCGCATCGACTGGTGGAAGCAGTACACCGCAGCCGGCGGCGGCACCCTCGACAACAACCCGTCGCCCGGCAACAAGGCCGGCGGGCTCACGACGATCCTCGAGAAGTCGCTCGGCGCCGTCGCCAAGGGCGGCACCGCGGAGCTCGCGGCCGTGTACGAGTACGCCGAGCCCGTCCGTGCACGCGGGTTCACCTTCATGGACACGCCCGGCTACGACCCGGTGTCCGTGACCGGCATCGTCGCCGGCGGCGCGACCGTCGTCGTCTTCACCACGGGGCGCGGGTCCGTCCTCGGCTGCAAGCCGACACCGTCCATCAAGGTCGCGACCAACACCGCGACCTACCTGCGGATGCGCGAGGACATGGACCTCAACGCCGGGCGGATCGTCGACGGCACGGCGACCGTCGCGTCCGTCGGCGAGGAGCTGTTCGACCTCATCATCGAGGTCGCGTCCGGCCGCCAGACGGTCTCGGAGGAGCTCGACCTCGGCGCCGACGAGTTCGTCCCGTGGCAGCTCGGCGCCGTCACCTGACCGTCCGTGCCATCACCCGACCGTCGGTGCCTCCACCTGACCATCGGCGCCGTCACCTGACCGTCCGTGCCATCACCCGACCGTCGGTGCCTCCACCTGACCATCGGCGCAGTCACCTGACCGTCCGTGCCATCACCCGACCGCCGGCGCCCTCACCTGACCATCGGCGCAGTCACCTGACCGACCGTGCCATCACCCGACCGCCGGCGCAGTCACCTGACCGCCCGCTGCGTCACAGGCAACGCTCGGTCCCGCACGCACGACGACGCCCCGCCCGGCGCGACCCGGGCGGGGCTTGGGCTGCCGGCGGTCAGCCAGCGGCTGGTGCGACCGGCGCGGTCAGCGGTCGACGCGGGCGCCGCCACCGCCCGCGAGCTTGAGCACCTCGGCCTTCGTCACCATCGTCGTGTCGCCGGGCGTCGTCATCGCGAGCGCGCCGTGCGCTGCGCCGTACTCGACCGCCGTCGCGAGCCCCTCGCCGGCGATGAGGCCGTACGCCAGCCCGGACGCGAACGAGTCGCCGCCGCCGACGCGGTCGAGGATCTCGAGCCGCTCACGGTGGGTCGCTCGGACGACACCGGTCTCGCGGGACCAGGCCAGCGCGCCCCAGTCGTTGACGGACGCGCTGCGGACCGTCCGCAGGGTGGTCGCGATGACCTTGAAGTTCGGGTACGCCTCGGCGACACGGTCGATCATCGCGGCGAACGACCCGATCTCGAGCTCGCTGAGGTTCTCGTCGACGCCCTCGACCTCGAAGCCGAGCGAGGCGGTGAAGTCCTCCTCGTTGCCGATCATGACGTCGATGAACGGGGCGATCGCGCGGTTGACCTCCTGCGCCCGGGCCTGGCCGCCGATCGCCTTCCAGAGGCTCGGCCGGTAGTTGAGGTCGTACGAGACGACCGTCCCGTGCTTGCGCGCGACCGTGACGGCCTCGATGACGGTCTCAGCAGCGCTCTCCGAGAGCGCCGCGAAGATCCCGCCGGTGTGGAACCAGCGGACGCCCAGGTCACCGAACAGGTGCTCCCAGTCGATGTCTCCGGGCGCCAGCTGTGCGGCGGCGGTGTGGCCGCGGTCGCTCACGCCGACGGCGCCGCGGACGCCGAAGCCTCGCTCGGTGAAGTTGAGGCCGTTGCGCACGGCCCGCCCCACGCCGTCGTACGGGACCCACTTGACGAACTGCGTGTCCAGCCCGCCCGTGAGGATGCAGTCCTCGACGAGTCGGCCGACCTCGTTGTCGGCGAGCGCCGTGACGATCGCCGTCCGCAGCCCGAAGGCACGTCGCAGGCCGCGCGAGACGTTGTACTCACCGCCGCCCTCCCACACGCGGAACGACCGCGTCGTGCGGATGCGACTCTCGCCCGGGTCGAGCCGCAGCATGACCTCCCCGAGCGACACCGCGTCGTAGCGCGTCTCCTCGGCCGGGCGGATCACCAGGTCGGACATGGGTCAGCTCCTCGTGCTGTCGTGCGGTCCCGGAGGACGGCGGTCAGTCGGTCGCCCTGCGGGCCGTGAGGAACCGGGGCGCCGGACGGTCAGGACGGGTGGTGGACGAGAGAGGGTGAGTCAGGCTCTGAGGTGGGTGTCACGACCCCGTCGTCGTGAGGGCGACGGCTGCCGCGGTCAGGGCACGGATGCCGTCGAGGTCGCCCGCGTTGACGAGGTCCTTCGGCACCATCCAGGAGCCGCCGACGGCGCGGACGCTCGGCAGCGCGAGGTACTCGGCGAGGTTGCCGGGGCCGATGCCGCCGGTGGGCACGAAGCCGACGCCACCGAACGGGGCGGCGAGCGCGGCGACGGCCGCGGCTCCGCCCGACGACCCGGCGGGGAAGAACTTGACGGTCGACACGCCGAGCTCGAGCGCGGCCATGACCTCGGTCGCGGTGACGGCCCCGGGGAGCGCGAGCACACCGTGCTCCTGGCACCGCTCGACGACGGCGCGGCTCGTCCCGGGCGAGACGACGAACTGCGCGCCCGCGGCGACCGCCTGGTCGACCTGCGCGACGGTGAGGACGGTCCCGGCGCCGACGAGCACGTCGCCACGAGCGCTCATCGCGCGGATCGCGTCGGGAGCCGCGGCGGTCCGGAAGGTCACCTCGGCGACCGGCAGGCCGCCGGCCACGAGCGCCTTCGCGAGCGGGTCGGCGTGCGCCGCGTCGTCCAGGACGACCACGGGCACGAGGCGGTGCGCCCCGAGACGGTCGAGGATGTCGGTGTCGCTCACGCGTGCTCCTTCGCAGCGGTGGCCAGGGCCGGCTCGAGCGGGAAAGCGTTTCCCGTCTTCGGAGCAGCATACGCCTCCCGCGGGATCCGGTAGGCCAGGTCGACCGCGGACTCGATCGCCTCGTCGAGGTCGAGCCGGTGCTCGGCCACCAGCCGCGCGAGGAAGCCGGCGTCGATCCTGCGGGCGAGGTCGTGCCGCGCCGGGATCGAGCAGAACGCGCGCGTGTCGTCGACGAAGCCGGTCGTGTTGTAGAGCCCGGCCGTGTCCGTGACGGCCTCCCGGTACCGACGCATGCCGTCGGGGGTGTCGAGGAACCACCACGGCGCGCCCAGCCGGACCGCGGGGTACACGCCCGCCAGCGGTGCCAGCTCACGACTGAAGGTGTCCTCGTCGACCGTGAACAGCACGAGCCGCAGGTTCGGGTGGTGCCCGAACGACTCGAGCAGCGGGCGCAATGCGTGCACGTACTCGGTCGGCACGGGGATGTCGTAGCCGACGTCCGGTCCTCGCGCGGCGAACACCGCCGGGTCGTGGTCCCGCAGCACGCCGGGATGGAGCTGCATGACGAGCCCGTCCTCGGTGGACATGCGCGCCATCTCGAACAGCATGTGACCCGAGAACGCCGCCGCGTCCCGGTCGTCGACCCGGCCCCGCAGCGCATCGGCGACGATCCTCTCCGCGACCGAGTCGTCGAGCGGCACGGCGTCGGCGGACAGGTGCCCGTGGTCGGTGGCTCGCGCGCCCGCCGCGACGAAGGCCCGGCGACGCTCCTCGAGCGCCGACACCAGGTCTCGGTAGCTCCCGATGCTCGTACCCGTCACCGCGCCCAGCCGCTCGACGTCGGCACGCCAGCCGGGGCGCGCGACGTGCAGGAGCGCGTCGGGCCGGAAGGTCGGCACGACCTTCTCGCCCCAGCCCTCGGCAGCGAGCGCGGCGTGGTCGGGCAGCGTCGATGTCGCGGGGTCGGTCGTCGCCAGGATCTCGATCCCGAACCGCTCGAACAGCGCCCGCGGCCGGTAGGCCGGGTCCGAGAGCCGCTCCACCAGGTGGTCGTAGACGCGGTCGGCGGAGTCGGCCGAGAGCCGCTCCCGCACGCCGAGCACGTCCACGAGCACGTGCTCCATCCAGTACCGCGTGGGCGTGCCGCGGAACAGGTGCCAGTGCGACGCGAAGGTCCGCCAGACGGCGCGAGGATCCGTCTCGACCGGACGCCCGTCGAGCCGGGGGACGCCGAGCGCGTCGTGCGGGACCCCCTGCGAGACGAGCATGCGGACGAGGTAGTGGTCGGGGACCACGAGCAGCGCGGCGGGGTCGGGGAACGGCTCGTCGCGCGCGAGGAGGCCGGCGTCGACATGGCCGTGCATCGAGACGATCGGCAGCCGCAGCGTCTGGTCGACGATCGTCCGCGCGATGGGACGGACGACGGGGTCGCTCGGCAGCGCGCGGTCGGGGTGAAGGGTCCAGTCGGCGTGCACCATCGGTGCGACCTCCTCGTCGAGCCGGTCGCGCATCGGCGAGGCGATGCCATGAACGGCGTGCAATCGGTTTCATCGCCGAGCCAAGCAGGTGGACGCGCGATCCGCAAGCCTCTGCCGCACATCTGTTCGAAGCGTGGGAACGGGTTGTCGCGCGGGTCGCGGACGTGCTGCAATCGCATTCATCGCTGCGGCACCGACTCGTCGTCGATCGAGCAGCACGACCGGGAGGAGGGCACCTGTGGTGGTGACGCTGCGCGACGTCGCACGCCTGGCAGGGGTGTCCCCTGCCACGGCGTCCCGGGCGCTGAGCGCCCCCGACCTCGTCGCGCCCGAGCGTCGCGAGCAGGTGCAGCGCGCCGCGCGCGAGCTCGGCTACCGACCCA
Organism: Cellulomonas algicola; assembly: GCF_019024305.1. Classification (NCBI taxonomy): domain Bacteria; kingdom Bacillati; phylum Actinomycetota; class Actinomycetes; order Micrococcales; family Cellulomonadaceae; genus Cellulomonas; species Cellulomonas algicola. The sequence continues at coordinate 262,371 of NZ_JAHKSJ010000002.1, read as the reverse complement.
ACCGCGCGGCGCGCGAGCTCATCACCGGACGCACGGGGAACCTCTGCCTCGTCGTGCCCGACCTCGAGAACCCGTTCTTCGCCGCCGTCGCCAAGGGGGTGCAGGCGCGCGCCCGGACGCTCGGCCACGCCGTCTTCGTCGCGGACGCCGAGGAGGACCCGCGCATGGAGTCCGAGCTGGTCGCGCACCTGGGCGGCCAGGTGGACGGCGCGATCCTCTGCTCCCCGCGGATGGCCGACGCCGACCTGGACCGCCTCGCGGAGGACGTCCCGCTCGTCCTGGTCAACCGCGAGCACGGCACGCTGCCCTCCGTCGTGATCGACAACGCCGACGGCGTCCGACAGGCCGTCGCGCACCTGCACGCGCTGGGCCACCGGCGCCTCGCCTACGCGGGCGGACCGACCGACTCATGGTCGGACACCCGGCGCCGGCACGGGTTGCGAGACGTGTCGCACGGCCTCAACGACGTCGAGGTGGTCGACCTCGGTCACTTCGCCCCGGTGTTCGCGGGCGGTGTCGCGGCGGCCGACCTCGTCGCGGCGAGCGGTGCGACGGCGGTCCTCGCGCACAACGACCTCGTCGCGCTCGGCATCCTCAACCGGCTCCAGGCGCGCGGCCTGCGCGTGCCGGAGGACGTCTCCGTCGTGGGCTACGACGACATCCCCGCCGCGACGCTCGTGTCCCCGGCGCTCACGACGGTGACCGTGCCGCTCGCCCGCCTCGGTCGCGAGTCGGTCGACCTGCTCGTCGCGAGCGGCCTGCGCGCCGGCCGGCAGACGCCCGCCGAGCGTGCGATCGCCGCGGCCGTCGCTGCGGCGACCGGCGCGCCCGGCGACACCCGCCCGGCTGGGGCCTCGAGCACTGCCGCCGCGTCCCCGCGCGCCGCGACCACGCCAGCAACTGCCTCCGCGACGGGCTCGGACGGCCCGAACGGGACGACGAGCGGCACGAGCACGGACGCCGCCCGCGTCCGCCTGCGGGTCGAGCTCGTGGTCCGCAGCTCGACCAGCACCGCACCCCATCTGCCGACCACGGAGAGCGACCGATGACGCCCCGCCTGAGCCGCACGACGCTGTCCGGCACCGACCTGACCGGCACCGACCTGTCCCACGCCGGGCCGGCCGGCCGCACCCCGGTCCGCGGTCCCGCCGTCGACCCCGCCTCGACGACGGTCGGCCTGGTGCACCTCGGGCTCGGCGCGTTCCACCGGGCGCACCAGGCGGTGTACACGGAGGACGCGGCGGCCGCCGCGGGCGCCACGGGCTGGGGCATCCTCGGCGTCACGCAGCGCAGCGCGCGGGTGGCGGACCAGCTCGCGCCGCAGGACGGGCTGTACGGCGTCCTCACCAAGGGCGCGGACGAGACGTCCCTCCGCATCGTCGGCTCGCTGCGCGACGTCGCCTTCCCGGGCACGAGCACGCCGTACGTCGTCCGCACGATCGCGGCCCCCACCACGCACGTCGTCACGCTGACGGTCACCGAGAAGGGCTACCGCCGCGCCGCGGACGGCCGGCCCGACCTCGCCGACCCCGATCTGGCCTCGGATGTCGACGCGCTCGCCGCCGAGCTCGCGGGCGCCGAGCCCGAGCGGCCCGCGCGGTCCCCGATCGGGCTGCTCGTCCGGGGACTCGCGCAGCGCCACCGGTCCGACGCGGGACCGATGACCGTGGTCTGCTGCGACAACCTCGCCGAGAACGGGCCGGTCGTCGCCGGCCTCGTGCACGCGATCCTCGCGGCCGTCCCGGGAGGAGACCGCCTGGCCGCGTGGGTGGCCACGTCCGTGGCGTTCCCGTCGACGATGGTCGACCGCATCGTCCCGGCGACGACCGACCAGCACCGGGCGGAGGCCGTCCGCCTGACCGGCCTCGAGGACCAAGGGCTCGTCGTCGGCGAGCCCTTCTCGCAGTGGGTCGTCGAGGACACGTTCGCCGGCGACCGACCCGCCTGGGAGCTTGCCGGCGCCACGCTCACCGCCGACGTCGCGCCGTACGAGCGCGCCAAGCTGCGGGTGCTCAACGCGTCGCACTCCACGCTGGCCTACCTCGGGGCGCTCCGGGGGTACGAGACGATCGCCCAGGCCGTCGCCGACCCGTCACTCGAGGCGGTCGTCCGTTCACTCGTCGACGAGGACGTCCTGCCGACGCTCCAGGCGCCCGACGGGCTCGACCTGGCGCAGTACCGCGAGGACGTGCTCACCCGGTTCGCCAACCCGAACACGGGTCACACGACGGTGCAGGTCGCCATGGACGGTTCCGCGAAGCTGCCGCAGCGCCTCCTGGGCACCGTGCGCGACCGGCTCGCGGCGGGGGCGGTGCCGACGGCCGCGGCGGCGACGTTGGCTGCGTGGATGTCATACGTGCACGCGACGACGCTGACGGGGCTCGAGGTCGCAGGTCGACGCGTGACGCTCGACGACCCGCTGGCGGACGTGCTCGCGTCGGCCGCGGCAGGGCCCCTGGACGGGCTGCCCGGACGGTTGCTGGCCGTGCGGCAGATCTTCGGCGACGACCTCGCCGAGTCCGAGGTGCTCCGCCGGGAGGTCCAGGCGCACCTGCGCACGCTCGCCGTCGTCTGACACGCAGCGCGGGGAACAGGTCACCGAGGAACGGGTCCGCAGCGCGACGAGGCACGCCCGCACGCTCACCGTCGCCCGCCCCCCCCGGAAGCGGCTCCGCGCCCGAAGCGCCCGGAGTGCATGCCGGCGTCGTCCGATCGACCAGGGGGTCCGCGGAGCAGGACCGGCGCGCTCACCGTCGCCGGTCCGAGCGCGACGACGGCTCGCGGGTCCGCCGGGCAGGACCGGCGCGCTCACGGTCGCCGGTCCCTGTGCGACGGAGGGCTCGCGGGTCCGCGGGGCAGGACCGGCGCTCACCGTCGCCGGGCCGTGCGCGCCGACGGCTCGCGGGTCCGCCGGGCAGGACCGGCGCGCTCCCGGGCGCCGGTCCCTGTGCGACGGAGGGCGCGCGGGTCCGCGGGGCAGGACCGGCGCACACCGGCGCCGGCCCCTGTGCGACGAAGCGCTCGCGGGTCCGCGGGGCAGGACCGGCGCTCACCGTCGCCGGCCCCTGTGCGACGAAGGGCTCGCGGGTCCGCGGGGCAGGACCGGCGCTCACCGTCGCCGGCCCCTGTGCGACGATGGGCGCGCGGGTCCGCGGGGCAGCCCCGGCGCTCACCGTCGCCGGCCCCTGTGCGACGATGGGCGCGCGGGTCCGCGGGGCAGCCCCGGCGCTCACCGTCGCCGGCCCCTGTGCGTCGTAGGGCTCGCGGGTCCGCGGGGCAGGACCGGCGCTCACCGTCGCCGATCCTCCGTGACGGAGGGCTCGGGAGCCCTCCGTGTCCGGTCGGCACTTGACTCCGTCGGGTCCTGCGCTAGGCTGGAAAGCGCATTCCCCTCCGACCGACAACGCGGTCCTGAACCTCGGAGCGACCATGACGTCCCGCACCCTGCGCATCGCCATGAACGGCATCACCGGCCGCATGGGCTACCGGCAGCACCTCGTCCGCTCGATCCTGCCGATCCGCGACCAGGGCGGCGTGACGCTCGAGGACGGGACGCGCCTGCAGGTCGAGCCGATCCTCGTCGGCCGGAACGCCGACAAGGTCAAGGAGCTCGCCGCGCTGCACGGCGTCGAGCACTGGACGACCGACGCCGACGCCGTGATCGACGACCCGACGGTCGACGTCTACTTCGACGCGCAGGTCACGTCGCGCCGCTACGCGGCGCTCACGGCCGCGATGAAGGCCGGCAAGCACATCTTCACGGAGAAGCCGACGGCCGAGACCCTCGAGGAGGCGATCGACCTCGCGCGCCTGCGCGAGACGACGGGCGTCACCGCGGGCGTCGTGCACGACAAGCTCTACCTGCCGGGCCTGGTGAAGCTGCGCCGGCTCGTCGACGAGGGCTTCTTCGGCCGGATCCTGTCGCTGCGCGGCGAGTTCGGCTACTGGGTCTTCGAGGGTGACGTGCAGGAGGCGCAGCGGCCGAGCTGGAACTACCGCAAGGAGGACGGCGGCGGCATCGTCGTCGACATGTTCTGCCACTGGAACTACGTGCTCGAGGGGATCCTCGGGCAGGTCCGGACGGTGAACGCGCAGGCCGTCACGCACATCCCGACGCGCTGGGACGAGCAGGGCCACGAGTACGCGGCGACGGCCGACGACGCGGCGTACGGGATCTTCGAGATCGAGACGCCGGGCGGTGACCCGGTGATCGCGCAGATCAACTCGTCGTGGGCGGTCCGCGTGTTCCGCGACGAGCTCGTCGAGTTCCAGGTCGACGGCACGCACGGCTCGGCCGTCGCGGGGCTGCGCAACTGCGTCGCGCAGCAGCGTGCGCACACGCCCAAGCCGGTGTGGAACCCCGACCTGCCGGTGACCGAGCCGTTCCGCGACCAGTGGCTCGAGGTCCCGGCGAACGCGGACCTCGACAACGGGTTCAAGCTGCAGTGGGAGGAGTTCCTCCGCGACGTGGCGGCGGGCCGGACCCACCGGTTCGACCTGCTGTCGGCGGCACGCGGTGTGCAGCTCGCGGAGCTCGGACTCCAGTCGTCGGCGGAGGGTCGTCGGCTCCCGGTCCCCGAGATCTCGCTGTGACGACCGACCTCGCGGCGGAGGGCGCGCCCGTGGCCCCGGAGGGGCAGGACGTCCGCGCCGGCACCGTGCCGGGCGACCTGTCCCGCCTGTCGCTGAACACGGCCACGACGAAGCACTGGACGCTGCGCGAGGCCGTCGACGGCGCCGCGCGCGCGGGGCTGTCGTCGATCGGTCCGTGGCGCGACCGCGTGCAGGAGGTCGGCACGGTCGAGGCGGCGCGGATCATCGAGGACGCCGGTCTGCACGTGTCGTCGCTGTGCCGCGGGGGCTTCCTCACCACGGACGACGACGTGGCCGCGCAGGCGGCGCTCGACGACAACCGTCGGGCGATCGTCGAGGCGGCCACGCTCGGCACACGCGAGCTCGTCATGGTCGTCGGCGGGCTGCCGGCGGCGAGCGCGCCGGGCGGACCGGCGCTGCCCTACCCCGCCCGAGGCGACGTCGACCCGGCGCGCGACCTCGTCGCCGCCCGCCGGCGCGTCGCCGACCGGATCGGCGAGCTCGCTCCGTTCGCCGCGGGTCACGGTGTGCGGCTCGTGCTCGAGCCGCTGCACCCGATCTTCGCGGCGGACCGCGCGGTCATCTCGACCCTGGGCCAGGCGCTCGACATCGCGGAGCCGTTCCCGGCCGAGGTCGTGGGCGTCGTCGTCGACACCTACCACGTGTGGTGGGACCCGGACCTGCAGCGCCAGATCGCGCGGGCGGGAGCGGCGCGCAGGATCGCGGGCTACCAGGTGTGCGACTGGATCCTGCCGCTCGCGTCCGACCCGCTGCTCTCGCGCGGGCACGTCGGCGACGGGTACGTGGACTTCGCCACGATCACCCGCTGGGTCCGCGACGCGGGCTACACCGGGGACGTCGAGGTGGAGATCTTCAACGAGTCCGTGTGGTCCGCGCCGGGCGACCAGACGCTCGCCACCATGGCCGAGCGGTACGTCCGGCACGTGCTGCCGCACCTGTGACGAGGGTCCGCTCGGACGGTCCAGCAGGCCGCCCGAGCGGACCCTCGTCGCAGGGTGCGGGGTCGCGTCGCCTGCCGATCCGGGTGACGTGACGACGACGGCGGTGCGCCCGGGGAGGGGTCCCTCCGGCGCACCGCCGTCGTCGCGTCCGGCAGCGCTCGTCAGACGGCGGTCGCCTGGGGGACTCACGCCGCGACGCGAGACCGTCCGGCACGGCCGGCGAGCGGAGAGCCGGCGCGGCAGTCGTCCGGCACGCTCGGAGCTGACGCCGCCGCACGTCCGGCGATCAGGACGACGCGACCGCACGTCCGGCAATCAGGACCGCGCGACCGCACGTCCGGCGATCAGGACCACGCGACCGCACGTCCGGCGATCGGGACCACGCGGTCACACGGCCGACGACCAGGCCCACGCGACCGCACGTCCGGCACTCAGGACCACGCGGCCGCACGCCGCACCTCCGGAGACGCGCGGACGTCGGCGTCAGGCCCGGGACGCGCCGCCCGCGTACCCCAGCAGCCCGCGCAGGACGTCCGCGAACCGCTCCCCCACGAGCCGCTGCGCGGGCGCGTCGGGGTGCAGGAGGTCGGCCATCGGAAGCGCGTCCCAGTCGGCGTCCCCGTACAGGTCGAGGCCGTCGACGAGGTGGAGCGCCCCGTCACCGGCCGCCCGCCGCGACGCGACGACCTCCGCGAGCGCGGCGCGGATCACGCGCAGCGTCAGTCGTCCGTCGGCGACGTCCTCCGGCCGGCCACGCGTCGCGAAGACGGGGGCACCGGGAGGGGACGCGGGGTCGATGAACGTGGGGCCGGGGGTGTCCTCGACGAGCGGGCAGAGCAGTGGTGAGACGACGACGAGCGGCGTCGTCGGGTGCCCCTCGCGGATGGTGTCGAGGAACCCGTGCACGGCGGGCACGAAGGCCCGGAGCCGCATCGCGTCGTGGTTGACGACGTTGATGCCGAGCTTCACCGAGATGACGTCGGCGGGCGCGTCGCGCAGCGTGCGGGCGACGAACGGGTCGAGCACCGCGTTGCCGGACATGCCGAGGTTGACGAGGTCGAGGCCGGTCGCGCGCGCGGCGACCACGGGCCACGTGCCCGTGGGCCGGTCGGCCGCCGCGCCGTGGCTGATGGACGAGCCGTGGTGCACCCAGCGTCGGCCTCGAGTACGGGACGGGGCGAGCACGGGCGCGTCGGCGTGCAGGGCGACGAGACGCACGACCTCGCCGTACGGCAGCCACACCTCGACGTCGCGCACGACGCCCGACGACCCGTCGAGCCCGGCTGCACCCGACCCGTCGAGTCCGGCTGCCCCCGACCCGTCGAGCCCGGCTGCCCCCGACCCGTCGAGCCCGGTGCGACCCGGCGTCGGGTCGAGCCCGACGCCGCGCGGCAGCCCGTCGACCCGTGCGACGACCGGCCGCCCGTCGAGGTCGGCGTCCGCGAGCCCGGCCGTTCCGGCACCCGCACGCGCACCCGCCCGGAGGGCGGTCGGGACGAGGGCGAGGTCCACCGAGGACGTCGGGCCGGGACGCTCGACGGTCGTGCCGTGGTGCGGCTCGAGCTCGACGACACCTGCCCCGGCGGCGACGCCCCACCCGTCGGGCTGCTCGACGAGCACCCCGTCGACGACGACGTCGAACGGCTGGGGTGCACCGGGCGGCTGCGGGCCGACGGCGACGCGGAGCACGTCGACGTCGAGGCGCAGGCGCGTCGCGGCGGTGCGCAGGCGGAGCCGCAGGCCGGCGGGCTGCTCGTCGCACAGCGCGACGAACCGGTCGGGGAACTGCGCGCGCGTCCACGCGGGCAGCCGGTGCGGCAGGAGCCCGCGGTCGGTGGTCTCCAGCCAGGCGGCGCCCCGGACCTCGACGCGCTCGTCGGGCAGCGGCACCACGACGCGCAGCGGGGCGACCGTCGCCGTCGACATCAGTAGACGTTCCCGTGCGTGCGGAACTCGCGCCACACGTTCTCGAAGAAGTCGTCGTCCTCGGGGATGGGCCGTCGCGGCCGCCAGCGGAAGACGGGCAGGCCGGCGGGGTCGTCGGACTTCCGCTCCACGACGGGCGACCAGTCGACGCCCGGCGTCTCGGACGCGGGCGGCACCCAGCCGGTCTCCTGGACGACGTCGTCGAGCGCTCCCCCGTCGAGCCGGAACCGGAACACGTCGGGCAGGTCGAGCTCGTCGTCGGCCGCCGGGCCGTACCCGACGTGCGGCAGCGTCCCCTCGGGGTCGCTGTAGAGGACGGAGCCGCGCGAGCGGCCGCCGTGCGCGACGTAGTCGGCCATCGCGGACAGGTAGACGTAGGCGCTCGTGAGGATGTCGCGGACCAGGAACGTGCGGTTCACCGAGCGCCGCGACGTGGCGTCCGCCGTGACCAGGTCGGAGTACGCCGACAGCCACTCGTGCACCTGGACGAGCGCCTCGTGGATCGACGCCGCCGACCGGACCGGACCGGCCTTGGCGCTCATGAGCACCTGGACGTCGCGCAGCAGGTCGCCGGTGTTGTCGGGCACGCCGGACGCGGCCCGCGACGAGGCCCGCGCGACGAGGTCGAGCGCGCCGTCGAGCACGGGTCCCGCCGCCGCCGCGAAGTCCGCGACCCCCACGGGGTCGACCGACCGGCGGGCCGCGATGAACTGCGCCGCGCGCGTCGCGCCGACCTGGCCGCTGTTGAGCGCCGCGCCGCCGGGCCGGTAGACGCCGTGCGCGCCGCCCGCCTCGCCGACGGGGAAGAAGCCGGTGACGTTGGACTGCCACCACGCGTCGACGACGAGCCCGCCGTTGTTGTGCTGCGCGCACACGTCGACCTCGAGCAGGTCGGTCTCGAGGTCCACGTACGGGTTCTTCTGCAGGTAGAACTGGTAGGCGGGCTCGTTCATGCGGCGCAGGCGCTCGATCGGCGTGCCGAACAGGACGCCGGCGCGGTCGAGGTACTCGTACGCCTCCGGGGACAGCGCGCTCGGGTCGAAGGTGTCCTGGACGGGGTTGCGGCGGAAGTCGAGGAACACGCGCCGCCCCCGCAGGACGGTCTCCCGGTACACGAGCAGGTCGATCAGCGACGACCCGTCGAGCGCCTTCCGGATGTCGAAGGGCCACTGGTAGCCCTTGAGGAAGACGAGCGACAGGAGCCGGCCGTAGTCGCCGATGGCCTCGGTGAGGAACTCGCGCTCGTCGCCGCCGTCGGCGTCGGTCGACACGAACCGCGGGACGACCTGCATGTAGGTGCCGGAGACGTTCCACCGCGGGTGCGTCGACGCGAGACCGAACTGCCACTCGGTGAGGTTCTTGCCGTGCACGCCCGCGCGGTACGCGGCCCCCGACGCTCCCCACTGGCCGTTCGGGAAGACGCGCGTCGCGTACATGCCCGCCGGCCCGCCCGTCGCGTAGACGATGTTCGTGCAGCGGAACAGCAGGAACGGCGAGCGCGAGCCGTCGTGCGGGACGTCGGTGCGCAGGACGAGCAGGCCGACGACCTCGGTCTCCCGCTCGGCGGCGGTGGGGGCGTCGTCCACGGGGGCTCCGTCGGCGGGCCCGGCAGCGCCGGACGCCGTGCCCGGCGCACCGGCCGCGGCCGGCGGCGCACCCACCGGGCGCACCACGACGTCCACCACGCGGCACTCGTCGAAGATCCGTGTGCCGTTGCGGTGCACCTTCTTCTCGAGCTGCTCGACCATCGACCGGCTCGTGTACGGCCCGACGGACGTGGCCCGGCGGCGCGGGTCGTGGTCCGTCTTGTAGCCGATGAACTCCCCGAACCGGTTCTGCGGGAACGGCACGCCGAGGTCGCACAGCCGCAGGAACCCGCGCGCGGACAACGCGGCCTCGGCGAGCGCGTTGTCGCCGTCCATCGCGCCGCCCGCGTACAGCGTCTCCGCCATCTCCCGCACGGAGTCGCCGTCGCCTCCGGACAGCGTGAGCTTGTAGTACGTCTGCTTGTCGGAGCCGGCGTTGCGCGACGCGCCCGCGTTGACCTTGTCGGCGACCATGACGACGTCGTCGTGGCCGAGCTCCCACAGCCGGTCGGCGGCGCTGAAGCCGGCGGAGCCGGTGCCGACGACGACGGTCCGCGCGGTGACGACGGGCACGTCGTGGCCGCCGATGCGCACGGTCTCGGGCTCGTGGCGGGTGGTGTCGCTCATCGCTGCGTCCTCGTCGTCGGGGTGCTCGTCGTGCGGGCCGTGCTCGCCGTGCTGGTCGTGCTCGCCGTGCTGGTCGTGCTCGCCGTGCGGTGCGCGCCGGGTGTCCGGGCCGTCCCGGGCGGCGGCGTCGCCGGGACCGGTCAGAGGACCGGGATGTGCATGCCGCCGTCGACGTGGAAGACCTCGCCGGTCGAGTACGGCGTCTGGCCGGACGCGAGGATCGCGACGGCCCCGGCGACGTCGGCGGGACGCCCCCAGCGGGCGATCGGTGCGAGCCCGCCCTCGAACAGCGCGTCGTACTTCGAGGAGACGCCCGCGGTCATGTCGGTCGCGATGACGCCGGGCCGCACCTCGTAGACGACGATCCCCTCGGGTGCGAGGCGCACGGCGTAGAGCTGCGTGGCCATCGCGACGCCGGCCTTGGAGACGCAGTAGTCGCCGCGGTTGGTCGAGACGGTCGTCGCGGACACGGACGACACGTTGACGACCGTCGCGACCGGGCCGGCGGGGGGCTCGGGCAGCGCGTCGAGCGGGCCGCGGAGCTCGATGACGCGGTTCGCGAACGTCTGGGTGAGGAAGTACGGGCCGCGCAGGTTGATGCCCAGGACGCGGTCGAACGACTCGGCGTCGGCCTCGAGGAGGTCGGCGCGGACGGTGGGGGCGACGCCCGCGTTGTTGACGAGCAGGTCGAGCCGGCCCCACGCGTCGACGGCGTCGTCGACGTAGCGGCGGTGGTCGTCGAGGTCGGCGACGGACCCGCGGACGTAGCGCACACGGTCGTCGGCGCCCGCGGTCTCGCGGAGCTCGGCGAGGACGTCGGTCGGCTCCTCACGTGTCGCGAGGATGGAGACGGCGTACCCGTCGGCGAGCAGCCGCCGCGTGATCCCGAGGCCGATGCCCCTGTTCCCCCCGGTCACCAGTGCGACTGCCGGCATCGTTGCCTTCTCCTGTCGAGTCGGTGCTCACCCCGAGCGGGCACCGGTGCCGGAGCGGCGGTGCGGACCTGCGCGGGGTCGTGCGGGCGGACCCGTCGTCGGGTGTCGCCGGCGTCGATCGTGACACGGCGCACCCGGTCGAGGCAAGCGCTTTCCGACTGCCGGACGGCCGTGACAGGATGGACGACGTGCACCTCACGAGCGACCGGACCTGATGGGCGCCGTCCTCACCGCGCTCGGCACGCTCACCGCCGTCGTCGTCGCCGGCTGGGTGCTCGGCCGGCTCCGCATCCTCGGCCCGCACGCGTCCGCGGTGCTCGCACGCCTCGTCTTCACCGTCGCGACCCCCGCCCTGCTGCTCGTGAGCATCGGGCGCACCGACCTGCACGTCCTCGCGTCCCGCGCCGCGCTCGCCACCTGGACCAGCACGGCCGCCGTCGCGGTCGTCGCCGCGCTCGTCCTGCGGTTCGCGCTGCGCCGCGACGCCGGCGACGTCACCCTCGGGACGCTCGCGTCGTCGTACGTCAACGCCGGGAACCTCGGCCTCGCGCTCGCCGTCTTCCTGCTCGGCGACCCCGTCGCCGCCGTCCCGACGCTGCTCTTCCAGCTCCTCGTGCTCGCGCCGATCGCGTTCACCGTCCTCGACGCCCACCGCGACGGCACCGGCGCGACCTCACCGCAGCCCGCCGCGCCCCGCGCGCGCCTGGACCCGCGTCCCGACGCCGACGCACGCGACCTCGCACCGGACGACGGGACCGACCCACCCCCGCCCGGCGGGGCGCGCCGCGTGGCCGCCGCGCTCCGCGCGACCCTGCGGCGCACGCTGACCAACCCGATCATCGTCGGCACCCTGACGGGCCTCGTCCTGGCCGCGCTCCCGTGGGAGCTGCCCGACGTCGTCTACGGGCCCTTCGAGCTCGTCGGCGCGACCGCCGCGCCGCTCGCGCTTCTCACGTTCGGCATGTCGCTCGCTGTCCCGGCCGCCGACCGCGAGCGCGCGCCACGCGCCGACCTCACGCTCGCCGTCGTCCTCCGGTCCGTCGTGCACCCCGTCCTGGCGGCGCTCGTCGCGACCGCGTTCGGGCTGCACGGGGAGGCACGGCTCGCCGTCGTCGCGATGGCCGCGCTGCCGACCGCGCAGAACGTGCTCGTCTACGCGATCCAGTACGGCCGCGGCCAGGCGCTCGCGCGCGACGCGGGGCTGGTGACGACGCTGCTCGCGCTGCCCGTCCTGCTCGTCGTCACCGCACTCCTGTAGGACGCCCCTCAGAGGCCGGTCCGCGGGTCAGGGGTGCGCGGCGTGAACCGCCCCGGTGACCGACGGCGTCGGCGGGGGCTGCCTCAGGCCGGGAGGCTCGCGTCGGCTGCGGCGACGTCGGCGGAGTGGTCGACGAAGCCGCGGATCTCGACGCCCTCGGACAGCGTCTCGGCGAGCAGCGCCGCGAGGTCGCGCACGTCGTCGGTGTCGACGAGGTAGTACCCGCCGACCTGCTCGACGAGCTCGGTGTACGGACCGTCGCTCACGGTGCCCGTGCCGTCGGCGCTGCGCCGCACGACGAGCGCGCTGCCCGGATGCGTGAGCTCCTCGCCGCCGACGATCACGTGCCCGCGCGTCGGGGCCAGCCGGGCGAGCGCGGCGTGCCGGGCGCTGTTGCGCTCGACGTCGTCGTCGGTCCACGCGTCCCACGTCGCCTGGTCGCCGCGGAGCATCACGAGGTAGCGGGCCATGTCAGTCCTCCTCACCGGGGCACCCACTGTGCCCACGCACCCCATGACGCGCGACCCCCGGCCCGCTCGACACGAGCGCACGGAGCAGCGGACGCGAGTCACACCCCGCTCGTCAGACGAAGGCGCGCGCCTCGGCCGCCGACCACTGGGCGGCACCGGGCATGCCGGGGCCACCAGGCTCGTACCGGCGCAGGTCCAGGCCGCGGGCGCCGACGGCGCGCAGGTCGGCGAGCGAGCCGGACAGGACCCCGGCGGCGCGGGCCTGGACGAGCACGTTGCCGAGCGCGGCTCCCTCGACGGGACCGGCGACGACGGGCAGGCCGGTCGCGTCGGCGGTGAGGCGGCACAGCAGCTCGTTGCGGACGCCCCCGCCGACGACGTGCACGACCTGCACGTCCCGTCCCGACAGCGAGACGGCCTGCCGGACGGCCCGCCGGTACGCGAGCGCGAGCGAGTCGAGGATGCAGCGGACGACCTCGGCCTGCGTCTGCGGCGGGGTCTGGCCGGTCCGGGCCGCGGCGGCCGCGAGCCGTGCGGGCATGTCGCCGGGCGGCAGGAAGGCGGGCGCGTCGATGTCGACGACCGTCGTGAGCGCGGGCACCTGGGAGGCGGCGGCGAGCAGGTCGGGCAGGTCGGCGGGCAGGCCTGCCTCGTTCCAGACCCGCAGCGTCTCCTGCAGGACCCACAGTCCCATGACGTTCTTCAGGTAGCGGACGGTGCCGTCGACGCCGGCCTCGTTGGTGAAGTTGGCGGCGCGCGACGCCTCGGTGAGCACGGGCGCGTCGAGCTCGAGCCCGACGAGCGACCACGTGCCGCACGAGACGTACGCGAAGTCGGGTCGGGTCGCGGGCACGGCGACGACGGCCGACGCGGTGTCATGGGACCCGACGGTCCACACGGGCAGTGGCGCGTGGTGGCCGACGTCGGCGCGCACGTCGTCGCGGACGTGCCCGAGCAGCACGCCGGGATCCCGCAGCGGCGGCAGCAGGCGCGTGTCGATGCCGAGCCGGTCGGCGACGTCGAGCGCCCAGGTGCGGTTCGTCGCGTCGAGCAGCCCGGTCGTCGACGCGTTGGTGACCTCGGCGACGGGGACGCCCGTGAGCCAGGCGCCGAGCAGGTCGGGGACGAGCAGCGCCTGCCGGGCGGCCGCGAGCGCGGCGGTGCCCTGCGCGGCGACGAGCTGGAAGACGGTGTTGAACGGCTGCACCTGCAGGCCCGTGCGTGCGTAGAGCTCGGCGGCGGGGACGGTCGCGAAGACCTTGTCGGGGATGCCGTCGGTGCGCGCGTCGCGGTAGTGGACGGGGTTGCCGAGCAGGCGCCCGTCGGCGTCGAGGAGCCCGTGGTCGACGGCCCAGGAGTCGATGCCGACGCCGGCCAGCGTGCCGACCTCGCGCGTCGCGGCCCGCAGCCCGTCGAGCACGCCCCGGTAGAGGTGGAGCACGTCCCAGAAGAGCGTCGCCTCCCCCGTCGTCGCGCCCGGTCCGTCGGTGTCCGCGCCCCCGGTCGACGAGCCGGGTGCGCCGCCCGCCACCGCGGGGACCCGGATGGGCCCGTTGGGGAACCGGTTGACCTCGTGCAGCGCAGCTCGCGGCCCGTCGACCCCGTCGACGACCCGGCCGACGATGACCCGCCCGGACGACGCCCCGAGGTCGACCGCCGCGAACGCGCTCATCGCAGGAAGGCTGCGGCGACGCCGGAGTCGACCGGGACGTGCAGGCCCGTGGTCTGCACCAGGTCGGGGCCGGTGAGGGCGAAGACCGCGGCGGCGACGTGCTCGGGGAGGACCTCGCGCTTGAGCAGCGTGCGCTGCGCGTAGTAGGCGCCCAGCTCGGACTCCGGCACGCCGTAGACGGCGGCCCGCTGCGCACCCCACCCGCCGGCGAAGATGCCGGACCCGCGCACGACGCCGTCGGGGTTGACGCCGTTGACGCGGATGCCGTGCTCGCCGAGCTCGGCGGCGAGCAGCCGGACCTGGTGGGCCTGGTCGGCCTTGGTCGCGGAGTAGGCGATGTTGTTGGGGCCGGCGAACAGCGAGTTCTTCGACGCGATGTAGACGATGTCGCCGCCGAGGCCCTGGGCGATCATGGCGCGCGCCGCCTCGCGGGCGACGAGGAACGAGCCGCGGGCCATGACGTCGTGCTGCAGGTCCCAGTCGCGGACGGTCGTCTCGAGCAGCGGCTTCGAGATGGACAGGCCGGCGTTGTTGACGACCAGGTCGACCCCGCCGAAGGCGAGCACGGTCTCGCGGACGAGCGCGGCGACCGCGTCCTCGGACGTCACGTCGGCCTCGACGGCGACGGCGCGGTCCGGGCCGCCGAGCGCGTCGGCCACCTCCTGCGCCCCCGCGAGGTCGAGGTCGGCGATCACGACGCACGCCCCCTCGGCCGCGAGACGCTCGGCGATGGCCCGCCCGATGCCGGACCCGGCGCCCGTCACGAGCGCGACGCGCGTCGCGAGCGGCTTGGGCGCGGGCATGCGCTGGAGCTTGGCCTCCTCGAGCGCCCAGTACTCGATGCGGAACTTCTCCGACTCGTCGATCGGCCGGTACGTCGAGATCGCCTCGGCGCCGCGCATGACGTTGATCGCGTTGACGTAGAACTCGCCCGCGACGCGCGCGGTCTGCTTGTCCTTGCCGAACGAGAACATCCCGACGCCGGGGACGAGCACGATCGCCGGGTCGGCGCCGCGGATCGCCGGCGAGTCGGCGGTCGCGTGCCGGTCGTAGTACGCCTGGTACGCCTCGCGGTACTCGGCGTGCAGCTCGTGCAGCCGCGCGACGACGTCCTCGACGGGCGCGGTCGCGGGCAGGTCGACGACGAGCGGCGACACCTTGGTCCGCAGGAAGTGGTCGGGGCACGACGTCCCGAGCGCGGCGAGCGGTGCCAGGCGCTCGCGGGACAGGAAGTCGAGCACGACGTCGGAGTCGGTGAAGTGCCCGACCTGCGGGCGGTCGGCGGACGCGAGGCCGCGGATCACGGGCGCGAGGGCCGCCGCGCGCTCCCGCCGGGCCGCGGGGTCGAGCGCCTCGAAGCCCGGCACGACCGCGCCGAAGGGGTGCCCGCCGTCGGCGGCGAGCGCGCGCGTGCGCTCCTCGATGTACGCCTCGGCGGACCGGATGATCTCGAGCGACCGCTGCTCGGCCTCGGCCGAGGTGTCGCCCCACGCGGTGATGCCGTGCCCGCCGAGGACGCAGCCGATGGCCTGCGGGTTCTTCTCCTTGATCTCGGCGATGTCGAGGCCGAGCTGGAACCCGGGCCGACGCCACGGCACCCACACGACGGAGTCGCCGAAGATCTCGTGCGTGAGCTCCTCGCCGTCGGCCGCCGTCGCGATCGCGATCCCGGAGTCGGGGTGCAGGTGGTCGACGTGCGCGGCGTCGACGAGCCCGTGCATCGCGGTGTCGATCGACGGTGCGGCGCCGCCCTTGCCGTGCAGGCAGTAGTCGAACGCGGCGACCATCTCGTCCTCGCGGTCGACGCCCGGGTACACGTCGACGAGGGCGCGCAGCCGGTCGAGCCGCAGCACGGCGAGGTGCTGAGCGGTCAGCGTGCCGAGGTCACCGCCCGAGCCCTTGACCCAGAGCAGCTCGACGTCCTGGCCGGTGACGGGGTCGGTCGCGACCCCCTTGGCGGACGTGTTGCCGCCCGCGTAGTTGGTGACACGTGGGTCGGAGCCCAGGCGGTTGGAGCGGGCGATCAGGTCGGCCGCGGCCGTCGTCTCGGTCATCGGTCAGGCTCCCCATCCGGCCTGCGTGCCACCGACACGCTCGGCGACGATCGTCTCGGCGTACCCCGACCGCGCGTAGGCGGCCAGGGGCTCAGGGTCGAGTCCCTGCTCGGCGCGCAGCTCGGCGAGCAGCGGCCGCACGTCGGTGTTGTACGCGTCCATGAGGACGCCGTTGGCCCCGAGCACGTCGCCGGCCGTCTGTGCGGCGAGCAGCGCGGACCGGTCGACGAGCAGCGCCTTGGCCGTCGCCTCCTGCACGTTCATGACGGACCGGATCTGGCCCGGGATCTTCGGCTCGATGTTGTGGCACTGGTCGAGCATGAAGTTGACGCCGCTGTCGGGCGCGAGCGCCCCGGCCTGCACGATCTCGTGCATGATCCGGAACAGCTGGAACGGGTCCGCGGCGCCGACCATGAGGTCGTCGTCGGCGTAGAACCGGCTGTTGAAGTCGAACGCCCCGAGCCGACCCGCGCGCAGCAGCTGCGCGACGATGAACTCGATGTTGGTGCCCGGCGCGTGGTGCCCGGTGTCGAGCACGACCATCGCCCGGTCGCCGAGCGCGAGGCAGTGCAGCAGCGACGTGCCCCAGTCGGGGATGTCCATCGAGTAGAACGCGGGCTCGAAGAACTTGTACTCGAGGATCAGCCGGTGCTGCGGGTCGAGCGCCGCGTAGATCTCCTGCAGGCCCTCGGCGAGACGGTCCTGCCGCGCGCGGATCGAGTCCTGGCCCGGGTAGTTGAGGCCGTCGGGCAGCCAGAGCTTGAGGTCCTGCGACCCCGTCGCGCGCATGACGTCGATGCACTGCAGGTGGTGCTGCACGGCCTTGGCGCGCACCCGGGCGTCGGGGTGCGTGAGCGAGCCGAGCATGTAGTCGTCGTCCTGGAACAGGTTCGAGTTGATCGCGCCGATCGTCACGCCGAGGTCCTTGGCGTGCCGCGCGAGCGCGTCGTAGTCGTCGACGAGGTCCCACGGGATGTGCAGGCTGACGCGCGGCGCGACGCCCGTGTACCGGTGCACCTGGGCGGCGTCGGCGATCTTCTCGAACGGGTCGCGCGGGACGCCCTGCTGGGCGAACACCTTGAACCGCGTGCCGGAGTTGCCGAACGCCCACGAGGGCAGCTCGATCGTCTGCTGGGCGAGGGCGCCGCGCGCGGCGGCAAGGGCCTCGGGGGTGGGGCTCATGCGAGGTCCTCCAGTCGGGCGGGGTCGGTCGTGGTGGGGCGGGGCGCGGCGTCGTCGGCGGCGCGGTCCGGGTCGGCGTGCGGCGAGCGCGCGGTCGACGGCGTCGTCGGGAGCCCGGCGGCGCGCAGCTGGTCCTCGAGGTGGAAGACCTCGTCGAGCACCTGGAACCCCTCGTCGGGGTTGCCGTCGTCGACGAAGAACGCGGCCATCTCGGCCTGCCAGCGCGGGTTGACGGCGGTGCGCGTCATCGCCTCCTGCGCGGCGGCGTAGTCGTCGGTCTCGAGGTGCCCGACGAGGAGCCCGTCGGGCGCCAGGTACAGGGAGTAGTCGCGCCACCCGGTGTCGCGGAGCGCCTCGAGCATCTCCGGCCACACGGCGGCGTGCCGTGCGCGGTACTCGTCGAGGCGGTCCGGGCGGACCCGGGAGACGAAGCAGACTCGCGTCACGGCCTGCCTCCGATCGTCGCGTCGTTGAAACGATTCATCGCGTAGCACTCTAGGAACGGGCCGTCCCGGGCGTCAACCCTTCCGGGCACATCGGTTCGGGAAGCCCTTTCCCGACGCAGCGTACTGCGCTCGCCCCGACCTGCGGCGCGCCGGGAGACCGCCGACCGGTCGTGCCGACGGTCGGCCCGTGGCCGCCGATACCATCGGGGCGCGAGGACGCAGAGCGGAGGACCACGGATGGCCACCACGACCCGGGGGCGAGCGGAACGCCGCCCGTCGATCACCGACGTCGCCAAGCGCGCGGGCGTGAGCGTCGGCACCGTGTCGAACGTCCTCAACCGTCCCGACCAGGTCACCCCGGCCACGCGCGACCGCGTGCAGGCCGCGATCGACGAGCTGCAGTTCGTCCGCAACGCGTCCGCGCGTCAGCTGCGTGCCGGGACGATCCAGACCGTCGGAGCGATCGTCCTCGACATCGCCAACCCGTTCTTCACCGAGGTCGCGCGCGGCGTCGAGGACCGGCTCGCGGCCGAGGACTACACGCTCATGCTGTCGTCGTCGGACGAGGACCCCGAGCGCGAGTCGCGCTACCTGCGGCTGTTCGAGGAGCACGGCGTGCAGGGCGTCATGGTGACGCCGTCGGCCGGGTCGATCGACGCGCTGCTCGCGGCGCGCGACCGCGGCGTCGACGTCGTCCTGCTCGACGCGACGTCGCCGTTCGACGACATCTCGTCGGTCGCGGTCGACGACGTCCGCGGCGCGGCCCTCGCGATCGAGCACCTCGTCGCGCTCGGGCACCGGCGCATCGCGTTCGTCAACGGCCCGCTGAGCATCCGCCAGTGCGCCGATCGCCGCGCGGGCGTGCTGCAGGCGCTGCTCGCGGCCGGACTGGACCCCGAGCGGGCGCTGGTCGAGGTCACCATCGGGTCGCTCAACGCGGACGGCGGCGAGGAGGGCATCGCGCGGGTGCTCGACCAGTCCGACCGGCCGACCGCGGTCTTCTGCGTCAACGACCTCGCGGCGCTCGGCGTGCTGCGCGGCCTGCGGGCGCGCGACGTCGCCGTGCCGGCGGAGATGGCCGTCGTCGGGTACGACGACGTGACGTTCGCGTCGATGCTCACCGTGCCGCTGACGTCGGTCCGGCAGCCGACGCACCAGCTCGGCTGGACCGCTGCCGACCTGCTGCTGCGCCAGCGCACCGAGGGCGAGCGGTTCCAGCACCAGCGCGTGCAGTTCCAGCCGGAGCTGGTCGTGCGGGGCTCGTCCGACCCGAACGCCTGACCGCCTCCCCTGGACAGGAGGCAAGCGCTTCCCCGTACAGTGAGACGATTCAATCCGTCGCAAAGGAGCGCACGTGACCGACTCGACCTCCGCGCCCGACGCCGTCCTGCGCGTCGCGATCGTCGGCACCGGCGCCATCGCGCACGCCCACCAGCAGGTCCTCGACGCCGACCCGGGCGCGGCCGTCGTCGCCGTCGCGGACCCGAACCCCGAGGTCCGGGACGTCTTCGCGGACCGCTACGGGATCGCGGGCCGGTACGGCTCGCTCGACGAGCTGCTCGCCGCCGAGGCCGTCGACGTCGTCCACCTGTGCACCCCGCCCGGCCTGCACCGCGACCAGGCGATCACCGCGCTGCGCGCCGGTGCGCACGTCGTCTGCGAGAAGCCGCCCGTCCTGTCGCTCGCCGACCTCGACGCCGTCCTCGACGTCGCGCGCGCGGCCGGGCGCGAGTACGCGGTCGTGTTCCAGCAGCGCACCGGCACCGCCGTCGGGCACGTGCAGCGGCTGCTCGCCGACGGAGCGCTCGGCCGGCCGCTCGTCGGCGTCTGCCACACGCTCTGGTACCGCCGGCAGGAGGACTACTACGCCGTGCCCTGGCGCGGGAGGTGGGCGACCGAGGGCGGCGGTCCCCTGCTCGGGCTCGGCATCCACCAGCTCGACCTGCTCGCGTTCCTGCTCGGCGACTGGGCGGAGGTCGACGCGCGCGCGTTCCGGCTGGACCGGGACCTCGAGACCGAGGACACGTCGACGGCCGTCGTGCGGTTCGCGAACGGCGCGGTCGTGTCGGTCCTGACGACGGCGCTCGCGCCCCGCCAGACGAGCTACGTGCGCGTCGACACGACGCTCGGCACCGTCGAGGTCGAGCACCTGTACGGGCACGACGCCCGCGCATGGCGGCTCACGCCCGCCCCGGCCGTGACCGGCGGCCCCGCCGAGCCCGCGCCGGACTCCTGGACCCTGCCCGTCGACGACGAGCCCAGCGGCCACACCCCGCTGCTGCGCGCCGTCTACGACGCGTTCCGCACCGGCGCGCCGCTGCCGCCCGTCGCCTCCGACCCCGCCCGGTCGCTCGAGCTCGTCACCGCGATCTACGCGTCCGCCGCGCTGGGGCGGCCCGTCACGAAGGCCGACCTCGCCCCCGGGAGCGAGCTGCGCGGCGGCTTCCTGCACGGGATCGAGGACCTGCGGCCGGTCGTGGCGGGGACGGACGCGTGAGCGGAGGCGTCACCGACGCGGTCGCCTCCGTCGCGCCAGCCACCGGCCGCGGGCCGACGGACGGCCCCGGCTCGACCGACGTGCGCGCGACGACGGAGGGGCACGCGTCAGCGAGCCGCACCACGAAGCCGCGTGTCGCGCCCGCGCCGCTGTTCACGGACCCGCTCGGCGCGCCGACCGACCCGACGCTGGTCCGCGGCCCCGACGGCACGTGGTGGCTGTTCGCGACGCAACGGCGACCCGACGACCCCGGTCCGGGCGTCACCTGGGTGCACGGCACCGACATCGCCGTCGCGACGTCCGACGACGGCGGGCTCACGTGGACGCACCGCGGCGTCGTCGCCGGCCTCGACCCGCACGACGGCCGCAACACGCTCTGGGCGCCCGAGGTCGTGCACGCCGAGGGTCGGTTCCACATGTTCGTGTCGTACATCCGCGGCGTCCCCGACCGCTGGGAGGGCCACGACCGGCACGTGCTGCACCACGTCTCGGACGACCTCGTCACGTGGGAGCACCGCGGCGTCGTGCCGCTGTCGTCGGACCGCGTCATCGACGCGTGCGTCGCCCCGCTCCCCGGCGGCGGGTACCGGATGTGGTTCAAGGACGAGGCCGCGGACTCGACGACGTGGTGCGCCGACTCCCCCGACCTCGAGTCGTGGGGCCCGTCGCGCGCGGTGATCACGGGCCGCCCGCACGAGGGGCCGAACGTCTTCGCGCTCGGCGGGTGGCACTGGATGCTCGTCGACGAGTGGCGCGGGCAGGCCGTCCACCGCTCGTCGGACCTGGAGACGTGGACCTACGACGGGCACGTGCTCGACCGCCCGGGCCGCCGCCCGGCCGACGGGTCGGTCGGGCACCACGCCGACGTCGTCGTCGGGTCCGACGCGGCCGGCGAGCCCGTCGCGTGGGTCTTCTACTTCACGCACCTCGTGTCGCCGTTCTCCGACGAGGGACGCACGCTGGAGGCGGCGCACGACGCGACGCGCTCCGACGGCGACCCGGTCGGCGGCGCCGCGGACGGCGAGACCCCCGCGACCCGGCGGGCTGTCGTCCAGGTCGCCGTGGCGCGCGTCGTCGACGGGCACCTGGTGTGCGACCGCGACGAGCCCGTCGACCTGGACCTGCGCCGCGTCCCGCTCCTCTGACCCGCTCTCGTCCACGCTCCACGCTCGACCCTGCACCCCGACCGCACCACCCTCGCGAGGTACACCCCATGACGAACCCCTGGCCGCTCGGCGTCGACGGCATCGCCTACGGCGGCGACTACAACCCGGAGCAGTGGCCGCTCGCGACCCGCGTCGAGGACGTCGATCTCATGCAGCAGGCGGGCGTGACGCTCGTGAGCGTCGGCATCTTCTCGTGGGCGCAGCTCGAGCCGCGTCCGGGCGAGTACGACTTCGGCTGGCTCGACGACATCCTCGACCGCCTCGCGGCCGCGGGGATCAAGGTCGCGCTGGCGACGGCAACCGCGAGCCCGCCCCCGTGGCTGACCCGCAAGCACCCCGAGCTGTTGCCCGAGCTGGCCGACGGCACGGTGCTGCACCCGGGCGGCCGGCAGGCGTACCGGGTGGCCGCACCGCTGTGGCGCGAGTACGCGGTCGCGATGACGCGCCGGATGGCCGAGCGGTACCGCGCGCACCCTGCGCTCGCGCTGTGGCACGTCGACAACGAGCTCGGCTGCCACGTGCCGCACGACTTCTCCGACGACGCGGCCGCCGCGTTCCGCCGCTGGCTCGAGTCGCGGTACGGGACGGTCGAGGCGCTCAACGCGGCGTGGGGCACGGCGTTCTGGTCGCAGCGGTACGACTCCTTCGACGAGGTGCTGCCCCCGCGCTCCGCGCCGACCTACCCGAACCCGACGCAGCAGCTCGACTTCGCGCGGTACTCCTCCGACGAGCTGCTCGTGCACTACCGCGCGCTGCGCGACGTGCTGCGCGAGGTCACGCCCCACGTGCCGACGACGACGAACCTCATGCTCTCGACGGGCACGAAGTGGATGGACTACTTCTCGTGGGCCGGCGACCTCGACCTCATCGCCAACGACCACTACACGCGTGCGCACGACCCGCTCGCGCACGTCGAGCTCGCGCTGAGCGCCGACCTCACGCGCGGCGTCGCGGGCGGCGACCCGTGGGTGCTCATGGAGCACTCGACGTCGGCCGTGAACTGGCAGCCCCGCAACCGCACCAAGCGGCCGGGCGAGATGCTGCGGCACTCGCTCGCGCACGTCGCGCACGGCGCCGACGCGGTCATGTACTTCCAGTGGCGGCAGTCGGCGGCGGGTGCCGAGAAGTACCACTCGGCGATGCTGCCGCACGCGGGGACGGACACCGACGTGTGGCGCTCGACCGTCGAGCTCGGCGCGGCGCTGAAGGCGATCGGCGAGGTCAAGGGGTCGCGCGTGCGGTCCGACGTCGCGATCGTCTGGGACTACCCGTCATGGTGGGGCGTCGAGCTCGACTCGCACCCGTCGACCGACGTCACCTACCCCGACCGCGTGCTCGCCCACTACCGGGCGCTGTGGGAGCGGCACGTCTCGGTCGACGTCGTCGCCCCGTCGGCGGACCTGTCGCGCTACCGGCTCGTCGTCGTCCCGACGCTCTACGTGACGTCCGACGCGGACGCCGCGAACATCGCCGCCGCGGCCGCCGCGGGCGCGACCGTGCTGGTCACGTACTTCTCGGGGATCGTCGACGAGCACGACCACGTGCGCCTCGGCGGCTACCCGGGCGCGTTCCGCGACCTGCTCGGCGTCCGGACCGAGGAGTTCTGGGCGCTGCAGGAGGGCGAGACGCTGACGCTCGACGACGGTTCCGTCGCCGACGTGTGGTCGGAGCGCATCCACCCGGCGGACGGGACCGAGGTCGTGCGCACGTTCGTCGACGGCGACCTGGCTGGTGGTCCCGCGGTGACGCGCCGGGCCGTCGGCGAGGGGTCCGCCTGGTACCTGGCGACACGTCTGGACGATGCGGCGCTGGGGGCGCTGACCGAGGCGCTGCTGGTCGAGGCGGGCGTCGAGCCGGTGCTCTCCGGGGTGCCCGCGGGCGTCGAGGTCGCGCGCCGGCAGGCCGACGACGGCCGCTCGTGGCTGTTCGTGCTCAACCACACCGACGCGCCGGTGGACCTGCCGCCGGGCGAGGTCCTCACAGGCCGCACGTCCGGCGGCCAGGTGCACGCGGGCGGGTACGCGGTGCTGCGCGAACAGGTGTAGTCGGGCGCCGGGCGACCGCTCTCCCGCGGATTTCCGGCCCACGGACGGCCTCGCGCCCCTACCATCACCGCCACGGGCCGACGGGGGCCCGTGGCGGCTGAGGGGACGCGCATGGTCGGCAGCGGTGCGGGGACTGCGGCACGCGACAGGTCGGCGCGCCCACGCGGTCGGAGTCGCGGGGTCGTGATCGGCGTCGTCGCGGGCGTGGTGGTCGCGGTCGCGGCCGTCGTCGTCCTGGTGGTCCTGCCCATGATCCGCACACCCGATCCCGGGGCGCTGCTGGCCGAGCAGGGCGTGACCGACGCGACGCTCGCCCGGGGTGCGGGGACCGGCCGCGTCCGGGTCGTGGTGAGCCCGCAGGACCGGCCCGCGACCGGTGTGACGGTGACCGTGTCGTGCACGGGGCGCGACGTCGCCCGCGTGTACCTCGACGGCACGTGGGAGGGCGGTGTGCCGTGCGGCGGCGACCCACGGACCGTCGCGGGCGGTGACGTCACGGTGGGCGAGGTGGTCGACCTCGGCGTCGAGCACGTGGTCGAGGTCGAGGCAGCACCCGGCGCGGTGATCGCCGTCACGGTGGCGACCGCGGGCGGCTGACCTGCGCCGCGGCGTCACGTCTGACTTTTCACCCGGTGGTGTGACGCACGACCCGGACGATCCGGTTGCAACTGGACGCTTGTCCCGGTGAGGATGCGCCACATGGCAGCGACCCCGTCCGAGCCGCCTGCCTCACGGCCGGCTCCCCCTGACGTCGTCGAGCCGCTCACGCGCGCCGACCTCCCCGCCGCCGCCGCCGTCCTGGCCGCGGCGCTCGCCGACGACCCCGGATTCCGGCACCTGTTCCCCGTGGACTCGCGGCGCGAGTCCGAGCTGCGCGCGCTCTACCGGATGACACTCTCGGACGCCCTGCGCTACGGCCTCACCTACGTGACGAAGCTCGACGGCGTCGTCACCGGCGCGGTCGCGCTGTACGCGCCCGGCCGCTACCCCATGACGGCGGCCCGATGGTGGCGGCAGGCGTTCCGCATCGCCGCGATCGCGCTGCGCACCCGCGAGCACTCGTTCGGTCTGATCAAGTTCGGCGACCTGACGGCGGAGGGTGTCCCGGCGGACGCGTGGTACGTCGAGGCGCTCGGCGTCCGGCCCGACCTGCAGCGAGCGGGCCGCGGCAAGCTGCTCATGGCGCGCGTGTTCGCGGACATCGACGCGGGCGAGGCGCCCGGCTACCTCGAGACCACCAAGCCGCTCAACGTCACCTACTACTCCGCGCTCGGGTACGCGGAGACGAGCGCGCGCGTCGCGCTGACGCCCGAGGGGCCGTGGATCATCCCGATGGCCCGCGACCCGCGCAAGGCCGCCTGACCCGCCAGGCTGCCTGACCGCCGGTCAAATTCAGGTCAAGAGAAGCCTTCCCTCCGGGAAAGACAGCGTGGGATGCTGGCCTCCTCACACCCCGCACCGGGTGCATGCACCCGGGACGCGGGGACCGTCCGCCCGGTCCGCCGGGCCCGTTCGGCGAGGGGTGCGCGATGGCTCTGTTCGGTGGAGGGCGACGCAAGGACCGGTCCACGGAGACCGCCGCGACGGCCGTGATCCTGCCGATCGCCGACGGCGGTGCGGCGCCCGGCGGCACCCCTGACCCCGTGGTGCCCCCGACGCCCGACGTGACGCCCGCCGCGCACGGCGGCGGGTGGTTCAGCGGCTGGTTCCACGGGTGGGGCGACGGCGGTGGGCACGGAGGACACGGCCACGGCGGGTACGACGGCGGCGGGTCCAGCGGGTTCGACGGCGGGGGGTTCGGCGGCGGCGGGTTCGACGGCGGCGGCTTCGGCGGCGGGGGCGACGGCGGGGGCGGCGGCTACTGACGCGACGCTCCGCGGCGGTGTCGGTGGCCGGCACGACACATGGGGCGGTGTCGGGGGCCGGCACGACACATGGGGCGGTGTCGGGGGCCGGCACGACACATGGGGCGGTGTCGGTGGCCGGCACGACAATGGCACGTGCCCTACGTGCTGCTCACCGACGACCCGGACCGGGCGGGCGGTGTGCTCCTGCGGCACGCGTCGGACGACGGCGAGCCGGCCCTCGACGCCGAGCGCGTCGCCGCGCGTGACCTCCCGGCGGCCGTCGCGCGGTACGAGACGGACCGCCCGCGCTGGGTGTGGGACGACACCGCACGCCGCTACCCGCCCCTGCTGCGCGCGGGCGTCCGCGTCGAGCGCTGCCACGACCTGCGCCTGTGCCACGCGATCCTGCGCGGCAGCGCGTACGCGAGCGGCTCGGACCTGGCCCGGGCCCCGCGGGGACCGTGGGACGGGCGCCGGCCGGAGGAGCCGCCGCCGGCCGAGCCGGACCTGCTCGACGAGCTGACGCTCCTCGACGACCCGGGCGATCCGGCCACCGCACCGGGCGACGCCGACGACGTCCCGCTCGACGTCGTCGACGAGCTCGAGCGGCAGCTCGCCGCGGTCGCGGGCTCGACGCACCCGGGCCGCCTGCGTCTGCTGCTCGCCGCGGAGTCGACGGGTGCGCTCATCGCGCAGGAGATGCGGCACGACGGGATGCCGTGGGACACCGCGGTGCACGACGCGCTGCTCACCGACCTGCTGGGCCCGCGCCCGCGGGGCGGCCGGCCGGCGCGCCTGGAGGCGCTGGTCGAGCAGATCCGCGAGCACCTGGTCCAGCCGACGCTCAACCCCGACTCGCAGCCGGACCTGCTGCGCGGCCTGCGGCTCGCCGGGTTCGCCGTGCAGTCGACGTCGAAGTGGGAGATCCGCGCGCTCGACCACCCCGTGCGCGAGCCGCTCCTCGAGTACAAGTCGCTCTCGCGCCTGCTCTCGGCGAACGGCTGGGCGTGGATGGACACGTGGATCCACGACGGCCGGTTCCGGCCCGAGTACGTGCCCGGCGGCGTCGTGTCGGGCCGGTGGGCGACGAACGGCGGGGGCGCGCTCCAGCTCCCCGCGGCGATCCGGGCGGCGGTGCGGGCGGACGACGGCTGGCGACTGGTCGTCGCCGACGCGTCCCAGCTCGAGCCGCGCGTGCTCGCGGCCATGTCGGGCGACACCGCGATGGCAGCTGCGGGACGGCAGGCGGACCTGTACCAGGGCGTCGTCGACGCGGGCATCGTCGCGACGCGCTCGGACGCGAAGTACGCGATGCTCGGCGCGATCTACGGCGCGACGACGGGGGCCAGCGCGGCCCTCATGCCGCAGCTCACGCGGGCGTACCCGCACGCGGTCGCGCTCGTCGAGGCGGCGGCGCGGGCGGGCGAGCGCGGCGAGGTCGTGACGACGTGGCTCGGCCGCTCGTCGCCCGCGCCGGACGCGGCCTGGCAGGCGGAGCTCACGGCGGCGTCGGCCGAGGGCGCGGCCGCGGAGGACGTGCGGGCCGTGCGCCGACGGGCGCGGGACTGGGGACGGTTCACGCGCAACTTCGTCGTGCAGGGCACCGCGGCGGAGTGGGCGCTGTGCTGGATGGCGTCGCTGCGGCGACGGCTGCGCGAGGTCGACGGGCGGCCGCACCTCGTGTTCTTCCTGCACGACGAGGTCATGGTGCACTCCCCCGCCGCGGTCGCCGACGAGGTCGCCGAGGCCGTGCGGGCGGCGGCCGTCGAGGCGGGACGCCTGCTGTTCGGTGCGACGCCCGTCGACTTCGCGCTGACCGTGTCCGTCGTCGAGAGCTACGACCGCGCGAAGTGACGCTCAGGCGACGTCGCAGTCCTCGAGGTACGTCGGCGCCGCGAGGGTCGGGAGGTGCTCGGTGACGGGGCCGACGAGGGTGCGGAGCCGGACCTGCGGACCCTCGACGAGGCGCTGCACGACCGCGCAGTCCGTGACGTCCCAGAGGACGACGAGCGAGGAGCCCGCGTCGCCCGGCACGCGCGCAGGCAGCGGGACGGCGTCCGCGAACGGCTCGCCGGGGACCGGGACCGGTCCGTCCTCGACGAAGATCCCGCCCGTCGACGAGCCGACCCCGGGCTGCGCCGTCGCCGGTGCGACCCACGCGCCGAGCACACGGGCGCCGGGCACGTCGCCGACCGACTCGACCGTCAGGCGTCCGACGCCGCCCGGCACGAGGTCGACACCGACGAGCACCTGGTCGCCGCCGAGCTCGCGCGCGGCGCCGCCGGCGGCACCGCTGGGGTCGACGACCGAGGGCCGCGCGCCGGCCGACGCCCACCCGCCGACGAGCACCGCGACGACGAGCGCGCCGACCGCGAGCGCCGCGCTGCGGCGGGGCCGCGGGACGAGCCCGTCGACGTCGGGGTCGCCGGCGACGGCGAGCGGTCCGTCGGGGTCTGTCGTGGTGCCGTCCGCGGTCATTGGCCTAATGTACTATGCCAATGGGCCAGACGGTGGCTCGTCGACGCACAGGAGGACGCGATGGCGACGCTCACGGGACTCGTGGCGCTGCTCCTGGTCGGCGGGCTCGTCGTCGTGCTCGTGACGGCCGCGCGCACGGCCCCAACCGCCGCCGACCTCGCGTGGCTCACCGGGGACCCGGTCCCGCCGCACGACGAGGCCGAGGTCGTGTCCCGCTACCTGCGGCGGCACCGCACGGACCGCGTCGTCGGCGCGCTCACCGGCGTGTGCCTCGCGGTCGTCGTCGGGATCCGCTGGTACGGCACGCTCGTGGTCGGGGTCGGCGGACGCAGCCCGCTGGCCGACCCGCTGTTCCTCGGCCTCACGGGCGTCGTCGTCGGGGCGCTCGCCGCCGAGTCCTTCCGGCTCCCCCGTCCGAGGGGACCCGTCCGCGCCTCGCTCGCGCCGCGCACCGACGGAGCGGGCGCCGGGCACGTCCGGGCGGCGCGCGCGACGGCGGCCGGCGCGACCCTCCTCACCACCGCCGACCTGCTGCACGCCGGGCTCGTCCGCGACGACGTGGCCGCGGCGACCGGCACCGCGGCCACGCTGCTGCTCGGTCTCGCGGTCGTCGCGCTCGCCGAGGCCACGCGCGCGCGGGTCGTCGGCCGCCGACGGCCCGTGCTGTCCGCGCGCGCCACCCGGCTCGACGAGCGCCTGCGCGCGTTCGCGACCGGCTCGGTCGCCCACCTGGAGCTCGCCGCTGCCGTGCTCACCGCCGCCTGGGTCGTGTCCGCGACCTCCCTGCTGCCCGACGACGCGGACTGGCTGGGCGTCGTCGCGGTCGTCACGGGCCTCGTGGTCGCCGTCGTCCAGCTGCGCGCCGCCCGCCCGCGACCGCCGCGCGCACCGCGCCTCTCGGGCAGCGTCGTCGCCGCATGATCGTCCAGGTCGACCCCGACTCGCCCGTCCCCGTCTTCGAGCAGCTGCGCGCGCAGGTCGAGCGGCTCGTCGCGTCGGGTGCGCTCGCACCCGGCAGCCGCCTGCCGACCATCCGCCACCTCGCTGCCGACCTCGGGATCGCCCGCGGCACCGTCCAGCGGGTGTACGACGAGCTCGCGCGCGACGGCTGGGTGCGGACCGCCGGCCGCCACGGGACCGTCGTCGCCGACCGCGTGCCTGCACCTGCCGACCCCGCGGCGCTGCCGCAGGCCGCCGACCGGCTGGCCCTCGTCGCCCGCCAGCTCGGCATCGACGCGCGCGACGTCCATGCGGCGCTCGACGCGGCGCTCGCGCGGACAGGCCAGGCACGCGCCTGACGGGTGCGCTCAGGAGCGGCGCTGCTGCGCGCGGACGTGCAGGCGCTCGCCCTGCGGGCCGAACAGGGTCAGGAGCTCGACCGGGTCGGGGCCGCGGTTGAGGATCGCGTGCGGCGTGCGGGTGTCGAACTCGGCGACCTCTCCCGGCCCGAGCGTGAGGTCGTGCTCGCCGAGCAGCAGCCGCAGCCGGCCGGACAGGACGTAGAGCCACTCCCAGCCCTCGTGGACCTTGAGCTCGGGGTCGACGGGCGACGACCCCGGCGGGATGACGACCTTGTACGCGCGCAGCCCACCCGGACGGCGGGTCAGCGGGACGAACGTGCGGTCGTGCCGCTGGAACGGGCGCGCGTAGACGCGCGGGTCGCCGGTCGCGGGGGCGTCGACGAGCTCGTCGAGCGGCACCTGGTACTCGCGGGCCAGCGGGAGCAGGAGCTCGAGCGTCGGCCGCCGCCCACCGGACTCGAGGCGCGAGAGCGTCGAGACCGAGACACCGGTCGCGTCGGCGACCTGGGCGAGTGTGAGGCCGCGCTCGGAGCGCAGCGCGCGCAGCCGGGCGCCGACCGCGTCGAGCGCGGCGTCGATGTCGTCGGGGATGGTCCTCACCTCTCTCGGGTCCGCGGCCCGGGCCGGCCCGCGTCGGAGCGACGCCCTGTTGTTGCCGGAACAGCAACGGATGTTGCCATCCCATCGTCGCACGGCGCAGAGTCGTCGCCAGGCCGCCCCGCGTCGGGGGCGGCGCCGGACGCGGGCCGCGACGGCCCTGAGGGACGAGGAGCGGACATGGACGAGCGGTACGACGTGGTGGTCGTGGGCGGCGGCGTCGCGGGGCTGAGCGGCGCGCTCATGCTCGGGCGCGCACGCCGGTCGGTGCTGGTGGTCGACGCGGGCGAGCCGCGCAACGCACCGGCGGCGCACGCGCACGGGATGCTCACGCGCGACGGGACCCCGCCGCTCGAGCTGCTGGCCGCAGGCCGCGCGGAGGTCGCGCGGTACCGCGTGCACGTCGAGCCCGGCGAGGTGCGGGCCGTGCACCAGGAGGACGGCACGTTCACGGTCGAGCTCGCCGACGGCCGCTCCGTCGTCGCGCGCGCCGTGCTGTCCGCCACCGGGCTCCGCGACGAGCTCCCCGACGTCGCCGGTGTCGCCGAGCGCTGGGGCACCGACGTCCTGCACTGCCCCTACTGCCACGGCTGGGAGGTGCGCGACCGGGCCGTCGTGATCGTCGGGACCAACCCCATGGCCGCGCACGCCGCGCTGCTCTGGCGGCAGTGGACGGCCGACGTGACGCTCGTCCGGCACACCGCGCCCGCGCTCGCACCCGAGGACGTCGCGCGGCTCGCGGCGACCGGCGTGCGGCTCGTCGACGACCGTGCGACCGCCGTCGACGGCCCGTCCGGCGACCTCACCGTCCGGCTCGCGTCCGGCGCGACCCTGCCCGCGGGGGCCGTCGTCGTCGGCACGCGCACGGTCGCCCGCGCCGAGCACCTCGCAC
The DNA here is from genome assembly GCF_019024305.1 of Cellulomonas algicola. NCBI lineage: Bacteria > Bacillati > Actinomycetota > Actinomycetes > Micrococcales > Cellulomonadaceae > Cellulomonas > Cellulomonas algicola. The sequence goes on along the minus strand of NZ_JAHKSJ010000002.1, from coordinate 231,837 downwards.
CCCTCGGACTGCACCCCGTCCCGCTCCTCGTCGACGGGCACGAGATCGGCCGCGCCGTCCCCGCCGACCCCTTCGGCGCGACGACGCTGCCCGGCGTGTGGGTCGCGGGCAACGTAACAGACCTGCGCGCGACCGTCGTCGTCTCCGCGGCGGCCGGCGCGACCGCGGGCGCGCAGGTCAACGCGTGGCTGGTGATGCAGGACGCGGAGGCGGCCGTCGCTCGCGCTGCCACCGGCGACCGCGAGCGTCACGGGGAGGAGGCCGGCGTCGACGGGACGGCCGTGACGGACGACGCGTCCAGCGATGTGCACGGTGACGGTCCCCCGCACGGTGATGCCGGTGCGAGCGGCGACGGACACGCAGGCGGACACGGCCGTGAGCACCGGCACGGGCCCGCGCACGGTCACGGCGACGACGGCGGGCGGCACGTCGACCCGACGCACGGCATCGAGCTGCCCGACGATCTCGCCGGGATGTTCGCGCCGGAGTTCTGGGAGGAGCGCTACGCCGGCGCCCGGCAGTGGTCCGGCCGCCCCAACGGCACGCTCGTCGACGAGGTCGGCGACCTGCCCCCGGGCCGCGCGCTGGACATCGCCGCGGGCGAGGGCGGCGACGCCGTCTGGCTCGCGCAGCGCGGGTGGCACGTCACCGCGACGGACTGGGCCGCCGGCGGGCTCGCGCGCGGCGAGGCGACCGCGGCGGAGCACGGCGTCACCGACCGCGTCACGTGGCGGCAGGCCGACATCACGTCCGACGACGGCTGGGACGACGCGCCCTACGACCTCGTCACGTCGCACTACCTCCACCTGCCGCCCGCGCAGCGGCCCGCGGCGGTCGCGCGGATGGCGTCGCTCGTGCGGCCGGGCGGCACGCTGCTCGTCGTCGGGCACCACGCGGCGGACCTCGGCACCACGATGCGGCGACCGCACGTCCCGGAGCTGTTCGCCGACGCCGACGAGGTCGCGGCCCTGCTCGACCCCGCGCAGTGGGAGGTCGTCACCGCCGAGGCCCGGCCGCGCGACGCCGTCGACCCCGAGGGCCGGCCCGTCGTCCTGCACGACGCGATCCTCCGCGCCCGCCGCCGCTCCTGACGCGCCGCACCGGGCGGACGGCGACCTCCCCCTCCGCCCGGACCCCGACGGCGACGGCACCACCCGCCTCGACCCGTCCCCGGCGACGTCAGCGCGGCGCGACCGTCGCGCCGAGGACCAGCGCCCCACCGCGCGGTGACCCGCCCGGCGCCGTAGCGTCACCCCGACATCGGACGGGCCGCGGCCCGGGGCGGAGGCGACGTGACGCGCGACGACCACACGGCCCGGCCGCCGGTGCGCGACCTGCTGCGGGGCCCCGGCGGCACCGTCCGGGTGCTCGCGCTCGTGAGCGTCGTGGTCGCGCTCGTGACGCTCGGCCCGGTCGACGCGGCGCTGCTCGTGCTGGTCGTCGGCGGGGTGGCGCTCCCCCCGCTCGGCGGAGTGCCGCCGTGGCTCGACGCGGCGTACGGCGTGGGGCTGCTCGCGTCGGCGTGGGCCGGCGTGCTCGGGCTGTACGAGGCGGTGGCGTGGCTCGACGTCGTGATGCACCTCGTCGTCACCGGGCTGGTCGCGGCCGTGGCGCACCTGCTGCTCGCGGTGCGCACGGGCGCCGTCGTGGACCCGCGGACAGCACGTGCGGAGGGTCGCGGCGCGGCGTCCGTGCTGGTCACCGCGGCTCTCGGGACCACCCTGAGCGTCGCGTGGGAGATCGGCGAGTACCTCGGCCACACGTACCTCGACCCGACGATCTACGTCGCGTACGGCGACACCATCGGCGACATGGTCATGGGCGCCCTGGGGTCCACCGTCGCCGGCGCGGCGCTCGTGCGGATCGGCGGCAGTGCCCCGGCCCGTCCCGCTCAACCGACGGGTACGGCCGGCTCGACGTAGGTCGTCATCACGCAGTTGCCCTGACCCTTGGGCCGGTCGTAGGTGAAACCGAGCTGCTCGTACATCGTGCGCGTCGCGTTGTAGAGGAACGACGCCGACGTCTTCTTCCCGGGCGGCAGGTCGTGCGGGTACGACTCGACGAGCCCGCCCCCCGCGTCGGCGATCAGCGCGAGCGCCCCGCGCACCGCGACCGACGCCATGCCGCTGCGCCGGTGGTCGCGGTCCACGAACAGGCACGTGATCCGGAAGTCCGGTCGGCGCACGGCCTCCCGCTCCCACTGCTTGCGGTGGTGGATGTTCGCGACCTCGTCGACGGGCCCGTACTGCGCCCACGCGACCGCCGCGTCACCGTCGAGCACGAGCGCCGCGTGCGCGCGACCGGCCAGGACGAGCTGCCGCTTGAACTCGCGGTGCCCGACCGCGCGGCGTTCCTCCGTCGGGTCGGGGTACAGGTGGAAGTAGGTGCACCAGCACCCGCCCCACACGCCGTTGTGCTTCTCCGCGAGGTCGGCGAACAGGTCCCACGTGCCGGGCCCGAGCGGCACGACGCGGTGCCCGTCGACGTCGATCGCTGCGGCGCTCACCCTCGCGACGGTAGGAGCGCGGCCTCCGCGCGGCAAGACCCGGCTAGCCGAGCGGCCACGTCTGCAGGCGGCCGCACATGCCGTACCGGCGGGGCGCCGGGTCGGGACGGGCCTCGCGCACGCGCGCCGACGCGAGGTGCCCGGCAGCCCCACGGACCAGCCCCTCGAGCGCGCGGGCGGTGCCGTCGGTCTCGTGCAGCACCGTCCGCGTCCAGCGGTCCTGCCAGTGCGGGACGTACGGCCGGACCAGGCGCGCGGCGGCCTCGTGGAGCGGTCGCAGCGCCTGCGCCGGCCCGAGGCGGCGGACGTCGTCGAGCAGCACGGCGTACCCCTCGAGGGCCAGGTCGCGGCGTCGTCGCGCGGCGGCGGCGAGCTCGTCGTCGGACGCCCCCGGACCCGGCAGCAGCGCGGCGGCCCGGTAGGCGGCCGGGTCGGCGAGCACGTCCGGCGGGAACGTGAGGACGGCGTCCCCGGCCTCCGGCAGCCCCGCGTTGCCCATGACGACGAGCACCTCGAGGTCGCCGTCGTTGACCGCGCGGTGCACGACGCCCGGGTCGAAGCGCACGACGTCGCCCGCGGCGAGGCGGTGCTCGACGAACCCGTCCGGCCCGAGCGTGTGCACCGCGCCCGAGCCGCCGAGGACGACGTACGCCTCCGCGGACGCGGTGTGCAGGTGCGGCGACCCGGACCCCGCGCGCCCGACGCCGTCGGGGGCGGGCCAGTCGTAGACGCGCAGGTGGCTGACGGAGACGCCGCCGGGCAGGAGGCTCACGACGACCCGACCGCCGTGGCGGCCGGGAGGCCGCTCGTCGGACCGCCCGCCGTGGCGACCGGGAGGCCGCTCGTCGTCGCCGCGCGTCCCGCCGGCCCGGCGTCCGGACCGTCGAGGACCGACGTGCCCAGCGCGGCGAGCGCGCCCGCCCGCTCGATGTCCGACGCACCGTCGGCGACGACGACCGCGTACCGGAACGTCACGGTGCCGCCGGGCCCGAAGGGCACCTCGGTCGAGAAGAACGGCGCCGGGTTGAGGCAGCCGAACTGCTCGACGCGCGCGAACCACTGCGGTCCCGCGCCGTCGGCCTCGCCGGTGCCGTCGACCATGACGACGGTCGACGCGCGGCCCACGTCGTCGTGCCGCCCGACGAGCCCGAGCCACGGCTGGCGCGTGCCGCGCAGCTCCTCACCGCCGGTCCCGTCGGGCGCCACGAGGACGCCGTCCGTGAACGACCGCGGACCGCGCCAGAACAGCCCGCCGTACCCGGCGTTCTCGCGCCCCCGGGTGGTCGGTGAGCCGATCGTGAGGTCGTGCGCGGACACGTTCGTCATCGTCGTGGCGAACGTGAGGACCCACGCGTCGGGCCGGTCGGCGGGCACGACGAACCCGAGCGCGCGGGCCTCGTCGACGACGTGCTCACCGGCCTGCGTGTGCCACGCGAGGGTGTGCGCGAGGTCGACGCGGTCGGCGCCCACGGCGAGGACGCGCAGGTCCTGGTGGTCCATCGACCCGTCGTTGTCGAGCTGCACGTAGCCCTGCCCGTGCACGTACGTCGGGCCGCCCCAGAAGTTGTGCTCGCCCACGACGGGCAGCGACCAGGAGACGCCCTTGTGCCAGACGTGGTCCCACGGGCGGAACGCGGACACCAGGTCGCCGCCGCGCGTGCGGAGCGGGTGCACGTACGGGCGCGGGCTCTCGAGCTGCGCGTCGTCGGGGACGTAGACGTAGCGCGCGAGCGTGGTGCCCGCCGCGGTGACGTCGACGGCGCGGCCGACGTCGTGCCGCGCGCCGACCGAGGGGCGCTCGTCGAGACGCGGCAGCCGCGTGCTGCGCATCGCCCCGCTCGCACCGGACGCTCCTGGGCTGCTCGCCGGCCCGGTCACGCGATGGCCTCGCGCGGCGCGCGTGCCAGGTCGACGCCCAGGTCCAGGTCGTCGACGCGCACGGGCAGCCCGGTGACGAGCGACTGGTTGGCGGCGATGCCGACGGCGACCGCGCGCAGCCCGTCGAGGTACCCGGCGGGCCGGCCGAGCGCGTCCTGCGAGACGCGCAGGTGCCGCCGGAAGACGTCCTTGAGCAGGATCGCGTCGCCGCCGCCGTGCCCGCCGATGCCCGCGGGGATGTCGTACGCGACGGGCGCCTCCCAGTGCCGCTGCACGAGCAGCCGCTCCCCCTCGGGCCGCAGCCCGCCGGCGGCGATCCCCTCGGGCGTGGCGGACGGGTCGAGCACGACCTTGCCGTCGTCGCCGACGAGCACCGCCCCGCGCTCGACGACCTCGAGCTCCGCACGCCCCTCGGTCCCGTTGACGGTGACCCGGTACCCCTCCCAGGGGCTGTGCGCGTTGAGCGAGTACGTGAGCGTCGCGCCCGAGCGGTAGTCGACGACGAGGGCCATGTTGTCCTCGATCGTGATGCCAGGGCCGAAGACGTCCTGGTCGCGCAGGTAGCCGTCGTGGTGCTCGGCGTCCAGGTAGAGCGCCTTGAGCCGCGGGTCGTCGTTGAGGTCGAGCGCGAACGGGTCGCCGGACGTGCCGGTGCCGCGCGTCGGGCGCGGGGCGAGGCCGCGGCCGGCGGCGTTGCGGTCCCCGTAGAACTTGAGGCCGCCGGACGCGTAGACGCGCGACGGGACGTCGTCGAGCCACCAGTTGACGAGGTCGAAGTGGTGGCTCGACTTGTGCACCAGCAGGCCGCCCGAGTTCTTCTTGTCACGGTGCCAGCGGCGGAAGTAGTCGGCGCCGTGCACGGTGTCGAGCGCCCACTCGAAGTGCACGCTCGTGACCTCGCCGATCTGGCCGGACTGGATCACCTGCCGCAAGGAGGAGTTCCGCGGGGCGTAGCGGTAGTTGAACGTCATGACGACGTCCCGCCCGGTGTCGGCGACGGCGCCGGTGATGCGGCGGCAGCCCGCGCGGTCGGTGGTCAGGGGCTTCTCGACGACGACGTCGGCGCCGGCGGCGAGCGCGCGCGCGACGAGGTCGGCGTGCGTGTGGTCCGGGGCCGTGACGACGACGGTGTCGACGCGCTGCTCCTCGATCATCTTCTCGAGGCCCTCGGGCGTGTACCGCGGCAGGCCCGCGGGCCCGTCGTGGCCGGTCGCGCGACCGACCTCGGCGTCGTAGTAGTCGATGCGGCCGGGGTTCGGGTCGAGCCACGCGACGAGGGTCGCGACGTCGGCGTGCTCGCCGGTGATCGCTGCGACGTACATGCCCGCCCGGTGACCCGTACCGGCCACCGCGAACCGGCGCTGCTCTCCGGGCGGTGCGGGCGCGAAGTCCGGGACGACGCCCTGCGACGCGACGGTGCTGGCGCTGGAGGCGGGACGGGGGGCGGTGGGGTTCTGGTCGACCACGAAGATCCTCTGCTCTCGGTGCGACGTCGCACCGGTGTCGGGAAAGCGCGTTCCGTGAGTCCTAGCCTAGGTCGGCGCGCGGGCGGGCGCCAGGGTCTGGGACCATCGTCGAATCGATCTGTGCTGATCGTCGGCGAGGATCGTCGAATCGATCCGTGCCGGTCGGCGGCGGGACTTCCGCCCTGCGCCAGGCGCGGGTTAGGCTCAGTTCTACAACGTTGCACGAACCGCCCGACGCCGCCGTCGGGCGCCATCCCAGGAGAGCCCGATGTCCCAGCGCGCCACCGTCCTGCTCCACCCCGACTTCCGCGTCGGGCCGATCGACCGCCGCGTCTTCGGCTCGTTCGTCGAGCACCTCGGCCGCGCCGTGTACACCGGCATCTACGAGCCCGGTCACGCGACCGCCGACGAGCACGGCTTCCGCCGCGACGTCGCCGACCTCACGCACGAGCTCGGCGTCACCATGGCCCGCTACCCCGGTGGCAACTTCGTCTCCAACTACAACTGGGAGGACGGCGTCGGCCCGGTCGAGGAGCGCAAGCCCTTCATCGACCTCGCCTGGCGCACGATCGAGCCCAACACCATCGGCACCGACGAGTTCCTCCAGTGGGCCGAGCGCGAGGGCATCGAGCCGATGATGGCCGTCAACCTCGGCACCCGCGGGGTCGCCGCCGCCGCTGCGCTCGTCGAGTACTGCAACGGCGAGGCCGGCTCACGCTGGGCCGACCTGCGCATCGCGAACGGCCGGGAGAAGCCCTACGGCGTGCGCCTGTGGTGCCTCGGCAACGAGATGGACGGCCCGTGGCAGATCGGCCACAAGACCGCCGACGAGTACGGCAAGCTCGCCGCCGAGGCCGGCAAGGCCATGAAGCTCGTCGACCCCACCATCGAGCTCGTCGCGTGCGGCTCGTCGTCGATGCAGATGGACACGTTCGGGGAGTGGGAGCGGACCGTCCTCGAGCACACGTGGGACGTCGTCGACCACATCTCGATGCACGCGTACTACGAGGAGCTCGACGGCGACCGCGCGTCGTTCCTCGGCTCCGGCACCGCGATGGACCGGTTCATCCGCCGCGTCGTCGCGTCCGCCGACGCCGTCGGCGCCCGCCGCCGCTCCGACAAGCAGATCACCATCTCGTTCGACGAGTGGAACGTCTGGTACCTGCAGTCGCGCTTCGTCGGCGAGAAGAACCTCCCGCTGCAGCGGGACGCGCCGCGCATCATCGAGGACGTCTACTCCGCGCTCGACGCCGTCGTCGTCGGCGACCTGCTCGTCACGCTCCTCAACCACGCCGACCGCGTGCCCGTCGCGTGCCTCGCGCAGCTCGTCAACGTCATCGCGCCGATCATGACCGAGCCCGACGGCCCCGCGTGGCGCCAGCCGACGTTCGCGCCCTTCGCGACGACCGCGCGCCTGGCCCGCGGCACCGCGCTCGACCTGCGCGTCACCGCCCCGACCGTCACGACCGCCCAGCACGGCGACGTCCCCGTCGTCACGGCGGCCGCGACGCTCGACGGCACCGAGGGCGCCGTGTTCCTGGTCAACCGGTCCGCCGAGCCCGTCGAGGTCGAGCTGTCGCACCCCGGCGTCACGCTCACGCTCGACCGCGGCGTGCAGGTCACCGCCGACCACGAGGCCGCCGTCGAGGGCCCCGACCACGCCGCCCAGGTCATCGCCGAGCACGTGTCCGAGGTCGACGCCCCGGTCACGTCCGCCGAGCCCGGCCGCACGGTCCTGACCCTCGCCCCCGAGTCCTGGCTGGCGCTCCCCGTCACGCTGACCCGCGTCTGACGAGGCCGGGCGGCGACCCGGCCGACCCCGCACGCCGAGAAAGACACAAGGCCCCGAGACCGCGACATCCGTGTCGCCGTCCCGGGGCCTTGTCGCTCCCCCGCGACACTCCCTGCCCACCCTCTCGGCCTCGACCGCGACGGCCGGGTTCGCCGCGGCGTGCGCGTCGCGGGAGTGAGCGGGAGCATCGGTGCGAAGGCTCGTCGAGCAGGTGGACCAGCGAGGTGCGGGAGGTGCGCCAGATGCCCGGAGCCGTCCGCCGACCTTCGGACCCGCGCGAGACCGGCACGGCGGCGTCGCCGGCGCTCCCCGAGCGAGCAGCCCGCGAGGACGACGAGCCGCTGGCTCCCGCGACCGACGAGGAGGACCTGCCGGGCGACATCCCCGTCGTCGCGCGGTGGGGCGCCGGCGGGCTCGCCGCGGTCGCGGGCGTCGTCGGCGCGGTCGCCGTCTTCCGGACGGACAACGGCGTCGGGGCGGCCGCGCTGCTGCTCGTCGCCGTGTTCCTCACGATGACCGCGGTCGACGGGCGGTTCCCGCGCCTCCGGATCGGCGACAACGAGGTCGTCTCCGACCTGCGACGCGCGGTCCGCCAGACCAAGGGCACCGCCGAGCAGGCGAAGCACCAGGCGGACGACGCCACGTACAACAGCACCGAGGTCATGGAAGGGCTCGCGGCGGCGCGCGACGGGCTCGACGAGGTCCGAGGCCGGCTCGACGCGCTCGAGCAGCGCGGCGTCGGCTCGACGGGGGGCCGCCCGTCGCCGGTCGGCCCCGGTCCGGGCCACCCGCCGGGCGACGTCGCGTTCGACGTCCCGCTCGGCCTCCCGTCGGACGACGCGCCACCCGCGGGCACGAGCACCGGGCGGGCCGCGCGACCAGGGCTCCCGGACGAGCTCCACGACCTGGCGGAGCGCTACAAGACCGTGCGCTGGACGGTGCCCCGGGGCCCGGAGCGCACCCGCGCGATGGAGGACCTCGCGCGCGAGATCGTCCGCGTCGCGAGCACCTCGACGGTCGACGTGACGCCGCTGCTCGGCTCGCCCGACCTCGGACTGCGGTTGGTCGCCGCCTGCGCCCTCTACGCCCGTCCCGACACGGCCGCGGTGGCGCGCGTGGCCGAGCAGGCGCTGTCCGACCGCAAGCCGTTCAACGAGTACTGGTCGCTCCAGGCCCTGCGCCGCTGCCTCGCGGGGAGGTGCACGTCGCTCACGCCCGACCTCAGGCGCCGGCTCGATGCCCGTGCTGAGGCGATCGGCCGCGGCACGGACCGCGCCCGCGTCATCGACGGCATCCTGCGCGACTGCCCCTGAGCGCGCGGCGCGCGCGCCGTGGCAGGTGGTGGCGTGGCATGGATGCGGCTGCCCGGGCCACGCGTCGCTCCGGGCGCCGAGGCGGCGACATCCACACTCTCGGCGAGGGACGGCTCCGCGACGTCAGCCGCGGCGGACGACGGCGCGGTGCTCGACGGCGACGGTGGCCAGCGCCAGGAGGCCCGGGACGATGACGACGAGCGGCGGCAGCATCCACACGATGACGCCGCACAGCCCGAGCGCGAGGACCAGCAGGAACGTGCCGGTGAGGTCGTCGCCCGTCCGTCGCCCGGCGTCGCGGAGGACCAGGCGCCAGACGGCCCCTGGCGTCCACCCGGCGGCCGCGCGCAGCAGCGCGACGAGCAGCAGCACGGCGACGAGGACCGAGATCACGCGCACGCCGGTGCCGCCCGGGAGCACGCCGGTGCCGGCGAGGCTCACGTTGAACGCGAGCACGAGCAGCAGCAGGACGGACCCGACGGACACGAGCCACACCCTGCGGCACGCGAGCCGGAAGTCGTCCCACAGGTCGCGCAGGGTGTCGGGGCGGCCGTCGACGTGCCGGCGGACGTGCGCGATCCCCGCGGCGAGCGCGGGCAGCGCGGTGATGACCGGCAGCGACAGCACGGAGACGGCGAGGCCGACGGTGAGGGACTCGCCGAACAGGCCCACGCGTCCGCCGCCGAGCAGCGCCCGGTCGTCGGGGCGCGTGCCGTCGTCGTCGGCCGGCGACGTGTCACCGGCGAGCGGCCGCGCGTCGTCGTCGGACGGGCCGTCGGCGTGCGCGTCGTCGGGTCGGCCGGTGCTGGCGTCGGTCATGGCCACCAGGCTCGCACGTCGGGGCGGCCCCGCCGAAGCCGGACCGCCCCGCTGCGCACGCGTCATCAGCCCTTGAGACCCTGCGTCGCGACGCCCTCGACGAGGTACCGCTGGAACACGAGGAAGAACAGCAGCACGGGCACGAGCGCGAGGACGGCCATGGCCATCTGGGCGCCGTAGTCGGACGTCGTCGTCTGGTCGACGTAGAGCCGCAGGGCGAGCGGCATGGTCGCCAGGTCGGGGTCCTTGAGGTAGAGCAGCGGGCCGAAGAAGTCGTTCCACGACCAGATGAACGCGAAGATCGAGCTCGTCACGAGGGCGGGCTTCATGAGCGGCAGCATGATCGACGTGAAGATCCGGACGTGGCCGGCGCCGTCGATGCGCGCGGCCTCGTCGAGCTCGCGCGGCAGGTTCCGCATGAACTGCACCATGAGGAACACGAAGAAAGCCTCGGCCGCGAGGAACTTGCCGATGAGCAGCGGGACGAACGTGTCGACCAGGTTGAGCCGGGAGAACACGATGTACTGCGGGATGATCACGACGTGGAACGGCAGCAGGAGCGTGCCGATCATCAGCGCGAAGAACGCGTTCCGGCCGGGGAAGTCGATCCGCGCGAACGCGTAGGCGGACACCGAGCAGGACAGCGTGATCCCGACGACCGAGCCGACCGCGAGGATCAGCGAGTTGGTGAAGAAGGTCCAGAACGAGACGCCGCCGATGCCGTCGAGCGCCTTGGCGAAGTTCGCGAACGTCGCGGCGTCGGGGATGAGGCTGACGTTGCCGACGATGTCGCTGCTCGGCTTGAACGACGAGGACAGCATCCACACGGCCGGGTAGAGGATCACGACGACGATCGCGAGGACGAGGGCGTGGAAGCCGATGCCCTTGACGCGTTCGCGCGTGCGGTGCTGACGGCGCAGCTGATCGCTGTGCTCGGTGGTGACGGGACCGCTGGGGGTCGCGGCGATGGTGGTCACTTGCCCTCCCCGGAGTAGTGCACCCAGAACTTCGAGCTGCGGAAGAAGAGCACGGTGATGAGGCCGATGACGACGACGAGGACCCAGGCCATCGCCGCGGCGTAGCCCATCCGGAAGTCCTGGAAACCGCGCTGGTAGAGGTAGAGCGTGTAGAAGAGCGTCGACCGCGCCGGGCCGCCGGTGCCGTTCGAGATGATGAACGCCGACGCGAAGATCTGGAACGCGTGGATCGTCTCGAGCAGCAGGTTGAAGAAGATGACCGGCGACAGCATGGGCAGCGTGATGTTGCGGAACTTGCGTACCGGGCCGGCGCCGTCGACCGACGCGGCCTCGTAGAGCTCGTTCGGGATCTGCTTGAGGCCCGCGAGGAAGATGACCATCGGCGCGCCGAACTGCCAGACGGTCAGCAGGATCAGCATCGGCATCGTGCGGTTCGGGTCGCCGACCCAGCCGCCGGCGGGGGCGCCGAAGAACTGGCCGATCTGGTCGACGATGCCGTTGTCGATGAACATCGCCTTCCAGACGATGGCGATCGACACGGACGCCCCGACGAGGGACGGCATGTAGAACGACGACCGGTAGAACCCCTTGCCGCGGCGCCGGTTGTTCAGCAGCATCGCGACGGCGAGCGCGGCGATGAGCTTGATCGGCGTCCCGAAGAGCACGTACGTCCCGGTGACCTGCCACGCCTTGAGGTAGCTCGGGTCCTTGAAGAGGAGCCGGAAGTTCTCGAGGCCGGTGAACTCGGGCGGCGCGAAGAGGTTGTAGTTCGTGAACGCCAGGTACAGCGACGCGAGCATCGGGCCGGCCGTCAGGAGGAAGAAGCCCAGCAGCCACGGCGCGAGGAACGCGTACCCGGCACGGGTCTCGGCGGCCTGGCGGCGCTTGCGCGCGGTCCCCGGCGGCGGCGCGGGGGTGGCGGGAGGCGTGGTCACCTCGGCGGTGAGGGTCACGGGTCGTTCCGTTCGTCGGTGAGCGGGTTCCGCTGGCGGCCTCGTGCGGGCCACCGGTGGGCACCCCGCCCGCGAGGATGGTGCGGGCGGGGTGCCGGTCGGCTCAGGAGGTCGCGATCTCCGCCTCGCTGAACCACTGCGACGCGAAGTCCTCCGGCGTGATGGTGCCGTAGGCGAGCTCCTCGCCGAGGGTCTTCCACTTGGCCTCGATGGTGCCGAAGCCCTTGACCGGGATCGGGGTCGACTCGGTGACCTGCTCGGTCACGGCCTCCTCGTAGGCGATGACGCGGGCGTCGACGCTGCCTTCCTCGGTCTCGACCGCGGCGCGCTGCTCCTCGTCGGCGGGGACACCCTTCGAGGTGCCGAAGATCCGGCCGACCTCGGGGTCGGTGAGGAGGAAGTTGATGAGCGTGGCCGCGGCCTCGGGGTGCTCGGTGTTCGCGCCGGCTGACAGCAGCATCGACGGCTTGAAGAAGAGGTGCTTCTCACCGGGCTCGACCGACGGGATCTGCGCGAGCGCGATGTCCTGCGTCCCGGAGTCGGCGACGTAGGCGGCGAGGAAGTTGTCCCAGCTCATCTCGGTCGCGGACTCGTTGACCGTGAAGCCGCCCTTGGGGAGCAGCGACGTGCCGCGGTCGATCGGGTAGACGGCCTTGTCGGCGCGCAGGTCGGCCGTGAGGTCGAGGAACTCGACGACGTCGTCCTCGTCGAAGCCGAACGTGCCGTCGTCCTCGAACGGCGTGACGCCCTTCTGCAGCAGCCACTGGATGAAGAACCAGAACGTGCCCGTGTAGTCGACGGCGCCGTAGAGCTGGTAGCCGTCCGCGGTCTTCACGCCGGCCGACGAGGCCTGCGCGATGAAGTCGTTGTAGTCCTCCCACGTGTAGTCCGCGTCGTCCGGGAACTCCGCACCGGTCGCGCTGATGACGGCGGGGTTCTGGAACATCGCGAACGTGTTCGTGGACGTGGGGATGCCGATCGTCTTGCCGTCGAGCACGCCGGACTCCGTGAGGGTCTCGTCGTATCCGGACAGGTCGATCGAGCCGTCGTCGACGTACTTCGCGAGGTCGAGGAGCTGGCCGTTCTGGTTGAACTCGCGCAGGTAGGACAGGTCGAACTGCATGACGTCGGGCAGCTTGCGGCCCGCGGCCTCGGTGGAGCGCTGCGTCCAGTAGTCGGGGAACGCGGCGAAGCTGGTCTGCACCGTGATGTACGGGTACTGCTCCTTGAACAGGTCGAGCGCCTCCTGGTAGCGCGCGGCCCGGTCGTCGTTGCCCCACCACGTGAAGTTGATCGTGACGGGGGCGGTCGGGTCGGTGCTGGGGGCGGCGTCGTCGTCACCCGAGCCGGAGGCGCAGGCGGTGAGGGAAAGTGCGGCGACCGCCGCGACGGCGGTGATCTTCCAGAGGGATCGCTTCATCGTCGGTGAGCCTCCTTGCTCGGTCAGTGAAAGCGCATTCCGGACGGTAGGTGAGCCCTCGCAGCCGTGTCAACGGTTCGCCGTGAAACGTTACAAAGCCGTTGTGCCGCACGCCACACCGGGTGGCCGTCCGCCACGCTACGGGAGCGTCGGGCGAGTTGCGCAACTCGCCTGGTGACCGGGCGGGACGTGGCGTGTATCGTTTCAAAGGGTCACCGGTGAGCGCTTACCGGCGATCCGGAGACAGCACGACCGAGGCGCCGTAGCCTCGGGAGCACCGCACCCGCACCTCCGTCAGCCCGAACCTCCGTGCAGCCCCACCTCCGTGCAGCCCCACCTCCGTGCAGCCCGACGACGCGCCCAGGAGTCCCCCGGTGACCGAACGCCAGATCCCGTCGTGGTCCGAGCTCAAGCCGCTGCTGCGGCCCAAGCCGATCACGCTCAACGCGACCGACCGGCGCCTGGCCGACGCCCTCACCATCGCCGACCTCCGCTCGGTCGCGCGCCGGCGCACGCCGCGGTCGGTGTTCGACTACACGGACGGCGCCGCCGAGGCCGAGATCAGCCTGCGCCGCGCGCGGTCGCTGTTCCGCAACCTCGAGTTCCAGCCGTCGATCCTGCACGACGTGTCGGGCGTCGACACGACCACCGACTTCCTCGGCAAGCCCTCCGCGCAGCCGTTCGCGTTCGCCCCCACCGGCTTCACGCGGATGATGCACCACGAGGGCGAGCGCGCCGTGGTCCGCGTCGCCGAGCGCCGCGACATCCCCTACGCGCTGTCCACGATGGGCACGACGTCGATCGAGGACGTCGCCGCCGCCGCACCCGACGCGCGCAAGTGGTTCCAGCTCTACGTCTGGAAGGACCGCTCCGCCGGCGAGGACCTCATGGCCCGCGCCAAGGCCGCCGGGTTCGAGGCCCTCATGCTCACCGTCGACGTGCCGGTCGCCGGCGCGCGCCTGCGCGACGCCCGCAACGGCTTCTCGATCCCGCCCGCGCTCACCGTCAAGACGGTCCTCGACGCCGCGACCCACCCTGCCTGGTGGGTCAACCTGCTCACGACGGAGCCCTTGACGTTCGCGTCCCTGTCCACGTGGGACGGCACCGTCGCCGAGCTCCTCGACAAGCTCTTCGACCCCACCATGACGATCGCCGACCTCGAGTGGCTCCGCGCCTCGTGGGACGGGCCGCTCATCATCAAGGGCATCCAGACCGTCGACGACGCGCGCCGGGTCACCGACGCCGGGGCCGACGCGATCGTCCTGTCCAACCACGGCGGCCGCCAGCTCGACCGCGCACCCGTCCCGCTGCGCCTGCTGCCCGACGTCGCCGAGGCCGTCGGCGACCGCACCGAGGTCTGGGTCGACACCGGCGTCATGTCCGGCGCCGACGTCGTCGCGTCCCTCGCCCTCGGCGCGCGCGCCGCGCTCGTCGGCCGCGCCTACCTGTACGGCCTCATGGCCGGCGGCGAGCGCGGGGTCGACCGGGCGGCCGAGATCCTGTCCCGCGAGGTGCGCCGCACCATGGCGCTGCTCGGCGTCGCGTCCGTCGGCGAGCTCGGGCCGCAGCACGTGCGCCTGCCCTGACACGCGAGCACCGACGTCCGATCGACCGAGGAAGGACCGTCCCCACGGGTTCCGCCGACCGTCCCGGCGGGCCGACGAACGACCGCGAGCGCTCGTCGGGCCGCAGCGTCCTGTCCCTCGTCAACTTCCGCCTCCTGCTCGGCGCCCAGCTGCTGGGCGGCACCGGCATGTGGATGGTCCGCATGTCGACCGACTGGCTGGTCCTCGAGCTCACCGGGTCGTCCGCGGCCGTCGGCGTGCTCGTCGCGCTCCAGTTCCTGCCGATGCTCGTCGTCGGTCCGTTCGGCGGGCTGCTCGCCGACCGGTACGACAAGCGTCGCCTCGTCGAGGTCGCGCAGGTCGCCAACGCCGTGCTCGCCGCGGTGCTCGCCGTCCTCACGCTCACGGGTGTCGTCGCCGTCTGGCACCTCTACGTCGTCGCGGTGCTGCTCGGGGTCGTCGCGTCCGTCGACCAGCCGTCGCGCCAGGTGCTCGTCAGCGAGATCGTCGGCGACCAGGGGCTGCAGAAGGCCGTCAGCACCATGAACGCGATCGGGCAGGCCGGCGGGCTGCTCGGGCCGGCCGCCGCCGGGTTCGTCATCGCGCACTGGGGCGAGGGCTGGGCGTTCACCGTGAACGGGGTCGTCGCGCTGTGCGTCGTGGTGATCGTCGCGTCGATGCGCACCCGCGAGCTGCACCCCGCGCCACGCGTCCCCCGCGCCCGCGGCCAGGTGCGCGAGGGCATCCGGTACGTGCTCGACCGGCCGCGACTGGCCTGGGTCATCGCGCTCGCCGGGCTGATGGGCGCGCTCGGGATGAACGGACCCGTCGTCCTCACCGCGTTCGCGCAGGACGTGTGGCACACCGGCGCCGCCGGGTTCGGGCTCTACAACGCCGTCAGCGCCGCGGGGGCGTTCGTCGGCGTCGTGCTCGGCGGGCGGTTCCTGCGGCTGCGGATCCGCAACGTCGTCGTCGCGTCCGGGCTGTTCGCCGTCACCGAGGCGCTCGCGGCCCTGTCCCCGACGCACGCCGTCTTCCTCGTGATGCTCGCCGTCGTCGGCGGCGCGACGCTGCTGTTCCTCATGGCGGCCAACACCCTCGTCCAGCTCACCGCCGACCAGCCCGTCCGCGGGCGCGTCCTCGCGCTCTACTCGCCGCTGCTGCTCGGCGGGCACGCGCTCGGGGGGCTGCTGCAGGGCTGGCTCACCGAGTGGCTCGGCGTGCGCGCGGGCCTCGTCGTCACGGGCGCGCTCGCCCTCGTCGCGACCGCCTTCGTCGCCACGGCGCTCGCGCAGGTCGGCCACCTCCGCCCGGCCCTCCGCCGCCACCCGTGGCCGTTCGCGATCGTCCCCCGCGACGCCCCGTCCGCCTGACCGGACCTGCCTCCGCCCCGTCGCCCGCTGCTGCCCCGCCGCCCAGGCGGCGCCCCCGTCCGTCGAGCAGCACCACGGTCCGTCGAGCACGACGTCAGTCGCGCCTGGACGGCCTCGAACGGTCGTGACGTCGTGCTCGGCCGCCCGGTCGGGCGGTGGGGCGGGGTGTGACGTCGGCGACGGCGGCGGGTGGCGTGGAATAGGGGTGCCGGGGGTGGTGCTGGGACTCGTATGCGTGCGATCACCTACTCCCGCTACGGCGGCAGCGACGTCCTCGAGCTCACCGAGCAGCCGACCCCCAAGGTCGGTGCCGACACCGTGCTGGTCCGGGTGCGGGCCGCGTCGGTCAACCCGGTCGACTGGAAGGTCCGGCAGGGGTACCTCGACCCGATCATGGACGTGCACTTCCCCGTCGTGCCGGGCTGGGACGTCGCGGGCGTCGTCGAGAAGGTCGGCCTCGACACCCCGGAGTACCAGGTGGGCGACGAGGTGTTCGGCTACGTCCGCAAGGACTGGGTGCACGGCGGGACGTTCGCCGAGTACGTGTCCGCGCCCGTGCGGACGCTCGCGCCCAAGCCGTCGAGCCTGTCGTTCGAGGAGGCGGCCGCGGTCCCGCTGGCCGGGCTCACGGCGTACCAGTCCATCAAGCGGAGCGGCGTGACGGCCGGGCAGACGGTGCTCGTGCACGCCGCGGCGGGCGGTGTCGGGGGGTTCGCGGTGCAGATCGCGAAGGCGCTCGGCGCGACGGTCGTCGGGACGGCGTCGGAGTCGAACCACGAGTTCCTGCGGGGTCTCGGCGCGGAGCCGGTGACGTACGGCGACGGGCTCGTCGAGCGGGTCCGCGCGATCGCCCCCGACGGCGTCGACGTGGTCCTCGACTACGGCAGCCCGGACGCGGTCGAGACGGCCCCGGCGCTGCTGCGCGCGGGCGGCACGATCGCGTCGATCGTCGACGCGAAGGCCCGCGACGAGCTCGGCGGCCACTACGTCTGGGTCCGCCCGGAATCCGGGGACCTCGCGGCGCTCGGCGCGCTGATCGACGAGGGCAAGGTGCGGGTCGAGGTCGCGCAGGTGTTCGACCTGGCCGACGCGGCCGCGGCGCACGAGGCGAGCGCGTCGGGTCACGTCCGCGGCAAGGTCGTCGTCCGCGTCTGACCCGCCGGTCGACCGGCCGTCGCGATCGGCGACGTCGGCGCCCCGGCCACATCGCCCGCTCTGAGCGGAGACAACGGCTCGAGACTGCGACATCCGTGTCGCGCTCTCGAGCCGTTGTCGCGTCGTCAGGCCGGCAAGGAGCCGGGCGGGGCGCGGTGGACGCGGGCGCCGTCGTCGGCGTCCGTGCGCGTCAGCGCTTCGTGATCGTGACGCGGACGGGGTCGCCGACGTCCTTGCCGAGACGCTTCCGGATCTTCGCGCTGAGCGACACCATGTGGCCACCCGTCCCGGTGACCATCGCGCCGACGTTCTCGAGGGCCACGTCGTCGACGGTCGCGTCGACGCGGACCGTCTTCCCCGTGCCGAAGAACTCCGCCGAGCCGGGGATCTCGACGCAGCTCCAGGTCTCGCCCTTGACCTCCACGCCGATCGTCGTGTCGAACTGCAGCTGCTCAGTCGTCGTCATGTCGGACACCGTACGGGCCGCCTCGGACGCACCGACGCCCCGCCCGGACGGATCCGGGCGGGGCGCGGTCCGTGCGAGCGCGGACGGGCCGGTGTCAGCGGGCCGCCCCGCCCGCGCACCAGGTCATCGGCGGACCACCACCTTCAGGTCCGTGCTGCTGGTCGTGCCGGCGGCGTTGGACAGCTCCGCGCGGTAGACGTGCGTCCCGACGGCCCGGCCGGTCACGGTCGTCGTCGCCTTCTGGGCATGGACGCCGTTCGCGACGAGGGTCTGCGTGTCGACGAGCACGCCGTCCTCGTAGAGCCGGTACTCGGTGGCGTTGGTCCCCCACCACAGGTTGGTCGTGACGGTGTACGCACCGTCGCCGTCCCGGTTGTCGTGGCTCAGCACCGGGGTCGCCGGGTTGGCCTTGCTCACGACGACGGTCAGCGGCGCGGTCGTCGTCGACCCGTGCTGGTTGGTCAGCACCGCGGTGTAGACGTACGTGCCGTTTCCCCGACCGGCCACCTGGAACGCGGCGGACTGCGCGGTCGGCGTGGCGTCGACGAGGTCGCGTCGCGCGATCTCGACCCCGTTCTCGAGCAGCGTCACGGTGTGGGCGTTCTGCCCCCACCAGACGTTGAGCGCGACGGTGTAGGTCCCGTCGTCGTCCCAGTTGTCGGACGACAGCGCCCCGCGGGCGGGTGCGCCGGTCGCCGGTCCGGGCACGCGCTCCCCGGGACCCGGGTCCGCGCCCGTGAGCGCGAGCCGCGGCGCCGGCGGCGTCGTCATCCCCGCGCCGAGGAAGTACGACGTGTGCGGCGGCTGGTTGTACGCGGTGTTCTGCCATGCGACGCCGAGCCGGTACACCGGGTCGGACTGCAGGGTGCGCAGCCGGTGCTGGGTGACGTCGACGGTCGTCGCGATGCGCAGCGCGGACGAGTCCGCGAGGCGGGTGACGAGCTCCTCGCGCCAGTCGCCGAACAGGTCGGCCTGGAGGGCGGGCGTGCCCTTGGTGCCGTTGTTCGACAGCGTCCCGGTCGCGCGGTAGACCTCCGTGGCGGCACCGGCGGACGGCGACCACTTCGCGATCGTGGGCACACCCGTCGTGGTCGCGGTGTCCCAGTCGTGGTCGGTGATCTCCCGCAGGAGGTCGCCGTCCCACCACGTGAGGAAGTTCGCCGCGGGGATCGACGTACCGAGCAGCGTGCCGTCGGCCGCCCGGAGCTCGCCGGAGCGGGAGTTCCACTCGCCCGTGCTGACGACCGCCCACGACTCCGCGCCCGGCTGGTCCGGGTCGACGTCACCGGACGCGGCACGCCCGGTGTCGCGCGTCGCGGGCATCGACCACAGCACCTCGCCGGTGCGGGCATCGCGGAACGTCGCGCCGATGCCCTTCGACGACGGCGCCTCCTCATGGGCGGCGAACACCTCCAGGCCGGGCCGGGACGGGTCGAGGTCGGACACGTGCAGCGCGTCGCCGTGGCCGAGCCCGGTGACGTACAGCGGGTCGCCGTCGTCGTCGATCGTCATCGAGCCGAAGACGATCTCGTCCTTCTGGTCGCCGTCGACGTCGGCCACGGACAGGTTGTGGTTGCCCTGGCCCTTGTACCGGTCGCCCTCGACGTCGGAGTCGAACACCCACCGCTGCACCAGCTGCGCGCCGTCGAAGTCGTACGTCGCGATGACGGTGCGCGTGTAGTAGCCGCGGCTGACGACGAGCGACGGGTGCTCGCCGTCGAGGTACGCGACGCCGGCGAGGAACCGGTCGACGCGGTTGCCGTAGGCGTCGCCCCACGCGGAGACGTCGCCGCGCGGCGGCGTGTAGTCGACGGTGTCGACCGCGGCACCCGAGCGCCCGTCGAAGACCGTGAGGAACTCCGGTCCGGTGAGGACGTAGCCGCTCGAGTTGCGGTAGTCCGCGCGGGCGTCGCCGATGACGCCGCCCACCCCGTCGACGGTCCCGTCGGCGGTCTTGGCCGTGACCTCGGCGCGCCCGTCGCCGTCCAGGTCGAAGACCTGGAACTGCGTGTAGTGCGCACCGGCCCGGATGTTGCGGCCGAGGTCGACCCGCCACAGCCGCGTGCCGTCGAGCTCGTACGCGTCGAGGTAGACGTTCCCCGTGTAGCCGGCCTGCGAGTTGTCCTTCGAGTTGGACGGGTCCCACTTCACGACGATCTCGTCCTGCCCGTCGCCGTCGAGGTCGCCGACCGACGCGTCGTTGGCGTTGTACGTGTACGGCTGGCCGTCCTTCGCGTACGCGTCGGCGGGCTTGTCGAGCGGCACGTCGAGGTGCTGCTGGTCCCACGGCCGGAACTCTGGCGTGGCCCAGCGCTCGATGCCGTCGACGACGCTGCTCACGCGGTAGGCCGACGCGGCGGACCCGCCCCCGTCGAGCGTGTTGGTCGAGCCGCCGATCGGCGCCCCGGTGATCCGGCGGCCGTCCCGGTACACGTGGAACCCGATCGACTCGGGGTCGGTGCCGAGCATGCGCCACCCGACGTAGACGCCGCCGTCGACGGCCACCGCGACGGGCGACCGGTCGAGCCGCTCCGCCTGCCGCGACAGGGTGGTGACGGCGGGCGACGTGACGGGCAGCGACTGCGCGGACACCCCACCGGCGTTCACCGAGGCGACGCGGTAGGAGTACGCGATCGTCGTCAGGACCGTCGTGTCGGTCCAGGACGCGGTCGACGCCCGCCCGACGAGCTCGTACGGCCCGCTCACCGACTCCGACCGGTACACCTGGTAGAACAGCGCGCCGTCGACGGGCGACCAGCGCACGGTCACGTCGTTCTTGTTCACCGCGCCGAGCGTGACGGGGAACGGCACGCCCGCGACCGGCACGGACGGGTCGACGGTCGTCACGTCGAGCACGTCGGTCGGCACGGACTCGGCCCCCGACGGGTCGAGCGCGACCACGTGGTACCGGTACGCGAGGCCGACGTCGGCGGCCGTGTCGACGAACGCGGGGTCGGTCGTCTCGCCGATCGCGACCGGAGCCGCGGCCCCGGACGCCTGCCGGTACACCCGGTAGCCGGCGGAGTCGTCGGTGCCGGTCCACGACAGCGCGACGGAGACGGCCGCGCCGTCGATCGACACCCCGTCGAGCACGAGGTCCTGCGGTGCGAGCAGCAGCGGCGTGATCTCGACGCCGTTGAGCCGCGACGACGAGCCGGTCATGACGATCGAGAGCTGACCGTCGGTGACGAGCACGGGCTGGCTGACCTTCTCGGAGACCGCGCCGGCGCCCGCGTTCGACGCACCCCAGTCCTTGCCCTCGATCTGCACGTTCGAGCGCGACGTGCCGATCCAGTCGCCGTTGTAGGTCTTGACCGCGTACGAGCCGTCGGGGACGTCGACCGCGAGCACGTGCTGCGGCCCGGGCAGCAGGAAGTCCCGCTGCAGGTCGTTCGGCGGCGTCGGGAAGTTCGTGCCGCGGTCGCGACCACCCATGCCCGTCGGGTCGAGCCAGCCCCACCCGGTCTCGGGCGTGTAGCGGCTGTTCTGGTTGACCTCGACGTAGCCCGGCATGACGGGCGAGCCGGCGAGCTGCACGTCGAACTTGTACAGCGCGGCCTTCGTCGTGACGCGGACCGTGGCGCTCGGCGCGGACTCGCCGCGACCGTTCACCGCCGTGACGCGCAGGTCGTACGACGCACCCTCGACGAGCCCGCCGACGGCCGCCTGCGCGAGCGTCGACGTCGCGACCAGCGCGTACGCGTCGTCACCGGCCGCCGCGTCCTTGCGGTAGACGCGGTAGACGTCCGCACCCTCGACGGGCGTCCACGTGAGCTGCACGCCCGCGTTGGAGACGTTGCCCGCGACGACGCCCGCGGGCGCGTCCGGCACGGCGGCCGGCGGCTCGAAGCCCTCGACCTCACCGGCCAGCGGCACGTCGAGCGCGGCGACGTCCGTCGCGACGAGCCGCGCCATCTGGATCGCGCCGTACTCCTGGAAGTGCGTGTCGTCGACCGTGCCCGCGGGCCGCCCCGGGTACACGCCCGCGGGGACGTGCAGGAACACCGCCTTGGCGGCCTCCGGCCCGATCTCGTCGAGGTAGGCGCGGCTGGACGCGGACAGGTCGACGAGCGGCGTGCCCGTCTCGGCGGCCAGCGCCGTGGCGGCAGCGACGTACTCGGGGAACGAGACGTTGAACCGGCCCGTCGTCGCGTCGAACGAGCGCCGCGACACCGGCGTCACGAGCACGGGCGTCGCGCCGCGCTGCCGCGCACCGTCGACGTAGGTGCGCAGGTACTCGCGGTAGTCGGCGGGAGCCGCGTACCGGTCGTCGACGCCGTACGAGTTGTCGTTGTGGCCGAACTGCACGAACAGGTAGTCGCCCGGCTTGATCAGCCGCAGCACCTCGTCGAGCCGGCCCTGGCTGATGAAGTTCTTCGACGAGCGGCCGCCGATCGCGCGGTTGTCGACGACCACGTCGTCCGACAGGTAGCGGTCGATCATCTGGCCCCAGCCGGCCTGCGGCGCGTAGTCCGCCGTGTACGACTGCACCGTCGAGTCGCCCGTCACCCACACCGTCGGCTTCGGACCCGCGGTGCGCGGCGACTGCTGCCGGATGGTGAGCGCGTTGAGCTTCGGGGCGGTCCCCGCGAAGTCGAGGTTGAGCTGCCCGTCGACGACCGCGATGTCGAACGACATCTCGAGGAACTGCCCGGCGGGCTTCGCGGTCGTCGCGACCTTCGCCATCTGCTCGGCGGTGATCGCGATCTCCGACGCCTCCGCGGTGTCGCCCGCGACCAGGTCGACCGTGTAGTCGCCGGCCGGCAGGTCCACGACGAGCTCGGTGTCGCCGACCGTGACGAAGTCGGAGCGCAGCGCGTCGGCCGTGCCGCGGTCGGTCGCGGTGACCTGCGACGGGTCGACGAACCCGGCGCGGGCCGTCGGGCCGTACGCGCTCGTGGCGTCGAGGCGCGTGCTGCCCGGGACGAGCGCACCGCTGCCGAGGTCGAACGCGAGCACCCCGTCGGCGGGGAGCGTCGGGTCGGGGACGCCGTCGCCCGCGAGGCTGCTCACGGCGGCCGCGGACGGGACCGACGCGCCCGTCGCGGTCAGCGTCTGCACCCGGTACCAGTGCGTCGTGGTCGTGTCGACGGCCGCGTCCGTCGCGAACACGTCGCGGGTCGTCCGGGCGACCTCGGTGTACGGGCCGGCGAGCGCGTCGGCGCGCGTCAGCACGTAGCCCGTCGCACCCGCGACCTCGTTCCAGCGCAGCGTCACGGCACCCGGGGAGACGTGCGCGAGCCGCAGGGCCGTCGGCGCGGCGATCGCAGGGTCCGGCGTCGGCTCGGGATCGGGGTCGGTCCCGGGCTCGCCGGGGACGGCCGTGACGACGACCGCGTTGACGTAGCCGCCCGCACCCGCGCCGGTGACGCCGAGCGTGAGCTGGCCGTCGGCGACCGTCGTGCGCCACGTGCCCTCGGCCGCGACCTGCTTGGTCTTGAGCGTCCCGGCCGTCGCGCCCTCGAGCGTCAGGTTGGTCGTGGTCGTGCTCGACGTGGCGAGCAGGTCGCCCGAGCGGACCGTCACGTCGTAGGTGCCGTTCGGCACGTCGACGACGAACGACCAGGCCGTCGCGAGGACGAAGTCGCGGTCGGCGGCGTCGGTCGTGCCACGGTCACGGGAGATGGGAGTGACGCCGTCGGCGGGGACGATGCCGAAGCCTGTCGACGCGTCGTAGCGGGTCGCCTCCGTGACCTGGCGGTAGCCGTCGGCGACCGGACTGGTCGCGGTGCCGAGGTCGAACTTCCAGGTGGCGGGATCGGCCGCGTGCGCGGGCAGCGCGACGGCTGCGAGCGTGCCGGTCGCGAGGGCGGTGGTGAACCCGACGGCGGCGGCCGCGCGACGGCGGGCGTGGGCACGCCGCAGGTCGTGGGCGGACGAGGCGGGCGCAGCGCCGGGCGTGGGTTCGGGTGCGGGCTCGGGCAGGGGTGTCCGGGGACGGGTGGGGCGCATGCGTCACCTTCGTGTCTCGTCGTTGAGAGCAGGGTCGGACGGGCTGCGCGAGAGTCTGAATCGGTTCAATCGCGCGACCAGGTCATTCCTACCCAGCCGTCACGGGGTGCCGCAAGGGGGACGCGGAAAGAAGGGGAAAGCGCTCACCCTGTGGACGTCCCACCACGCGCCGGACGCCCAGGAGGCCGCCCCGCACGACGCGGGACGGCCTCCTGGTGTCGTGGGTGCCGGTCGAGACCGGTCACCGTCGACGTGGTGCGCTCAGCGCGACGCCCTCCCCGTCGCCGCGCGCGTGCACCGTCAGCGCAGCGTCCACCGCTGCGCGCCGCTGCCGTTGCAGTCCCAGATCTGCACCTGCGTGCCGGCGGTCGTCGACCCGCTGGGGATGTCGAGGCACCGGCCGGACTGCGGGTTGCGGTACGACCCGTTCGACTGCGGGATCCACACCTGAGCACCCGTGCTGTTGCAGTCCCAGAGCTGGACCTTGGTGCCGTTGCCCGTGGCACCGCCCGCGATGTCGAGGCACTTGCCCTGCACGCGCAGCGTGCTGCCCGCCTCGACGAACGACCACTGCTGAGCGACCGTGCCGTTGCAGCCCCAGATCTGGATCTTGTTGCCGTTGGTCGTGCTCCGGTTGTCGTTGTCCAGGCACATGCCGTTGGCGTTGACGAACGCACCGGCGGTCGTCCCGCCGCCACCGCCACCGCCGCCGCCCGTGCCGCCTCCGGTGAACGGGCTGAGGACCAGGCCGGCCGAGCGCGGGTCGCCGTCGTGCACGAGCGACTCGAATGCGCCGACGTCGTCGAACGCGAACGCGTACGCCTTGCCGTCGGCCATCGCGGCGTGGATCGCCTTGGCGTACTGGTTGGTGGGGTTGCTCTTGTAGAAGTCGGCCGCGTTGGTGCTCGGCTGCGTGTCGATCGTGCCGAGCGTCCCGCGGTTGAGCGCCGCACACAGCGTGCGGGCGATCGGCCCGACGACCTGGTCGTTCGGCGCGTGCAGGTTGCCGTCGCAGCCCCAGACGTCGGCGCTGCTGGGCTTGGTGAACGACGCGACCTGTGCGCCCGAGGCGTTCGTGAACCGCATGACGTTCCCGCTGGTCCGCCCGAAGTACTTGAGGTTCGGCTGGTCGCCGAACGGGACGACGGTCAGCGTCTTCGACGTGTACGCGTTCCACGCGGACGTGATGTACGGGTCGAGGTACGTGGCGCTCAGCAGGCCGGTCCCGGCCGCCTTGCCCGGCGCGAGGACACGCAGCACCGTGCCGTCGGACCTCGTCACGACCGAACCCGACCAGCCCGGCTGCGCCTTGAGCGCGTTGATGACCTGGTCGCGGCCGTTCGCGACGACGTCGCCCGTCCGCTTCGTCGCGCCGCTCGCGCCCGTGACCGTCACGGCGTGCGGGATCGCGAACATGTCGACCTGCGAGCTGTTCAGCCACAGGCCGGCGTCGTTGTAGGTGAGCTCGCTCCAGTCGAACAGCACGTCGCGGCTCGCGTCGCCGCCCGCCCACGGCGCGGGCTGGACGAGCCCGTCGGGCGTGAGGAAGAACGGCAGCTTGGCGCCCATCGAGAAGTAGATGCGACCGGAGAACCCGCGGGGCACGTTGATGGTCCGCGTGCTCCCGTTGGCGGGACCCGCGATGGAGACGTCGGGGGCCGGCGACGGCGGGTTGGACCCGGCGGGCCACGGCGTGAAGGCGCCGCTCGCGTTGACGTACCCGAGCCGGCCCGTCGCGAGGTTGGTGCCGAGCACGTACAGGTGGACCGCGTCGCCGCGTCCCGTGCTGTTGGTGACGGTGACGGGCAGCACCGACGGGCCGACGGCCTGGGCGGCCGTGGTGCCGGTGAGCGTGAGGGGGACCGCGAGGGTCGCCGCGGCGAGGACGCCGACGAGCGCTCTCAGTCTGCCGATCTGCATCTGATGACCTTCCGGGGGAGGTGGTCGGGAGGTGTCCGCCCGCGCCCGGAGGTGCGGCGCGGGAACGATGACACGTGTCACCCGACCGTCGTCGCGATGCCGCTCGAGCGTCGTGGCGTGGCCGGGCGCGTCGAGAGGGACGGTCGTCCCACTCGTGAGGCGCTCCGCAGGGGGAGGGCGTGCGGGTCCTGCACCCCGCTCCGGCGACGGTCACCGGGCGGGCGTCGTTCCCCGCGCCGACATCGGGTCGCCGCGGGTGCGCGCCGCTCGTCGGCCGGGCGTCGGTGCCCGGCGACGGTCGGCCGCGGTGCTGCCACGTCACCTGCCGACGAGCCTGATCAGCACCATCGTTGGTTACTGACAAGCAGGTAAGCGCGATGACCCGAGTCATCCTGTCGTTCACCCGAATGGCCGTCAAGGCGACGATGCCCGCCCGCACGGCCGGTCACCCGGGAGCGTGACCCCCGGCGTCAGCCCGTCGACCACCCGCACGACGCACCCACGAGGTCGTACACCGACCCGCGCAACGCGTCCGACGACGGCACGTAGAACACCGGCTGCTCGACCCCGTCGACCCGCGCGTGCACACCGAAGAACGTGCCGCGCTTGTCCTCGGCGACCGCGTGCGGGTCGCACCGGCTCGGCACGACCGGCAGCACGACCGCCGTCCCGCCGTCGAGCGCCGCGGTGTCCACCGCGACCCGCCAGTCGTTCGTCAGGTCCGCCGGGATCACCAGGTTCGTCCGGTCCACCTGCCACACCTCGACGCGCGGGCCGCCCGCGACCGGCTCGACGTGCAGCGTCAGGCTCCCGACCACGCGCCCGTCGACCGGGTGCCGGGGCAGGTCGTCGTCGAGCCACAACCGTGCCCCTGCCGCCACGGCGAGCGTCGCGCAGTCCTCCCCGCGGATCCGCGCGAGGTGCCCCTGCGGGTCCTCCGGCGTCACGACGACCGTCCCCGCGCGACCCTCCGCGTCCACCACCTCGAGCGCGACCTCGGCCGGGCCGGTGCCGTCGGCCGTGTCCGGGCAGACCGGGTCGCCGAGCTGGACCGACAGATCGCGGTCGACGCCTGCCCGGACCTCGCGTCCCTTGGCGCTCGACGCGTCCCCCTCGACGGTCGGCGAGCGCAGCGTCGCCCGCTCGACGGTCAGGTCGACGGTGCCGGTGTTCGCGACGCGGACCTGCACCACCCGCCGGCCCCAGTCGGCGCGCGACTGCCGGATCTCGACCGCGAGCGCCGCGGCCACGTCGTCGGGCAGCGCCGCGGCCGTCCCCCGCGCGGCGGCGCCGGTCGAGCCGGACACCCCGGGCGTCCCGTCGCCGCCGGACCGGTCGCGTCCGCCGTCGCCCGTGCAGCCCGCGACCACCGCCGCGACGACGAGCACCGCGACGGCCGCACCATCGGCCCACCGCCTCACGCGGCGATCCTCGCGCACCGCGCCCACCCCGTCACCTGCCGAGCCGAGCACTCACCCGCCGTGCCGAGCCGCCGCTCACCGCGCCACGCCGCACCCTCCGCGCCGAGCCGCCGCTCATCGCGGCAGTCCGCACCCTCCGCGCCCAGCCGCCACCCTCCCCGCCGGGGTCGTGCGCTCTCGTCCGAGATCGTGAGGTGGACCCACGAGCTCGCCACGAAGGTCCGGGTGGTCAGGCGTCCCGGGTCCAGGGGGCGCCGAGGGCGGTGAACGTCCGGCCCTCGGCGGCGACGCGCTCGCACCAGTCGGCGACGTCGGTGACGACCGGCCAGGCGTCGAGCCCGCTGCCCCGCCACGTGACGTGGTCGGCGGCGATCGCCGTCGGGTCGGGCGCGCTCCGCACGGCCTCGAGGACGCGCATGAACGCGCCGGTGTCGGCGACGGAGCAGCGGAGCGGCACGTCGTCGGACCGGCGGGCGTCGAGCAGCTGCGTGAGGAGGTCGACGCGCCCGGTGGTGATGCGGCGCGTGCCACGCGGCGAGCGGACCTCGATCGCGTCCTGCTCGTAGTAGAGGGTCAGCGACCCCTGCGACCCCGTGACGACGACGCGGGAGGGGGTGCGCTCGGCCGCGCAGAGCGAGAGCCCGGCGGCCACGCGCAGGCCCGACCGGGTCGTGACGACGACCGCGGACGTGTCGTCGGCCTCGATGTCGTGCGCGTGGAACAGGTCGACCTCGACGTCGGCGACGTCCTCGACGGTCCGCGCCCCGGCGACGAGCAGTGCGGTCGCGACCGCGTGCGCGAGCGGGTTGGTGACGACCCCGTCGACGACCTCGACGCCGTCGAGCGTGCGTCGTCCGGCCCACGCGGCGCGCTGGTAGTAGGCGACGGTGCGGACCCAGGTGCCGACGGCCCCGACGGACACGACGTCGCCGAGCTCGCCGGACGCGACGATCCGCACGACCTCGTCGACGGCGCCCGACCCGAACGTCTGGAACCCGACCTGGCAGCGGCGGCCGGTCTCGGCGACGACGTCCAGCAGGGCCGCGTGCTCGGCGAGCGACGCGGTCGTCGGCTTCTCGAGCAGCACGTCGCACCCGGCGCGCAGCGCGGCGGACGCGAGCGGCAGGTGCGTGGGGATGGGCGTGGACAGCACGACGACGTCGGGCCGCTGGACCTCGAGCAGCGCGTCGAGCGACGGGAACCACGGGGTGCCGGGCGGCACGTCGGCGACGCCGTCGACGGGTCGCGGGTCGACGACTCCGGACAGCACGGCCCGCCGGTCGGTGGCGAGCGCGGCGACGCGCCGGACGTGCGACGCGCCGTGCCCGTGCACCCCGACGACGGCCACGCGCGCGAGGTCGAGCGCGGCGGGCGCGCTCACGCCCACACCTCGGCGGCGAGCGCGGCGGCCTCGTCCTGGGTGAGGGCGCGGTCGACGACGACGGCGGCGAGCCCGGCGCGCAGCACGTCGCCCGCGGGCACCGCGACGGGTGCGTCCCACGCGAGCGCAGGCCCGGCGCCGACGTACTCGGCGACGCGCACGAACCACGGTCGCGCCTCGTCGGCGCCCTGGACCAGCAGCAGCGTGGTGGTGCGCGCCTCGCGCCGCTGGACGAACGCGAGCCACGGCGACCGGCTGCCGTGCACGGCCTCCTCACCGACGAGCCCTTCCCCGAGGACGGTCGTGAGGTCGGCGGACGGCAGCCGCCAGAACAGCCCGCCGTACCCGGCGCCGGGGCGGCCGTTGGTCGCGGGGCTCTCGATCCGCAGGTCGCCGTGCTCGGCGCGCAGCTCGGTGGTCCAGCGCAGCGCCCAGCCGCGCTCGTCGGGCAGAGCGCGGGCGCTGAGCCGGCGGTCCTCGCGCAGCAGCGGGCGGTCGCGCTCGTCGCGCCACAGCACGTCGTCGACCAGCGTGGAGCCGTCGTCGTCGAGCCGGACGCCGGTCGACACCTGGCGGCCGTGGTTCGGCAGGAGGGTCGGGCCCTCGTCGCGCAGGAAGGTGCGGCCGCCCCAGTAGGACGTGCCGTTGACGACGGGCACCGCGACGGAGACGCCGTAGTGGTGCCGGTGGTCGACGGGGCTGGTCTGCGTGAGGGCGGTCCCGGCGGCGGTGTGCACGGGGTGCAGGAACGGCCGGGGCGAGTGCACGGGCGGGATCGTGTCACCGGGCTCGTAGCGCGCGAGCGGCGTCGCGGCGCCGGGGCGGGCGCCGGTGCGGACGGTGGCGGACAGGACGTGCGCACGTCCGTCGGTGCTCCAGCGCGGGGCGGACTGCACGTGCGGCTCTCCCGGACGGTCGGTGACGGGCTGGGTGCGGCGGCGCAGCCGGACCGCGGGCGGCACGGGGCCGGTGCTGGCGCGCACGGCGAGCAGCGGGCGGATCAGCGGCGGGGTGGGGTCGACGTCGTCGCCCGCGGCGGACCGGCGCAGGTGCTCCCACGCGAGGCGGCCGAGCTCGACCTGGGGGACGGTCGCGGTCGTGAGCGACGGGGTCGCGTACCGCGCGAGCTCGATGTCGTCGAAGCCCGTGATCGAGATGTCTCCGGGGACGGCGACGCCGAGCTCGTTGAGCCGCGCGAGCAGGCCGAACGCGACGAGGTCGTTGTAGGCGACGACGGCGGTGGCGCGCGACGCGAGCACGTCCTGCGCGGCGGCGTACCCGGAGTCGACGGACGAGCCGGCGGGCATCTCGGACAGGCGCAGGTCCTCGCGGCGGGCGGCGGCGACGCGCAGCGCCTCGAGCCGGGCGGAGTGCGACGCGCTGCTGGTCGGGCCGGCCAGGTAGAGCAGGTGCCGGTGCCCGAGCCGTGCGAGGTGGTCGACGATCTGCTCGATGCCGTCGGCGTAGTCGATGCCGAGCGTCGGGGTGGTGCCGTCGGGCGCGCGGTTGACGACGACGACGGGCGCGATCTCCGGGAGCAGCGCGCGCAGCGTCGGCTCGGGCATGCGCGGGGAGACGAGGACGACGGCGTCGCAGCGCAGCCGTGCGTCGAGCGCGACCTTCTCCTCGTCGACGCTGTCCTCGGCGGTGTCGGCCACCAGCACGCGGTAGCCGCTCTCGGACGCCGCGGAGGCGACCCCGCGGAGCACCTGCTGGAACATCGGGTTGGCGAGGTCGGGCACGACGACGGCGACGGTCTCGGTACGGCCCAGCGACAGGCTGCGCGCGACGTTGCTCGGCCGGTAGTGGAGCTGGTCAGCGACCTCGCGCACACGGGACGCCAGCTCGGCGTCGACGGTCGTCCGGCCGTTCATCACGCGCGAGACCGTGGCGCGCGAGACCCCCGCGATGCGCGCGACCTCCGCGATGGTCGGCGCGGATCGCGCCCACCCGTTCTGCGTCACTGCAGTCCTCCACCGGGTCGTTCCCGTCCGACCCGCGGGGCACGCGTTGCTCGACCCCCCGGGTACGGTTCGTGGCCGAACATACACCACAGGAAACCGGTTCCCAAGGCGTTCGTCCGGTGCTACGGTACCCAATCGGGAACCGGTTTCCCGCTGCAACGCCGATGCACAACGAGGTGGTCGACGCATGTCGGTAGTAAGTGAGTTCCGGCGAACGACCGGGAAGCGAGGAGCCGCGGGCGCCGCCCGTGGCGTCACGGGACGGGGCGACGGCAAGGTCGCCGCGATCTTCCTGGCGCCGTGGTTCCTCGGGTTGTTCCTCATCACCATCGGGCCGATGGTGATGTCGCTCTACCTGTCCTTCACGGAGTACCGGCTGCTCAAGCCGCCGACGTGGATCGGGCTGGAGAACTACACGCGGATGTTCGAGGACCCCCGGCTCCTCAACTCCCTCAAGGTCACGTTCACGTACGTGCTGACGGCGGTCCCGCTGCAGCTGATCGTCGCCCTCGGGCTCGCGATGCTGCTCGACCGCGGGCTGCGCGGCCTGTCGTTCTACCGCTCCGTGTTCTACCTGCCGTCGCTGCTCGGCGGCTCGGTCGCCGTCGCGATCCTCTGGCGGCAGGTGTTCGGCGCGGAGGGCCTCGTCAACGCGTTCCTCGCGCTGTTCGGCGTCCAGGGCAAGGGGTGGGTCTCCGACCCCGACACCGCGCTGTGGACGCTCGTCGCCCTGCACGTCTGGACGTTCGGCGCCCCGATGATCATCTTCCTCGCGGGCCTGCGGCAGATCCCGGAGATGTACTACGAGGCCGCGTCGATCGACGGCGCCGGCAAGGTGCGGCAGTTCCGCAGCATCACCATCCCGCTGCTCACGCCGATCATCTTCTTCAACCTCGTGCTCCAGGTCATCGGCGCGTTCCAGAGCTTCACGCAGGCGTTCGTCGTCTCCGGCGGCACCGGCGGACCGGCCGACTCGACGATGTTCTACACGCTCTACCTCTACCAGAAGGGCTTCACGGCCCTGCAGATGGGCTACGCCTCCGCGATGGCGTGGCTGCTGGTGCTCATCGTCGCCGCCATGACGGCACTCAACTTCCTCGCCTCCAAGTATTGGGTCTTCTACGGTGATGACTGACCTCCAGATGCGCCCCGACCCCGCTGCCGGCGTCCACGCCTCGCGCGCCGACGCCCGCCACGACGGCGGCAAGACGCCTGTCCTGCGCACCCGCTCCCCCTGGCCGTCCCGTTGGCGCGCGTTCCTCAAGCACGTGGGCCTGATCGCGCTCGCGCTGATCATGCTGTACCCGCTGATCTGGCTGCTGGTGAGCTCGTTCAAGCCGAGCGAGCTGATCTTCCGGGACGTGTCGCTCATCCCGTCGGAGATCGACACCACCAACTACACGGCGGGGTGGAACGCGCTGCAGTACCCGTTCAGCCGCTACCTGCTGAACTCGGCGCTCATCGTCCTCGGCTCGCTCCTCGGGAACCTCGTGAGCTGCTCGATGGCGGCCTACGCGTTCGCACGGCTGCAGTTCAAGGGCCGCCAGCTGTGGTTCGCGATCATGCTCATGTCGATCATGCTGCCGATCCACGTGATCATCGTCCCGCAGTACGTGCTGTTCTCCCGGCTCGAGTGGATCAACACGTTCCTGCCGCTGATCGTGCCGAAGCTGCTGGCCACGGACGCGTTCTTCATCTTCCTCATGGTCCAGTTCTTCCGCGGCATCCCGAAGGAGCTGGACGAGGCCGCGCGCCTCGACGGCGCCGGGCACGGCCGCATCTACCTGCAGATCATGCTGCCGCTGTCGATGCCGGCCCTCGCGACGACCGCGATCTTCACGTTCATCTGGACGTGGAACGACTTCTTCAGCCAGCTCATCTTCCTCACGAGACCGGACATGTACACGGCTCCGGTCGCCCTGCGCACGTTCATCGACGCCACGGGCCAGAGCTCGTGGGGGCCGATGTTCGCGATGTCGATCGTCTCCCTCCTGCCCGTCTTCCTCGCGTTCCTCTTCGGCCAGAAGTACCTGGTCAAGGGCATCGCGACGACAGGCATCAAGTAGCACCCGGGCTCGCGCCCGGCCGCAGTGACCAGCACACCGACGTCCTCGTCACGAAGGAGAACCATGCGCCACCGTCCCGCCCTCCGCGGCCGGACCGCCGTCCTGCGGTCCGCTGCACTGCTCGCCGTCGGGGCCCTCGCCCTGACCGCCTGCGCCGGGTCCGACGAGCCCGCCGCCGAGGCCACCTCGTCCGGGCCGCCCGAGCCCGTCGAGATCCGCTTCTCGTGGTGGGGCTCCGACACCCGCCACGAGCTCACCCAGCAGGTGCTCGACAAGTTCACCGAGAAGTACCCGCACATCACGGTGGTGCCGGACTACACGGACTGGAACTCGTACTTCGACAAGCTGAGCACCGGCGTCGCCGGCGGTGACGCCCCCGACGTCATCACGCAGGAGGAGCGCTACCTCGCGGACTACGCGTCGCAGGGCGTGCTGGCCGACCTCAACGAGCTCGAGCTCGACACCTCGAAGATCGACCCGAACGTGCTGCAGTCCGGCACGATCGACGACGCGCTCTACGGCGTCGCGACCGGTGTGAACGCGTACGCGATCGTGGCGGACCCCGAGGCGTTCGCCGCGGCGGGCGTCGAGATGCCCGACGACACCACGTGGACGTGGGAGGACTACGTCGACATCGCCAACGAGATCTCGGCCAAGACGGGCAAGGCGATCTACGGCGCGCAGGACTACGGGTTCAACGAGCCCGGGTTCTCGATCTTCGCGCGGCAGCGCGGCGAGTCCCTCTACAACGAGGACGGCGAGGTCGGCTACAAGGAGTCGACGCTGGCCGACTGGTGGCAGTACTCGCTCGACCTGCAGGCCGGCGGCGGCACGCCCGACGCGGCCCTCACGGTCGAGACCGACGCGGGCGGCCCCGAGCAGTCCCTCGTCGGCACCAACAAGGGCGCCATGGCGTGGTTCTGGACCAACCAGCTCACCGCCATCACGACCGCGTCGGGCCGCCCGCTCCAGCTGCTGCGCGTCCCCGGCGAGTCCGAGGAGGAGCGCACCGGCATGTACTTCAAGCCGGCCATGTTCTACTCCGTCTCCGCCAAGTCGCAGCACCCGGAGGAGGCCAAGCTCCTCGTCGACTTCCTGCTGAACGACCCCGCCGCCGGCGAGATCCTGCTGTCCGACCGCGGCCTGCCCGCCAACACCGACGTCCGCGCCGCGGTGCAGGACAAGTTCAACGACACCGACAAGCAGGCCGCCGAGTTCCTCGCGAGCCTCGAGGGCGACATCGTCGACGGTCCCGTCGTGCCGCCGGTGGGTGCGGGCGAGGTCGCCGGCATCACCAAGCGCATCAACGAGGAGGTCCTCTTCGGGCGCCTCACGCCCGAGCAGGCCGCGAAGCAGTTCACCGACGAGGTGAAGCTGGCCATCGGCCAGTAGTCCTCACGCTCGACGCCGGCCCGACCGCCGGCACGCACGGTCCCGACGGGGCGGTCCGCACGCAGCGGGCCGCCCCGTCGGGCGTCCTCGGGGGTGACCGGCGACGGCGCGCGGGGGCTGCCCCGTCCGCCGTATCAGCTGCGGCGGCGCGCGCTCCTGCACGGTGCCAGGGTGGGTGCTGGCAGGTCCGCCGGGACCCGCCCGCCACACCGCGCGACGACAGGGCCCGAGCGGCCGACGAAGGACCCGACGATGCCCGACCCGCACACCCCGGTCCCGTCGCCGTCACCGCTGCCCCCGCCCGTCCCCACCGACGACGACACCCGCGCGCACCGCCGGGTCGACTTCGACCCGGCGGTGCACGGGTTCGCGTTCCCGAACGCGTTCGTCGACGAGCTCATCACGCTGCCGAACGGCACGACGATCACGACGTCGGGCCGGTGCGGCGGCATGGCGTACGCGGCGCTCGACTACTTCCTCTCGGGGCGTCCGGTCCCCCGCTGGTCCGCCGACCTCTACGCACCCGACCGGGTCCCGCCGGACGAGAACTGGCTCGCGAAGTACGTCCACGACCGCCAGCTCCAGTCGTTCCTCACGGGCTCGGCGACGAAGTTCGTCACGTGGACGTTGCACTCCGACCACGAGACGTGGGTGTTCAAGGGCGTGAGCCGGTGGACGAAGGAGGAGGAGGTCCCGCGGGTCGTCGCGTCCGTCGACGCGGGCCGGCCGGTCGTCCTCGGGCTCGTCGTCGCGCGGTCGCTCGCGAAGGTCGGCGACAACCACCAGGTCGTCGCGTACGGGTACGACGTGGACCGCGCGACGGGCCGCGTCGCGCTCCAGGTGTACGACCCGAACTCGCCGGGCCGTGAGGTCGTGTTCACGTCGGAGCCCGGGCAGAAGGACTGGTCGGCGTCGAACGGCCGGCGCTGGCGCGGGTTCTTCGTGCAGGACTACACGCCCAAGCCGCCGCGCGCGCTGACGCGCACGGCGCCGTCGCGCGACCGGCAGATGAGCACCGGCGACGTCGTCAAGCTGTCGCACGTGTGGACGGGCCGCTCGCTGCACTCGCACGGGCTCGCGTACACGCACCCGGGCACGTCGGGGCAGCAGCAGGTCACGGCGTTCGACGGGTCCGACGACAACGACCTGTGGCGGCTCGCGGCTCCGCACGGCAACGCGGCCGCGGTCGGCGACGGGCACGTGCTGCGGCACGGCGACGTGCTGCGGCTGCGCCATGTCGAGACGGGCCGGAACCTGCACAGCCACCGCGGCTTCCCGTCGCCGCTGACGGGTCAGCAGGAGGTCACCGCGTTCGGACGCGACGGCGTGGGCGACGCTGGGGACGACTGGCGCGTCGAGGTGGACGGCGGCGGGCGCTGGCGGGCGGGGTCGCGCGTCCGCCTCGTGCACGTCGCGACGGGCGTGGCGCTGCACTCGCACCGGCGCTCGGACCCGCAGCTCACGGCCGGCCAGCAGGAGGTCACGGGCTTCACCGGGCGGGACGGCAACGACTGGTGGACGGTCCTCGAGGTGCGCTGAACCTCCCCTGACCTGCGCCCCGACCGCGCGGCGGCGGTGGCTCCCCGGCTAAATCCCGACCGAATATCTCAGGATTCGGGAGGGGGCTTCTCACCCCTCGGAGGTGCTGGCACGGTGTTACTCATGTCGACCCGCCGAGCACCCGCCACCGCAGCCGTGCTGCCCGTGGCCCGCTCGTGTCGGGCGTGTCCCGCCTGCCGGTGACCGACGACCACGCCGTCGTCGACCGCTGACCGGTCCGCGGCGCCCCCACGCCGCGCACGACGGTCCTGAAGGACCGTCGCCGCCCTCGCCCCGAGGGCACCTCTCCCCCGCGCACCACCAGCACCGACCGCCGCACGCCCGCAGGGGGCCGCGGTGCGATCCGTCCTGCCGTCGAGAGGCACACGCATGTCCACCCGCACCCGCCGGACCCGTCCGGCACCCCACGCCGCGGCACTCGCCGCCGCACGACCGCGGCTCGCCGCCGCGGTCCTCGCCACCGTCCTGACCGGGGCGCTCGCCGCGTGCTCCGGCGCGAACGCCGACGCGGGCGCCGCCGCGGACGCCACCGCCGCGACCGGCGACCTGCCGACCGAGATCCCCGCGGGCACGTCGCTCGTCATCGGCGACCCCGTCACGCAGAAGGCGGTCGAGATCGCGGGCGGCGACCTGGACGCGGACCTCGGCTTCGAGATCGAGTGGGCCAACGTCTCCGGCGGCCCCGCGACCACCGAGGCGTTCCGTGCCGGGTCGCTCGACATCGGCTCGGTCGCCGACATCCCGCCGATCCACGCGACGTGGACGGGCCTCGACGTGCGGATCGTCGCCGCGTCGTACCGCGAGGACTGGGAGGACTTCCCGATCTACGAGTTCGGCGTCGCGCCGGGCGTCGAGGGCGTCGACTCGCTCGAGGACTTCGCGGGCCACCGCATCGCGTACAGCCCGGGCCAGGCGCAGGGCGTCATCGTGCTGCGCGCGCTCCAGGAGGCCGGGCTCGACCTCGACGACGTCGAGCTCGTCGAGCTGCCCAGCACGGGCGACGTGTACCCGACGGCGCTCGCCGCGGGTGAGGTCGACATCGCGCCCATCGGCGGCGTGCAGATCGCGCGGTACGTCGACCAGTACGGCAAGGACGGTGCGCACACCGTCACGCACGGCCTGCGCGACGACCCGGGCGTGCTCTACGTCCCGACGTCGACGCTCGACGACCCCGCGAAGGCCGCGGCGCTGCGCGCGTACGTGCGGCTGTGGGCGCAGGCCAAGCTGTGGGTCGAGGACCACCCCGACGAGTGGGTGCAGGGCTACTACGTCGAGGACCAGGGGCTCTCCGAGGAGGACGGCCGCTACCTCGTCGAGCACGCCGGCACGCCCGACATCCCGGCCGACTGGACCGACGCGATCGCGCGGCACCAGGAGACGATCGACCTGCTCGCCGAGGCCACCGGGAACGACCCGCTCGACGCCCCCGACCTGTGGGACCAGCGCTTCGCGCCGGTCATCGCGGAGGCCGTCGAGGAGTACCGGGCGGGGGCGGGCAGCTGATGTCGGTCCTCACCGCACCGCGGGCGCTCGCGTTGCCCCGCCCCCTCACGCGCCCGGCGACGACCCGTCGCCGCGCCACCCGGCGCCTCGGCCCCGGCCGCACCATCCCCGGCGGCGCCGCGCTCGGCCTGCTCGCGCTCGTCGCGTTCTGGGCGCTCGGCAGCGTCACCGGCCTCATCGACCAGCGCACGCTGTCGGCGCCGTGGACCGTCGTCACCACCGCGGGCGAGCTGATCGAGTCCGGCCGCCTGCAGGAGAACCTCGCGGTGTCCGCGCAGCGCGCGCTGCTCGGCCTGCTGTTCGGCATCGTCCTCGGCACCCTGCTGGCCCTCGTCTCCGGCCTCACCCGCGTCGGGGAGGCGCTCATCGACGGGCCCGTGCAGGTCAAGCGGGCCATCCCGAGCCTCGCGCTGCTGCCGCTGCTCATCCTGTGGCTCGGCATCGGCGAGACGATGAAGGTCGTCACGATCCTGCTGGGCGTCTTCGTCCCGGTGTACATCCACACCCACAACGGCCTGCGGACGATCGACGCGCGGTACGTCGAGCTCGCCGAGACCGTCGGGCTGTCGCGCTGGCAGTTCGTGCGACGCGTCGTCCTGCCGGGCGCGCTGCCCGGGTTCCTGCTCG
Organism: Cellulomonas algicola; assembly: GCF_019024305.1. Classification (NCBI taxonomy): domain Bacteria; kingdom Bacillati; phylum Actinomycetota; class Actinomycetes; order Micrococcales; family Cellulomonadaceae; genus Cellulomonas; species Cellulomonas algicola. The sequence continues at coordinate 194,368 of NZ_JAHKSJ010000002.1, read as the reverse complement.
GCCTCCGGTTCGCCGTGACGGGCGCGTGGCTCTCGCTCGTCGTCGTCGAGCAGATCAACGGCACCGCGGGGATCGGCTACATGATGGAGCTCGCGCGCACCTACGGGCAGACCGAGATCATCGTCGTCGGCCTCGTCCTGTACGGCGTCCTCGGCTTCGGCTCCGACGCGCTCGTCCGCCTCGTGCAGAGGAGGGCGCTCGCATGGCGACGCACGCTCGCGGACTGACCCGCGCACCCGGCGTCCCCGCGTCGCCCGACCGGACGGCCACGCTCGCCGACGGCACCGCGCCACCCGACGGCACCGCGGCACGTGCCGGCGCGGCTGCACCCGCGCACGCCGACGTCCGCGCGCCCGAGCGCTCGGCGGTCCCCCCGCCCGCGCACGGCACCCTCGCCGACGAGCGCACGACCACGACCGACGGCTCGGTCGTCGTCCGGCACCTCGACCGCGCGTACGGCCTCGCCGAGGGCGACGGCCGGGTCCTGCGGGACCTCGACCTCACCATCGCGCCCGGCGAGTTCGTCGCGATCCTCGGCCGCAGCGGCTCGGGCAAGTCGACGCTGCTCCGGGCTCTCGCAGGCCTCGACCACGACGTGCACGGCACCGGCACGGTCGCGGTCCCCGAGCGGGTGTCGGTCGTCTTCCAGGACTCGCGTCTGCTGCCGTGGGCGCGCGTGCTCGACAACGTGACGCTCGGCCTGCGCGGGTCGCAGGCGCGCGAGCTCGGCCGCGAGCGCCTCGCCGAGGTCGGCCTGGCCGGCCGCGAGCGCGCGTGGCCGACCGAGCTGTCGGGCGGTGAGCAGCAGCGCGTGTCGCTGGCCCGCTCGCTCGTCCGGGAGCCGCAGCTGCTCCTCGCCGACGAGCCGTTCGGCGCGCTCGACGCGCTCACCCGGCTGCGCATGCACGGGCTGCTGCGCGACCTGTGCGCGCGGCACCGCCCGGCGGTCCTGCTGGTGACGCACGACGTCGACGAGGCGATCGTGCTGGCCGAGCGGGTCGTCGTGCTCGACGAGGGGCGCATCGCCCTCGACGTGCCCGTCGCGCTCGACGACGGCCCGCGCGACCCGGCCCACCCGCGGTTCGCCGCGCTCCGTGCCCAGCTGCTCGACGCCCTGGGCGCACTGACACCCACCCTTCCCCTCGACGACCCGAGGAGCACCCGATGACCACCCACCGCGAAGGCCACCTGCACCTCAACGCGTTCCTCATGAGCACCGGCCACCACGAGGCGTCGTGGCGCCTGCCGGAGAGCGACCCGTCGTTCGTCTCGACGAACATCGCGTACCTGCAGCGCCTGGCGCAGACGGCCGAGCGCGGGAAGCTCGACTCGATCTTCTTCGCCGACGGCCCGGCGCTGCACCGGGACATCGGCCGCCGCCCGTCGGGCACGCTCGAGCCGACGGTCGTGCTCGCGGCGATCGCGGCCGTGACCCAGCGGATCGGGCTGATCGCGACCGCGTCGACCACGTACAACGACCCGTACAACCTGGCGCGACGCTTCGCGTCGGTCGACCACGTGAGCAACGGCCGGGCCGGCTGGAACATCGTCACGACCGCGTTCGTCGAGGCCGCGCGCAACTTCGGGCTCGACGAGCAGCCCGCGCACGCCGACCGGTACGCACGAGCGGCGGAGTTCATCGAGGTCGCGCTCAAGCTCTGGGACTCGTGGGAGGACGACGCCGAGGTCGGCGACAAGGCGGCAGGGCTCTGGGGCGACTCGTCGCGCGTCCACCCGATCGGCCACGTCGGCGAGCACTTCCGCGTCGCGGGCGCGCTCACGACACCCCGCTCGCCGCAGGCGCACCCGCTGCTCGTGCAGGCCGGGTCGTCGGAGGACGGCAAGGACCTCGCGGCCCGCTTCGCGGAGGCGGTGTTCACGGCGCAGCAGACGCTCGAGGACGCGCAGGCGTTCTACGCGGACCTCAAGCGTCGTGCGGTCGAGTGGGGGCGCGACCCCGCGACGGTGCTCGTGCTGCCGGGGATCGTGCCCGTCATCGGTGCGACCGAGGCCGAGGCGCGGGAGAAGGAGGACGAGCTCGACCGGCTCATCAACCCGGAGTACGCGCGCGTGCAGCTCGCGGCGCAGCTGCGGGTCGACCCGGAGGAGCTGCCGCTCGACCGCGAGCTGCCGGACCACCTGCCGTCGGAGGACGAGATCGAGGGCGCGAAGAGCCGGTACACGCTCATCGTGAACCTGGCCCGGCGCGAGCGGCTGACGGTCCGCCAGCTCATCGGCCGGCTCGGCGGCGGGCGCGGTCACCGCACGTTCTCCGGCACGGCCGAGCAGGTCGCCGACGCGATCCAGGACTGGTACGACCAGGGTGCCGCCGACGGGTTCAACATCATGCCCGCGGTGCTGCCGTCGGGGCTCGAGGAGTTCGTCGACCAGGTGGTGCCGATCCTCGTCGACCGCGGGATCTTCCGGTCGGAGTACACGGGCACGACGCTGCGCGACCACTACGGCCTGGCCCGCCCGGCGAACCCGCACACGGTGGCGCGCCTCGCGACGGCGGAGGTGACCCGATGACGACGTACCGCCCGCTCGGCCGCACCGGCGTGCAGGTCAGCACCCTCACGCTCGGCGCCATGAACTTCGGCGCGTGGGGCAACCCGGACCACGACGCGTCGGTCGCGATCATCCACCGCGCGCTCGACGCCGGGATCAACGTGATCGACACCGCCGACGTCTACGCGCGCGGCGAGTCTGAGACGATCGTCGGGAAGGCCCTCCAGGGCCGCCGCGACGACGTCGTGCTCGCGACGAAGGTGCACGGCCGGCTGTCCGACGAGGTCAACCACGCCGGCAGCTCGCGCCGCTGGATCATCCGTGAGGTCGAGGACTCGCTGCGCCGCCTGCAGACCGACCACGTCGACCTGTACCAGGTGCACCGCCCCGAGCCGGGGACGGACGTCGAGGAGACGCTGTCCGCGCTCGACGACCTGGTCCGCTCCGGCAAGGTCCGCTACGTCGGCACGTCGACGTTCCTCGGGTCGCAGATCGTCCAGGCGCAGTGGGTCGCGCGCGACCGTCGGCTCGTCCGGCCCGTCACCGAGCAGCCGCCCTACTCGATCCTCGCGCGCGGCGTGGAGCGGGAGATCCTGCCCCTCGCCCTGGAGCACGGCCTCGGTGTCCTGCCGTGGAGCCCGCTCGCGGGCGGCTGGCTGTCCGGCCGTCCCGTCGGCGCCGACGCGCCGGTCTCGCCGCGCATCGCCCGCCAGCCGGGCCGGCACGACCCGTCGCTGCCGGAGAACCTCGCGAAGGCCGAGGCCGTGCAGGCCCTCACCAAGCTCGCCGAGGCCGCGGGACTGACGCTCGTGCAGCTCGCGCTCGGCTTCGTGCTCGAGCACCCGGCCGTCACGTCCGCGATCATCGGCCCGCGCACGCCCGAGCACCTCGACGCGGCGCTCGCCGCGCTCGACGTGCGTCTCTCCGCCGACGTCCTCGACGAGATCGACGCGATCGTCCCGCCGGGCACGACGCTCAACGCCGCCGACGCGGGCTGGACCCCGCCGTCCCTCACGGACGCGACGCTCCGCCGCCGTCCCCGCTGAGGCGCGACGGCAGCGCCGCCCGTGCCGTCGGTCCGCCGGGAAGCCCCGGGGCGCGACGCCACGGGCGGCGCCAGCGTCGTCAGCGCAGCGCGGCCTCGACGCCGCCCGACCAGGCGGAGTCGTGCAGGTCGATCGTCGTGAGCACCGTGCCCGGCGGCACGTCGAAGACCACGACGGCCTCGACGGCGTTCCCGGGGTTGATCTCCTCCATCCACGAGTCGGAGCCGTCGAGGTAGACCGCGGCCGTGGAGTCGGACGAGTACTCCTGCCCGGCCTCGTTGCGCGCCTTCTGCGCGTCGCCGAAGAAGTACTGCGCCTCGTCGCCGATGTTCGTCACCGACATCCGGACGAGGCAGAACTCGCCCTGCGCGTCCTGGTGCAGGTACTCGCCGCCGACGGTGGCGAGGCCGCACTCCGTGCCGTGCACGACGAACTCGAACGTGCCGTCGCGGACCGGGGTGCCGAGCGGTGCGACAGCAGGAGCCTCCTCCGCGGGAGCCTCCTCGGCGGGAGCAGCCTCCTCCGGGGCGACCTCGGCGGCGGGCTCCTCGACCACGGCGGGGGCGTCGGCGACCTTGTCGGGCGCCGCCGCGTCGGACGCGTCGTCACCGCCGCCGGACGCCGCGATCGCGACGACCAGGACGGCCGCGCCGATGCCGACGCCCGTCAGCACCTTGTGCCGGGCGAACCAGCCGGGGCGCTTGCCGTCCTCGACCCAGAGCTGCCACCCCTCGGGGGCCGGCCCCCAGCTCGGGTCGGGCTGCCAACCGGGCGGCGGAGTCCAGCCGGCGGGCGGGGCGGGCCAGTTCGGGGGCGCGTTGTAGCGAGCTGCCATGGGTTACCTCACAAGGGGTCGGGGACGAACGGGGTGCGACCGTCCTGACATAACGTGTGACATAACTATGGCGATGCCGGTGCCGGCGCGGACAGGACGAACGTCCTCGCCCAGGCGGGCGGCCGCGGTCAGCGGCGAGCCGTGAGGACCATCCAGACGAGCTCGCCCGACGTGCTGTGCGTGAGCTTCGTGCGCCAGCGCTGCGTCAGGTCCGCGTGCTCCTCGGGTGACAGCAGCGCGCGCACGTCGTCGCCGCGCTCCTCCAGCACCCGCAGGCCGTGCTCCTGCGACGCGACCAGGTCGGCGGTGCGGTCCTCGGTCACGACGTCGGTGAAGCCGCACGACGTCAGCAGGTCGGCGTACGCGTCGAGCGTCAGCATGTGCTGCCCCCACGCGAGCATGCGCTGGCCGAACTCCGCCGACGCCGCCGACGTGCCCAGGCAGTAGTCGGTGACGAGCACCGTGCCGCCGGGGCGCAGCGCGTCGTGCAGCCGGCGCCACGCGACCGGCTTCTCCTCGTGCGTGAGGAACGCCCCCGCGTCGCGCGTCCACACCACGTCGAACGCGCCGGGGCGCACGACGTCCGAGGTCAGCACGTTGCCGCACACGAGCTCGACGTCCGCGCCGGGCGCGTCGACCTCCCGGCGCTCGCGGGCCAGGTCCGTCATGTCGGACGACGCGTCGAGCCCGACGACCCGCACGCCGAACCGCGTCGCGAGCCGGAACGCGTCGCCGCCCAGGCCCGAGCCGACGTCGAGCACCTCGGCCCCGGCGCGCAGACCCGCGCGTGCGGCGAGCGCGTCGAACACCTCCGGCTCGGCAGGACCCTGGTAGCCGCGCCCGTAGAGCAGCTCGTGGCGCAGGGCCACCTCCCGGCTGTAGCGGTGGGCGAGCGTGGCGGGCAGTGCGTCGGGCATGGGTCGTCTCCTCAAGGCGTGGTCGCGGGTGCGGGGCGCTGGACCGGGACGTGGTCGGTGCGCGGTGCCCGGGCGGTCCGGGCGGGGTCGTGCGGCCGGAGCAGCTCGACGTCGGCCGCCGACGTCCCCCCCGGGCCGCACAGCGCCGCGACCAGGTCACCGACAGCGGCCGCGTGCGTGAAGCCGTGGCCGGAGAACCCGCCGCACACGACGAGCCGGAGCGTCCCGGGCACGCGGCCGACGAGGAAGTCCCCGTCGGACGTGTAGGCGTCGACGCACGCCGAGGCGGCGACGGGGTCCGGCGCGAGGGCGGGCACCCAGGTCCGGACGAAGTCGAGGACCGGGGTCGTCTCGTCGGGCGAGGGCGGCCCGGCACGGCCCGCACCGAGCCGGTCGGGGTCGAGCAGCCGGGACGAGCCGCCGATCTTCACGCCGCGACCGTCGACGTCCGGCAGCCCCCAGAACCGGTCCCCGCCGACCTGCCGCACGAACGCGGGCCAGATGCTGCCGGGCGGGGCGTCGACGGACGTGCCGACACGCGCCGGGTCGCCGGGAGCGCGGCGGTCGACCGCGTGCACGGGTCGGAACCACGCCTGGACGACCCGGCGTGCGGGTGCCCCGACGACGCGTGCCGCCTCCCCCGTCGCCAGCCACGCGCCCGTCGCGAGCACGACCCGCCGCGCGCGCAGCACGCGGTCGTCGAGCACCACGACGACGCCGTCGGCGCCGTCCCGGACCTCGCGCACGACGCGCCCGACGAGCACCTGCGCCCCGCGCGCGGCCGCGCACGCCACCGCGGCGCGGACCGTCGCCTCGGGACGGACGACCGCGGCGGCGCGGTCGAGCAGCACGGTGTCGTCGGTGCGGAGCGCGAGGTGCGGCACCGCCCGGGCGGCGGCGCGCGACCGCAGCACCTGGACGGAGGTCCCGCAGCGTTGCGCGACGGCGCGCGTGCGCCCGACGAGCGGACCGTCGCCCGGCCCGACGACGGCGTGCGCGCAGGGCGTCAGCAGGGTCGTGCCGGACTCGGCCTCGAGGTCGCGGTAGCGCGCGAGCGACCGGTCGGCGAGCGCCGGGTAGTGCGCGCCCTCCCAGTGCAGCCGACGGAACAGCCGCGTGCCGCCGTGCGACCCGCCGTGCACGTGGCCGGGCTCGTGCTGCTCGACGCCCACGGCCCGTAGCCCCGCGCGCGCGAGGCTCCACAGCGTGGTCGCCCCGGCGACGCCGAGCCCGACGACGACCACGTCGACGGCGTCGTCGACGTGGGCCGTCCGGCCGACGCGCCCGGCCCGCGCCCCCGGATCGTCGGGCATCAGATCTTCATCGCGCAGCCCCGGCTCTCCAGCCGGTTGACGCGTCGCTCGATGCGCAGCACGTCGCCCGTGACGCCGCACGGGCAGGCGACGTCGCGGTCGACCCAGCCGAAGTCCTCGCTGAGGACGAACCCGGGGAAGCTCGTCGGGGTCGGGTCGCAGTAGGCGAGCAGCCCGGACTCGCCCGGCTCGACGGGCGCGAGCGTGCGGGCGTCGCGCGCGCTCACGTAGAGCCACGGCGGGCAGTGCTTGGCGTGGTGCGCGCACTCGAGCGCGATGGTGTTGAGCTCGACCATGTTGAACGCGTCGCGTACGGCGCCGACGTCGCGCAGCCCGAGCGACGGGACCAGCGCGTCGTGCAGGTCGGCCCGGCCGACGGCCTGCCCCTGCCGCCCCTTCCAGCCGCCGATCGTCACGGCGAACCGGCGCGGGTGCGCGGGGAGCGGACGCGAGCGCAGCGCGTGCGCGAGGTCCCACAGCAGCGGCGGCGGGCCGACGACGAGCGACGGCACGGACGGGTCGTCGGCCGCGAGCGCGTCGACCAGCCGCTCGGTCTCGACGGCCCCGTCGCGCACGTAGAAGTCGGTCTCGTGCAGCACGGAGACGCCGGACATGACGTACGAGATCCACAGGTGCTGCGACTCGTCGACGCGCGGGCCCACGTTGTGCACGACGGTCTCCGCGTGCTCGACGTCGAGCAGCTCGTGCGTCGCCGCCGTGACCGACGCGAAGAACCGCATGAGCGTCGCGTCGTCGCGCGGGACCCGGGACACCGTGCCCTGCGTGCCGCTGCTCGTCGTCTGCACGACGGGCGCGTCGCCGGTCCGGACCAGGTCGGCCGCGCGCTTGAACACGCCGCTGGGCAGCAGCGGGATGCGGTCGAGCGTGTCGACGTCGATCGACGCGGGATCCAGGCCGTCCGCGTACCGGGCGTAGGCGGGGTTGTGCGCGACGTGGTGCGCGACCGCGTCGCGCAGGAACGCGGCGCGGACCTCGGGCGCGGCGCCGTCGCGCAGCACGTCGGTCGCGGAGAGCCACGCGTCGAGCGCGCTGACCTCGTCGGCCGTCGTCGTGGGGGCGGGTCGGGTCGCGGTCGTGCTCATCGCTGCTCTCCCTCGGCGGGCGCGGGTCGGGGGTCCGTGCCGACGGCGGCGAGGTCGTCGGCCTGCATCGTCGCCCGCACGCGGTCGTACCGGTCGACGAGGTAGTGCTGCGCGGCGTCGGTGCGGCGCGTGTAGTAGCGACCGGGGTCGTCCCACGAGCGCTCGATCGACACGAGCCGGACGAGCGTGTGCATGCCGAGCGAGCCGTCGTGCGTGAACCCGGCGCGCGGCATGCGCGAGAACCCGGCCTCGACGAGCCGGTCCGCGCCCGCGGCCGCCCACCGGTCGCGGTGCTCGGTCGTGATCCGCCACGGGTGCACGCTCAGCGTCTGGCTGTGCCGGTCGAGGTGCCGGGCCACGTCGCCCAGGTCCTCGACGGGGTGCACGAACAGCGTGCGGCCGAGCGGGTGCGGCAGGTCCGTGGTGCCGAGCGGCAGCTCGACGACCGCCCAGTCCGGTGTGACCGTCGACGGGAAGCCGCGGAACGACGCCTCGGCGAGCAGCGCGGACCGGTTGGCGAGCACGTCGCGGTTCTCGGTGACGAACGGCAGGTTGCCCGTGAACGTCGCGAACGCGTCGCGCGCGGCGGCGACGAACGCCGTCGTGTCGCCCTTCACGAAGACGCGCTGCGTGTTGAAGCACGCCTCCTGGTCGTAGAACGCCGCGTCCTCGACGACGCGCATCGCGGCCTCGCGGACGTCCGCGTCGGTGAGGTCGACGACCGATGCGCTGTGCCGCGGGCCGTACTCGGCCAGCGGGACGTTGACGCCGAGCTTGCTGCGCACGGACCGGACGGCGGCCTCGCCGCCCCACACGCAGGCCGCGTCGACGGACGCGATCGCCGCGTCCCCGACCGCGTCGCCGTGCGGCCAGTACGGCAGCGACAGCGCGCGCGACACCGGGTGCTGCGGGTCGACCTCCAGCACCGCGAGCGCGAGCCCGACGGGCGAGATCGGGTCACGTGAGGGGAGCTTCGCGATCGAGCGGTTCTTGGTGACCATGCCGCGGCACAGGCTGTACATCGACGCGAGCGGCAGGTTGCCGACCAGGTAGTGCAGGACCAGCCCGCGGGGGTACGCGCGCCGGTACGACATCTGCACCGGCAGCCACTCGTCGAGGATCCGCTGGTCGCCGAACTCCGACTCGATCTGGTCGTACAGGTGCCAGCGCTGGGCGAGGAAGTGCCCGATCGTCTCGTAGTCGCGCTCCATCATCACGTCGGGGAACTGCGTGAGCGTGTGCGCGTGCCGGCGGACGAACATGCGCGCCGCGAGGCGACGGGCGTCCCACAGCTCGCCGACCTTGCCGAGGAACGTGATGATCTCCGCCGACGAGATCGCCGCGAGCTCGGCGTCGAGGTCGTCCGCCGCCGCGTGGATCTCGTCGAGGTGCGACTGGTGGAACCGTGGGATGCGCACCGCGGCGCCGCTCTCGAACCGCAGCAGGTGGACGTCGTCGTCCTGCGGCCCGTCGGCGTACCGCGCGACGCCGTTGACGATGAGCGGGAGGTCGATGACCTGGTCCATGGGTTCTCCGTTCGGTGGTGCGTGACGTCGGGGTGCGCGGGGCACGTCCGTCGGGGTGCGGGTCGGGCGGGCGCGCGTCAGGCCGGTTCGGCGCGCGGGACGCGTCGGGCCAGCCCCGGTGGGCAGACGACGAGGAAGGCGACCGCGACGACCGCGAGCGCGACGGCGACGGCCGCGAGCGCGCCGCCGACCCGGTCGACGAGCTCGGGACCGGCCGGGACGGGCCCGGCACCGGGACGGCCCGCGTGCACGGCCCACCCCGCGAGCGCGACGCCCAGCACGCCGCCGGCGTTCCGCACGAGGTTGCTGGTGCTCGTCACGACGCCCGCGCGGGGCGCGCCGGCCAACCGCAGCAGCGCGATCGTCGCGGGGGTGAGCGCGAGGGTCGCGCCCGCGCCGACCAGGACGAGCGCGACGGGCCGCACGGGCGACGCCGGGTCGAGGCCGACACCGACCGCGAGCCCGGTGCCCGCGGACATCGCGAGCAGCGCACCGCCGACCAGCAGCCGCTCGGGGAACCGCTCGGCCAGGCGGCCCGCGACGAACCCGACCGCGAACAGCGCGACCGTGAGCGGCAGGAACGCGACGCCCGTCGCGAGCGCGCTGCGTCCGAACGCGGCCTGGTCGCTGAGCGGGACGAGGAACACGAACGCGTAGAGGCCGGCGAACGTCGCGCCGCCCAGCAGCAGGAGCACCGCGACCTCGGAGCGGGTCACGAGGTCGGTCGGGAGCACGGCGTGCGGCCTGCCGCGGCCGCGGCGCAGCAGGAGCACGACGGCCCCCACGAGCACGACGACCGCGAGCGCCGGGCCGAGCGGACCGGGCGGGACGTGCTCGATGACGAGGACGGCGGCGGTGAGCAGAGCGGCGGCGAGCACGACGACGCCGAGGACGTCCGCCCGGCCCGGGACGCGCGCGGCGGCGGGTGCGGACCGGCGGACGGCGAGCAGCCCGCCGCACACGACGACCCCCACGGGCACGTTGAGCCAGAAGATCGACCGCCACCCGGCGGTCTGCACGAGCACGCCGCCGACGAGCGGCCCGACCGCGAGCGCGACCGCCCCGATCGCCGACCACAGCGCGACGGCGTGCGACCGCGCGGGTCCGGCGGGGTGCGCCGCGGCGACGAGCCCGAGCGACGCGGGCACCACGACCGCCGCCCCGACGCCCTGCGCGGCCCGCCCCGCGAGCAGCACGCCCGCCGTCGGCGCGAGCGCGCACACCACCGACGCCACCGTGAACACCGCGACGCCGACGACCGCGACGGGTACCGGCCCGTACCGGTCGACGAGCGGCCCGGCCCCGGCCAGCCCGACGGTGAGCGCGACGGTGTACGCGTCGAGCACCCACTGCAGCGCGCCCAGCCCCCCGCCGAGCTCCGTGCCGATCCGGTCGAGCGCGACGTTCACGACCGTGACGTCGAGGAAGAGCATGAACGTCGCGGCGGTGAGCAGGCCGATCCCGGCGCGGGCGGCGCGCGACGTCACGGGGCACCCGCGGACGTGACCGCCGCGAACGCGGCGCGGAACGCCGCCATCTCGTCGGGCGTCCCGATCGACACCCGCAGCCGTCCGGGCCCGCCGATCTCCCGCACCAGCACCCCGCGCGCCACCAGGCGGTCCCAGACCGCGCGCGCGTCGTCGAACGGCCCGACGAGCACGAAGTTCGCGTCGGAGTCCGGCACGGTCCAGCCGCGTGCGCGCAGCCAGGCGACGAGGTCGTCCCGTCCGCGGCGCAGCGCGTCGACCGTGCGCAGCTGCTCGGTCCGGTGCGCCAGGAGCGCGCAGCCCGCGGCCTGCGTGAGCGCCGACAGGTGGTAAGGCAGCCGGACGACCCGCAGCGCGTCGACCACCGCCGGGTCCGCCGCGAGGTACCCGATCCGCGCCCCGGCCCCCGCGAAGGCCTTGCTGAGCGTCCGCACGACGACCAGGCGCGGGTGCCCGTCGAGCAGCTCGACCGCGCTCGGCACGCCCCCACGGCGGAACTCCGCGTACGCCTCGTCGACCACGACGAGCCCGGGCGCCGCCTCGAGCGCGGCGGTCACCGTGGAGAGCGGCAGCGCGGTCCCCGTCGGGTTGTTCGGCGACGCGAGCACGACGACCGCGGGCCGGTGCGTCACGAGGTCGTCGACCAGCCGCGCGGGGTCGACGCCGTACCGCTCGTCGCGCGGCTCGCACCGCCACGCGGTCCCGGTGTTCCGGGCGTACTCCGGGTACATCGGGTACGTCGGCCCGTACGACAGCAGCAGCCGGCCGGGCCCGCCGAACGCCTGCAGCAGCTGCTGCACGACCTCGTTCGACCCGTTCGCCGCCCACACCTGCCGCGCGTCGAGCGGCACACCGGTGTCGGCGGTCAGGTGACCCGCGAGCGCCGTGCGCAGGCGCGTCGCCTCGCGGTCCGGGTACCGGTGCAGGTCCGCGGCCGCCCCGGCGACCGCGCGCGCGACGGCCGCGCTCGTCGCCGGGTCGGGCGGGTACGGGTTCTCGTTCGTGTTGAGCCGCACGGGCACGTCGAGCTGCGGCGCACCGTACGGCTCCTGACCGCGCAGCTCTGGCCGGACCAGGTCACCGATCTGCACGTCGGCGACGGGGACCGCGGACGGCCTGACGTCGGACGCGGTCACGCGCGCGTCCCCGCGGGCTCCGCGACGGCCGGGCGCGCGCTGCTCGCCCGGACCAGCGCGTCGAAGGACGGCACGTCCACCGGCCGGTCGCTGCCGAGGAGGTCGAGGCACGCCCGGACGGTCTCCTCGACGTAGCGGCGCGCGACGACGGGGTTGCGGTTGAGCCGGTGCGTCGCGGCGGGCACCTCGACGAGCCCGACGTCCCGCCCCTCGTCGGCCAGCCGGCCGGCGGCGGCCCGCACGCGCGTCACGTCGACCCACGGGTCGGTGTCGCCCGCGACGAGCCGCACGGGCACCGCCACGCGCGCGAGGTCCTCGACGGCGTCGTCGTACCCGTGCAGGGCGTGCGTCCGCGCGTCGTGCACGAACCCGTCGCGCACCTCGTACCCGAGCACGTCGACGGTCGGGGGCAGCCGGTCCAGCTCCGCCTCGACGAAGTCCGTGCCGATCACCTCGCGCAGCGTCGCGGTCACGTCGAGCACGGGGGTCACGAGCACCGCGCCGCCCGCCGGGGCACCGCCCGCGAGCGCACGGACCGCGGGCCGGGTGGCCAGGCTCACCGCGACGAGCAGCGCACCCGGGTAGAGGTCGAGCACCGCCGCGACGTCCTCCGCCTGCGCCGACAGCCGCGTGCCCGCGATCTCGCCGCTGCCCGAGCCGACGTGGTGGCGGAAGTCCACGCGCACCGTCCGGAAGCCGTGCCGGTTGAGCGCGTGCGCGAACGGGAACATGCTGCGCGCGGTGCCGCCGAACACGGGCGCGACGACGACGTCGCCCAGGTGCTCGCCGTCGGTCGGCGCATCGACGAGCAGGCCGATCTCGCCGTCGGTCCCGACCGCGTGCCGGGTGGTCGTCGTGCCCATGCTGGGGGTCCTCTCGTCGGGTCGTGCCGGGGGGCGGACGACGGTCGCGCCGCGCTGCGGGGCCGGGTGGCGGGCCAGCAGGTCGTCGACCCAGCCGACCGTGTCGCGCATGACGTGGTGGTCGCGGCCGGGGCGCATCGCGGAGACGAGGAACGAGCGCTGCCCCTCGAGCACCGGGCCGAGCACCGTCACGCGCGGGTCGGACGTGCCGTCCGCGCGCACCGGGTGGTGCCGGTCGTCGACGCGCACGCCGCCGGGCCGGAAGGCGTCCGCGCCGGTGCCCGTCGTCCAGAGCGACGCCGCACCGCGCGCGACGAGGCGCCGGTAGAGCGGGTTGAGGTCGGTCCGCACGTCGAGCCGCGGCACCCAGGCGTCGACAAGCACGTCGGGCGTCCCGCCGAGCGCGTCGACGGCGGCCGCCGGCACGGCGCACGGCCCGCGACGCCCGCGTGTCGGCCCGAGGTCGCGGGCGTCGCCGCCGTCGCGGTGGCCGTCCCCGTCGCGGAGGTCGCCGTGATCGACGGGGTCGGCGCCGGCGACGCGGTCGGCGCGGGCGTCGACGCGGGCCGCGGGGGCGTCGCGGTCGGCGGCAGCGTCACGGTCGACGCGCACGAGGCCGGACCGCAGCAGTGCCGCGACCCGCGCCATCACCTCGGGAGACGCCCCGTTCGCGAACCGGTTGTGCCACGGCACCACGCGCTCGACGAACCGTCGGTGCGACGTGGCCGTGAGCCCGCCGTCGTCGACGGCCGCCGAGATGACGCCGCGCAGGTCCCGCCACACGCCGTTGCGGGCAGTGAGGTGCGGGCTCACGCCGACGCCCTGGCGCGCGCGCTGCACGTCGAGGTCGATCACGTCGGCCAGGTCGTCGCCGGTCGCGAGCGGGTCGACGAGCGCGTCCCAGTCGAACCGGTCGGCCTCGTCGACGTCGCCGGTGTGCGCGAGCAGGAGCCGGGCGAGCGCGTCGGGCCGGCCGTCGTCGCCCGTCCGGCCGGTGGGGCCGCCGTCCAGGAACGCGTCGACGGCGTCCTGCACGCGGGTCGCCGCGTGGCGCGCGGCGTCGAGGCCGCGCAGCGTCGCGTCGTGCTGGAAGGCCATCTCGAGGACGATCAGCGGCAGCAGGTCGCGCTCGACGTCGAGCGCTCCCGTGCCGTCCCCGCCGCCCTCGCGCGGGCCGCCGCGCGACCGGCGCAGCCGCGGCAGGACGTCGTGCCGGAGGAAACGTCCGCCGCGCGTGTCGACGAACGGGCTCACGGTCGACAGCACCGCGGGCCGCGCGTACGGGAACACCCCCGAACCGCTCGTGCAGTGGATCGCCGACGGCTCCGTGCCGGACCGCAGGTACGTGAGCCGCCCGCCGCGTGCACGCGCGAACCGGCCGCCGCGCCCCGCCGTGAGCGCCATCAGCACGTCGAGGGCCGTCATGCCCGTGCCGACGAGCGCGACACGGGACCCGGCGGGCACGTCGGCGACCGAGCCGGGGCCGTCCAGCGGGTAGGCGCGGGTGACGTGCACGGCCGCGTGATCGCCGGGTCCGGCGCACGGGTCTCCCGCCGGGTGCGCGGGTCGGGGCGAGCCGTGGCCGGTCACGAGCAGGACGTCGTCGACCGTCCACGTGCGCCCGTCGGCGGCGACGACGTCGAGCGGGCCGTCAGGCCACCCGGGGGCGGTGCCGCCACCGTGGGCGGTCTCGTCGACGGGTCCGCCGCTGGCGGCCACGCGCCCGCCGGCGCCGGGCAGGCGGTCGCCGGGCAGGCGGTCGCCGGGCAGGCGGTCGCCGGGCAGGGTGTCGGCGCGCCGAACCTCGCGGAGCTCGACGACCTCGACGGCGTGCCGGTGCACGTGCGCGCGCCCGGTGCGCTCCAGGTCGGCGGCGAACCGGGCGAGCCGCTCCTCGAGCGCGGCGCCGTGCACGGCGCGCGGCGGCCACGCCGCAGGCTCTTCGGGCACACCGTCCGACCGCTGCGCGATCCACCGCGCGAGCGTCGGACGCTCGGTGGGCGGGCGCAGCGGACCCGCGCCGGTCACGGTCTCGTCGGCCGCGAACGACACCTCGTCCGCGGTGCGGTTGAGGACCGCGGTGAGCGGCTGCCGCGGGTCGTGCACGGACCCGGCGCCGAACCGCCCGGTCCGCTCGAAGAGGTGCACCTCGAGCGTCCGGCCGGCCGTCAGGGCGTCTGCGTGGGCGCTGAGCCGTTCGAGGGCGTACGTCGCCCGGGGGCCTCCCCCGACGACGGCGACGCGCAGGGGACGCGTCACGGCGCCACCGGCGCGACGGCGTGCGACGGACCCGTGTGCCGTCGTTCGCGCTCGTGCCGAGGCCCCGTGCGCGGCGTGGCGGCGACGACCTCGTCGAGCGCGGCCAGGAACGCGCGGACCTCGTCCTCGGTCAGCGTGCCCATCGTCGCGACCCGGAACGCCTGGTCGCGCAGGTGCTCCTGCGACGCGTAGACGACGTAGCCGCGCGCCCGCAGGCCGGCGTGCAGCTCGGCGTACCCGAGGCCGGGCGGCAGGTCGAGCGACGTGAGCGAGGACGCACGCTCGGCGGGGTCGAGGTGCACCGCGAACCCCCGCTCGGCGAGCCCGTCGCGCAGCAGGTCCGCGAGCCGCCCGTAGCGGGCGCGTCGACCGGCCACGGTCTCCGTGCGCAGCCGGCGCAGCGCGACCTCGAGGGCGTAGAACGTGGGGACGGCGGGCGTGAAGGCCGGGACGCCCGCGCGCGCCTGGGCCCGGTGGTGCCGGCCGAGGTCGACCGTGTACCCGCGTCCGGGGCGCCCGTCGAGCGCGTCGAGCAGGTCGGCGCGCGCGGTGACGAACGACAGCCCGGGCATGCCCTCGAGGCACTTGTTCGACGTCCCCGCGAGCCAGTCGACGCCGTGCGCCGCGACGTCGACCTCCTCGCACCCGACGCTGCTCACGGCGTCGACGACCAGCGACCGGCCCGCGTCGGCGACGACGCGCGCGATGCCGGGCAGATCGTTGAGCATGGCCGTGCTCGTCTCGTGGTGCACGAGCGTCACGTGCGTGACCTGCGGCTCCGCGGCGAGCCGGGCCGCGACGTCGCGCGCGTCGAGCGGGCGTCCCCACGGCACCTCGAACCGGCGGACGGGGATGCCGTGCGACTGCGCGATCTGGCGCATGCGCTCGCCGTAGTGCCCGTTCTCGAGCGTGAGGACGACGCCGTCGGGCGGTACGGCGCTCGCGACGGCCGCCTCGACCGCGCCCGTGCCGGACGACGTGAGGACGACGGTGTCGTGCGAGCCGGTGCCGCCGCACAGGTCGGTGAGCTCGTGCCGCACGCGCGCCAGCAGGTCGCCGAAGTCGGCCTCCCGGTGGCACAGGTCCGGGCCGGCGAGGGCCTCGCGGACCTCGTCGGCCGTCATCACCGGCCCCGGGTTCAGCAGCACGACGCGCGTCACGGCCGCACCTCCGACGCGAGCGCGGCCGCGAGGCGACGGGCGGCGTCGGGCGGCTGGATCGACGGCCGCGGCAGGTCCGGGTCGGTGCCGGGACTCACGGGCACGTGCACGAACGTCGTGCCGGTCGCGCCGCGCACGGCCTCCGCGACCGCGGACGGGGTCGTCGCACTCCGGGCGTCGCCGTACCCGCAGGCCCGCGCGACCCCCACGAGGTCGACGTGCGCCGACGACGTGCGCTGCCCCCCGGTCGACTCGTACGACCCGTTGTCGAGGACCAGGTGCACGAGGTTCGGCGGCTGCACCGCGCCGATCGTCGCGAGCGCCTCGAGCCGCATGAGCGCGGCGCCGTCGCCGTCGAGCACCACGACCCGCCGGTCGAGCGCGGCGGTCGCGAGGCCCAGCGCGACGCTCGACGCGCACCCCATCGACCCGACGACGTACAGGTTCTCCGGGCGGTCCCACCCGGCGGCGAGCTCGCGCGCGGTGTAGCCGGTCGTCGCGACGAGCACGGTCTCGGGCCCGACGGCGTCGACCACCGCGCCCAGCACCTCGGCGCGCAGCGGCGGGCGGCCGGCGCCGCCGTCGTCGTCCGCGGGCGGTCGCGGCACGGCCTTCTCGAACGTGCCCTTGCGCACGACGAACGCGAACGGCCGACCGGTCGCGTCCAGGTGCCGCAGCGCGTCGTCGACGCGCTCGCCGAGCACCACCGGGTCGGACGGGAGGATCTCGTGCCGCACGCCCATCGCGTCGAGCAGGTCGGGCGTGATCTCGCCCATGAGCCGGTGCTGCGGCTCGTCCGGGAAGCCCGGCTCGCCGCGCCACGTGACGAGCAGCAGCACGGGCACCTCGAGCGTGCTCGCGAGCGACGTCAGCGGGTTCACGGCGTTGCCGAGCCCGGAGTTCTGCATGACGACGACGGGCCGCCGCCCGCCCAGCCGTGCACCGACGGCGATCGCGACCGCCTCGCCCTCGTTCGCCGCGGCCAGGTACTCGACGTCCGCGCCGTCCTCCATGCGCCGGATCGCGGGGGCCAGGAACGAGCACGGCACCCCGACGACCGGTCCGAGCCCGCGCGCCGCGAGGACGTCGAGGAACGCGTCGGCCTCGAGCACCGCTGGCGCGTCGACGAGCGTCGTCACGAGCGGTTCGCCAGCGGTGCGGCGGCGAGCGCGTGCTCGACACCCGCGGCGTCGTGCCGGCGCTCCTCGTCGAGCATGTCGCGCAGGCCCTGGAGCTCGAAGACGTCCTCGACGGTCGCGATGTCGTCCTCGAACCGCGACGTGCGACCGTCGCGCAGGATCGACGAGAAGGTCTGCGACACCGCCGTGATGAGCGCGCGCAGCCCGTGGTTCGCGTACACGACCATCTTCGCGCCCGCGTCCTCGAGCTCCGTCGCGGTGACGGTGTGGTACGTCGTCGGCACCACCACGACGGGCAGCGGTGACGACCAGCGCTCGAGGAACTCGAGCACGACGTCGGGCGACCGGTCCTTGGCGTGGATGAGCACCGCGTCCGCGCCCGCCGCCTCGTACGCGTGCGCCCGGGACAGCGCCTCGTCCAGGTCGTGCCCCGCGATGAGCGCCTCGATGCGCGCGATCACGAGCAGGTCGCCCGTCCGCGCCGCGGCGGCCGCGGAGATCTTGCCGCAGAACGCCTCGACCGGGAGCAGGCTCTGGTTGCTCGCGACGAAGCTGTTCATCTTCGGGAAGAGCTTGTCCTCGATCGTCACCGCCGAGATCCCGGCCGCCTCGTACCGGCGCACCATGTGCATGACCTGCGGGACGTTGCCGTAGCCCGCGTCGCAGTCGGAGACGACGGGGATGCGCACCGCCGACGCCATCGACGCGGACACGCTCAGCAGGTCGCTCATCGTGAGGATGTCGGCGTCCGGCACGCCCTGCGACGCCGAGACCTCCAGGCCGCTCGCCCACACGCCGTCGAAGCCGGCGCGCTCCGCGAGCCGGGCGCCGAGCGGGTTGTGCGCGCCGACGATCCGCACCAGGCCGGGCGCGTCGAACAGCTCGCGCAGCGTGGTCCGGCGGGCGGGGACGGGGACGGCGGGGTGGTCGGTGCGGGTCATGGCGGACGAACCTCCTGAGGAGTGGCGTGCTCGGACGGCGGCAGGGCGCGGTGCCGCCGGGGCGGCGCGCGCCGACGGTCGCCGGGTGCGGTGCGGTGCTGGGTCGCGACCGTCGTGCGTGGTCGCGGTGCTCGTGCGTGGGCAGCGGTGCCCGTGCGTGGGCGGCAGTGCCCGCGTGTGCGGCGGCAGTGCCCGGGTGAGCGGCTGCTACGCGAGCTGGAGCTCGCGGCAGACGTGCGCGAGGTAGTCGTCGATCGCGTCCGCGTCGCCGCCACCGACGGCGCGGGCGCGCTCCCGCCCCTTGTCGAGGACGTCGACGAGGCGCTCGACCGAGAACGCGTCGATGGCGGCGAGGTCCGCGAGCCGCGCACGGACGACGTCGAGCTCGCGCGGGCCCTCACCGGCCGGTGGGACGCCGACCGGGGGTGCCGGGCTGAGCGGCGGCCCGTCGTCGGCCAGCTCGCGCGGCGCGTACTCGGGGCACGACCGGGCGAGGCGGGTGCGCAGCACCTCGACCGGCGCGGTCCCGACGAGCTCGTCCGCCCACACGACGTTGCCCCGGCTCGACGAGATCTTCGCGCCGCGCAGGTGCATGAAATGGTTGATCTTCACGCGCGACGGCACCATCGGACGAATGACGAGCGCCTGCGCCAGCGCGGTGAACAGGAACGCGTAGTAGTAGGTGTTGTCGACGCCGAAGAAATAGATGACGTCGGGGTCCCGACGATTCAGCTCGGCCACGGCCTCGGAAAACGGCAGCCGGGTGTCGACGCCGCATTCCTGGAGCAGGCACCACGTGTGGTGGAAGAAGATCTCGACCCACGGGTTCAGCACCAGCCCGGAGTCGTCGACGGCGATGCCGTACGGCGACTCGAACTGCCACAGCGCGAGGTGCGGGCCGAGCCGGTCGAACAGCGCCGACGCCCGACGGGACGCCCCGTGCCGGTGCCGCATCGTGTCCTCGACCGCCGCGACGGCGCCGGCGTCGAACGACAGGAAGCGGGCCGTCGTCGTGCCGCCCGCCGCCGTGCGGCACTGCGTGCACAGCAGGCCGAGCGCGTCGTCGACCTGCTGCGGGAGCGAGCAGTTCTCGCACACGTTGAGGTAGGCGTCGTGCAGGCAGCCGGTGCACGCCGAGCGCGCGTACGCCTCGAGCTGCGTGCGCCCGCAGCCCTCGCACCGCGGCACCTCGCGCTCGACGACCGTCACGACGTCGGTGAGCGCCTGCACGCCCTCGCGCAGGAAGCGCAGGTACTCGGGATCGCGGTTGTCGCCGAACGCGTCGTGGCTCAGGGCGTAGGCGTCGAAGTCCGCGCGGATCCGGCCGGTGTACTCGCGGGACAGCGCGTCGGGCTCCGCACCCACCTCCACGGCCTTCTTCGCGACGTACGACTGGTACGTGTCGACGTGGCTGACGTGCCGGATCTCGCGGTCCTCGAGCAGCCGCACGAGGCGCACGTACAGGTCGGCCCGCAGGTACGGACCACCGACGTGGCCGACGTGCAGGGCACCGTTCGGGGTGGGTGGCGGGGTGAAGACGACCGTCGGGGCGGGGCGCACCATCGCCGTCAGGCCACGGGCGCGGGCTCGCGCACCGCGCGCCACCAGATGCTCAGCAGCCGGGCCGTCCCGGTGCCCGCGTTGGTGAACGCGTGCGCCTGGCCGACGTGCGCGAGCCCCATGTCGCCGGTCGTGATGCGCTCGCGCCGGCCGTCGAGGTAGAAGTCGACGTCGCCGTCGAGGACGAGGAAGACCTCCTCGACCTCGGGCTTGTTGACGTGCTCGCGGATCGTCTCGCCCGGCTCGAACACCGAGATGGCCGCGCCCATGGCCTCCTTGCCCGGGCTCGTCTGCGCGAAGGTCTCCGCGAAGCGCCGGACGAGGACGTCGTACTCCGGCTTGTACTTGTCGGTCGAGTTCCTGTCGATGTGCACGCTCGTGCTCCCCCTGCCGTGCGAAAGAAAGGACGCCCGTCGGCCCGGGAAATGCACCGGCACCGCGTGGCGTCACGGCACGTTAGCGAACAATCCGGACAAGTGGCAAGAAAGGGTCATGTCGCGTCCACCTCCGCGTGGACGGCCGTCCAGATGGTGCGCTCCCGACTCGCACCGGCCCGCCCGACGACCCACGGCGGCCGGTACGGTCGGGCGCGTGACGATCCTCCTGGGCGGCGCGGCCAGCCCGATCGGCTGGTCCGTGCAGTTCGTCGACGTCCCCGCGGACGGCCTCGTCGACGAGCTCGTCCGGTGGCGCACCGGGCTCGGGCACCGGACCGTGGTGTCGTCGCCACGCGCGTACCCCGACGTGCTCGAGGACCTCGCCCCGTTCGAGTCGCCGTGGACGCGCGAGCTCGTCCTCCCGTGCGGGGACCGCTGGTCGGCGTACCTGAACAACGGGACGGAGGGCGGCGACCCGACCGCATCCGCACATGCCCTCGCGGCGCGGCTCGACGCCCGGTGCGTCGTGGCCGTGCACGCGCCGCGGCACGGACCTGGGCACCAGTCGACACAGCTCTGGGTGCACGGCCCCGGCGGGCAAGTGCCGTCGCGGCACGTGCGGACGCTCACCGCGGACGCGGCCGACGATCGGTGGTCGTGGTACGCGCTCGGCGACCCGTTCGACTTCGAGGACACGGACCGGTACACGGCGCGCCGGGTCCGCGACCGGTTCGACCGGCCGCTGCTGCTGCGCTACCTGGCCGCGCTGGGCATCCCCGCCGACGACGACGCGCGCTACGGACCCGGCGTGGTCGTCCAGCAGCTCGTCGACCACCCGGTGCGGAGCGAGACGCTCGAGGAAGCCCGACGCTCTCTCGCCCCCTGACGAGCCCCGCACCGCCGCCCGCCGTTCGCCGGGCCGGACGGAGCGGCTGGTCCTAGCATGCGGCGCGTGCCTCGCCTCTACGCGACCCCGAGCCCGATCCTGCGGCGGCAGGTCGTCGGCGACCTCGTCGCCCTCGTGGTCGTCGCCGCCTCCGTGTGGCTGGCGGTCCGCGTCCACGCGGCGGTGTGGCACCTCGCCGACCCCGTCCGCAGCATCGGCTCGGGCGCCGACGGGATCGCCGACCAGCTCGCCGCGGGGCGCGACGGCGTCGCGGACGTCCCGCTCGTCGGCGAACCCCTGTCCGCCCCGCTCGACGGCGCGTCCGACGGCGCGGCCGCGATCGCCGCAGCGAGCTACGAGCAGGTCCAGGCCGTCGAGCGGCTCGCGCTCGTGCTCGCCGTCGCCGTGGTCGCGGTCCCCCTCCTGGTCGCCCTGGTCGCCCGGCTCAGCCCGCGCGTGCGGTGGTGGCGCGGGACGCACGACCTGCGCCTGCTGTCGTCAGTGGGGCCGCAGGGCGACCGCGTGCTCGCGCTCCGTGCGCTGACGTCCGCCGCACCGCGCGACCTGCTCGCCGTGCACCCGGACCCTGCTGCTGCGTGGGGTGACGACGACGCTCCCGTCGTCCGCGACCTCGCGGCGCTGCACCTGCGCACGCTGGGCGTCGCCCGACGGTAGCCCCGGCGGTGGCTCAGGCGGTGGCCCTGGCAAGCGCCGTGCGGGCCGTCCTGCGGTCCGGCCCGCTCAGCGGGCCAGCCAGCCGCCGTCGACGGGGAGAACCGCGCCGTGGACGTAGTCCGCGGCCGGCGAGCACAGGAACACGACGGCCCCGGCCACGTCGGAGGGCGTCGCCCACCGGTGCGCGGGGATCCGCCCGAGGATCTCGTCGGCGCGCGACCGGTCGGCGCGCAGGTCGTCGGTGTTCGCGGTCGCCACGTAGCCGGGCGCGACGGCGTTGACGTGCACCCCGGACGACGCCCACTCGTTCGCGAGCGCGCGGGTCAGGCCCGCGAGCGCCGACTTCGACGCCGTGTACCCGGGCACGGTGATCCCGCCCTGGAAGCTCAGCATCGACGCGACGTTGACGATCCGCCCCGACCCGCGCGCCACCATGGTCCGCCCGACCTCGCGCGACAGGACGAACGCCGAGCGCAGGTTGACGTCGAGCACGTGGTCGAAGTCCTCGTCGGTGTGGGCGACGGCAGGTGTGCGGCGGATCGTGCCGCCGTTGTTCACGAGGATGTCGACGTCCCGGCCGGCGAGGTCGGTGGCGAGCGCGGCGACGGCGGCCCGGTCGGCGAGGTCGGCCCGCAGCGGCGTGAACGTCCGTCCGGCGGCCTCGACCGCGGCGCGGGCGTCCGACGCGCCCGACGGCAGGGAGTGGCTGACGCCGATCACGTCGGCGCCGGACCAGGCCAGCGCCTCGGCCACGGCGAGCCCGATGCCGCGGCTGGCGCCGGTGACGACCGCGAGCCGGCCGGTCAGCCCGAAGAGGCGGGCCGTGTAGTCGGCCGAGGTGCTGGGGGCGGTCGTCATGGGCGTGCTCTCCTCCGGTGCGCCGTGGGCGACCGGTGCGGTCAGCCCGTGTGACCGAGCGCCGCGGAGATCTTCTGCGCGGCCTCGACGGCCAGGGGGGCCATCGCCTCGATCTGGTCGATGCTGTGCTCGAGGGTCAGCGTCGAGATGCTGATCCCGTACGTGACGGTGTGCGTGGTGTCGTAGATCGGGGCCGCGACGCACGCGACACCCGGCACGTTCTCCTCGCGGTCGAGCGCGTACCCGAGCCGCCGGACCTCGGCGACCTCGGCCCGCAGGCCGTCCAGCGTGGTGATCGTGTTCGCGGTCCGTCGTGGCAGGCCCACCCGCTCGACGAACCGCTCGAGCCCCTGGTCGGTGAACCCGCCGAGGACGACCTTCCCGATCCCCGACGTGTGCAGGGGGATCGCGAGGCCGACCCGCGACGGCATGAGGTACGGCTTGTCGGAGTCGGCGCGGATCAGGTAGACGATCTCGTCGCCGTTCTTGACCCCGACGTGGACGGTGCAGTGCGTCTTCTCGACGAGCTCGTCGACGAACGGCTGCGCGATCGCCGTGATGTCGATGCGCGCCATGGCCTGCCCGGCGAGCGACAGGATCTTCGGACCGGGCAGGTACGTGCCGTCGGCGGCGACCGCGACGAACTGGCGCTCGATGAGCGTCGCGAGGATCCGGTGGGTGGTGGCCTTCGCGAGCCCCGTGGCCTCGACGACGTCGGTGAACCGGCCGTGCGCCATCGCGGCCTCGAGCACGAGCAGCGTCTTCTCGCTCGCGCCGGGCGCCGCCTCCGGCTGCGGACCGGGCCGGCCGGGCTCGTCGCCCGCTCGTGTGCGGGGTGCTGGCGTCGAGCCGGAGACCATGTCCGTCCACCTGTCGTCGTGGGCGCGCTAGCGCAGGTCGGTGATGGGGTGCCCATCCATGTCGTCGAACGACTGATTCTCGCCTGCCATGGCCCAGACGAAGGCGTAGCTCGCGGTGCCGACGCCCGAGTGGACGGACCAGCTCGGCGAGACGACGGCCTCGCGGTTCGCGACCAGCAGGTGCCGGGTCTCGGCGGGCTCGCCGAGGAGGTGCACGACGCGGGCGTCGTCGGGCACGTCGACGTACAGGTAGACCTCCGTCCGCCGGTCGTGGGTGTGGGCCGGCATGGTGTTCCACATGCTGCCGGGGTGCAGCGTCGTCATGCCCATGACGACCTGGCAGCTGCGCACGCCGCCCTCGTGGATCACCTGGCGCAGCGTGCGACGGTTCGACGTGAGGGCGTCGCCGAGCTCGCGCACCGTCCCGCCGTCGGGCCCGACGAGCGTCGTCGGGTAGGACGTGTGGGCCGGTGCGGAGAACAGGTAGAACGCGGCCGGGCCGTCGGACCCCGTCGGCTCCGTCGACGCGAGCACGACGTCGCGCGCACCGCGTCCCACGTACAGGAACGCGCCCCGGTCGACGGTGTGCGTCTCGCCGTCGACGGTGACCGTGCCCGGCCCGCCGACGTTGACGACGCCCGCCTCGCGCCGCTCGAAGAAGTGCGCGGACCGGAGCTCGGCGAACGTCGGCAGGCTGACCGGGCGGGTGGCCGGGACGACGCCGACGAGCACGACGCGGTCGTGGTGCGTCTGCACGGCGCGGGCCTCGTCGTCGGCGAACAGGTCCTGGACGAGGAACCGTCGCCGCAGCTCCTCGGTGTCCATGCCGCGCACGTGCTCGGGGCTGGTGGCGTACCGCAGATCCATCGGGAAACCTTCCGGGTCGGGGTGCGGGTGGGGTGGGGCCGGCTCAGAGCAGGCCGACGAGGCCGGGCAGCCACAGCGACAGCCCGGGGACGAAGACGACGAGGAAGAGCACCGCCACGAGCGCGAGGAAGAACGGCACGAGGTGGCGGATGACGGGCTCGATCCGCACGCCGGCGACCTGCGCGCCGACGAACAGCACGGGCGCCGACGGGGGCGAGATGATCGCGATGCAGAGGTTGAAGGTGAGCATGATGCCGAAGTGCACGGGGTCGATCCCGTACTGCATCGCGATCGGCAGGAAGATCGGCGTGAAGATCAGCACGGCGGGCGTCGCGTCGAGCGGGATGCCGATGACGAGCAGCACCAGCATCATCACGAGCAGCACGACGACCTTGCTGTCGGTCCACCCGAACAGGCCCTCGGCGATGAGCTGCGGCATCCGCGTGAAGCTCATGACGAACGACATGATCGACGAGACGCCGATGAGGAAGATCACGACCGAGCTCGTGCGCGCCGCGGAGTACAGGATGCGCGGCAGGTCCCGCACGCGGATCGCCCGGTAGAGGAACGACAGGACGAGCGACGCGACCACCGCGACCGCCGACCCCTCGGTCGCGGTGAAGAAGCCGCCGACGATGCCGCCGATGACGACGACCACGAGCGCCAGGGACGGCAGCGCCTGCACGAAGACGGTCCCGATCTGACGCAGGTCCGCCCGGACCGGCTCGCGGAGCTCGGGGTGCCGACGGGCGTACCACGCGACGACGAGCATGCACGCGACGCCCCACAGGACGCCCGGCACGTACCCGGCGAGGAACAGCGCGCCGACCGAGGCGCTGCCGCTGGCCATCGCGTAGATGATCATGAGGTTGCTCGGCGGGATGAGCATGCCGCTGGGCGCGGAGGCGACGTTCGTCGCGGCGGTGAACGCCCGGTCGTACCTCTCGCGGGCCTGCATCGGCGACATCGTCGTGCCGACCGCCGCCGCGGCCGCGATCGCCGACCCGCTGATCGCCCCGAACAGCATGTTCGCCAGGACGTTCGTCTGCGCGAGCGGGGCGGGCGTGCGGCCGACGAGCACCTTCGCGAGGTTGATGAGCCGCGTCGCGATGCCGCCGTTGTTCATGATCCCGCCGGCGAGGATGAAGAACGGGATCGCGAGCAGGGCGAACGAGTTGACGCCGTTGAACATCCGCTGCGCGGACGTCGCGGCGCCGTCCTCGAGGCCCAGGACGAGGACGAGCGAGACCGCCGACGGCAGGCCGATGCTGATGCTGACCGGCGCACCGATCGCCATGAGCACGGCCATGCCGCCGAACAGGACGGCCGTCACGAGCGCGACGTCGGTCACAGCTCGACCCCTTCCTCGGGTGCGGTGTGCTCGACCCCGGCGTACCGGCGCGAGAGCGTGCCGGCCAGGTGGTGGAGCAGGTAGAAGGCGAACAGCACGCCCGCGACCGGGACCGCGAGGTACAGGGCTCCCGCCGAGACGGGCAGGACCGGGTTGGCCTGGTCCCACGTCTGGTGCGCGTTGGTCCAGCCGCCCCAGACCATGACGACGACGGCGAACGTGAGGGTGCTGAGGTACGCGACGATCTCGAGCACGCGCTGCGCGGCCAGCGGGGCCTTGAGCACGAAGTAGTCGATCGCCACGTCGGCCTTCTCGCCGGTCGCGATCGACACGCCGATGAGGCTGACCCACACGAACACGTACCGGGCGGCCTCCTCGGACCAGACGCTCGGGGCGTCCAGCACGAGGCGCGTGAAGACCTGCCACGTCACGAGCAGCACGAGCAGCGCGAAGAGCGTCACGCAGACCGCCCGGAGCACGGCGTCGAGCGCCGTCTTGAACCGGGTGAGCAGCGCGTGCTCGGTGGGCACGGGTCCCGGCGCGTCGGCGTCGCCGCCGTCGTCGGGGCCGTCGTCCGGTGGCGGCGGGGGTGCGGGAGGGGATGTCATCAGCAGACCTCTCGGTGTGCGGGGAGCGCGGGAGCGCGAGGCCGGTGCGCGGCCGTCACCCGGCGGCGGCGCGGACCTTCTCGTGGATCTCGCGGATGACGTCGTTGTCGAGCTTCGACTCCGTGAGCGGGCGGATGACCTCCGCGAACGCCTCCTCGTCGACCTCGTTGAACTGCGCGCCCGCCTCGGTCGCCATCTCCTTGGCGACCTCGATCTCGGTCTTCCAGAGGTCGCCCTCCTCCTCGACCGCGGCGGCGAGCTCCTCCTCGAAGATCGCGCGCACGTCGTCGGGCAGACCGTCCATCACCGCCGGGTTGGTGATGAGGTAGTCGGGCAGCATGAGGTGCCGCGTGTAGCTGAAGTACGGCGCCACCTCGGCGTGCTTGACGTTCGCGTAGGTGAGCTCGTTGTTCTCGGCCGCGTCGATGACGCCCGACTGGAGCGCGCCGTACACCTCGCCCATGCCCATGGGCGTCCCGGTGCCGCCCATGAGGCGGATCATCTCGATGTTGGTGTCGGACTCGATGACGCGGACCTTCATGCCCTCGAGGTCGGCGGGCGTCTCGATCGGCTTCTCGCCGTTGTACATCGACCGGACCCCGCCGTGGAACGCGGCGAGCACGTGCAGGTCCTGGTCGTCGAGCGACGAGTACAGCTCCGACACGATGTCGGGGTCGTTCGTCGTCTCGCGCTGGTGGTCCTGCGAGTCGAACGTGAACGGCAGGTTGAAGACCACGAAGTCGGGGTTGAAGTTCTCCATCAGCGGGCTCGCGACGACCGAGAACTCGACGGCCCCCGACTGCACGAGCTCGATGGTCTCCTTCTGCGCGCCGAGCGTCTCGTTCGGGTAGATCTCCAGGTCGTACGCGCCGTCGGTGCGCTCCTTGATGCGCTCGCCCATCGCGTCGAGCGCCCGGAACTGCGGGTGGTTGGGCTGCTGGTTGAACGCGACCTTGAAGACGGTCGCGGCCTGGCCGCCCGACGACCCGGTGCTGTCGCCGGCGGCGGTGCCGGTGCCGCCGGTGCTGCAGGCGGCGAGGCCGAGCGCGGTGGCGAAGGTGAGCGCGGTGACGGAAACGACGGTGTTTCGCCTCATGGGTGCTCCTCGGTGCGGGCCCACGGCAGGCGTGGGCGCTCGGGCGCTCGCAGGGCGTGCGCGGGGATGGTCCGGGGGTGCGGGTGGTGCAGCCCGCGGCGCCGCCTGCGGGTGCAGGCCGGGTGCGGCGCGGGTGCGGTTGCGGGGTGCGGTACCGGTGGTTGCGGGAGTCAGGACGGCGGTGTCAGACTTTCGTGGAACTCGGTTCCATCTAGCGGAACGGAACGGTAACGCAGCGTCGCAGACCGGTCAACACCCCGCCTTCCGGGCAGGGAAAGCCGTTCTCCGCGCCGCCGCAGCGGCCATGCCGCACCCGCTCCGGCTACCCGACGCACCCCGGAGGACGCATGACGACGCCCGACCTGTACGTCTCCGCGTACATCACCGCCCCGACCGAACCCGCCGCCGAGGACCAGTTCTTCGACGCCGTCGCGCACCTCGACCTCGCCGGCCTCGAGTTCGCGCTCCAGCCCGAGGGGCACCGCACGCTCGACCACGCCTGGATCGACGCGCACGTCCCCGCAGCACGCGACCTCGTCGTCTCGCTCGTGCCGACGATGACCGCGCGCCGCGCCGAGGTCCCGGCCTACGGTCTCGCGTCCACCGACCCCGAGCAGCGCGCCCGGGCGCTCGACGACGTGGCCCGCGCCCGCGACCTCGCGCACGTCCTCGCCGACCGGCACGGAGTCCGGCGCGTCAGTGCCGTCGAGGTGCACAGCGCACCCGGCCCGCTCCTCGGCTCGCGGGACGCGTTCGAACGCTCGCTCGACGAGATCCTCGGCTGGGACCTCGCGGGCGCCGAGCTGCTCGTCGAGCACTGCGACGCGCTCGTGCCCGGGCAGGCGCCCGCCAAGGGCTTCCTCGGTCTCGACGAGGAGGTCGCGCTCGTGCAGTCGTTCGGGCTCGCACCCGACCTGCTCGGCATGGTCGTCAACTGGGGACGCTCCGCGATCGAGGGCCGCGACACCGCGACCCCCGTGGCGCACACGCGCGCCGTCGCCGACGCCGGCCTGCTGCGGCTCCTCGTCCTGTCCGGCGCGACCGACGCCGACACCGCGTGGGGAGCCGCCTGGGGCGACATGCACATCCCACCGCGCGGCGACCACCCGGCACTCGTCGCGTCGTCGGCGTCGCTGCTCGGCCCGCCGGAGGTCGCGGCCACCCTCGCCGCCGCCGGCGACGTCCCGCGGATCGGGCTCAAGTGGGGCGTCCGCCCGCACGACGCCGATGTCGCCACCCGCCTCGCGGTCGTCACCGCGACGATCGACCAGGTGGCCGCCGCACGCACCGCCCCCGTAGCCCGCTGACACGCGAGGAGGCCCGGCCCCCTCGTGGGGACCGGGCCTCCTGCGGTCAGACGGTGGGCGTCAGGCGCCCAGCGGCTGGGTTCCGGTGCCGCCGTCGCCGGCGCCCGAGATCGGCGGGGCCGCCGGGACGTCCGTGCCGGAGCCGGGGGTGCCGACGCTCGCGCCGACCGGGACGGGCTCCTTGCGCAGACCCTTGGCGATGCCCCGGAAGATGAACTCCCCGAGCAGGCCCTCGCCCTCGGCGTCGACGACGACCAGCTGGCCGCCCTTCAGCTCGCCGAACAGGATCTTCTCGGACAGCGCGTCCTCGATGTCCCGCTGGATCGCGCGGCGCAGCGGCCGGGCTCCCAGGACCGGGTCGTAGCCCTTCTCCGACAGCAGCTTCTTGGCCGCCGGGGTGAGCTCGATGCCCATGTCCTTGTCGCGCAGACGCTTGTCGAGCTTCGCGACCATCAGGTCGACGATCGCGAAGATCTCCGGCTGCGAGAGCTGCGGGAACACGACGACGTCGTCGACGCGGTTGAGGAACTCGGGACGGAAGTGCGTCTTGAGCTCGTCGTTGACCTTGGCCTTCATGCGCTCGTAGGACGTCGACAGGTCGCCGCCGGCCTGGAAGCCGGTCTGCAGGCCCTTGGCGATGTCCCGCGTGCCGAGGTTGGTGGTCATGATGATGACGGTGTTCTTGAAGTCGACCACCCGGCCCTGCGAGTCGGTCAGGCGACCGTCCTCGAGGATCTGCAGCAGCGAGTTGAAGATGTCCGCGTGCGCCTTCTCGACCTCGTCGAACAGGACGACGGAGAACGGACGACGGCGCACCTTCTCGGTGAGCTGACCGCCCTCGTCGTAGCCGACGTACCCGGGGGGCGAGCCGAACAGCCGCGACACGGTGTGCTTCTCCGAGAACTCGGACATGTCGAGCTGGATCAGCGCGTCCTCGTCGCCGAACAGGAACTCCGCGAGCGCCTTGGCGAGCTCCGTCTTCCCGACGCCCGTGGGGCCCGCGAAGATGAACGACCCACCGGGACGCTTCGGGTCCTTGAGCCCCGCGCGCGTGCGGCGGATGGCCTGCGACAGCGCCTTGATGGCGGCGTCCTGGCCGACGACCCGCTTGTGCAGCTCGTCCTCCATGCGGAGCAGGCGGCTGGACTCCTCCTCGGTGAGCTTGAACACCGGGATGCCCGTGGCGTTCGCCAGCACCTCGGCGATGAGCTCCTCGTCGACCTCCGCGACCGCGTCGAGGTCGCCGGACTTCCAGGCCTTCTCCTTCTCCTGGCGCTTGAGGCCGAGCTGCTTCTCGGCGTCGCGCAGGCGGGCGGCCTTCTCGAAGTCCTGCTCGTCGATCGCCGACTCCTTGTCGCGGCGCGTCTCGGCGATCTGCTCGTCGAGCTCGCGCAGCTCCGGCGGAGCCGTCATGCGGCGGATGCGCAGGCGTGCGCCGGCCTCGTCGACCAGGTCGATCGCCTTGTCCGGCAGGTACCGGTCGTTGACGTACCGGTCGGCCAGCGTCGCGGCCGCGACCAGCGCGGCGTCCGTGATGGACACGCGGTGGTGCGCCTCGTAGCGGTCGCGCAGACCCTTGAGGATCTCGATCGCGTGCTGCAGGTTCGGCTCGGACACCTGGATCGGCTGGAAGCGGCGCTCGAGGGCCGGGTCCTTCTCGACGTACTTGCGGTACTCGTCGAGCGTCGTCGCACCGATGGTCTGCAGCTCGCCGCGGGCGAGCATCGGCTTGAGGATCGACGCGGCGTCGATCGCGCCCTCGGCGGCACCCGCACCCACGAGGGTGTGGATCTCGTCGATGAACAGGATGATGTCGCCGCGCGTGCGGATCTCCTTGAGGACCTTCTTCAGGCGCTCCTCGAAGTCACCGCGGTAGCGCGAGCCGGCGACCAGGGCGCCCAGGTCCAGCGTGTAGAGCTGCTTGTCCTTGAGCGTCTCCGGCACGTCGCCGCGGACGATGTCCTGCGCGAGGCCCTCGACGACGGCCGTCTTGCCGACGCCGGGCTCGCCGATGAGCACGGGGTTGTTCTTGGTGCGGCGGGACAGCACCTGCATGACCCGCTCGATCTCCTTCTCGCGCCCGATGACCGGGTCGAGCTTGCCGTCACGCGCCGCCTGCGTGAGGTTGCGACCGAACTGGTCGAGCACGGCCGAGCCCGAGGGCTGCCCCTCCTGCGGGCCGCCGGCAGCGACCGGCTCCTTGCCCTGGTAGCCCGACACCAGCTGGATCACCTGCTGGCGGACGCGGTTGAGGTCGGCGCCCAGCTTGTTGAGCACCTGCGCGGCGACGCCCTCACCCTCGCGGATGAGACCGAGCAGGATGTGCTCGGTGCCGATGTAGTTGTGGCCGAGCTGCAGCGCCTCGCGCAGGGACAGCTCGAGGACCTTCTTGGCCCGCGGCGTGAACGGGATGTGGCCCGACGGCGCCTGCTGGCCCTCGCCGATGATCTCCTGCACCTGGGCGCGGACGGCCTCGAGGGAGATGCCGAGCGACTCCAGGGCCTTGGCCGCGACACCCTCACCCTCGTGGATGAGACCCAGGAGGATGTGCTCGGTGCCGATGTAGTTGTGGTTCAGCATCCGCGCCTCTTCCTGGGCGAGGACGACGACGCGGCGGGCTCGGTCCGTGAATCTCTCGAACATGTGCACTCCTCACGAGCGACGTGCTCGCCGGGTACCCGGGGCGGCGGCCGGTGGGCGACGACGAGCGGCGTTGTTCGATGCTAACCACAGGGGGTACCCCCCACTGCCCGTGTTCGCCGCAGGCGTGAAAGGCGACCCGGACGGGCGGTCCGTCCGGGTCACGGGCCTGGCGTGACGCGGGCGGCACGCGGCGGTTTGCGAGGATGGGCCGGGTGAACGTCGACTTCCCCGTGCTCGAGCCGCCCGTCCTCGACGAGGTCCCCGACGTGCGCCTCGTCGCGCTCGACATGGACGGGTCGCTGCTCGACGACGACAAGCGCGTGCACCCGACGTTCTGGCCGCTGCTCGACGAGCTCCTCGCGCGCGGCGTCATGGTGTGCCCCGCGAGCGGCCGGCAGTACGCGACGCTGCGCGCCCAGATCGGCCGTGACGACCTCGTCTACGTCGCGGAGAACGGCGCCTACGTGGTGCAGGGCGGCGTCGAGCTCAGCTCGGACACGCTGGCGACGGCGACGGCCCACGACGTCGTCGAGGTCGTCCGTTCCGAGGCCGCTGCCGGCCTCGACGTCGGCACCGTCCTGTGCGGCAAGCGGTCCGCGTACGTCGAGCGGTCCGACGAGCGGTTCCTCGCGCAGTGCGAGCCGTACTACGCGCTGCTCGAGGTCGTCGACGACCTGCGCGCGGTCGACGACGACGTCCTCAAGGTCGCCGTCTACGACTTCGGCCCCGCCGAGCGCGGCGCCGGTCCCGCGCTGTCCGAGCTGCGCCGCGAGTCGCGCGTCGTGGTCTCCGGGCAGCACTGGGTCGACGTCATGAGCCGCACCGTCGACAAGGGCGCCGCACTGCGGTCCGTGCAGGAGTCTCTCGGCGTCACGCGCGACCAGACCATGGCGTTCGGCGACTACTTCAACGACCTCGGCATGCTCGACGCCGCCGCCTGGTCGTTCGCGATGGACAACGCGCACCCCGAGGTCCGCGCGCACGCGCGCTTCGTCGCCCCGTCGAACAACGCCAACGGCGTCGTCCGCACCATCGCCTCCGCGCTGGGCATCGCGATCGGGTGACGGTCCTGGGCGCGGTCGCGTCCCGGCGGCACGATCGACGCTGACGGCCGACGACGGGTCCCGTCTCCGTCGCCGAGATCCGCCGCCCGGTTGAGCCGAAGCCGTCCTCGGGCTGGCGTCGGCTGTTCGCTCGCTGACCAGCAGGTTTCGCACGTCGTCGGACAACCCGGACGCGATCCGTCCGGTTACCGCCCTAGCGTGGCGCGCATGGACACGATCACGTTCCTCCGCCCCGACGGGCTCGTGCAGAGCCCCGCGTTCTCCCACGCCGCCGTCGTGCCGCCCGGCGCGACGACGATCTACGTCGGCGGGCAGAACGCCGTCGACGCGTCCGGCGCCCTCGTCGGCGGCGACGACGTCGCCGCCCAGGTCACGAAGACGATGGCGAACCTCGTCACCGCCCTGGGCGCGGCCGGCGCGGGCGTCGACGACCTCGTGAGCGTCACGGTGCTGTTCGTCGACGGCGTCGACCTCGCCGCCGCGTACGGCGCCGCCGCTCCGGCGCTGGCACGCGAGGGCGCGCCGCCGCTGGTCACCGCCGCCCGCGTGGCCGGACTCGGCGTCCCCGGCGCGCTCGTGGAGGTCTCGGCGATCGCGGCCGTCGTCCGCTGACCCCGCCCTCGCGCAGGTCGCGTCCGGGGCCGTGGTCGTTGTGCGGCGGCGCCGCGCGGGTGACGATCGGGCTCATGACGACCGACGCCCGCACCGCACCCACCGGGACCACCACGAGCACGACCGACCCGCTCACGACGCTGCGGGCCGCGATCGACCGCGTGCCGGGGTACCTCGACGCGGCGACGTGCGGCCTCCCGCCGCGCGCCACGGCCGACGCGATGCGCGCCGGGATCGACGCGTGGCAGGCGGGGCGGATCGACATGGCCGCGTACGACGACGCGGTCGACCGGTCCCGGGCGGCGTACGCGCGGATCGTCGGCGTCGACACGTCGTCGGTCGCGATCGGCGCGCAGGCGTCGAGCCTCGTCGGCCTCGTCGCGGCGAGCGTGCCCGACGGCGCCGAGGTCGTGGTCGTCGACGGGGACTTCGCGTCGGTCGTCTTCCCGTTCCTCGTGCACGCCGACCGGGGCGTGACGGTGCGTCAGGTACCGCTCGAGGAGCTCGCGGCGAGCGTCGACCCGTCGACGGCGGTCGTCGCGTTCTCGCTCGTGCAGTCGCGCGACGGTCGGGTCGCCGACGCCGACGCGGTCGTGGCGGCCGCCCGGGCCGTCGGCGCGCTCACGGTGTGCGACGCGACGCAGGCCGTCGGCTGGTTCCCCGTCGATGCGGGCCGCTTCGACGTGACCGTCGGTGCCGCGTACAAGTGGCTCGCCGGTCCGCGCGGTGCCGCGTTCCTCACCGTCGCCGACACCGCCCGCGAGCGCCTGCGCCCGCTCTCGGCGGGCTGGTACGCGGGCGAGGAGATCTGGCGGTCGATCTACGGCCCCGAGATGACGCTCGCCGGCGACGCGCGCCGGTTCGACGTGTCGCCCGCGTGGCTCGTGTGGCTCGGCACCGCCCCCGCGGTCGAGGCGTTCGCGACCGTCGACCCGCACGACGTGCGCGCGTACGACGTCGCGCTCGCGGACGCGTTCCGGGGCGGCGTCGGGCTCGGCCCGGGCGGCAGCGCGATCGTCTCGCTCCCCGACGACGACGCCGGCACGCTCCGCGCGGCCCTCTCCGCCGCGGGCTGCCGGGTCGCGGGTCGCGGCGGCGGCGTCCGGCTGGCCTTCCACGTCTGGAACGACACGGACGACGTGGCCCGCGCGCTCACCGCCGTCCAGCCCCACCTGCCCGGCTGACCCCTACCCCCGCGGCGCGTCATCCGTCGCCCTCGCTGCCCGGTCGGTGCGGTCGGGCGGCCGACCCGGGTCTGCGTACCGCACCGCCCGCCAGAGCGGTACCCAGACCCGGTTCACGGGCCACCGCACGCCCGCGGCGCGTCGGGCGCGCAACGCCGGGGTCGTCCCGCGCCGGTCCAGCGGCGCTGGCGTCGCTGTCCGCGGACCCGCGCACGCGGACAGCGAGGGCGCCGGCGCGAGAGGGTGGGTGGCATGGGCGGGGACGAGTCGACGAGGCGCGGGCCGGTGGACGTCGCGGGGGTCGTGCTGACGCCCGGTGCGGGCGCCGACCGGGACCACCGGACGCTCGTCGCGCTGGAGGCGGCGCTCGCCCCGCTACCCGTGCTGCGGCTGAACTTCCCCAACCGCGAGCGCGGCAGCCGCGCCCCCGACCGCCCGGAGGCCGCGGTCGCCCACCTGCGCGCGCACGCGACCGCCTTCGCCGGGACGCTCGGGGTCGGGACCGAGCGGCTCGTCCTCGGCGGCCGGTCGTTCGGCGGGCGGATGTCGTCGATGGCGGTCGCCCAGGGGTTCCCGGTGGCCGGGCTCGTCCTGCTCTCGTACCCGCTGCACCCGCCGGGCAGGCCCGACCGCCTGCGGGTCGAGCACCTGCCCGACGTCGCCGTGCCGGTGCTGGCGGTGTCGGGCCGGCGCGACCCGTTCGGCTCGCCCGGCGAACTGACGACGCACCTGTCGACCGTCCGCGGCCCGCTGAGCACAGTCTTCGTCACGGGCGACCACTCCCCGAAGGACGACGCGGCGGTGACGACAGCGGTGCGCGACTGGCTGCTCGGCACCGCTTCCTGAGCGGACCCTGAGAGCGCGCCCTCGACACCTCGGGGCACCCCGACCCACGATTCGGGGATCTCCCGGATGTCCGGTCTGTCCCCTTCTGCGAGAGCGTCGTCCTCACGGGGACGCCGGGCGCGGAGGGTGCGCCGGGCACCCCGGACCACGCGCGTCGCGCACGTCGCGCACCCCTGCGGGGCGCCCCGTCCGCACCTGGCACTGCCGCACCGGAGCAACCGCCGCACCCGCACACCGCACCGCCGCACCACGCACCGGCCGTCCCTGTCGTCGAGACCCGAGGAACCGTCATGTCCCAGGTCGCCGGGTGGATCACCCACCGCTACGTGAAGTACGTCGTCATCGCGTTCTGGCTCGTCGTCACCGCGCTCCTCGGCCCGCTCGCGGGCAAGCTCACGAGCGCGCAGGAGAACGACGCGGAGTCGTGGCTCCCCGCGGACGCGGAGTCGACGGAGGTGCTCGCGGCGGCGGCCGCGTTCCAGCCCGACGACGTGGTGCCCGCGGTCGTCGTCTACGAGCGCGACGGCGGGCTGCTGCCGTCGGACCAGGAGACGGTCGCCGCAGACGTCGCGGCGTTCGCCGACCTGGACGGGCTCGCGGGGGACGTCGTCGGGCCGATCCCGTCGCAGGACGGCGAGGCGGTGCAGGTGATCGTGCCGATCGAGGCGCCCGACGGCTGGGACTCGCTCGGGCCGACCGTCGAGTCCATCCGCACGACTGTCGCCCAGGGCGCCGACGGCCTGGTGCCGTACGTGACCGGGCCGGCGGGCCTCGCGGCCGACCAGTCGAAGGCGTTCGAGGGGATCGACTCGACGCTGCTGTTCGCGGCGGGCGGCGTCGTCATCGTCATGCTGCTGCTCACGTACCGGAGCCCGGTGCTGTGGCTCCTCCCGGTCGTGTCGGCGGTCGTCGCGCTGACCGTCGCGCAGGCCGTCGTGTACGTGCTGGCGAACCGCTTCGACCTCACGGTGAACGCGCAGAGCGCGGGCATCCTCACCGTCCTGGTGTTCGGCGCGGGCACGGACTACGCGCTTCTCCTGGTGGCCCGGTACCGCGAGGAGCTCCGCAAGCACGGCGACCGGCACGCGGCGATGGCGGAGGCGCTGCACCGCGCGAGCCCCGCGATCATCGCGTCGGCCGCGACCGTCGCCGCCGGCACGCTCGTGCTGCTGCTCGCGACGATGAACTCGACCGCCGGGCTCGGACCGGTCGCCGCGATCGGCATCGGCGTCGCGCTGCTCGTCATGCTCACGCTGCTGCCCGCGCTGCTCGTGACCTTCGGCCGCTGGGTGTTCTGGCCGAAGGTGCCGCACCTCGGCGACGACGAGCCGACGACGCACGGCGTGTGGGCGCGGATCGGCGCGCAGGTCGCCCGTCACCCGCGCCGGATCTGGCTCGCGACCGCGGCCGTGCTGGCCGTCGCGAGCATCGGCTGGCTCCAGCTCGACCCGACGGGTCTGTCGAACGAGGAGTCGTTCCGCACGGCCCAGCCGTCGATCGCGGGCGAGAAGGTCCTCGAGGACCACTTCGACGGCGGGGCGGGCGCGCCCGTCGTCGTGCTCGCGGACGCCTCGCAGGCCGACGCGGTCCGCGTCGCGTTCGCCGGCGTCGAGGGCATCGACGCGGACTCCGTGAGCGAGCCCGTGGTCACCGACGGCCTCGCCTACCTCGAGGGGACCCTGGAGTCGGCGCCCGACAGCGACGCGGCGGACGCGACCGTCGACCGCGTGCGCGACGCGGTGCACGCCGTCCCCGACGCCGACGCGATGGTCGGCGGGTCGACCGCGATCGACCTCGACGCGCAGCGCGCGTCCGCGGCGGACAACCGGCTGCTCATCCCGATCATCCTGCTCGTCGTCTTCCTGGTGCTCGTGCTGCTCCTGAGGTCGCTCGTCGCCCCGCTCGTCCTCATGGGCACGGTCGTGCTGAGCTTCGGCGCCGCCATCGGGATCAGCGCGCTCGTCTTCCGCTACGCGTTCGGGTTCGGCGGCACCGACTCGTCGTTCCCGCTCTTCACGTTCGTGTTCCTCGTGGCTCTCGGCGTCGACTACAACATCTTCCTCATGACGCGCGTGCGGGAGGAGGCGCTGCGGCTGGGGCACCGGCGGGGCGCGCTCGTCGGCCTCGCGGCGACGGGCGGCGTCATCACGTCCGCGGGCCTGGTGCTCGCGGGGACGTTCGCCGCCCTGGGCACGCTGCCCGTCGTGTCGTTCGCCGAGATCGGGTTCGCCGTGGCGCTCGGCGTGCTGCTCGACACGCTCGTCGTCCGCTCGATCCTCGTCACCGCGCTCAACCTCGACATCGGGCCGCGCATGTGGTGGCCGAGCGCCCTGTCCCGTCGACCTGAGCCGACGCACGCCCGGCACGCGGTGGACGGTCCCGACGCCGCGCGGCAGGAGCCCGTCCCGACCCGCTGACGACGGCCCGAGAGCCACCGGGCCCGCCCCGCACGCGCGACGCGGGACGGGCCGGCGGCTCGTGCGCGACCGCGGGACGGCGCGCACGACGGGCGGTGCGCCGCGTGGCGTGTCAGCGGTGCGGTGCTCCCAGCGCGCGCTCGAACGCGTCCAGCAGGGGCGCCGAGAACAGCACGAAGCGCACGAGCGCGATCCCGCTCGGGTGCGTGTGCCCGTCCTCGTCCGGGCGCTCGGTCGACCCCTGCCACGCACGTGCGGCCGCGACGCCGATCCGCGCGACCTCGTCGGCATCCCACCCGTAGGCACCCGCGCTCACCGCGGGGAACGCGATGCTCGCCGCCCCGACCTCGACCGCCCGTTCGAGGGACCGCGTGAAGCACGACGCCAGGTCGGCGGTCTCCCGCTGCCCGCGGTTCCAGTTCGGGCCGACGGTGTGCACGACCCAGCGCGCCGGCAGGTCGAAGCCGGGCGTGACGACGGCGTCCCCGACGGGCAGACCGTCCGGGTAGGTCGTGCGTCGCACCTCTCGGCACGCCTCCAGCAGCCGCGGCCCGGCCGCCGCGTGGATCGCGCCGTCGACCCCGCCGCCGCCCAGCAGCGACGAGTTCGCGGCGTTGACGACCGCGTCGACGTCCTGCGTCGTGATGTCCCCCCGGACGGCCTCGATCTGCATGCGACCCATCCTGGGGTGGGCTCGGGCGCCCGGCCAGCGGCGCGGGGGCTCGCGCGCCCGGTTTGCCCGGGTCTAGCGTGCGGACCAGGTCGCACGTCGCGGCCGGTCGGGACGGCAGGGCGGCGGTCGGGACGGCACGGCGGGCGGTCGCGCCGGCTCGCACGACGCCGCGACGCGGGACACGAGGTGCGCAGGGTCGCGCGGGAGCGAGGTGGCGGGGTGCCGACGAGGACGACGAGGACCACGACGAGCGAGCCCGCGTTCTCGCTGCGCTCGCTGGAGGTGCGGCACGCGGTCGGCTGGGTCGTCGGCGTGGTGCTGGTGGCGGGCGTCGGCGCCGTGGTGTGGCACCTGGTCGACGTGCGCTCGACCGGCCAGCTGGGCGCGCTCGCGATCGGTGCACTGTGCGCGGGCGGGCTGCTGCTCATCGCGGTCGGCTGCGGGACGTTCACCGCGGAGTACGTCAAGGTCACGACGACGGAGACCACCGAGTCCGACCCGGGCGCGGGTACCCGTGACGCGCCGACGGCGGCCGTCCAGGCGCTCGTGCCGCAGGTCGCCGCCGGCCTCGCGAAGCTGACGCCCGCGCGCTCGCTGATCTTCGCGGGCATCACGCTGCTGCTCGTCGCGGGCGCGGGCGCCGGGATCGGCTACACGCTCGACCAGGTCGCGGGCAACGCACCCGCGAGCAAGCCGAGCCCCGGCCCGAGCGGCTCACCGGTCGAGTCGGGCAGCTCGGGCACGACCGGTCCCGCGCCGTCCCCCGACGACTCCTGAGCCCGACCCAGGACCTCGGCTCCCCCGACCGCTGCGGCACGCCGCACGCCCGTCCCGCGCTCGCGAGGCGACCGGGCGGCCGACCTCACCCTGGCGGACACCGGCCGGGCACCCGACCGCCGCGTGCCATCCTGGGCGCATGTCGACCGAGGTCAGCGGCACCCCGACCGGCTACGCCCGTGGGCGCGCGACGCGCGAGGAGATCCTCGACGCCGCGATGCGACTGTTCGGCGAGGTCGGGTACACGTCGGCGTCGCTGCGTGAGGTCGCGTCCCGCGTCGGCATCACGCACCCGGGCCTGCTGCACCACTTCAAGAGCAAGGCCGCGCTGCTCGAGGCGGTGCTCCAGCGCCGCGACGAGATCGACGAGGCCGCGATCCGCGCGGACCGCGAGGCGGGCGTCGACTACTTCGAGGCGCTCGTCCTGCTGGTCGAGCGCAACGCGCGCCGCCCCGCGATCGTCGAGCTGTTCACGACCCTGTCGGGCGAGGCCACGTCACCGGGCCACCCCGCGCACGCGTACTTCCAGGACCGCTACGCGCGCGTCGTGGGGACGACCGCCGAGATGCTCGAGGAGCGCCGCCGCGCCGGCGGCCTGCGCGCGGGCGTCGACCCGCTGACCGCGGCCCGCCTGCTCGTCGCGGTCATGGACGGCCTCCAGGTCCAGTGGCTGCTCGAGGCCGACGCCCCGGGCGCGCGCGTCGACATGGCCGCAGGCCTGCGCGCCGCCTACGCGGCGTTGTTCGTGCCGGTGGACGACACCGCGCGGTAGCGGACCGCCGAGTGCCCGTGGATCGCGACGGGCCGCGGTCCGGAGGCGCCGGACGGCGGTCGTCGCTGACGGCCGCGGTGCCGCCAGCGGCGGCCCCTGTCGCCGCCGTGTCAGGCGTTCGCCTTCTCCACCAGCACGTCGAGCTGCTCGGGCGTCAGCGGCGACAGCCCGAAGTCGGCGAAGACGCGCGCGGGCGTCTGCGCCAGCATCGCGGCCATCGACTCGTCCATCGGCGGTGCGTCGTCGGCCGCCAGCACGGCGCCGATGAGCGGCCCGCCGACAGGGTGCGCCATCCACTCGGCGAGCGTCGACCACGCGGTGAGCTCGCCCCACAGCGGCTGCCCGACGACCTCGACGGAGGCGCTGCCGCGCACGTCGCGCGACGACGCGCCGACCTCGACGACGAACGTGCCGCCCTCGACGACCCAGCGCCGGAGCCCGGGGTGCCAGTACGACAGGTCGCGGGCGTCGAGCGTGAACGTCACGGTCTGCGACTCGCCGGGCGCGAGCGCCACCTTGGCGAACGCCTTGAGCTCACGCGTCGGCCGCAGCACGGACGCCTCGGGGTCGCGGACGTAGACCTGCACGACCTCGGCGCCGGGCCGGTCGCCGGTGTTGGTGACGGTCGCGGACACCTCGACGCGCACGTCGGCACCTTCGCCGAGCGCCCGCGCCCGGACGTCCGAGTAGCCGAAGGTCGTGTACGTCAGCCCGTGGCCGAACGGGTAGGCCACGTCGACGCCGCGCGTGTCGTACCAGCGGTACCCGACCAGGACGCCCTCGCCGTACCGGACGACGCCGCCCTCGCCGGGGAAGTTGCCGAACGCGGGGGTGTCCTCGATCCGCAGCGGGATCGACTCCGCGAGGCGGCCGGACGGTGCGACGGTCCCGAGCAGCAGGTCGGCGACGGCGGACCCGCCCGCCTGCCCGCCGAGCCACGTCTCGAGCACGGCGGCGGCGCGGTCGCGCCACGGCAGCGAGACGGCGGACCCGTTGGCGAGCACGACGACGACGCGCGGGTTCACCGCGGCGACCGCCTCGAGCGTCGCGACCTGGTTGTCGGGGAGGCCCAGCCGGGGGCGGTCGTAGCCCTCGGACTCGTCGGGCCCGGGCAGGCCGAGGAAGACGACGACGGTGCGCGCCGTGCGGGCCGCCTCCACCGCGGCCGCGCGGTGCGCGTCGTCGTCGCCTGTCGGCCCGCCCGAGATCGTGAAGCCGGGCTCGAACGGCAGGTCGGTGCCCGTGGCCGCCCGGAGCGCCGTGAGCGCGTCGTCGAGGCGGGTGGGGACGACCTGCGAGGAGCCGGCGCCCTGGTAGCGCGGGGTGCGGGCGAACTCGCCGACGACGAGCAGCCCGTCGCCGCCGTCGAGCGGCAGGACGGGTGCGCCGTCGACGGGGTCGTTCTTCAGCAGGACGGCACCGGCCGCGGCCGCCTCGCGGGCCAGGGCGTGGTGCGCGTCGACGTCGACCGTGCTGTCGGCGTCCGCCAGGGCCGGGAGCGCGCGGGCGATCAGGTGCAGGACGCGGCGGACGGCGGTGTCGAGGACGGCCTCGTCGAGCGTCCCGGCGCGGACGGCGTCGACGACGGCCTCGTCGGGGCGCGGGCCGGCGGCGGGCATCTGGAGGTCGAGGCCGGCGTCGAGCGCGGCGACACGGTCGTGCACGGCACCCCAGTCGCTCACGACGAGGCCCTCGAAGACCCACTCGTCGCGCAGGACCTCCGTGAGCAGCCAGTGGTGCTCGGACACGAACGTGCCGTTGAGCTTGTTGTACGCGCACATGACGGTCCACGGCTGCGCACGCGTGACGACGCGCTCGAACGCGGGCAGGTAGATCTCGCGCAGCGTCCGCTCGTCGACCTCCGCGGAGACGCGCATGCGGTCCGTCTCCTGGTTGTTGGCCGCGTAGTGCTTGAGCGACGTGCCGACGCCCTGGCTCTGGATGCCGTCGACGAGCGCGACGCCGATCTCCCCCGCGACGACCGGGTCCTCCGAGACGTACTCGAAGTTGCGCCCGCACAGCGGGGTCCGCTTGATGTTGACGCCGGGGCCGAGGAGGACGGCGACGTCGTGGGCGCGGGTCTCGCGACCGAGCGCCTCGCCGACGCGTCGGACGAGGTCGACGTCCCACGTGGACCCGAGCGCGGCGGCGGTCGGGAAGCAGGTGGCGGGGACGGAGTCGAAGAGGCCGAGGTGGTCCGCGCCGCTGCGCTGCTTGCGCAGGCCGTGGGGCCCGTCGGTGAGCATCAGGGCGGGGACGCCCAGGCGCTCGACGCCCTTCGCGTGCCAGAAGTCGCGACCGGACGTGAGGGCGGCCTTCTCCTCGAGGGTGAGCGCGGCCAGCACGTGCTCGACGTCGAACGGTGCGTACCCCATGACGGCTCCTCGTCCTCGCGACAACGGACGACCAAAAACCTACCAGCCGGTAGTGAATGTGCCGAGAGCCTCGCGGCGTCGCGTGACGCGATGCGACGGGGTCGACGCCGCCGGACGCGAGCCGGACGGGAGGAGCTCGGCGAACCGGGGCGCGAACATGACGAAGGCCCCTCGGTCGCTTACACCGAGGGGCCTACCTCCCAGCCTAACGAGCGTCCTGCCCCGGACGGGTGAACTGCGGGTGGCGTGTCCACACATTCCGTCCACAGCCCTGTGGGCAACCGGTGTCGGCCCTGCACGAGCTGTGGACGAACCTGTGGGCGCACCGGTGGACAAAAGTCGGCCTCCCGACCCTCTTGCACGCCCCCACGACACAGGACTAGAACTTCACCAACGAGCTCGACGGCATCAAGATCGCAGGTGAGAGGCCCTTTCGAGGGCGGACCACCCGCGACGAGGGCTGTCGGGCACGGGCCGACCGGAGAACGGGCGACCAGCTCGACGAGGCAACTCGTCGACCTGTGGACGACGACACAGGGGTCGCAACGGACCGGAAGGCCGGACGCAGTCCTCCCGCCCGCGGCGGACCGACGGCGCCGACGCCCCCCCGGGCGACGGAACCGGAGGAAGGCCGGGTGACGGGCAGGAACCGCACCGTCGCAGCGGTGTCCTCGCCGGTCCTCCGGCGGACGCGGACCTGCGGCCACGGGAAGGCCCCTCGGACGCTTACTCCGAGGGGCCTTCTCCGTGCGTGCCGGCAGGGGCGACTCGCGACACCGTCAGCGGGTGCCCGGTGCACGCACCCGGGGCGGGCTGCCGGTCAGGCAACCCGCCCCGGGCGGTCGTACGGCCTCCGGTCAGCGAGCGCCGACCTCGAGGATCTTCGCCCAGGTCAGGCGGCCGACGATGCCGTCGGCGACCAGGCCGTGCGCCTTCTGGAACGCCTTCACGGCCGCCGTGGTGCGCGGGCCGAAACGGCCGTCCACCTGGGCGCCGACGGCGCGCTGGATGAGGACGACCGGCTGGCCGGTCGCGCCGCTCGAGATGCCGCGGTTGATCAGCACCTGCGGGACCGACACGGTGACGACCGGGCGGACACCCGTCCCGCCGTTGGCGACCTGCACGAGCACGGCCCAGGTCCGCGGACCGACGATGCCGTCGGCCACCAGGCCGTGGGTCCGCTGGAACGCGACGACCGCCGCCCGCGTGGCCGGCCCGAAGACGCCGTCCTGCGGGGTGCCGACGATCCGCTGGATGATCACGACCGACGGGCCGGTGGCCCCGCGCTTGACGCCCTGCGCGATCTGCGCCGCCGGGATCGCGTCCTTCGAGAGGACGGGGGCGGGTGCGGACGGTGCGGGGGCGGCCGGCGCGGTCGGCTGCGCGGGAGCGGAGCCCGTGGCGACGACCTCCCAGACGTAGTCCAACGGCTGCGAGTAGTGGCCGTCGGCCACCGCGTAGACGCGGATCGTGTGCCGGCCCACCGCGAGGCCCGTCAGGGTGAACTCGGTGCCGTCGACCTCGACCGGGGTGACGCTCTGGGCGCCCTCGGGCAGGTCGACGACGTACTCGAGGGTCGCGCCGGGGTCGGTCGCGACGGCGAACCGGGCGGTCGTCGACGTGGTGGAGGCGTCGGGCTTCGCCAGCCACGACGCGGACACCAGCGGCGCCTCGGCGACGTCGACCGTCACGGTCGACTCGTTCGACTGCTCGCCCTCCTCCGTCCAGACGGAGAACGTGAAGGTGAACGTGCCGGCCGTCCGCGGGTACAGCGTGACGACGTGCGTGTCCTCCCAGTCGAACTGGAAGCCGAGCGCCTCGCCGTCCGTGGTCCACGCGTCGAACCCGGTGACCGTGTGGGTGCCCGCGGTCACGTGGTCGTCGAGGTCGATCGTGGTCTGCTCGTCGACGGTCGCGGCGAAGGAGAGGGTCTCCGGGACGGACGGGGCCACGACCGAGGAGTCGACGGTCCAGTCCCATGCGGTGCCGTTGTGGTTGCCGGCCGCGTCCACGACGGCGAAGTCGATGAAGTGGTAGCCCTCGGTCAGACCGGTCAGCTGGACCGTGCTCCCGGTCACGACGACGGGCTCGTCGCCGTCGAGGCTGTAGGTCACCGTGGCACCGGGCTCGCTGGTCACGCCGAACGTGAGCGACGTGGCGGTCGTGTGCCGTCCGGGGCGCTCGAACACCGGGGGCGTGACCGAGATGTCGGCCTCCGTGTCGACCGTGAACGTGCCCGAGGCGATCTGCCCGCCGGCGTAGT
Organism: Cellulomonas algicola; assembly: GCF_019024305.1. Classification (NCBI taxonomy): domain Bacteria; kingdom Bacillati; phylum Actinomycetota; class Actinomycetes; order Micrococcales; family Cellulomonadaceae; genus Cellulomonas; species Cellulomonas algicola. The sequence continues at coordinate 150,064 of NZ_JAHKSJ010000002.1, read as the reverse complement.
CCACGCTGTAGGTGTGCGGGCCGTCGGCGAGCGCCGGACCCTCGAACTCCCAGCCGCCCAGCGGGTCGGAGGGCGTGGACGTGGTCGCGCCGTCGATCGTGATGTCGACCACGCCGCCGAGGCCGTCGGTCGTGCCGGCGAAGTTGGGGGTGTCGTCGTTCGACAGCGCCGCGGGCGCGACCGTGACTGTCGCGGCCGGCGGGACGGCGGACGCGGGGACCGTGGCGACGGCGGTGAGAGCGGCGGTCAGGATGGCCGCGGCGGCGGCGGAGGCCCCGCGGCGGGCGCGGGAGGACGTGCGTGCAGACATGCGGATGGTGCCTTCCGTGTCAGGCATCCCGAGTGGAGACCCGTGTTGACTGATCGGCTGGTCAGAGGCGTTCCTGAGTGGTGACGGACGCTGCCCGCAGCGCGGCGGGCCGATCGACCGCGGCCCAGCCGTCACGTCTCGCCCTCCGGGTGCCCCTGACAACCGACGCGACCCCTGCCAGACTTCTCCCGCCTCGGGACACCGGCGTCCGGCGGCACCACACGTCGACGCAGACCGAAAGAGGACCACCCCGTGCAGACCACCACCCGGCGCGCCGCTGCCGCGCTGCTGATCGCGACCGCGCTCACCCTCACCGCGGCGTGCTCGTCGTCGAGCCCCGAGGCCGAGGAGACGACGGCCGCGGCCCCGACCAAGGAGGCGCCCGCGACGGACACCGAGGCCACCGAGGACTCGGCCGACTCCGGCGACGACCAGGCCGCCGCGCTCGACGCGTAGGTCACGGCCCTGCAGGCCACGGTCCCGCAGCTCATGTCGCAGTTCGACGGCACGTACTCCGCGATCACGATCACGGGCGAGCAGCCGAGCACCGTCGTCTACACGTACACCTACGCGCAGCAGCTCGACGCCCCTGCGACGGCGAGCGCGCTCGACGGCCAGGTCGACCAGCTCCAGGACGTGTGCGACTCCGCCGTGTTCCCCGAGATGGAGGGCCAGGGCATCACGACGGACCCGCAGGTCCGGTACGTCTACGTCAACGCCGACGGTGCGGAGATCTGGTCGCACACGTTCGCGAAGTCCTGACCCGTCAGACGGCGGCCGGTGACGACTCCAGCAGGATCGTCACCGGCCCGTCGTTGACGAGCTCGACCGCCATGTCCGCACCGAACACCCCGGTCGCGACCTCGAGCCCGCGCTCGCGCAGCGCCGCGACGACCGCCTCGACGAGCGGCTCGGCGACCGGTCCCGGCGCGGCGGCGTTCCACGTCGGGCGGCGCCCCTTGCGGGTGTCCGCGTAGAGCGTGAACTGGCTGACGACGAGCACCGGGGCGCCGACCTCGACCGCGCTGCGCTCGTCCCGCAGGATCCGCAGCTCGGCGATCTTGCGGGCGACCAGCTCGACCTGCGCGGTGCCGTCGCCGGGCGTCACGCCGACCAGCGCGACCAGCCCCGGGCGGTCGATCGACCCGACGACCTCGCCGTCGACCGTCACGGACGCGCGCGTCACGCGCTGCACGACGGCCCTCACGGCAGGACCACCCGCGGCACGTCGCGCGACGCGTCGACCGATCCCGCGGCGTCGGCCCTCACGCGGCGACCTCGGGCCCGAACGTCGGGACCACCGCGCCCACGGGAGCCCCGTGCCCGAGCACGGGCGTCGCCCCGAGCGGCCGCAGCACGTCCGCGTCCACCCCCGCCGCCGCGAGCGCCGCCGCGAGCACCGCGGCCCGCGGCCGCGAGGACCCGTCGAGCACCTTGAGCGCCACGGCCGAGCCGTCGGGTAGCCCCGCCGCGTACACGCCGTCGGCACCGTCCTTCGCCACCAGCCCCGGCACGGCCGACATGAACGCGGTCGCGTCGCGACCCGTCCCGGCGACGTGCCACGAGTGCGCGCGCACCGCCGACGCGACGCGGGCCTCGGCGCCGGACGACGCGGCCGACACGCGCCCGAACGACCGTGCGAGCCCGACGAGCGTCGTCGAGAACAGCGGCGCACCGCACCCGTCGACGGTCGTCCGGTCGACCGCGACTCCGGTGAGCCCTGCGACGGCGTCCCGCGCGGCGACCTGCAGCGGGTGCGCGGCGTCGAGGTAGTCGCCCGTCGACCAGCCGTTCGCGACGCACGTCGCGAGCATGCCCGCGTGCTTGCCCGAGCAGTTCTGCGTGAGCGACGAGCGGTCGTTCCCGTCCGCGCGCCAGTGCCACGCGGCGTCCGGGTCGAGCGGCCAGTCGGGGGTGTTGTGCAGGGCGTCCGCGTCGAGCCCCGCACCTGCGAGGACCTGGCGCACGACGTCGAGGTGGCCGGGCTCGCCGTTGTGGCTCGCGCACACGAGCGCGAGCGCGGCACCGTCGACGTCGAGCCCCGCGCGGAGCATCCCGACCGCCTGCAGCGGCTTGAGCGACGAGCGGGCCCAGATCGTCACGTCGGGGTCACCGAGCGCGAGGCGCACCGACCCGTCGGGCGCGAGCACGACGACGTGCCCGAGGTGCACCGACTCGACGAGGTCGCCGCGGACGACCCGCGCGAGCGGCTCCGCCGCGGTCGCGACGTCCGTGGCGCCGGGCGCAGCCGCCGTCGTCACCAGCCGCCCGACGGCCCGCGCGGACCGCGACGCCGGTTGTAGGGCGCGACCGCGGGGCGCACGTCGACGAGGTAGACGATCGCCCCGACCGCCGACAGCAGGCCGAGGAAGGACAGGAAGCCCAGCCCGATCGGCGGCGGGATGGACATGAACGACACCGCGGTCGCGACGCCCAGGATCGCGCCCCAGAACGACTTCGTGCGCTTGCCGGCCGACGGGAACGCGGCCGGCGGGCGACGCAGCAGATCCACCAGCGCCCACACGCAGAGCGCGAAGATGACGAGGAAGAAGATGAGGTACAGGTAGACCTGCAGGGTGGCGACCACGCCCCGAGCCTACGAGACACCGGGTCGCGACGGTCAGATCTCCGGCAGGGCCGCGCGTGCGTCCCCGGGTGCGACGCCGGCGGACTCCAGCAGGTCGACGGCGAGCGAGCGGTGCAGCAGGACGAGGCTCTGCACCTGCCAGTCGTCGGCGGCGAGCGTGAACGGGTCGAGGGCCTGCGCCACGAGGAGCAGCTCGGCGCGCGCGCGGTCGGGGTCGCGGCCCGTGCCGACCGCGGCCGCGAGGTCGTCGACGGCCGCCGCGGTCGCGGCCACCTGCTCCGCGAGCCGTGACGTGTCGTGCGGCGCCTCCGCCTCCAGCACGGCGAGCGCCCGGCGTGCGAGCACGCGCGTGTTGCGCATCGCGCGGTCGGCCAGGACGGCCCCCGTGACGTGCCCGGCGAGCTCGTCCGCGAACCGGCGGCTGGCCGGCGACAGCCGCGCGAGGTCCCGGGCGTTCGCCGACCGCTCCGACCACTCGTCGAGCGCGGGCTGCGACGCGCGGCCCCGCACGAGCGCGTCCTCGACGGCCGGCACGGACCGCTCGTCGAGCCCGCGTGCGAGCACGTGCAGCACCCCGGCCACCTCGTCGAGGGCCGCACGCCCGAGCGCTCGCGGGTGCCGTCGCGGGTCGCTCGGCGTGAGCAGCGCGACCGCGAGCGCGACCGCACCGCCGAGGGCCGCGTCGACCCACCGCCCGAACGGACCGCCCGCCGCGGCGGGCAGGCTCACGATCACGATCGCCTGCACACCCGCCTGCGTGGTGAGCATCTGCCCGCGGTCGAGGAACCGGGCGAGCAGCGCCGCGACGAACAGCACGAGCCCGACCTGCAGCGCGCCCTGCCCGATGACGAGCGCGACGACCTCGCCGAGCGCGACGCCGATGGCCACGCCGACCGCGAGCTCGGCGACGCGCCGCACCGAGCGGTCCATCGAGAACCCCAGCGCGATCCACGCGCTGACGGGCGCGAAGAACGGGTACGGGTGCCCGAGCCAGAAGTGCGCGATGGCGAACGCGACGGACCCGGCGACCGCCGCCTGCAGGATCGGGAACCACGACGCGGCGACGCGCGCCCAGCCCTGCCGCACGCGCGCGCGGCCGAGCACGGCGAGGTCGTGGCGACCGGTCGTGCGGGCCCTCCCGGCGTCGGCGGCGCTGGTCACGGCGAGCCCGTCGCGCCGGTGGGGGTCACAGGCTGGGGTGGTGCCCGAGCCCGCGGCTGACCGGTCCGCGCGGCGCGGGACGGTCGACCGACACGCCCTCGCCGGGCACGACCTCCTCCTGCGCGGCCGACACCGCTCCCCCGTCGGAGTCGACGACCAGCGGCGCGTCGACCGGCACGGACCGCTTGACGACGGCGAGCGCGACCGGGCCGAGCTCGTGGTGCCGCGCGACGGACGTGACGTGCCCGACGACACGGCCCGGCTCGGGCGAACCCGGCTCGCCCGCGACGTCGTGCACCTCGGCGCCGGCCTCGGGCAGCACGTGACCGGACCCGTCGAGGTGCAGCAGCACGATCCGCCGTGGCGGCCGCCCGAGGTTGTGCACGCGCGCGACGGTCTCCTGCCCGCGGTAGCAGCCCTTGTGCAGGTGGACGGCGGTCCGCAGCCAGTCGAGCTCGTGCGGGATGGTCCGGTGGTCGACCTCGCGCGCGGCGCGCGGGCGCAGGGCCTCGACGCGCACGGCCTCCGACGCCCACGTGCCGACGAGCGGCCAGCCCGCGGCCTCGCGCGCCCGCACCTCGTCGACAAGGCGATCCCGCGGGACGAGCACGAGCCGCCACGCGCGGTCCGCGCCCGGGTGGTCCTCGTCGGACGGGCCGTACCGGGTGCCGCCGGGTGCGGTCGTGGGCCACGGGTCGCGCCACGTGACGGGCTCGCCCTCGGCACCCTCGGCGTCGACCGGTTCGCCGATGGCCGCCCAGTCGTCGGTGACGTCGTCGATCTCGACGCGCAGCATGAACTTCATCCGGTTCAGCCAGGCCGCGAGCGCGACGGGCGTCTCCGTGACCAGCCAGGTCGCCTCGCCGTCGTCGACGACGGCCGCGGCGTGCTCGACGTGCCCCTGCGGCGACAGCACGAGCAGCTCGGTCGACGTGCGCGGCGGCAGCGCGGCGACCTCCTGCGACGTGATCGAGTTCAGCCAGCTCAGCCGGTCCGGCCCCGCGACGCGCACCACGCCGAGGTTCGACTGGTCGACGACCGCGCCGCCGCGGGTCAGCGCCCGCTGCTCAGCGGTCGGGTCGCCGTAGTGCCACGCGACCCCGGCGTCAGGCCCCGAGCCGGCGACGGCCCCGCGCCGCTGCAGCAGCGGGCTCGTGTGCCGCACGGCCTCGCCGTGCGCGGTCTGCTCGACAGCGTCGGCCGACACCCGTCAGCCCTCGGGGGTGACGTCGGCGCGGCTGAGCCGCGCGGAGGCGTACGACTGCATCGGCTGGCCGAAGGCCGCGAGGTCGTGCGCCCACATGAGGTCGCCCTGGACCAGGCCGTACAGGCGCTTGCCCGCGGTCACCTCGGCACCGGTCGCGGTGCGGGCGATCAGGTCGCTCACCAGGTCGATGCGGCCCTTGCCGACCTCGCCGACGTACACGGCGACGTGGCCCGACGGGTCGGACACGAGCAGCTCGACGGGGTGCTGGTCCGCACCCAGGCCGTCCGGACGCTCGGGCGGCACGCGCCAGTACCCGGACTCGGTCGACCACACGGGGCCGGGTCCGTCCGACGCGGCTGCACCGGCGTCGACCGACGCCGCGTCGTCGAGCGACGCCGCGTCGTCGGGCGCGACGACGAGCCGGATCGTGGACGTGTACGAGAGGTAGGGGCCGCCGTCGTGGTCGATCACGACCTCCTGCGTGAAGGCGGTCTCCTCGATCCCGGGGTAGCCGACGACCCCCTCGCCGGTCCAGGTGCCCACGAGCCACGCGAGCGGGTACACCTCGGGGGCCAGCCCCTCGGGCAGGACGAACGCCATGTCAGGCCTCTCGACGGATCAGCTCTGGCTCTTGAACAGCTTCCAGACGACGAGCCCGGCGACCCACGCGATCGCCAGGGTCGCCGCGACGAGCAGGCCGATGAAGACTCCCTCGAGCGCAGTCATGCACCGAATCCTAACGACGCGGCACGCCTACGCTGTTCCGGTGAGCAGCGGTGTGCGACCCCTCGTGATCAAGACCACGTCCGGCCTCGAGCGTCCGGAGGCGACGAACCAGGCGTTCACCGTCGCCGCGGCGGCCGTCGCGGCCGGTGCCGACGTCTCCCTGTGGCTGACCGGCGAGTCGGCGTGGTTCGCCCTCCCGGGCCGCGCGGCGGACCTCGACCTGCCCCACGCGACGCCGCTCGCGGACCTCCTGGAGGTGATCCTCGAGGGCGGCGCGGTGACGGTCTGCACGCAGTGCGCGGCGCGGCGCGACATCACCGAGGACGACGTCATCCCGGGCATCCGCGTCGCGGGCGCGGCGGTGTTCGTCGAGGAGACCCTGGCCCCCCAGGCCCAGGCTCTCGTCTACTGACCTCGTCCACGGTCAGGCGCGGCGCAGGCGCAGGCCGAGCAGGTAGAGCTCGCAGCCGAGGCACAGGCCGAACGCCGCGTTGAGGAACGCCGCGACGAGCGCGACGGCCGCCGCGACCGGTACGGCGACGGCGACACCCAGCGCGCCGAGCAGCACACCGACGCCCGTCACGAGCAGGCCGACGAGCTGCGCGAACCGCGGCGGCCGCGGGTCCTCCCGCTCGGCGACCGGACCGATCCGGGGCGCGACGACCCGCCGGAACACCGCGGCCTGCCACGTGCCGGACACACCACGCGCGACGCCCAGGGCGAAGGACGCGGCGACGACCGCGAGCAGCGCGAGCGCGACACCGGGCCACGCGCCGAGCACCAGGACGAGGACGAGCAGGACGGCGGTGACGCCGGCGCCGAAGCGCGGGCCGCGCACGTCGACGCCGTCGGGCCGCTCGGCGGCGACGGCGGTGTCGGTGGAGGAAGCGGACTGATTCACGGGTACTCCTCGGGCGCAGGGGCCGGTGTGGAAGGTTCGTCGCGCGGGACGCGACAGACCTTCCACACCGACGACGAACGGGTCGGGGGCGGCATGCGCCGCGCAGGGGACGAGGTGGGGGCCGCCGGGTCGAGACGGGTCGGGCCGGAGCCGGGGCGCGGCCCGCCGGTCGAGCCGGGGGCCGGCGTGGGGCCGGGGGAACCGGCGTGGGGCCGGGGGAACCGGCGTGGGGCCGGGGGCGCCGGGTCGGACGGGCGTGAGGCCCGGGACCGACCGCACGCGGACGGCCCGTCGGGGGCGCGTCAGCGCGGGGCGACCCCGTGGCGACAGGAGTCGAGCGCGGCCAGCGCCTGCCGACGGTCCGTCGCGCCGGACATCCGGCCGACGACCACTCCGCTCGCGTCGAGCAGCAGGACGGTGGGCGTGCGCATCACGCCGAAGCGTCGCACGAGGTCCAGGTGCTGCGCGACGTCGAGGTCGACGTGCGAGACGCCCTCGTGCTCGTCGGCCACGGCCGTGAGGACCGCGTGCGTGCGACGGCACGGGGTGCACACCTCGCTCGAGAGCTGCACGAAGGTCGCGACGGCCCCGAGCGGCGCGCCGACCTCCGCGGTGGTGAGCCGGTCGTCGCGTGCGCCGTCCGTCTCCGCCGCGCCGCGCCGTGCCGCGCCCGCCGCCGACGGCTCGGCCTCGCCCGCAGGTGCGGCGGCGGCGAGGACGCTCGGCGGCACCGGCGTGAACCGCCCGTTGCGCGACCGCCACACGAGCCCGACGACGACGGCGACCGCGAGCACGCCGAGGACGAGCAGGACGCGTTCCACGGTCAGCCGACCAGCACGCGTCCGACGACGTACACGAGCAGCCCGGTGACGGTCACGGGCAGCACGACGACGGCGAGCGAGGGTCGCCACCGCGCGAGCGCCTCCATGCGGTCGAACAGCGCGTGCAGCGCGGCGACGAGGATGCCGACAGCGACGCCGAGCAGACCCCCGGCGACCGGGTCGAAGTCCGGCAGCACGAGCCCGGCGACGGCACCCGCCGCGGCCGACGACGCGGTCGTCGCGAGGACCCCCATCCACACCGGGAGGTGGATCGCGACGACGACCGACCCGACGGCGAGCGCGAGCGCCGCGGTGACGACGAGCGCCTCCCCCTCGGGCCCGCGCGCGACGGCGATCCACCCCGTGGCGGCGACGGCGACCAGCGCGCCCGCGACGGTGCCGGACACGGACTCGACGAGCCGCACGCGCCCGTCGCGCCGCACGAGCTCGGCGAGGAAGGCGAGCACGACCGCGGCGGCGAAGACGACCGGCAGACGCTCGAGGTAGGGCTGTTCCTCCTCGAGCGTGACGACCGCCACGGAGCCCAGCCCCGCGAGCGCGACGACGACGCTGGTCCCGGTACCGAACGGCAGGTTGGCGAGCGGCGGCCACCCCACGGCGACGAGCAGGACGAGGACGGCGCACGCGGCGGCGAGCGGGTAGAGCCCGACGTAGCCGGCGACGGCGACCACGGTCGCGAGGACGGCCGTGACGACGGCCCTGGTGGCGAGCTGCATCCCGCGGCTACCGCCCCGTCGTCCGAGGGGTCGTGGCGGGCACCCGCGCGGAGGTCGCGCAGGTCGTCACGGGGGCCGCGGAGGGGATGAGCACGGCAGCGATTGTCGCAGACGCGACCCGTCCGCCCGGTCGTCGCGCCGCACGAGCTCCGCGTGCGGCGCGGTACGGTGTGCAGCACTCGCACGCGGGGAGGAGGTTCCACGTGGCAGATCTGCTGCTGCTCACTCCCGCGTCCGGGGGCTCTGCTCAGGTGCTCCCGGCGCTCGGTCTGCTGTCGCACCGGGTCCGGGTGCTCCCGGTCGAACCGTCCGCCCTGGTGGACGCCCCGGACGCGGACATCGTCGTGCTCGACGCACGTCGAGACCTGGTCACGGCCCGCACGACGTGCCGGCTGCTGCGCGCCACCGGTCTGACGGTCCCGCTCGTGCTGGTCCTCACCGAGGGCGGCCTCACGGTCGTCACCGCCGAGTGGGGTGCGGACGACATCATCCTGGAGTCGGCGAACCCGGCCGAGGTCGAGACACGCTTCCGGCTCGTCATGGAGCGCGCGGCGACCGCCGGCTACGACGACGCCCCGCAGGAGATCTCGTCGGGCGAGCTCACGATCGACGCGGGCGGCTACACGGCCCGCCTGCGCGGGCGGCCGCTCGACCTCACGTACAAGGAGTTCGAGCTCCTCAAGTACCTCGTCCAGCACCCGGGCCGCGTCTTCACGCGTGCGCAGCTGCTGCAGGAGGTCTGGGGCTACGACTACTACGGGGGCACCCGCACGGTCGACGTCCACGTGCGTCGCCTGCGCGCGAAGCTCGGCCCCGAGCACGAGCAGCTCATCGGCACGGTCCGCAACGTCGGCTACCGGTTCGACCCGCCGAAGGACCGCCGCGCCGCGGTCGACGACCGCCCCGACGTCCCGGCCCCCGCGGACGCCTGACGGCGGCGGCCCCGGCCGACCTCTCACGCTGCTTCTCCGTCGTCCGGCGGCGCCGTCGTGCACCCGTCGCACCGTCGCCACGCGCGCCCCCCGCTCGCGGGCGCCCTCCGCGCCTGCCCGCCACGCACCGCTACCCTGGTCCGCGGTGCGCCGGGAAGTCTGGTCGGCAGTCCTGCTGTCGCGCCCGGAGGTCGCCCGTGACCCGTCGTCCCGCCCCTCGCCTGTTCGCCGCCCTCACCCCGGGCGGCGAGCGCAACCTCCTCGACACGCTCCGCGAGGAGCGCACCGGCGGCGTCCTGCTCCTGGTGGGCACGGTCGTCGCGCTGCTGTGGGCCAACCTGTCGCCGTCGTCGTACGAGGCCGTGTCGACGACCGTCGTCGGTCCCGCGGCCCTGCACCTCGACCTGTCGGTGTCCGCGTGGGCGACGGACGGGCTGCTCGCGATCTTCTTCTTCGTCGTCGGCCTCGAGCTCAAGCGCGAGATCGTCGCGGGTGAGCTGCGCGACCCGCGCACCGCGGTCGTCCCGATCGTCGCGGCCGTCGGCGGCATGCTCGTCCCGGCCGCGCTCTACCTCGCCGTCAACCTGAGCGCACCGGCCGGCGACCCGACCGGCTGGGCGGTCCCGACCGCGACCGACATCGCGTTCGCGGTCGCGGTGCTCGCGGTCGTCGGTCGGTCGCTGCCGAACGCGCTGCGGGCGTTCCTGCTGACGCTCGCGGTCGTCGACGACCTGCTCGCGATCATCGTCATCGGCGTGGTCTACACCGACCACGTCGCGCTGCTCACGCTCGCGGCCTCGCTCGTCGTCGTCGCGCTGTTCGCACTCGCCCTGGCGCGCGGTCTCACGACCCCGTGGCTGCTCCTGCCGCTCGCCGTGCTCGCGTGGGCGCTCATGCACGCGTCCGGCGTGCACGCGACGATCGCGGGCGTGCTGCTCGGGCTCGTCGTGCCCGCGACGCCGCAGGCCACGCAGCGCGCGCTGCGGCTGCGCGAGACGCCCGCCGAGTCGCTCGCCGAGCGGTGGGAGCACCGTTGGCGGCCGGTCTCCGCGGGCTTCGCGGTCCCCGTGTTCGCGGTGTTCGCGGCCGGTGTCACGTTCAGCGCGGCCGTGGTCCGGGACGCGGTCGCCGACCCCGTCGCGCAGGGCGTCGCGCTCGGGCTCGTCGTCGGCAAGCCCCTGGGCATCCTCGGCGCGACGTGGCTCGTCGCCCGGTTCACGCGCGCGTCGCTCGCGCCCGGGCTGGGCTGGGCCGACGTGCTCGCCGTCGGGCTCGTCGGCGGCATCGGGTTCACGGTGTCGCTGCTCGTCGGCGAGCTCGCGTTCGGGGCCGGCAGCGCGCACGACGAGCACGTGGTCGTCGCGGTGCTCGCGGGGTCGCTCGTCGCCGCGTGCGCGGGCGGTCTCGCGCTGTGGCAGCGGGACCGGCACCACGCGTCCGCCCGCCGGGACGCCCACGGGACCCCCGCCAGCGGGTAGGTTCGGCTCCGATGAGCACCGTCGACTCCGCGACGCTCCTGATCGAGGGACCGTGGCGGCACCGGTTCGTCGCCGCGAACGGCGCCCGGTTCCACGTCACCGTCTCCGGTCCCGACGACCGCGACACGCCTCTCGTCGTGCTGCTGCACGGCGTGCCGCAGTTCTGGTGGGCCTGGCGACGGCAGATCCCCGCGCTCGCGGACGCCGGGTACCGCGTCGCGGCGATGGACGTGCGCGGCACCGGCTCGTCCGACAAGCCGCCGCAGGGGTACGACGTCCCGACGCTCGCCGCGGACGTCGCGGGCGTCGTCCGGTCGCTCGGCGCGTCGCGCGCGATCGTCGTGGGCAACGGCACGGGCGGCGAGATCGCCTGGGCCATGGCGGCGCTGCAGCCCGACGTCGTGCAGGCCGTGGCCGCGCTCGGCGCCCCGCACCCGCTCGACGTGCACGGCCACCCGCGCACCGCGTTGCGGGCCGGCGCGTGGCGTCGGCTCGCGTTCGCCCAGCTCCCGTCGTTCCCCGAGCGTGCGCTCCAGCGCGGCGACCTGGTCCGCACCCTGCTGACCGAGTGGGGCGGCGCGCCCGGGTGGCTCGACGCGGCGACCGAGCAGCGGTACCGCGAGGCCGTCCGGGTGCCGTTCGCGGCGCACAGCCAGATGGAGCAGCTGCGCTGGCTGGTCCGGTCGATGCCGCGGCTCGACGGCCGCCGCTACCACGCGGCGCTCGAGCAGACCCGGCCGCTGCCCGTCCTGCAGGTGCACGGCGGGCGCGACGGGCTGCGGCCGGCGACGTACGCGCCGCTGTCGGCCTCCACGACGGCGCTCGTCGCCGAGCGCTACCGGTACGAGCTCGTGCCGTCCGCGGGCCACTGGCTGCCTGACGAGGCCCCGGACGTCGTGTCCGAGGTGCTGCTCGACTGGCTCTCCGAGACGGCGCTCGTCAGCCCCTGACGCGCCGGTCCAGCCCGAGAGGTCCCAGGCCAAGCCCTGCGGCCCCGGACCGCCCGTCGGCCCGTGAGCCGGGGCGTCGCGCCTCAGCCCTTGAGCATCGCCGTCGCGCGCACCGGGTCGTTCTCCCCGATGCCCGCCGACGGGCACCACGCCGCGACCGGGCACGCGCCGCACGCGGGCTTGCGCGCGAAGCACGTGCGCCGCCCGTGGAAGATCAGCCGGTGGCACGCCATGGTCCAGTCCTTGCGCGGCAGCAGCTCCCCCAGCTCGCGCTCGACGACCAGCGGGTCCTCGCTCGTCGTGTAGCCGAGCCGCAGCGACAGCCGCAGCACGTGCGTGTCCGTCGTGATCCCCGGGATGCCGAACGCGTTGCCGAGCACGACGTTCGCCGTCTTCCGCCCGACGCCGGGCAGCTTCACCAGGTCCTCGAGCCGGTGCGGCACGACCCCGCCGTGCCGCTCGACGAGCGCCGCCGACAGGCCCGTCACCGCGCGCGCCTTGGCCCGGAAGAACCCCGTCGGCCGCAGGATCTCCTCGAGCTCGTCGGGGGCGGCCGCGGCGAGCGCGGCCGGGTCGGGGTACCGCGCGAAGAGCGTCGGCGTCGTGAGGTTGACCCGCACGTCGGTCGTCTGCGCGGACAGCACCGTCGCGACGAGCAGCTCGAACGGCGACGTGAAGTCGAGCTCGCAGCGGGCGTCCGGGTAGCGGACCTCGAGCGCGCGGTCGACCCGGCGGGCGCGACGGGTCCGTGCGAGGGGGGTCTCGGTCGTGCCCGGCGAGTCGCTCACGCGTCGCAGCGTAGGCCGCACCGGTGACACCCGCCGGGCGGCCCGCCCGGGCGTGCGTCGCCCCCTCGGCCCAGCGCCCGTCGCCCCGTCGGCCCAACGCGCTGACCTGCGGACGAACTGGTCGGGCGCACGGCTCAAGTCCCGGCCCGCGCGCGCCGAACGACGGGATGAGGACCTGGAGGCTCACCCCGATGACTGCACCCACCGAGCAGCGCGTGCGCGACCTGCGTCTCGACCGCCGCGCGCTGCGCGCCGAGCGTGCGCGCGTCGGGTGGTGGCGCCGGCTGGTCCGCGCGCGGCTCGACCTGGCCGTCGCGCAGGTCGCACGCCCGCAGACGCTCGGCGAGGACGTCGCCTTCCAGCTGCCCCTCGACGTCGGCGTCGACGTGCCGCGGCCTGCCGAGCTCGCCGCCGTCCTCACCGGGACCCGGGCGGACGAGCTCGCCGCGCTCGACGGCCTGCGCGCCCTCGACGAGCAGCTCGCGCGCTACGAGGCCGGGGTCGCGTCGGCCCTCTCCGACACCACGGACCAGCTCATCACGCGGCTCGCGCTCGACCCCGAGGCGACCGCCGCGTGCCTCCAGGAGCCCATCGGTCGGGGCTGAGGCCCCTCATACGGCAAACTGTGAGATGGCCGGTGCCCGAGACCAGGACGCCGGACGGGTACCGCCACCGAGCCAGACGGTTCGCGCGCGGTCGTCAGGCCGGTGACCGTCGGGTCGGGCCGGGAAGGAAGGAGCCACGGTGGAGGACGACATCGTGCTGGCAGCCCCCCTCTTCGCGGGGCTGGACGTCGAGACGTCCGGGGCGCTCGTCGCGACCATGAAGCAGCTCCACCTCGTGCGCGGCGACACGCTGTTCCACGAGGGCGAGCCCGGGGACCGGCTGTACGTCGTGCGCGACGGCAAGATCAAGCTCGGACGACGCTCCAACGACGGCCGCGAGAACCTCCTCGCCGTGCTCGGTCCGGGCGAGATGTTCGGCGAGCTGTCCCTGTTCGACCCGGGCCCGCGCACCGCGACCGCGACCGTCGTCGCCGACGCCGAGGTGCTCGAGCTCGGCCACGCCGACCTCATCAGGTGGCTCCAGGACAAGCCGTCGGTCGCGCAGCAGCTGCTGCAGGCCCTCGCACGCCGCCTGCGCCGCACCAACGAGGCGCTCGCCGACCTCGTCTTCTCCGACGTGCCCGGCCGCGTCGCCAAGGCCCTGCTCGACCTGTCGACCCGGTTCGGCGAGAAGGTCGACGAGGGCGTCCGCGTCGCGCACGACCTCACGCAGGAGGAGCTCGCGCAGCTGGTCGGCGCGTCGCGCGAGACCGTCAACAAGGCGCTCGCCGACTTCGCCGCGCGCGGGTGGGTGCGGCGCGAGGGCCGCGCCGTCGTCCTGCTCGACATCGACCGCCTGGAGCGCCGCGCGCGCTGAGGGCAGCCGCGCCGCACGAGACGTACGACGGCCCCGGTCCGATGGGACCGGGGCCGTTCGTCTGCCCGCGCGCGGCGGTCAGGGTCAGTCGCGTGCGGGGTCAGTCGCGCAGGCGCACGACGAGCTCGACCTCGACGGGCGAGTCCATCGGCAGCACCGCGACGCCCACCGCGGAGCGCGCGTGCACGCCGGCGTCGCCGAGCACCTCGTGCAGCAGGAGGCTCGCGCCGTTCACGACCCCCGGCTGACCGGTGAAGGCGGGGTCGCTCGCGACGAACCCGACGACCTTCACGACGTGCGCGATCCGGTCGAGCGCGTCGGCGCCGGTCGGACCACCGTCCGCGGCGACGGCCGCCGCGACGGCGGCCAGGGCGTTGAGCGCGGCCGTCCGGGCGTACCCGGCGGCCTCGTCGGGGGCGATCAGGCCCGCGCCGTCGCCGACCTTGCCCGTCGCGGGCAGCGCGCCCGCGACGAAGGGCAGCTGCCCGGACGTCCACACGGTGTCGCCGTCGCGCAGCGCGGGCACGTACGCGGCGAGGGGCGCGGCGACCGTCGGCAGCTCGAGCCCGAGCTCGGCCAGCCGGGCGGCGACGCCCATCAGGCCTGCCTCGGGCGCTTGAGGTAGGCGACCAGGCCGGCGTCCGGGCCCTGGATCACCTGGACGAGCTCCCACCCGTCGGCGCCCCACTGGTCCAGGATCTGCTTGGTCGCGTGGATGATGAGGGGGATCGTCGCGTACTCCCACTGCTGCGTCGCCATGCGCTCACCCTAGCGGGACGAGGCACGGCCGACGGTCGGTCGACCGACCCGTCGTCAGCGGCTCGAGAGACCCCCGACGTGCACGGCGACGGTGCCGTGCAAGCGCTCTCACCGGACCGGCAGCACGCCCGTCTCGATGCCCACGAGCTCGGCGTGCCAGGAGCGGACCTCGGGGCGGCGGCGCAGCAGCGCACGCCGCTCGCGCTCGGTCATCCCGCCCCAGACGCCGAAGTCCATGCGGTTGTCGAGCGCGTCGGCGAGGCACTCCAGCCGGACGGGGCAGCCGGTGCACACGGAGCGCGCCTCCCGCTGGGCCGCGCCCTCGACGAAGAGCGCGTCCGGTGACAGCTTGCCCGTGCCACAGGCGGCGATCGCGGTCCAGTGCGCGTCCAGCGTGACGGTTGCCACTCACCCTCCAGAGAAGACGGACGGGTGCCGCGGGCACCCGTGTCCTGCGGGGAAACTAGTCGGTCAAGCGTCCGTCTGGCGAGACTCCTAACGGGTCATTTCGCCAGATGGACGCTTGACCAGTCCGCGACGTGTGCAGGTCCGGTGCAGGTCGCACCCTTCGAGGCCCAGGAAGACGGGCTTCTGAGGCGCCCCGACTACCCTGTCGCCATGCCGCATCCTCCGCGCGCGCGGGGCCGCCAGGTCAACGCGTTCCAGGCCCTGGCGCTCCTGCTGTCGTTCGTGCTCGTCGCGGGCGTCAGCGGCGTGCTCGCCGCCGGCCTCGTGCTGCCCGGGGTCGCCGTCGCCGACGAGGTCACCGACCTCACGGTCACCGCGTTCGACGACCTGCCGACCGAGCTCGAGCCGACCCAGCTCCCCGAGAAGTCCGTGATCCTCGCGGCCGACGGCACGCTGCTCGCGACGTTCTTCAGCGAGGACCGGGTCGTCGTCCCCCTGTCGGAGATCTCGATCCAGCTCCAGCACGCGGTCGTCGCGATCGAGGACAAGCGGTTCTACCAGCACGCGGGCGTCGACCCGCCCGGCATGCTGCGCGCCGCCGTCAAGGGTGCGCTCGGCGGCGCCGACGACGGTCAGCAGGGCGCGTCGACGCTCACGCAGCAGTACGTCAAGAACGTGCTGATCCAGGCCGCCGCCACCAAGGAGACCGAGGCGGAGCGGCTCGCGGCGATGCAGGCCGCGACCGAGGCCGACGGTCCCGAGGGGTACGCCCGCAAGCTGCGGGAGGCGAAGCTCGCCATCGCGCTCGAGAAGCAGATGACGAAGGACGAGATCCTCGAGAAGTACCTCAACATCGCGCAGTTCGGCATCAAGGTCTACGGCGCCGAGGCCGCCGCGCAGTACTACTTCGGGATCCCCGCGAAGGACCTCAACTACCTCCAGGCCGCCACCATCGCCGGCGTCACGCAGAGCCCCACCCACTGGGACCCCGTGCGCGACCCGGTCGTGTCGAAGGAGCGCCGGGACACCGTCCTGCTCACCATGCACGACCAGGGCTACATCACCGACGAGGAGTTCCAGACCGGGCTCGCGACGCCCGTCGAGGCGACGCTGAACGTCCACCCGCTGCGCGTCGGGTGCATCGCCGCGAGCGACGCGGTCCCCGGCTCGGGCTACTTCTGCGACTTCGTCACCAAGGTGATCGTCAACGACGAGACCTTCGGCGCGGACGCCGCGGCGCGCAAGGCGCTCCTCTACCAGGGCGGCCTGACGATCACGACGACGCTCGACCCGGGCAAGCAGGCGATCGCCGACGCCGAGGTCAAGGCCGCCGTGCCGGTCGACGACTCCAGCCGCCTCGGGCACGCGCTCGTCAGCGTCGAGCCGGGCAGCGGCAAGATCGTCGCGATGGCGCAGAACCGCATCTACGCGCCCGTCGCCGCCAACCCCGGCGAGGAGCCGATCAACTTCAACACCGACTTCGCGTACGGCGCGTCCGGCGGCTTCGCCCCCGGCTCGACCTACAAGCCGTTCACGCTGCTCGCGTGGCTCCAGGCCGGGCACAGCCTCTACGAGGTCGTCAACGGCGCCAAGCGCCCGCTCAACGAGAATATGTTCCGCATCTGCGGCGCCAAGGCGGGCAACGCTCCGTACACGCCGAACAACTCCGAGGGCAACGGCAGCATGATGACCGTCCTCGACGCCACGCGGAACTCGGTCAACCTCGCCTACCTGTCCATGGCGATGGAGCTCGACATGTGCAACATCGGCGACGCTGCCGAGTCGATCGGCGTGCACCGCGCCAAGGGCCGCGAGCGGGACGACGGCACGATCGACCGGCTGCTCAAGGGCAGCACGCGCTTCGGCGTCAACCCGTCGAACGTGCTGGGCACGGACGTCGTCGCCCCCCTGACGATGGCGTCGGCGTTCGCCGCCTTCGCGTCGGGCGGCGTGTACTGCAAGCCGATCGCGATCACGGCGGTGACCGACACCAACGGCGCCCCGCTGCCGGTCCCGGACGCGGCCTGCCACCAGGCGATCGAGCCGCGCGTCGCCAACACCATGAACTTCGCGCTGAGCGGCGTCTGGCAGGGCACCGCCGACGGCGTCGGCGCGCCGCCGTTCCCGTCCGCCGGCAAGACCGGCACGACCTCCGAGAACGAGCAGACGTGGTTCGTCGGCTACACGCCGCGCCTCGCGACCGCCGTGTGGCTCGGTGACCCCAAGGAGTCGAAGCGTCAGGTCAAGCGGATGTACGTCGGCAGCAAGTGGGTCGACCGTGCGTTCGGTGCGACCGTGTCGGCCCCCACCTGGAAGCGGTTCATGGTCCAGGCGCTCGCCGGCGGTGACAACCCGGGCTTCGCCGCACCCGACGACAAGCTCGTGTTCGGTGAGAAGGTCAACGTGCCGAGCGTGATCGGTCGGAGCGAGGGCGACGCCCGAGCGATCCTCGAGCAGCGCGGCTTCAAGGTCCGCGTCGACGGGCAGCAGGTGGCGTCGAGCGTCGGCGCCGGCCTGGTCGCCGAGCAGAGCCCGTCCGGTCAGGCGAACAAGGGCGCCACGATCACGCTGAAGCTGTCCAACGGCCAGGGCGGCGGTCCGGGCCCCGGACCCGGCCCCGGGCCAGGCGGTGGTGACGGCGGCGGGAACAACGGCGGCGGTCCGGGTGGCGGCAACGGTCGCGGTCAGCCGTGACGGTCGGACGCACGCTCGGCACCGCGGCGCTCCTCGGTGCCGGCGCGCTCGCCTGGTCCGTCGTCGAGGCGCAGTGGTACACGCTGCGCGAGGTGACCGTGCCGGTGCTGCCGACCGGGCAGGACCCGCTGCGGGTGCTGCACCTGTCGGACCTGCACCTGACGCCCGGGCAGCGCCGCAAGGTCGACTGGGTGCGCGACCTCGCGTCCCTGGACCCGCACCTCGTCGTCGACACCGGTGACAACTGGGCGCACCTCGACGCCATGCCGGCGCTCCTGGAGGCGCTCGAGCCGCACCTGGCCCGGCCGGGCGTGTTCGTGCTCGGGTCGAACGACTACGTCGCGCCGCGCCCCAAGAACCCCGCCCGCTACCTCCTGCCGGACTCGCGCGGCGCCGGTCCGGTCAAGCCGGTCGAGCTGCCGTGGCGCGAGCTCGTCGCCCGGTTCACCGCCGCCGGGTGGATCGACCTGTCGAACCGCCGGGACGTCGTGAAGGTCGACGGGCGCGTCCTGTCGCTCGTCGGCACGGACGACGCGCACCTCGACCGCGACCGCTTCCCCGCGGCGGGCGGGGACGACGACGCCCGCACGGGCTCGACGCCGGTCGACCTGCACCTCGGCGTCACGCACGCGCCCTACCGCCGCGTGCTCGACGCGATGCACGCCGACGACGCCGACGTGACGATCGCGGGCCACACGCACGGCGGCCAGCTCGCGGTCCCGCTGTGGGGCGCGCTCGTCACGAACTGCGACCTCGACACGCGCCGGGCCAAGGGCCTGCACGGCTGGCCGGGCCCGCGCCCGGACCGCCCGGGCGGCGCGGGGTCGTCCTGGCTGCACGTCTCCGCAGGGCTGGGCACGTCGCCCTACGCCCCCGTGCGGTTCGCGTGCCGCCCGGAGGCGACGCTGCTCAGCTTCGTCGCCGCCTAGTGCTGCCGCCGGCGGCCCTCGCACGTCGTCGAGCGAGAGTCCGCCGGCGAACGGCCACGACTACCGGCGCTCCCAGCTCGACTCGCACCCGGCGAAGGTGCCGTCGGACGACCAGTAGTCGGGGAAGCGCATCCAGTACTCCGTGTCCGGGCCGAACTGGCCGTCGGCGGTCCGGCCGAGCGACCGCTGGACGGCGGCGAGCGCGTCGCGCGTCTTCGTCCCGTAGATGCCGTCGGCGACCAGCCCTCGCGAGTAGCACGCGTTGAGGGCGACCTGGAGCGCACGCACCGGCTCGCCCCGCGTCCCGACCGCCAGGTAGCACTGGTTGAAGTGGACCACGTCGTTGCGGAGCGGCTGGTAGCGCCGGAACTCCCGCCCGAACTGGCCGTGTCCCTTGATGTCCGAGACCCAAGCGGCGGCGTTGCAGACGGGCAGCGCCGCCGACGCCGGTGCGGATGCGGCGACCGTCGTCGCCCCGGCGACCACCAGTGCAACGGCGACGGTTCGTGCCCAGCGAGAGATGTGCATGTCGCTCTCCTTCTCCGTCCCGGGCGGGACGGCTCTGTCGTGGCGGCGCGTCGGTCGACGCCCCGCGACTGCGCCAGCCCGAGAGGTGCGGCTGTCGCTGGCGTGCGGTGATCGCCGCTGCTGTCGACGCGGCTGCCTGTGGTCCGTTCCTGCGACGGATCACGCACAGGGCGGCGACGCACGCCCCCGGTTGGCTCGACGTCGAGCTCCTCGTCGCACGCCCCCCTCGTGCGACCCGCCCGGACGCGTCTCCCGTCGGCGGACACGGGGACTCTGGCGGAATTCGCAGGGACGCGTCTGAGCAATGCGATGTCATCTGAATCACAGTGGAAAGAGGGTTTTGAGTGCTTGTCATGCGCGTCATACTCGCGCTGACTGTCGCCTCGGCTCCGGCCGGGCGACCACGACGTCCCGCCGTCGGCGGACCCAGGCAAGGAGGCCCGATGTCGACCGAGACCGCAGTCCGACCGCGGACACGACTCTTCCGCACCCTCACCCGAGCACTGGCCGTCGGCGTGCTCGCCGCCGGCTCGCTGGCGGCCACGGCGACCGCGTCGAGCGCAGCCGTCCCGGAGTGCCATTACCAGGCCTACCCGCGCGCCACGGGATACGGCCCGTACATCACCCCGCCGTCCGCGGACATGGTCGGCCTCTCCTCGTGCTGGATGAAGAACGGCAGCAACCCGGTGGTCGTCATGCGCCTCGGGTTCCAGGCGTCCTACAGCGCCGTCTGGGAGCTCCAGTCGGCGCTCAACCTCTGCTACCGCAAGCCGATCACCGTCGACGGGTGGTTCGGCGCGCAGACCGAGACGGCGCTCAAGCAGGTGCAGGCGTCCTACGGCCTGAAGGCCGACGGCATCTACGGCGCCAACACGCAGGCGAAGCTCCTCGTGCCGGGCAAGAACGCCGACGGCACCGGATTCACGGGCTACTGCTACAACATCAGGTGAGCGCACCCCCGCGACCGGATCGAGTTTCGTCCTAGCGGCGTCCGTCGGCTATCCTTACGGGGCTCCACGGGGTGTGGCGCAGCTTGGTAGCGCGCTTCGTTCGGGACGAAGAGGTCGTGGGTTCGAATCCCGCCACCCCGACAGACACGAGAGGCCCGGATCGGCATCATGCCGGTCCGGGCCTCTCGTCATGCCCACGGGTGCGGGCGGTCGTCAGCGCGGGGCGAGGTACGACACGTGGCCGTCGTAGCTGCGGATGAGCACCGTGCGCGGCGCGGACGGGTCGGTCGGAGCCTCGACGGTCTGGCGGCCGTTCGACGTGGAGATCGTCAGCGCGACGGGCTCGCCGGTGCCGAACACCGTCGCGTCCCCGTTGCTGGTGGCGGCCTCGACGTCACCCTGCACGTCCGCGACCTCGATGCTCCCGTCGCTGCTCCGCGCGATCGCGTCGCCGCCCACGTCGACGACCTGGACGTCGCCGTTGCTCGTGACGGCCTCGATGCGGCCGCCGACGCCCTGCGCGTCGATCCGGCCGTCGTAGGTCCGCGCGGTGACGTCGCCGGAGACGTCGGTGACGATCACGTCGCCGTTGCTCGAGTGCAGCTGCGCGTCGCCGGTGATCCGGTCGGCCTCGACGCGGCCGTCGTAGGTCCGCGCCTCGAGGTCGCCGGCCAGGCCGCGCGCCAGGACGTCGCCGTTGGAGGTCCGGACCACGACGTGCGTGTCGCGCGGGACGTGCACCTGGAGCGCACCCGTGCAGACGCCGAACCACGAGCCGCACTCGTGCCGGACGACGAGCCGGTCGCCGCGCTGCTGCACGGAGTAGGTGGGCGACGAGAAGCCGCTGCGGGCGATGCGCTCGACGTCGACCAGGTCCTCGTCGCCGGCGAACACGGACACGCGCCCGTCGGCGACGAGCTCGACGACGTCGGCGGCGTCGTAGGTGGCGCTCGCGCGCTCGGTGCTCGACATCGCGAGGTCGGCGACCTGGACGCCGCCCCACGCGATCGTCGCGACGCCGAGGGCGACACCGGCCCACAGGAGGGTGCGGCCGAGCGGCGTGCGGGTCGGGTCGGTGGGCGGCGAGCCGACGGGGGTGACGGGCGGCTGCTGCAGGGTGGCGGTCATGCGCGTGCTCCGTTCGTGGGGCGGCCGGTGCCGACGCCGCCGGGCGGCGTGACGACCGGGCCGGGCTGGGCGGCGGTCGGGCCGTGCTCGAGCCAGCGCAGGACGGCGAGCACGCGGCGGTGGTCGTCGGCGTCGGGCGGCAGGCCGAGCTTGGTGAGGATGGACGTGACGTGCTTCTCGACGGCGGGCAGCCCGACGACGAGGCGTTCGGCGATCGCGGTGTTGGACCGGCCCTCGGCCATGAGGCCGAGCACCTCGCGCTCACGGGGCGTGAGCGTCTCCAGGCCGGTGCTGCGGGTGCGGGCGAGGATCTGGGCCACCACCTCGGGATCGATGACGGTGCCGCCGGTGGCCACCCGCTGCAGGGCGTCGAGGAACTCCTCCACGTCCGCGACGCGGTCCTTGAGCACGTACCCGAGGCCGCGCACGTCGCCCGCGAAGAGCTCGGCGGCGTACCGCTGCTCGACGTACTGCGACAGCACGAGGATCGGCAGGCGGCGGTGCAGGCTGCGCAGGTGGACGGCGGCGCGCAGGCCCTCGTCGGTGTGGCTGGGCGGCATCCGGACGTCGGTGACGACCACGTCGGGCAGGTCGTCGCCGGCGGTCCCGGTGCCGAGAGCGGCGACGAGCTCGTCGGCCGTCGGGTACCCGGTCACCTGGTGGCCCTCCGCCTCGAGCAGGCGGGACAGGCCGTCCCGGAGGAGGACGGAGTCCTCCGCGATCACGATGCGCACGGCACCTCCACGGTGAGCCGGGTCCCGCCTCCGGCGGGGCTGTCGAGGTCGAACGTGCCGTCGAGCGCGGCGACACGGCTGCGCAGTCCGTCCAGCCCGCTGCCGGGCGTGGCGGTCGCGCCGCCCGTGCCGTCGTCGGCGACGACCACGCGGAGCGCGGGTCCGGTCGCGCCCTGCACGACCGTCGCCTCCACGAGCACGCTCTGCGCGCCCGAGTGCTTGGTGACGTTCGTGAGCGCCTCGGCGACGACGAAGTACGCGGCGGCCTGCGTGGCGGCCGGGGCGAGCGCGAGCGTCTCGGGCGTGGGCACGTCGACCGTGACGGACACGGGTGTGCGGGCGGCGAGCGCCGACAGCGCCGCGTCGAGGCCGCGGTCGGTGAGGACGGCCGGGTGGATGCCGCGGACCAGGTCGCGCAGCTCGGCCAGGGTCTCCTTGACCTCGCGGTGCGCGTGGTCGAGCGCGGCGGCGGCGGTCTCGGGGTCGCGGGTCGCGGCACGCTTGGCCGCGCCGAGCTCCACGCCGAGGGCCACGAGCCGCTGCTGGGCGCCGTCGTGCAGGTCGCGCTCGATGCGGCGGCGCTCCTCGTCGGCCGCGCCGACGGCGGCGGTCCGGGTCTCGCGCAGCTGCTCGGCGCGGACCTCGGCCCGGTCGACGGCCGCGCGGGCCTCGACCAGCGCCTCGGACTGGGCCGTCGGGCCGAGGAGCGCGCGGGCCAGGCGCACGGTGACGAGCGAGGTGGCCTGCGCGGCGAGCGCGGCGAGCCACAGCAGCGCGACGCCGCCGAGCACGGTGACGAGGATCACGAGCGGCCACGCGAGGCCGAACCAGTCGTCGACGACCGAGCCGTGCCCGTAGCCGGGGAACGCGACGGCACCGACGCCCGCACCGGCGAGGCCGAAGACGAGCGCCCACCCGAGCGACGAGACGCCCAGGCCGGCGACGGCGTACACCTGGTGCGCCCAGCGGCGGCCGTCCGACAGGACCGCCCACCACGTGCCCCAACGCCACCACCCGGGCCGGGGGCCGCGGCGGTAGGTCGGGGCGCCGACGACGACACCCGTCTGGGCGGCGACGCGGGCGCGCTCGGCACGGGCGAACCACTGCCCCGCGACCAGCCCGCCGACGAGCATCGGCAGGCCGACGCCGAACGCGGCGACGAGTCCCGCGGAGGTCAGCGTCCAGACGAGCGCGAGGATCCCGAACGTCAGGAGCCACGGCCAGCCGATCGCGACCTGCGCGACCGCGCGCCACGTGGCGGCGTCGCCCGGGGCCCGCAGGAGTGCCTGCCCCGAGAAGAACGCCGGGGCGACGACGCGCGCGTCGTCGGTGGTCGTCGGGGCCGCGGGTCTGGCCGGGGACGGCGCGGTCGCGGCGGACGGGCCGGACGCGCGCGCCGCGGCGGGTGCCGGCGGCTGGTGCGGCGGTGCGCCCGGTGCGGGCGGGACGGTCGGAGTGGCCATGTCGTCGAACCTAGGCGTCGGCGACCCCTCGTCGACAGCACGCCCACCCCCGAGGTGGGGGTAGGGACAACCCCACCGTCGCGAGCCCGGCGCAGCCGACGTCAGGGCCGGCCAGCACGCGTCCGCCCCGAGCGGCGCGCGGACGCGGCCGAGGCCGGCCCGGGACGTGCCCGGACCGGCCTCGGTGTCGTGCGGGTGGCGTCAGCTGCAGGCCGCGCCGTTGAGCGTGAACGCCGTCGGGTTGGTGTTCGTGCCCGAGTGCGAGCCGTTGAAGCCGATGTCGACGCTCTGGCCGGGGGCCAGGGTGCCGTTCCACGCGGCGTTCGTCGCGGTCACCGTCGACCCGGACTGCGTCCAGTTCGCGCTCCAGCCCTGCTGCACCTTCTGACCGTTGGCGAACGTGAAGCCGAGGCTCCAGCTGCTCAGGGCGGTCGTGCCGGTGTTGGTGACCTTCACCGAGGCGGTGAAGCCGTTGTTCCAGCTGCTGGCGTTGTACGTGACCTTGCACGAGCCGGTCTGCTGGCCCGACTTCGTCGTGACCGACAGGGCGCTCGACGCGGCGGACACGTTGCCCGCGACGTCCCGTGCCCGGACGGTGTACTGGTACGCCGTCGCGGCGGTGAGGCCGCTGTCGGTGTACGTGGCGGAGGTCGGCGAGCCGACCTTCGTCGTGCCGCGGTAGACGTCGTAGCCCGCGAGGCCCGAGCCACCGGTGTCGGTGGACGCGTTCCACGTGAGGGTCACGCTCGTCTCGCCGACCGTCGTGGCGGTGAGGCCCGTCGGGACGCTCGGTGCGGTCGTGTCCGGCGTGGTGTCGGACTTCGTGGTGACCGTGACGGCCGTCGAGGCGGCGGACACGTTGCCGGCGACGTCACGGGCCCGGACCGAGTACTGGTACGCGGTCGCGGCGGTGAGGCCGGTGTCGGTGAACGTCGTGCCCGTCGTCTGGCCGACGCGGGTCGTGCCGCGGTACACGTCGTACCCGGCGAGGCCCGAGCCGCCCGTGTTGTCCGTGGACGCGGACCACACGACCGTCACGCTGTTCGTCGTGCTCGCGCTCGACAGGATCGACGGCACGCTCGGCGCCGTCGTGTCGGACGGCGTCGCCTTCGTGGTGACCGCGAGCGCCGAGGACGCCGCGGACACGTTGCCGGCCGCGTCGACCGCCCGGACGGTGTACGAGTACGCCGTCGAGGGGGTCAGGCCGGTCTCGGTGAAGGAGGTCGTCGTCGACGAGCCGACCTTCGTGGTGCCGCGGTACACGTCGTACGACGCCACGCGGGTGTCGTCCGTCGAGGCCGTCCAGGAGATCGTCGCCTCGGTCGAGGTGACGAGACCCGCCTGCAGGCCCGTCGGGACCGACGGCGGCGTGGTGTCCGGCGTGGTGGTGCCGTCGTCGAAGAGCCGCGCGTAGTCCGCGAGCGCGCCGGCGATGGCCGTCTGGGCCCAGAACCGGTGGTACGTGAACTTCGGGTCGGCGCCGCCGTCGAGCGCGGCCTGGACCTTGGACCACTGCGGGTCCTTCTTGTAGAAGCTGCGGATGTCCAGGAAGGACACGCCGGGCTTGATGACGTCGCCGTTGGGCATCGTGCCGGTCCAGCCGGACGGGATGTAGATGCCGTCACCGTTGGCGACGTAGGTGTCGTCGAACCGCTTGTAGTCGCCGCGGGTCTCGACCGTGGCCACGCCCAGCGGGTCCTGGTTGTTGGTCCAGATGGCGTCGAGGAGCGCCTTGGCCTTGTCGCGCGACGCGGTGTCGCCCGACTTGGCGGCGTAGAACAGCAGCGCGCGGGCGGTGTCGCCGGCGACGCCGACGTCCTGGCCGTAGGACGTGACCTCGACGGTCAGGCCCGGGTTGCCGGTCGGCGACGCGGCGTTCCAGGTGTCGGGCTTGCCGGTCCACTTGAGCTCGCTCGGGACCTTCCAGTTGGCGCCGTCGGTCGAGATGTTCGCGACGACCCACGGGACCCACTTGTCGAGGATCTTCTTCGCCTGGGCGTTGCCCGACGCGTAGTAGAGCTCGGCGACGCGCTGCACGCCCCACGCCTGCATGCCGAACCAGCGGTTCGACGGCGGGTCGACGTAGACCGGGGCCTCGGTGTAGCCCATGCCGTAGAACGTCGGCGTGCCGGCCGGCGGGGTGGCGTAGGCGCCGTCCCAGCTGTTCGTCGCGCCACCGGCGATGCCGCCGTTGGAGGCCTGCAGCCACGTGTAGAACTCGAGCTGGCGCTGCATCGAGGCCGCCCAGTCCGCCTTGGCGGTCGGCGACTTCGGGGTCAGCTTGGCGTCGGTCGACAGCGCCCACGCGGCGAGCGGGTTCTGGTAGCCGAAGTGCGCGTGCGACGAGCCGATGCGCCACGCCCAGCCGGCGTTGGAGTCGGTCGCGCCGCCCCACGCCATGTACCAGGAGAGCAGGTAGTGCGCGGCCTCGCGGCCCTGGCCGGCGGCGCAGGAGGGCGAGGTGCACCCGATCTTCTTGAAGTACTTGTCGAAGAGCGTGTACCGCAGGTAGTCGCCCATCTTGGCGGCCTTGGCCACGGTCGCGGCGACCTCGGCGGCCTTGCCCTGCTCGGTCGCCCACTGGTTGGCCCAGTAGACGGCCTCGACGGCGCGGGCGTCGGCGTCGGACGCCGAGGTGTACTTCCACTGCTTCGCGTACGACGCGTCCTTGGTGAACAGGTCGAGGAACCCGTTCTTGCCGCCGTACTTGAACTCCTCGCACGACGGCTGCGGGACGGTCTCCCAGACCGACTCCTGCGGGCCGCGCTGGAAGGTGTTGATGAACGACGTGCCGGTCGCGGTCGGGCCGAGCGTGCACCCAGCGCCCGGCGTGGCGCCGAAGCCGTAGATGTTGTCGACGTCGGCCAGCCAGTGCATCTGGTAGACGTCCGCGTTGCCGTAGGTCGACTTGAGCTCGGCGCCGATCGGGTCGGTGCCGCCGCTGATGCCGCTGTTGAGCTGCGACGGGTAGGAGCTCGGGTGGTTGAACTCGGGCGCGTAGGTGGCCGGCGAGTTGGGGTTGTAGAAGGAGTTCGTGGGCTGATCCACCGACTGGGGGATCATGTACTTCTCCATCGTGTCCCAGGCGTGGTTGAGCGGTGCCCAGTCCTGGGTGACCTGGCCGTAGAGGGCCTCGAGCCACAGCCAGTACGAGTACGCCTCGGAGGTCGTCTCGTGGCCGTAGTCGGGCGCCTCGACCATGAGGGTCTCGACGGCGTGGTACGGGATGCCCTGGGCGCTGAAGTACCCGTTGGCCGGGTCCTTGATCTTGTCGTACTGCGCGAGGAACCGGTTCGCGTACTCGCCGTCGACGGCGGCGCGGACCGGCGAGGCCGCGGGGACGGTGACCGTGGCGGGCAAGCCCGCTCCGGTCGCGGCGAGCGCGGGGGTGATCCCCGCGGTCGCCAGGAACGACGACACACCTACGGTGGCTACAGCCACCCAGGCGGTTCGCCGGCGGGTCGTTGACGACATCGTCCGTACCTTTCTGGTGTGCGGGCCCGCCCGCGCGACGTCGCGCCGGCGTGCCCACCGGGTCCCGTGCGGGCACGCGCGGGACGGTGGCGGAGGTGCACTCCTGCCCGGCCTGGCCCCGGGCCGGCGCTCGCGTCGATGCGGGGGCGGCTCGGGGTGCACGTCGGGCAGGTCGGGCCAACCATCCGCAACCGCACAGGGACCGTCCAGACTCCTAAACCTTTCGGGTGGGAGCGCGACCACGGTCCGTCGGTGCGTCGCCGCATTCCCACGCCGCTCCCACGACGACGGCCCGCCGGGACACCTCCCCGGCGGGCCGTCGCGCTCCCCCTCCGGGAGCAGTCACACGGTCACGACCAGCGGAACAGCCGCGCCGCGAGCGGGATCCCGACCAGCGCCCACCCGGCGAGCGCGAGCAGCTCGACGCCCGGGAACGGCTGCCCGAACCACGCGGCCGACATCGCCTGCGCCGCCGCGCCCAGCGGCGTGAACTGCGCGATGGTCTGCACGACGTCGGGCATGAGCGGCAGCGGCAACCACACGCCCGCGAAGAACAGGGACATGAAGTAGACGGTCGCGCCGATGCCGTTCGCCGCCGGGCCGGTCGGGGCGACCGCCGCGATGAGCGAGCCCACCGCGAACGCCGCGAGCACCGACAGCACGAACGCACCGACGACCAGCAGCGGCTGCGTGGGCGCCTCCACGCCCACCACGGCCACGCCGAGCACGAACGCGAGCACCGCCGCCACGAGCAGGGCCGCGAGGTTCACCGCGACCTGCGCGACCAGGACGCGTGTCGGCGGGACCGGTGTGGTCGACAGCCGGCGCAGGACGCCGCGCTGACGGTACGTCGCGATCGTCGTCGGGAACGTCGTGAAGGCGACCGTGCCGACCGCGAGCGCGAGCACCGTCGGCGTGTAGCCGGTGATCGCGGTGAACTGCGACAGGATCGGGTCGTCGACGTCGAACGGCTGGTCCGCCCACGGCATCACCAGGCCGAGGACCGTGAGCAGGAGCCCGGGGAAGACGATCGCGAAGAACGCGTTCGAGGGGTCCCGCAGGAACAGGCGCCCCTCCGTGAGGGTGAGGCGGCGCAGGGCGCGCGCGGCCGACGGGCGGCGCGGGGCGACCGCGTGGGCGGGGGCGGTGGTCGTCGTGGACATGGCCTCAGTTCTCCCGGTTCTTCGCGCGGCGCGCGGCCGTCGCGGTGGTGGCGGACGGGCCGGCGTCCTGCGACGCGCGACCGGTGAGGGCGACGAACGCGTCCTCGAGCGAGCCCTGCTCCAGATGCAGGCCGAGCGGGCGGATGCCGTGCTGGTGGAGCGCGACGAGCACGTCCTGCACGACGTTGTCGGTGCCGCGCACCTCGACGGTGCCGTCGGCGGGGGCGGTCACGGTGGCGGTCGCGTCGGCGGCGGTCGCGTCGGCGGCGGTCGCGTCGGTGGTCGCGCCGGCCGTCGTCGCGACGTGCGTGACGGTCGGCGTGCGGTCGAGCAGCCCGGCGGGCATCGGCGCCGACGGGCGGAACCGCAGCACCTGCTCGGCCGTGGCGCGCGCGGCGAGAGCGGCGGGCGTGCCCGTCGCGACGACCCGGCCCGCGTCGATGAGCGCGATCCGGTCGCAGAGCCGCTCGGCCTCCTCCATGAGGTGCGTGACCAGCACGATCGTCACGCCGCGCTGCCGGATCGCGTCGACGACGCCCCACGTCTCGCGACGGGCGTGCGGGTCGAGGCCCGTCGTGAGCTCGTCCAGGATCGCGATCTCCGGGTTGCCGACCAGCGCGAGCGCGACGGACAGGCGCTGCTTCTGACCGCCCGACAGGTTCTGGAACCGCGTGCCCGCCTTCTCGGTCAGGCCCAGGTCGGTGATGAGCGAGGCCGGGTCGGCCGGGTCCTCGTAGAACGACGCGTACAGGTCGAGCGCTTCGCGGACGGTGATGCGGGGCGGCAGCTCGCTCTCCTGGAGCTGGAGGCCGACGCGCTCGTGCAGGCGGCGGGCGTCGCGGCGCGGGTCGAGGCCCAGGACGCGGACGGCGCCCGCGTCGGCGTGGCGCAGGCCGCCGACGATCTCGACGGTCGTCGTCTTGCCGGCGCCGTTGCGGCCGAGGATCCCGAAGATCTCGCCGGGCTGGACGTGCAGGGAGACGTCGTCGACGGCGACGTTGCGGCCGTAGGTCTTGCGCAGGTGCTCGACCTCGATCACGGGGGTGGGCATGGTGCTCCTCCTGGGTCGGTGCTCGACGGGTGGGCCTCGAGCGGCCGTCGGGCCGGTGCGAGGGTGTGCGGTGCCGCGGGAGCGGCGTGCGGGCCGTCCCGTGGTGCGCGGAGAAGGTGCGGGTGGTGCGGATGCCCCGGCGGTCGGTGCGCCGGTGCGGGTCAGGTCAGCTGGTGCGGACGGGCACGTCGGCGGTCCGGACGAGCCGGTCGACGACGAACGCCATGACGGCGACGAGCACGAGGCTCGCGGCGACGGCCACGGGCGTCGTCACGCCGTTCCCGCCGAACCAGGTCTCGGTGGGGATGGGCCCGGCGTCGGCGGCGAAGAACGCGGACACGAGCAGGATCGGGCCGGCCGTGAACGGCAGCAGGAGCGTCCCCCACCAGCCGCCGGTGCGCAGGTAGACGATGCCGACGAGCAGCCCCGACACGTACGTCACGAAGTACGTGAGCAGCGAGGCGGGGATGAACGTCTCCGGCCCGGCGCCCGCCGAGAGGTCGTCGAAGAACTGCCACTGCCACCCGGCGGCGTCGAAGACCGCGCGCTCCACCAGGAGCAGCAGCGAGAAGACGCCCCCGTAGAGCACGGCCGTGGCGGCCGCCGCGACGAGCGACCCGCGGACCAGGCTGCGGCGGGTCAGCCCCGTCGCGACGTGGATCGGGAAGTACGTCGTGGTGACGATGATGAACACCGAGAACGGGAACCAGATGGCGCCCTGCCGCGTGAACGCGACGATGCTGTTGTGCAGGTCGCCGACGTTGGTGACGATCACGATCACGGCCGCGACGACCACGACGGCGATGCCCCAGAACCACGCGGCGAGGTAGACCTGCGTGCGCAGCAGCCAGCGGGCGGTGAGCCACGTCTGGTTCTCGACGTGGCCGGCCCGGGCCTTCGCCGGGAGGGCGGGCGTGGCGGCGGTCATCGGGACTCCTGGGCGGTGAGGACGTCGGCGGTCTCGCCGGCGCCGCGGTCGGTCAGGTGGACGAACAGGTCCTGCAGCCCGACGACGCCGAGCTCGAGGCCGGCCGCACGGGCGCGGACGTCGTCGTCGGGCTGCGTGCCGATGACCGTGGCCTGCGCGGTGCGGCCCAGGGTCTGGCGCGCGACGACGCGGCGGCCGACGACGAACGCGTCGACGGCGTCGGCGGGACCGGTGACGGTGAGCCCCTGCTCGCGCAGGGTCGTCGCGTCGTCGGCGGCGATGACCCGACCCTTGTCGATGACGACGACGTCCTCGAGCAGCCGCTCGACCTCGCCGATCAGGTGGCTCGACAGGACGATCGTGCGTGGGTGCTCGATCCAGTCGGCGAGCAGCGCGTCGTAGAACGCGTACCGCGCCGGGGCGTCCATGCCGAGGTGCACCTCGTCGAGCAGCGTGAGCGGTGCGCGCGTCGCGATGCCGACGACGACGCCGAACGCCGAGCGCTGGCCGCGGCTCATGCGGTCGGGACGCTTGTCGGGGTCGAGCTCGAACCGGTCGAGCAGCGCCTCCGCCGCCTCCCGGTCGAAGTGCGGCCGGCGGTCCGCGAGGAACGCGAGGTTCTCCTTGATGGCCTCGTCGAGGACGACGTCGCCGCTCTCGCGGATCAGGCACGTGCCGCCCATGATCCGCGGGTTCTCCCACGGGTCCTCGCCGTCGACCAGGATCGTCCCGCCGTTGCGGCGGCGGAACGCGGCCAGCACCGACAGGAACGTCGTCTTGCCCGAGCCGTTGCGCCCGAGCAGTCCGGTGATCGCGCCGGGGCGGAGGTCGAAGGACACCGCGTCGAGCGCGGTCGTCGTGCCGTAGCGGGCCGTGAGGTCGCGGACCTCGACGCCGAAGCCGGTCATCGGGCACCTGCCTGGGGGGTGTCGGTGGTGGGCTGCGCGGCGGTGGCCGCGCGCTCGCGGAGGCGGGCGACGACCTCGTCCACGTCGATGCCCAGCAGGCGGGCCTGCTCGAGCACCGGGTCGACGACGTCGGCGAAGAACGTGTCGCGGCGCTCGGCGCGCAGCTTCTCGCGGGCACCGGGGGCGACGAACATGCCGACCCCGCGGCGCTTGTAGAGGACGCCCTCGTCGACCAGCTCGGCGAACGCCTTGGCGGCGGTGGCCGGGTTGATGCGGAAGGTCGTCGCGTACTGCGTCGTGGACATGACCTGCTCCTCGGCCTCGAGGGCGCCGCTGAGGACGTCCTGACGGATCTGGTCGGCGATCTGGACGTACAGGGGTTCACGGCCGTCGAACATGCGGCTGCTCCTGTCGTCGTGAAGTTCCTTGGTTCATTACTCGACTAATGAACCACAGAACCACGCTGCGCCACAAGAGGGCCCGGGAAGGTCCGGGGTGATTCGCACGTTGCGGCAGGTGCGGCCCGGCGTCCCGGCGTCGCGTGACCGACGACGACGAGGACCCATGCCCGACTACGGCCACGAGCTCACCTTCGGCACCTTCATCACCCCGACGAACGCCGACCCCCAGGTCCCGGTCTCGCTCGCCGTGCTCACCGAGGAGGTCGGGCTCGACCTCGTGACGTTCCAGGACCACCCGTACCAGCCGCGCTTCCTCGACACCTGGACGCTGCTCTCCTACGTCGCCGCCCGGACCATGCGCGTGCACCTCGCGGGCAACGTGCTCAACCTGCCGCTGCGGCAGCCCGCCGTGCTCGCGCGTGCCGTCGCGTCGCTCGACCTGCTGTCCGGCGGTCGCGCCGAGCTCGGGCTCGGCGCCGGGGCGTTCTGGGACGCGATGGTCGGGATGGGCGTGCCGCGCCTCACGCCGGGCCAGGGCGTCGACGCGCTGTCCGAGGCGATCGACGTGATCCGCGGACTGTGGGACACGTCGTCGCGGTCCCCCCTGCGCGCCGGCGGGACGTACCACTCCGTCGACGGCGCCAAGCGCGGGCCGGCGCCCGTGCACGACGCCGGGATCTGGCTCGGCGCGTACAAGCCGCGCATGCTGCGGCTCGTCGCCGAGAAGGCCGACGGGTGGCTGCCGTCCGAGGGGTACATGGAGCCCGGCGACCTGGCGCGGGGGAACGCGTCGATCGACGCCGGCGCCGTCGCGGCCGGGCGGGACCCGCGCGAGATCCGGCGGCTGCTCAACCTGTCCCCCGGCTCCGGGTCGCTCACCGGGTCGACGTCCGCGTGGGTCGACGCGCTGGTCGCGCTCGCGGTCGACGACGGGGTCGGGACGTTCATCCTCGGCACCGACGACCCGTCCGTCATCGAGACGTTCGGCACCGAGGTCGCTCCCGCGGTACGTGAGCGGGTGGCCGCCGAGCGCGGGGTCGCCGGCACGGTGACCGGGCCCGTCCGGTCGGCCGCCGCGCTCGCGAAGCGCGTCGACGGGATCGACTACGACGCGGTGCCCGCGGGGGTCGAGGCCGTCGAGCCCGGCGACCGCCGGTACGCCGAGGTGCGGTCGACGTACATGCGCCGGGGTGCGCCAGGCCTGGTCCTGCGGCCGTCGACGACCGCGGAGGTCGCATCGGCGTTGGCGTACGCGCGGGGGCAGCGCGGGCCGCTCGCCGTGCGGTCCGGGGGCCACGGCATCTCCGGGCGGTCGACCAACGACGGCGGCGTGGTGCTCGACCTGTCGCGGCTCGCGTCCGTCGAGGTGCTCGACGAGGCGACGCGGCGGGTGCGGGTCGGCGCCGGGGCCACGTGGGGAGCCGTCGCGTCGGCCATCGCGCGCCGCGGGTGGGCCATCTCGTCGGGCGACTACGGCGGCGTGGGCGTCGGTGGGCTCGCGACGACCGGCGGCATCGGGCTGCTCGGGCGGCTGCACGGGCTGACGATCGACCACGTCCTCGCGTACGAGGTGGTGCTGGCCGACGGGTCGGTGCACGTCGTGTCTGCTTCTGCCGAACCGGATCTCTTCTGGGGCCTGCGCGGCGCGGGCGGCAACCTCGGCGTCGTGACGGCGGTCGAGATCGAGGCGTCGGAGGTGCCCGACGTGGTGTTCGCGCAGATGGTCTTCGACGCGACCGACCCGGCCGCGCTCGTGTCCCGCTGGGGCGCACTGGTGCAGGACGCGCCGCGCGAGCTCACGTCGTTCCTCCACCTGTCCGCGGGTGGCCGCGACCGCGGGCCGATGGCGCAGGCCATGACGGTGTGGGCGTCGTCCGACACGGCGGCTGCGGTGGAGGTCCTGGAGCCCATGCTCGACGTCGCGCCCGTCCTCCAGCAGCGCGCCCAGGTCACGCCGTACGCGGGGATCATCGGCCCGGTGTCCAAGCACCACGACGGCGGCGCCCCGCCCGTGTCACGCTCCGGACTGCTCCCCCGGATGACCGACGCGGCGGGGGCGGCGCTCGGCGACCTGCTGCTGAGCGGCGAGGCGTCGCTCCTCCAGCTCCGCGCGACCGGAGGTGCGGTGCACGACGTCGACGCGTCCGCGACCGCCTACGCCCACCGTGCGCAGGAGTTCTCGGTGACGTCGTTCGCCGGACGCCTCGACCGCAGCGGCCTCGACGACGCGTGGGACCGCCTCGCCTACCCGCACATGGACGGCCTCTACCTGTCCTTCGAGACCGACCCGCGCCCCGAGCGCCTGCTCGACGCGTTCCCGCCCGCGACCCTCGACCGCCTCCGCGCGCTCAAGCGCACGTACGACCCGGACCACGTCTTCGACCAGAACTTCCCCATCGACCCCGCGGGCTGACCGCCGTCGCTAGCATTGCTAGCAGCTGTCGGAAGGGCCGACCATGTCGACCGTCACCGTGCGACACCTCGACCCCGAGGTGCAGAAGCGGCTGAAGCTGCGCGCGGCCCGCAACGGCCGCTCGATGGAGGCCGAGGCGCGCGCCATCCTGAGCGCCGCCGTGGCGTCCGACGACCTCGCGAGCGACTGGCTGCGCATGTCCGAGGGCTTCCGCGGCGACGACCTGCCTCTGCCCGAGCGCAGCGCGCCGCGCGACGTCGACGTCGACGTCACGTGATCGTCCTCGACACGAACGTCCTGTCCGAGCCGCTGCGAGCCGCGCCGGACGAGCGCGTCCTCGCGTGGCTGGCCGCCGTCGACGAGCCCGTGGCGATCACCGCGGTGAGCGTCGGCGAGCTGGTCGTCGGCGTCGGACATCTTCCGGAGGGCCGTCGCCGGACCGGGCTGGCCGCCGCCATCGAGGCCCTGCTGGCCACGCACGCGTCCGGCGTCCTGGCGTACGACGCCGCGGCTGCGCGCCGCTACGCCGTCCTGCGGGAGCGCCGCCGGGTCGACGGAAGGCCGCTGAGCGTCGAGGACGGGATGATCGCCGCCGTCACCGCCGTGCACGGCGCGACGCTGGCGACCCGCAACACCGGCGACTTCGTCGGCCTCGACGTCCCGCTCGTCGACCCCTGGACACCCTGACAGGCCTCACCTCGCGCTCGGCGACGCACATGACCTGGGGCCGTCACCCGCCCGACGCCGCCGGCGACCGCCGACCCGGGTCTCGGTACCGCTCCGACAGGCGGAGCGGTGACCATGCCCGGGTCGCCGGCGAGACGCGGGCACAAACACAACATGGCGCGCGGTCCGGGGGTCCGAAGCGCGCGCCATGTTGTGGTCGGCGGCCGGGTGGCCGTCGGACCCACAGGTCAGGCGGGGGTGGTCGCCGTCAGACGGGCCGCCACCAGCTCCGCGATCTGGACGGCGTTGAGCGCGGCGCCCTTGCGGAGGTTGTCGTTGCTGACGAACAGGGCCAGGCCGCGACCCTCCGGAGCGCCCTCGTCCTGGCGGATGCGGCCGACCAGGCTCGGGTCGGCGCCCGCGGCGGCGAGCGGCGTCGGGACGTCGTCGAGCTGGACCCCGGGCGCGGACGCCAGGAGCTCGCGGGCGCGCTCGGGCGTGAGCGGCCGCTCGAACTCCGCGTTGATCGACAGGGAGTGGCCCGTGAACACCGGGACGCGCACGCACGTGCCCGACACCAGCAGGTCGGGGATGCCGAGGATCTTGCGGGACTCGTGGCGGAGCTTCTGCTCCTCGTCGGTCTCGTACGAGCCGTCGTCCTGGATCGAGCCGGCCAGCGGGATGACGTCGAACGCGATCGTCCGCGGGAACTTCTCCGCCGCCGGGAACTCGACGGCCGAGCCGTCGTGCGTCAGCGCCGCGATGTCCTGCGACGCCGCCGCCCGGATCTGCCCCGCCAGCTCGGCGACGCCCGCGAGACCCGCACCGGACACGGCCTGGTAGGTCGAGACGACCAGGCGGCGCAGGCCGGCCTCCTCGTGCAGCACCTTGATGACCGGCATCGCGGCCATCGTGGTGCAGTTCGGGTTGGCGATGATGCCCTTGACGGTGTCGTCGAGCGCGCCCGGGTTGACCTCGGACACGACCAGCGGCACCTCGGGGTCCCGACGCCACGCGGACGAGTTGTCGATGACGACCGCACCGGCCGCCGCGAACCGTGGTGCGTGCTCCTTCGACGTGCCGCCGCCGGCGGAGAAGATCGCGATGTCGATGCCGGACAGGTCGGCGACGGCCACGTCCTCGACCACCACGTCGGCGCCGCGCCACGGCAGCGTCGTGCCGGCGGAGCGCGCCGACGCGAAGTAGCGGATCGTCCCGACGGGGAAGTCCCGCTCGTCGAGCAGGCGCCGCAGGACGCTCCCGACCTGGCCGGTCGCCCCGACCACCGCCACGGTGAGCCCGCTCATCGTCCCGTCCCTCCGTACACGACTGCCTCCTGCTGGTCCGCGTCCAGGTCGAACGCCGTGTGGACCGCGCGCACCGCGTCGTCCAGGCTGTCGGCCCGCGTGACCACGGAGATCCGGATCTCCGAGGTCGAGATCATCTCGATGTTGATGCCGGCGTCCGACAGGGCCGCGAACAGCTTCGCGGAGACGCCGGGGTGCGACTTCATGCCCGCGCCGATGAGCGAGAGCTTGCCGATCGTGTCGTCGTACTGCAGCGACGTGAAGCCGATGTCGGGCTGGTGCTCGGACAGCGCGGCGGTCGCGGTCGCTCCGTCGGACGCGGGCAGCGTGAACGAGATGTCCGTGAGGCCCGTCGCGGCGACGGACACGTTCTGGACGATCATGTCGATGTTCACGCCGGACCCGGCGACGACCTGGAAGATCCGGGCGGCCTTGCCGGGCACGTCGGGCACGCCGACGACGGTGATCTTGGCCTCGGAGCGGTCGTGCGCGACGCCCGCGATGATCGGCTGTTCCACTGCTGCTCCCTCGGGGCTGTCAGGCGCCGGCTCGTTCGTCACGAGCGTGCCGGTGTGGGTCGAGAAGGACGAACGGACGTGCACCGGGACGCCGTACCGGCGCGCGTACTCGACGCACCGCAGGACGAGGACCTTCGCGCCGCTGGCGGCGAGCTCGAGCATCTCGTCGTAGGAGACGCGGTCGAGCTTGCGCGCTGCGGGGACGATGCGCGGGTCCGCCGAGAAGACGCCGTCGACGTCGGTGTAGATCTCGCAGACGTCGGCGCCGAGGCCCGCCGCGAGCGCGACGGCCGTGGTGTCCGAGCCGCCGCGACCGAGCGTCGTGACGTCGTTCGTGTCGGACGTGACGCCCTGGAAGCCCGCGACGATCGCGACCTGGCCGCGCTCGATCGTCTCCCGGATGCGGTGCGGGACGACGTCGACGATGCGCGCCCGGCCGTGCACGGCGTCCGTGATGACGCCCGCCTGCTGGCCGGTGAACGACTTGGCCTTCACGCCGAGGTTGTTGATCGCCATCGCGAGCAGCGACATCGAGATGCGCTCACCCGCGGTGAGGAGGATGTCCATCTCCCGCGACGGGGGCAGCGGGGTGATCTGCTGGGCGAGGTCGATGAGCTCGTCCGTCGTGTCGCCCATGGCCGAGACCACGACGACGATGTCGTCACCCGCTCGCTTGGCCGCCGCGATCCGCTTGGCGACCCTCTTGATGCTGGCGGCGTCCGCTACGGACGATCCGCCGAACTTCTGCACGACAAGTGCCACGTGCCTGCTCCATCTGTCGCCGGCCTCCGTCTCTCTCAACGGCCCGCCGGGTTCCTGGGGTTCGCCGGAGCGTAGACACGCGGCCGGTCCCGCGGCAAACCCGTTCCACCCCTCGGCGCGCACGACGTCGACACGCTCGCGTGGAGGT
Organism: Cellulomonas algicola; assembly: GCF_019024305.1. Classification (NCBI taxonomy): domain Bacteria; kingdom Bacillati; phylum Actinomycetota; class Actinomycetes; order Micrococcales; family Cellulomonadaceae; genus Cellulomonas; species Cellulomonas algicola. The sequence goes on along the minus strand of NZ_JAHKSJ010000002.1, from coordinate 112,712 downwards.
TCTGTCGCGCAGGGTGCAACAGAGCTTCCACGCGACGGCAGCCGCGGAGGGCGTGCGGCTCGCGCTACGCGGGCCGGTCGCGGGTATCGAACATCCGGGCCCGGGCGAGGTGAAGCGTTTGAGGGGGTGACGGGCGGGGCGCGGGGCGCGGGAGGCTTCCCGGCGACGCAGCAGGGGGCGCCGCGGACGGTCGCGCGCCACGGTCGACGCGACGACGCGGCGGCCGCCGCAGGGCGGCGTCGGAGAGGACCGGACATGTCCATCGCAGTCGTGCACGGCCGGGGCCGGCTGGTGCTCGCCGCGCTCGTCGTCGTGCTGCTCGCGGTCGTCGGGACGCTCGTCGCGCAGGCGTCGCGCGCGTCGGGGGCGGTCGCCGCGTGCGCCGTCACCTGGACGAACAACACGTGGCCCGGCGGGTTCACAGCCGACGTCCGGCTCACGACCGGCACGCCCCTGACGTCGTGGACCCTCACGTGGACGTGGCCGGGTGCCCAGCAGGTGACGTCGGCGTGGAACGCCACCGTGACGTCCGAGGGCAGCCGCGTCACCGCGCGCAACGCGGCCTGGAACGGCAACGTCCCGTCGGGCGGCACCGCGTCGTTCGGCCTGCAGGGGTCCTGGTCGGGTGCGAACACGGCACCGACCGACTTCGCCGTCAACGGCATCCCGTGCGACGGGCGTCCGACGACACCGCCGACGCCCACCGTCACCCCCACGCCGACCGTGACCCCGACGCCGACCGTCACTCCGACGCCGACGCCGACGCCGACGGTCGAGCCGACCCCGACCCCCACGCCGACCGTCGAGCCGACCCCGACCCCCACGCCCACCGTCGAGCCGACGCCGACGCCCACCCCGACCGCTGTCGGCTGCGGCAGCGCGGTGTTCTGCGACGGCCTCGAGTCGCAGACGTCGACGACGCCGTCGGGATCGTGGAGCGTCGTCACGCCCGACTGCTCGGGCCAGGGCCGCGTCGAGGTGGACTCGTCGATCGCGCACTCGGGCAGCCGGTCGCTCAAGGTCGTCGGCGCCGCGGGCTACTGCAACCACGTCTTCGCGAGGGCGGCGGCGGACCTCAGCGGGCTGTCGCAGGTGTGGCTGCGGTACTGGGTGCGGCACACGACGGCCCTGCCGACGTCGCACACGACGTTCCTCGCGATGCGCGACGCGGGCGACGGCAACCGCGACCTGCGCATGGGCGGCCAGAACGGCGCGCTGCAGTGGAACCGGGCGTCCGACGACGCGACGCTGCCCGAGCAGTCGCCCAACGGCGTCGCGCTGAGCCGGCCGCTGCCGACGTCGTCGTGGCACTGCGTCGAGGTGCAGGTCGACCGCGCCGGACGGCTCGCGACATGGCTCGACGGCACCGCGGTGACCGGGCTGACGGCGGACGGCACGCCGACGCACGACGTCGACGGGCAGTGGTACCGGACGGCCTGGGCACCCCGCCCGACGGACCTGCGGCTCGGCTGGGAGAGCTACGGCGAGGGCGCGGACACGCTGTGGTTCGACGACGTGGCCGTCGCGGGCTCCCGCCTGGGCTGCTGAGACCCCCCACGCACGGAGGGGGACGACGACCCCGTCGTGACGACCGCCGCGGACGAGGCAGCGGGCGTCAGGGCGGGGTCGTCCCGCGCGTGGCGTCGACGAGGGCCGCCCCGGCGGTCCAGGTCGGCGGGCGTCCGGGTGACGGTCGACGACCTGCACCGTTCCTCCACCCGAACGGCCTCGCGTCGTCGAGGGCCGGTCCTACGGTGTCCGCATGACGAGCGCGGTCGACGACGACACCCCCGCGGACGGTCCGCCGCCCCCACCGCCCGCGGGCGCACCGGCCCCGGCCTCGACGCCGCCCCCGGCGGGCACCGACGGGATCGTCGTCGAGGGTCTGCGGCGTGCGTTCGGGACCGTGCAGGCGCTCGACGGCGTCGACCTGCGGGCCCGAGCCGGTGCGGTCACCGCGCTGGTCGGCCCGAACGGCTCCGGCAAGACCACCCTGCTGCTCGTCCTGGCCGGCCTGCTCGTGCCCGACGAGGGGCGCGTGCTCGTCGCCGGGCACGACCCCGTCGCCGACGGACCCGGCGCACGCGCCCGCACCGGCTGGATGCCCGACGCGTTCGGCACGTGGGACTCCCTGACCGCGCGCGAGGTCCTCGGCACGTTCGCGGCGGCCTACCGGCTGCCGAAGGCGCAGGCCGACGCGCGCGTCACCGACCTGCTCGCGACCGTGCACCTGTCGGAGTTCGCCGACCGGCCCGCGAGCGTCCTGTCCCGCGGGCAGAAGCAGCGCCTCGGCCTCGCGCGGGCGCTCGTGCACGACCCGCAGGTCCTGCTGCTCGACGAGCCCGCGAGCGGCCTCGACCCGCGCTCGCGCGTCGACCTGCGGCTGCTGCTGCGACGCCTCGCCGACGAGGGCCGCACGGTGCTCGTGTCGAGCCACGTGCTCTCGGAGCTCGAGGAGATGGCCGACGACGCGGTCTTCCTGTCGAAGGGCCGCACGGTCGTCGACTCGTGGTCCGCCGACGCCACCGCGACGACCACGCGCACGTTCCACCTCAAGGCCCTCGCGGCCGGCCCGCTCGCCGCGTGGCTCGCGACCGCCGGCGTCGTGTGGCGCCCCGACGGCCCGACGGTCGAGACCGCGCCCGACCGGCCCGCGGGCGTCCTGGTCGACGTGACCGACGACGCCGACGCCGCCCGCGTCCTGCGTGCCGCCGTCTCCGCGGGGGTCGACGTCGCGTCGTACGCGCCCGTCGTCGGCCGGCTCGAGCAGGCCTACCTGGACCTCGAGGAGGAGCGCCGATGAGCGTCACCCCCGTCGACCTCGACGACGCCGCCGACACCACCCCGCCGCCCGTGCCGTCGGGGCCCCGCTCCGCGACCTGGGGACTCACGTGGCACGGCGTGCGGACCGTCGCCGCGCTCGAGCTGCGCCAGCGGGTCAGGTCGACCCGGTGGGTCGTCGCGCTCGTCGTCTGGTTCCTCGTCGTCGGCGCGCTGACGCTGCTGATCACGGGAGCGATCGGGACGATGGACGAGGAAGGCCTGCAGCGCGGTGCGATCGCGTTCGGCGCGGTCACGATGCTCGTCCTCGGGCTCGGGCTGCTCGTCACGCCGACGCTCACGTCCACCGCGATCAACGGCGACCGTGCCGCCGGGACGCTCGCGACGCTGCAGGTCACGCTCCTGACGCCCGCCGAGATCGCCGCCGGCAAGCTGCTCGCCGCGTGGGCCGCCGCGTGCGCGTTCCTCGTCGCGAGCATCCCGTTCCTCGTGCTCACGCTGTTCCTCGGCGACACTCCCCCGACGTCCCTGCTCGGCGGGCTGCTGCTCGTCGCGCTGCTGCTCGCGACCGTCTGCGGGATGGGCCTCGGCTGGTCGGCGCTCGTGTCGCGCACCGCCGGGTCGACCGTCCTCACGTTCGTCACCGTCGCCGCGCTCACCGTCTTCACGCCGATGCTGTTCGGGCTCACGCTGCCCGTGGTCACGACCACCGAGGACGTGCGCGTCTACGGGGTGCCGCCGCAGGAGGTCACGTCCTCGCTCATGGAGTGCGAGGAGTTCACGCAGCGGTCCGAGGTCATGCACACCGAGCGGACGTGGTGGCTGCTCGGCGCGAACCCGTTCGTGATCGTCGCCGACGCCGTCCCCGCGACGACGGACACGGCCGTGCCGCCGTCCGAGCCGCTCGGTGCGATCCGCGAAGGCGTCCGCGACCTCCGCGACGGGCCGCCGCCCGTCGAGGACTGGTGCTGGATCGACGACGCCAGCCCGGCCGACTCGACCGCCAGCCACAACACCGCACCCGTGTGGCCGTTCGGCCTCGCGCTGCACGTGCTGCTCGGCGCCGCCGGCTTCGTCGTCGCCGTCCGCCGCCTACGCGTCCCGCAGCACCGCCTGGCCCGCGGCACCCGCGTCGCCTGACCCCCCCCGACCGGAGGATCACCCGTGCTCGTCACCGGGGACGACGAGGCGACCCTGGTCGCGGTCGCGGGCACCGTCGCCCGCCACCCCGGCGTGCCCGACGGCGTGTACGCACGCGTCACCGACGACGAGGCGGACATGGGCACGGGGAGGCGCGTCGAGGTCGCCTGACGACCACCAGTCGCCTGACGACCGCCAGCCCGGAGCGGGGCGACCTGAGCGTCAGGACTGGAGGGCGTCGTACTCCGCCTCGGCGGCGACGTCGTCGTCGACGTCCAGACGCAGGTGCGCGAGCATCGTCTGGATGACGCGCAGCAGGCCCGACGCGCGCTCGCCCCAGTCCGACAGGTACGAGAACTGCCACCACCAGAGCGCCTCGGTGACCGAGCCCGCCTCGTAGTGCCGCAGCCCCTGCGCGAGCGCCTGCGCGATCGCGACCAGGTCGCCCGACACCGACGACTGCTCGAGCTCGGGTGTCACGAGCGGGTCGACGACCTCGGCGTACTCGTCGATGCCCTCGAACACGTTCGCGAGCGCAGCGCGCAGCGGGTCCACGTCCGGGTCGGGGCCGCGGTCCGGCTCGAAGCGCTCCGCCGGCACGACGTCCGTCGTCGCGCCCAGCCGCGCACCCACCGCGAGCACGTCCGACACCGCGAGCAGCAGCAGCGGCAGCGTCGCCTCGGGCGTCGTGCCCGCCGCGACCTCCGTGACCGTCGTCAGGTAGCTGCGGGACTCGTCCGCGACCGCGCGCGCCAGCTCCAGCAGGTCGGCGTCCGCCGTCGTCGCCTTCACGGTGTCCATCACTTCCCCCGTCCTCGCGTCCCGTCGCCGGGCCACGTCAGGCGCTGATGCGCCGTCGTCCCTCGAACGCCCGGCCGAGCGTGACCTCGTCCGCGTACTCCAGGTCGCCGCCGACCGGCAGGCCCGACGCGAGCCGGCTCACCGTGAGCCCCATCGGGACCAGCAGGCGCGCCAGGTACGTCGCGGTCGCCTCGCCCTCGACGTTCGGGTCCGTCGCGAGGATCACCTCGGTCACCGTGCCGTCGGCCAGCCGCGTCATGAGCTGCGCGATGCGCAGGTCGTCCGGGCCGACCCCCGCGATCGGGTTGATGGCGCCGCCGAGCACGTGGTACTTCCCGCGGAACTCGCGGGTCCGCTCGATCGCGACGACGTCCTTCGGCTCCTCGACCACGCACAGCGTCGTCGGCGAGCGGCGCGGGTCACGGCAGATGCGGCACTGGTCCTCCTGCGCGACGTTGCCGCAGATCTCGCAGAACCGGACCCGGCGCTTGACCTCGACGAGCGCGTCCGACAGCCGGCGCACGTCGGCCGGGTCCGCCGCGAGGATGTGGAACGCGATGCGCTGAGCGCTCTTGGGACCGACGCCGGGCAGCCGCCCGAGCTCGTCGATCAGGTCCTGGACCGCGCCCTCGTACACGCGGCCCAGCCTACGGTGTGGCGGGCGCGCCCCGGTGGTGCCGCAGGTCGCGCGTCGCCGCGCGCCACGACCTCCACCTCGAACCCGTCGCGGTCCTCCAGGTACGCCGCGTAGTGCGCCGGACCGCCGGCGAACGGGTGCCGGTCGGCGAACAGGAGCGTCCAGCCGTGCGACGGTGCAGCCGCCACGAGCCGGTCGACGTCGGCGCGCGAGCCGCCGTGGAACGCCAGGTGGTTGACGCCCGGCCGGCGACGCTCGTGCGCCGCTGCCACGACGTCCGGCCCCGACTCCAGCACGACGTACGAACCGTCCGGCGCGGTCCAGCTCCGGCCGTCACGCCACGTGTCGCGCGGCACGAACCCCATCGCGCCGAGCAGCCAGTCCCACGACGGGCCCGACGACGCCACGTCGCGGCACCAGACCTCGACATGGTGCAGCGACCCGCGCGCGCTCACCCCTGGGGGTCGTCGAACTGCTCGTCGATGACGGTCCCGCCCAGCAGCTGCGCGACCAGCGGCGCGCCGACCAGCGACGACGACGTGATGTCCGGGTCGTCCGGCGACGGCTCGTCGACCTCGTGCCGCGCGGCCGACCGGGCCGCCGACTCGCGCGCCGCCGCCGCCATCCCGCGCTCACGCGCCGACGGGGCCACGTCCGGCGGAGATTCGGGCAGCCCGGGCTCGCCCGGGTCGTCGTCCGGGGGCTCCGGGAGCGGCGCGTCGTCGTCCCACGAGGCCGCGGCCTCCGCGGCGCTCACGACACCGCGCGGCACCGGGACGGGAGCGGGCGGTGCCGCGACCGCCGTCGCCACGCCGGCCGCACCAGCGCCGGCCGACGGGCCGCCCTGGGCGTCACCCGACGCCGACCCGCCGTCCACGCCGCCGGGACCCGTCGGGGCGGCCGCGCGAGGGGCAGAGGTCGCGCCGGACGTCGCACCGCGGTGCGTCTCCTGAGCCGGCGATCCGCCCGAGGGTGCGGGACCTGAGGACGGTGCCGCCGACGGCCCGGCGCCGGACGGACGTCCGCCACCGCTTCCCGGCCCGGCCCCGGGCTCGCCGAGGATCCCCTCGACACGGACGTCGAAGCCGAGCGTCTCGCGCACCGCGCGGGCGACCACGTCGGCGTGCGCGCCGTTGCGGAACGTCGCCGCGAGCTGCGGGGTCGTGAACGACAGGCGCAGCGTCGTCGCGTCGAGCTCGGCGACCTGCGCGTTGCGCGGGTCGACGAGCGCCCACGTCACGCGGCGCAGTCCCTTGACGGTCTCGAGCACCTCGGGCCAGCGCCGACGCAGCACCTCGGTGTCCCGCGACCCGCCGGCCGCGGCGGTCGCCGGCGCGAGGCTCGCGGGTGCGGGTTCCGGTGCCGGCGCCGGTGCGGGCGTAGGCGCCGGTGCGGGTGACTGGCCGGGCGCGACGGACTCGCCCCGGTCCGCGACCGCCTCCGCCTCGGTGGCCGACCGATCCGCAGACGCGTCCCCGTGAGGTCGGCCCGCGTCCGCAGCCATCTCGCGAGCGCCCGCCGGACCGCCCGTCTCGGCAGGCCGCTCAGCGGACGCGTGCGCGTCCGCGTCGACGGCGGTCGCGTGTGCGTCCGGGTCGACGGCGGTCGCGTGTGCGTCCGCGTCGACGGCGGTCACGTCGCTGGGCTCGGTCGCGCCCGCGTCGACGGCGGTCCGGTCGTCGGGAACGGTCGCCTCGACGGGGGGTGTGGCCGCGTCGACAGAGCCCCGCCGTTCGCCCGCGGCAGGTGCGGTCGAGTCGTCCCCGGCCGTGCGCGCACCACCTGCGTCCGCGGGCGACGCCGGCGCCTTCACCGGGGGCCATGCGTCGTCCGCGTCCGAGGTGCCCGCGTCCTGCGCAGCGGAGGCACCGTCCGACGGGGTCGTACCGGCCGGCGCGGCCTGGTGACCAGCCGGCGACGCGGCGGCGGACACGGCCGGCTCGGCTGGGTGATCGGCCGACGACGCAGTCGCGGCCGCAGCGGCGGGTGCGGGCTGCTCGGCCTGGCGACCGGGCGTCGACGCGGGCACGGCGGCGCCGCGGTTGGCGAGCGCCTCCCGGACCGCGGCGGCGCCACGGGCGCCGCCGACGGCGGGCACGGGCATGTCGTCGGGGCGCGCGACCGGCGCCGCGGGAGCCTCCGCGTCGCCCGGGCCGACCAGGCGCGCCGAGGCGAAGGCGGCGCCGTCGGCGGGCAGGCCACGCTCGAGGCGGTCGAGGCGCGCGCCGAGGCCGGACCGGGTGTCGTCGGCGGCGGGCAGCAGCAGGCGCGCCATGAGGAGCTCGAGGTGGAGGCGCGGCGACGTCGCGCCCGTCATCTCGGTGAGGGCGGCGTTCGCGAGGTCGGCGGACCGGGAGAGCTCGGACGCGCCGAGGTGCTGGGCCTGCAGGCGCATGCGGGCGAGCTGGTCGGCGGGCACGTCCCGCAGCGCGGCAGCGGCGGCGTCGCCGGACGCGGCGATGACGATGAGGTCGCGCAGGCGCTCGAGCAGGTCCTCGACGAAGCGTCGGGGCTCGTGGCCGGTCGTGATGACGCGCTCGACGACACGGAACGCGGACCCGCCGTCACGCGCGGAGATCGCCTCGACGAGGTCGTCGAGCAGCGCGGCCGGGGTGTAGCCGAGCAGCGCGGCCGCGTCGTCGTAGTCGAGGCCGCCCTCGCCCGAGCCGGCGATGAGCTGGTCGAGCACGGAGAGGGTGTCGCGGACCGAGCCGCCGCCCGCGCGCACGACGAGGGGCAGCACGCCCGACCCGACGGGCACGCCCTCGCTGGCGCAGAGCTGCTCGAGGTAGGGCACGAGCACGTCCGGCGGGACGAGCCGGAACGGGTAGTGGTGCGTGCGCGAACGGATCGTGCCGATGACCTTGTCGGGCTCGGTCGTCGCGAAGATGAACTTGATGTGCGGCGGGGGCTCCTCGACGATCTTGAGCAGCGCGTTGAAGCCCTGCGGCGTGACCATGTGGGCCTCGTCGAGGATGAACACCTTGAACCGGTCGCGGGCCGGGGCGAACGTCGCACGCTCGCGGAGCTCGCGGGCGTCGTCGACGCCGCCGTGGCTGGCCGCGTCGATCTCGACGACGTCGAGGCTGCCCGAGCCGCCGCGCGCGAGCTCGACGCACGACGGGCACGTGCCGCACGGGGTGTCCGTCGGGCTGGCCTCGGTGTTCGCCTCGCAGTTGAGGATGCGCGCGAGGATGCGGGCCGACGTCGTCTTGCCGCATCCGCGCGGGCCGCTGAACAGGTACGCGTGGTTGACCTGGCCGCTGCGCAGCGCCTGCCGCAGGGGTGCGGTGACGTGGTCCTGACCGATGACCTCGGCGAAGTTCTCGGGCCGGTAGCGGCGGTACAGGGCTGTCGTCACGCGAGAACCCTAGACGCCCCCACCCACGCGCGGGAGCGTCCGTCCCCGGCCTGCACGGACGCGCGGCGACGCCGGCGACGTGCCGCGGACGGCCCGGTCAGCCGAGCAGCACGACGCCCGCGAGCACGAGCACGACGACGGCGCCGACGGGCGACGCCCACGACCGCCCGCGCTCCCCGACGACCCGCCCGAGCGCACCCGACACCACGCCGAGGACCGACTGCCAGGCCGCCGACGCGAGGCCCGCACCCGCCACGAACAGTGCGCCCGCGACGAGCACCGACGACCCGTCCGCGCCGAGCCGCACCGCGAGCCCGACCGCGACCGTCGCGAAGATCAGCAGCGTCGCGGGGTTCACGATCGTCAGCCCGACGAACCGCACGTACGCGGCCGCCGGGGTCGGTCGCGTCACCCACGCCCGGGGCACCGTCGCCGCCCCCGGCCCGCCGTCGGCGACGGTTCTTCCGCCGCCGGGCCCGGGCGGGTCGACGTCGACCGCGGGCGTCGCGGCGCGCGGCTCCACGGGCACGGCCGCGACGGCCACGCCTGTCTGGCCGGGCACGGCCGGCTCGGACGCCCCCGTCTCGCGCGGCGCGGCCGGGACGGTCGCGTGCGAGGTGCTCGCGCGGTCACGCCACCACGCGCGGAGCGCGAGCACGGCGACGACGACGAGCACCGCGGCGGCCACCCACCGCACGACGTGCTCGTGCTGGGCGACGACCCGTCCGACGGGTGCCCCCGCGGCGACGGCGACGGTCGCGTACAGCAGGTCGACGGTCGCCACGCCGAGCCCGGCGCCGATCGCGACGCGCGTCCCGTGCACGACGCCCTCGCGCAGCAGCAGCACCCCGATCGGCCCGACCGGCACGGCGACGGCGAGCCCGGCGAGCGCGCCGAGCAGCAGGGCGGAGGTCACGTCCACGCCGACCAGGATCGTCCCGTCGTGCGGCGCGCGTCGACGGTCCGCTGCGCAAGTCGTCGTCGGACTGCGAGAATGTGCGCCGTGGACGTCATCGACGACGCGATCCTTCGAGAGCTGACCGCGGATGCGCGGTTGCCGTTCCGCGAGCTCGGCGCGCGCGTGGGCCTCTCCGCGAACGCCGCGGCGGCACGCGTGCGCCGCCTGGTGGACGACGGCACGATCCGCGGCTTCACGATCGTCACCGGCCGCGCACCTGCGGGAGCGCCCGTCGGCGGGCTCGAGGTGTTCATCGAGGTGCGCCTGGCGCCGGAGACGACCAACGAGGACTTCCAGGCGGCGCTGCGACGCGCGCCCGGCTTCCCGCAGGTCCTCGACGCGGTGCACGTGACCGGCTCGTACGACTACCTGCTGCACGCGCTCGTCGCGGACCCCGCGTCGCTCGACCGCCTCGTCCGCCGGCTCAAGCGTGAGGCGGGCGCCGCGCAGACGTTCACGCGCCTCGCCCTGCGCGACCCCGAGCCCGCCTGACGCGCCGTCGTCGCGACGGTTCACCCCACCCGCGGGACGTCGGTCCCTGTCGGGCGGCGCGCGCCCGTCGATAGGTTCGACGACGGCTCACGACGCGCGAGAGGCAGCAGGAGATGACGTTCTGGCACACCACCGTCCTGGTGCTGGGCGCCGCGGGGTTCGTCCTCGCGCTCGTCGTGGTCGCCGCCGCGGGCTCCTACCTCGCGCAGTGGACGCGACGGGAGCGCTCGTCGCCCGAGGCGTGATCCTCCCGGATCCCGCCCGGGACGTGAAGGACCCCTCGCACACCCGCCAGAGCTCACCTGCCCTTGCTGCCTTCCGGCCCTGGGGGGGTTCAGCGAGATGACGCCGCACGAGGGGTCTGCCCACCAGCCTAACGGACGTGGGGACGCCCTCACGCACGGCCGAGCGGCGCACGGCCCGGACACGCGCGCGGCGACGGCCGTCAGTCCAGGACGTGCCGCAGGTAGCGGTGCGGGTCGTCGAGGAACCCGCGCCACCGCTGGACGAGGTCGAGGTCGTCCCAGTCGCACCGCCGCATCCCCCACTCGCCGACCTCCCAGACCGTCGCGCCGGGCAGCGCCGCGAGGATCGGCGAGTGCGTCGACAGGACGACCTGCGACCCGGGCGACCGGACGAGGTCGTGCAGGTGCGCGAGCAGCGCGAGGCAGCCGGTGAACGACAGCGCCGCCTCGGGCTCGTCGAGCAGGTACAGCCCCGGCTTGAACATGCGGTCGCCGACGAGCGACAGGAACGACTCGCCGTGCGACATCTCGTGGAACCGCGGCTCCGGGCGCATGCCCGGGTTCTCCTCGAGGTACGTGTAGAAGGAGTGCATCGTCTCGGCGCGCAGGAAGAAGCCGAACCGCCCGGCCCCGACGTCGCGCACGAGCCGGAACCGCAGCTCGGCCTCCGTCGGGCGCGTCGAGTGCGCGGACCCGATCGAGCCGCCCTCGGGTCCCATGTCGCGGCTGAGGGCGAGCGCCTCGACGAGCGTCGACTTCCCGGCGCCGTTCTCCCCGACCAGGATCGTCACGGGGTCGAGGTCCCAGCCCTCCTCCATGACCTGCCGCACGGCGGGGATGCGGGCGTACCAGGGCGCGTCCTCCTCGTCGGGCGCGCCCGACGGCTGCACGCGTCGCACGGGCAGCGGACGGTCGAGGCTCACGCCGCAGGTGTACCGGGCGGCCGGGCGCGCGTCCAGCGGGTGTGCGGGACGGTCGACCGGGCCACACTCGGAGGGGTGAGCAGCGACGGCATCCCGGGACCGGTGGCCGAGCCCCCTGCGGCACCTGCGCCGGGGACCGAGCGGTACGACTACGACCTCGTCGTCATCGGCTCCGGGCCGGGCGGCCAGAAGGCGGCGATCGCCGCGGCGAAGCTCGGGCACCGCGTCGCGGTCGTCGAGCGGCGGCACATGATGGGCGGCGTCTCCGTCAACACCGGCACGATCCCGTCGAAGACGCTGCGGGAGGCCGTCCTCTACCTGACGGGAATGGCGCAGCGTGACATGTACGGCGCGAGCTACCGCGTGAAGAGCGACATCACGATCGAGGACCTGTTCGCGCGCACGCAGCACGTCATCGGTCGCGAGATCGAGGTCGTGCGTGCGCAGCTGCTGCGCAACCACGTCGACCTGCACGCGGGCCGCGCGGCGTTCGTCGACCCGCACACCGTCGAGATCACCGACGACGACGGGCGGCGCACCCGGATCTCGGGGCGGTTCGTCGTCATCGCGACCGGGTCCCGTCCGCACCGTCCCGACACCGTGCAGTTCGACGAGCGGACCGTCGTCGACTCCGACGGCGTGCTCGCGCTCGACCGGGTGCCGGGGTCGATGGTCGTCGTCGGCGCCGGGATCATCGGCATCGAGTACGCGTCCATGTTCGCCGCGCTCGGGACCCGCGTGACGATCATCGACAAGCGCCCGACGATGCTGGAGATGTGCGACCCCGAGGTCGTCGAGTCCCTGAAGTTCCACCTGCGCGACCTGTCGGTGTCGTTCCGGCTCGGTGAGGAGGTCGCGGGCGTCGACACCGGCTCGCGCGGCACGGTGACGCGGCTCGCGTCGGGCAAGAAGATCGCCGCCGACACCGTCATGTACTCCGCGGGCCGGCAGGGGCAGACGGCCGGGCTGAACCTCGAGGCCGCCGGGCTGCAGGCGGACAAGCGCGGGCGGATCGTCGTCGACGAGGACTACCGGACCGCCGTGCCGCACGTCTTCGCCGTCGGCGACGTCATCGGCTTCCCCGCGCTCGCGGCCACGTCCATGGACCAGGGCCGGCTCGCCGCGTACCGCGCGTTCGACGAGCCCGCGCGGGAGCTCGCGGCCGTCCAGCCCATCGGGATCTACACCATCCCGGAGATCTCGTACTGCGGGCGGACGGAGGACCAGCTCACCGCGGACGCGGTCCCCTACGAGGTCGGGATCGCGCGTTACCGTGAGCTCGCACGCGGCCAGATCGTCGGCGACTCCTACGGGATGCTCAAGCTGCTCGTGCACACGGAGACGCGGGAGCTGCTCGGTGTGCACATCTTCGGGACGTCGGCGACCGACCTCGTGCACATCGGCCAGGCGATCATGGCGTGCGGCGGCGACGTGGACTACCTCGTGGACACCGTGCTCAACTACCCGACCCTGTCCGAGGCGTACAAGGTCGCGGCCCTGGACGCCACGAACAAGATCCGCGCGGTGGCACGGTTCAGCGAGGTGTGACGGAGGAGGACCGGTGGCGGGGCTCACGTGGGGAGGGCCCGCTCGGGACCTCGACTGCCGCATCTGCGGGACGCGCGGCACGGCCGACGGCGTCGTCACGACGGCCGGACCCGACGGGGCCGAGATCCACGGCGTGCGCTGCGCGACGTGCGGCGCGCTCGACCTGCTGCCCGTCGCGGGGGCGTCCGGCTCCGACGACGTGCAGGTCGACGAGTACGTCGAGGGCGGCGCCGGTGTCGGCACGATCGCGACGGCGCTCGCGGCGGTCGACCCCGCACGTGTGCGGCGGTTCCTCGACGTCGGCTGCAACTACGGCTTCGCGCTCGACCTCGCCCGGTTCGCGCACGGGTGGGAGGTGCTGGGCATCGACCCGTCGTACGCGGCGGTCCGGGGCGCGGCTGAACTGGGCGTGCCGATCGTCCACGACTTCCTGACGACGGAGTCGGACCTCGGCGGCACGTTCGACCTCATCCTGGCGAGCGAGGTCATCGAGCACGTCCCCGCACCGCTCGACTTCGCGCGCGTGCTGCGCCGCCACGCGGGCCCGACGGGGATCGTGCTGCTCACCACTCCGGCCGCCGAGCACGTCACGCCCGAGTCCCCCGAGCCGGAGGTCGTCGCCGCCCTGAGCGCCGGCCTGCACACCGTCCTCGCGACGCGCGACGGCCTGCGCGACCTGCTGCGGGAGGCCGGGTTCGCGGTCGCCGAGGTCCGCCGCGAGGGCCTCACCCTCGTCGCGTTCGCGACCGACGACACCTCCGCGCCCGCGCCGCACTGGGACCGGCACCTGCCGCCCGCCGTGCTCGAGGACTACTACGCGCACCGCGCCGCCGAGTCGGACCCGTCCGGCGCGCTCGCCGTCGGCACGGCGACGCGGCTCGTGCGCTCGCTCGTCGCCCGGGGCGCGTTCGCGGAGGCCGAGAAGGCGATCCCGCGCATGGTCGAGGCGGTCCGCGCCCGGCACGGCGTCGACCTCGACGACCCCGACGCCGCGCTCGCGGCGCTGCACGCGGGGGCGGACGCGTCGTGGGCGCTGCCGGGCGCGGCGCACGCGATCGGCATGACGTGCCTCCTCTCGCGCGACGACGTCACCGCCGCCGAGCGGTACCTCGCGCTCGCGCAGCAGGCCGCGATCGCGTGGATCGGCACGCACCCGACGGACCTCGACGCGCTCGACGTCCGCTTCGAGGCCGCCGTGCACCGCGCGGTCGCCCTGGCCCGCACCCGGCCCGCCGACGCGGCCGCGCTCGCGCTCGAGCTGCCCGAGCACCTGGACACGTCCACGCCCGACGGACGCGACCGCGTGGCCGGCCGCCGCTGCCACGTCCTCGTCGAGCTCGTCGCGCGCGGCCGCTACGACGACGCCGGCCCGCTCGTCGGACCCGTCGCGGACGCCGCACCTCGCCTGGCCCGCGGCGACGGCCGCTGGTCGACGTCCGCGCTCGACGCGCTGCTGTCGCTCGGGATGCGCGCGCTCAACACCGGCGACCCGCGCACCGCGCGCCTGTGGTTCACGACCGCCGCCGACGCCGCCGGCGAGCACCCGGACGACGCGCACGCGCAGGCGCTGGCCGTCGTCGCGCGGGAGCACGTCACGCTCGCCGCCGCCCAGGGCGCCGTCGAGGACGTCGCACCGCTGCGACCCGTCGAGGCGCCCGTGCACCACGGCCTCGACGTGTACTGGTGCGACGCGTCGGGCGTGTACCTCGAGGGCTGGGCGCACACCGCGCCCGAGCCCGCGAGCGGCGTGTCCGTCGAGGTCGGCGGCACCTCGGTCCGTGCCGCGCGGCGCCCCCGCCCCGACCTGGCGGCGTTCTGGCCCGGCGACCCGCACGTGGTCGACACCGGGTTCGCGGCGTACGTGCCGGGCACCCCGCACGGCGAGGTCACGCTCGTCGTGCACACCGCGCGCGGCGACCACCGCGTCCCGCTCGACCTGCCGGACCACCCGCTCCCGCGGCACGAGGACGTCCCGGAGCTCGAGGAGGAGGAGCTCCTGGCCGAGCTCGCCGCCGCCGCACCACCCGGGCCCGTCCTCTGGCTGGGCTCGCGCACCGACCGGCCCGACGAGTACGCGCGGCTCGAGGCGCCCTTCGCGGGACGCGTCGTCCGGCACCTCGACATCCACGCGGGTCCGGGCGTCGACGTCGTCGCGGACGTGCACGCGCTGTCCACGGCGGTGCCCGCCGGCGAGTACGCCGTCGTGGTGTCGCGGAGCCTGCTCGAGCACGTCGCCGCGCCGTGGCTCGTCGCCGCCGAGATCGGCAAGGTGCTCGCGCCCGGCGGGCTCACGTGCCACGTCGTCCCGTGGACCTGGCCGACGCACGCCCAGCCGAACGACTTCTGGCGGCTCTCCGACGCGGGCCTGCGCCAGCTGTTCGGGCCTGCCACGGGCTTCCGCACGCTGCGGACGGGCATGGCCGGGGGCGTGACGGTGACGCCGTCGGCGCAGTGGCGCGAGCACGCGTACCTCATGCCCGCGGTCGCCAGCGAGTCCGGGGCGTGGGTGGTCGCCGAGAAGGTCGGCCCGCCCGCCAGTCCCGTGAGCTGGCCCGTCGACGCGGCGGACAGCGCCGAAGTCGCCCGTCGCTACCCCGTCGACGGGCTCGCGCCGGCGGCGCCTCCCGTCGGGACCACCGCGCGGGCCGACGCCGACGCGTCGCGGACCCCCGCGTCGCCGGACGTCGTCGCTCCCGGGACACCCGCGCCGGTCGCCTTCGTCCCCGGGACAGCCGCGCCGGTCGCCGCGCGGGCGGCGCTCGCCGACGCCCGTCCGGGGGCCGCGACCGCGCACCCGCGGTCGGCCGCCGTGACCGCGATCCTCCCGCTCTACCAGGGCGCCGGGTACGTCCAGGACGCGCTGCGGTCGATCGCTGCGCAGACCCTGCTGCCCGTCGAGGTCCTCGTCGTCGACGACGGCTCGACCGACGGAGGCGGCGCGCTCGCCGCCGCGTTCGACTCGCCCGTGCCGATCCGCGTCCTGCGGCAGGACAACGCCGGGCAGTCCGCCGCCCGCAACACCGCGGCCGCCGCCGCGCGCGGCGACCTGCTCGCGTTCCTCGACCAGGACGACACCTGGTACCCGCAGCACCTGGCCCGGCTCGTGCGGCCGTTCGAGCGGTCCCAGCACGTCGCGTGGTCGTACAGCGACTTCGACGAGATCGACGGCGAGGGCGGGACCGTCACGCGCTCGTACATCCGCACGTACCAGCTGCCGCACCCGCACCGCACGCTGCTCGAGCTGCTCGCGTCCGACCTCATGGTCGTGCCGTCCGCGTCCGTGCTGCGCGCCGACGCCTACCGCGAGGTCGGCGGGTTCGACCCGCAGCTCGTCGGGTACGAGGACGACGACCTGTTCATCCGCATGTTCCGCGCGGGCTGGCACGCGGAGTTCGTCCGCGAGTCGCTCACCCGGTTCCGCGTGCACGCGACGAGCACGTCGGCGGGCGAGCGGTTCCGTGCCAGCCGCGTCGCCTTCCTCGACAAGCTCGCGCGCACCACGCCCGACGACGTCCGCATGCAGCGGTACTACGTGCGCGACCTCGTCGTGCCGCGCCTGTTCCAGATCACCCTCGACGACTACGTGACCGCCCTGCGGTCAGGGGACCTCGACGCGGCCCGCGCGATCGCGGGGACCGCCGCGCAGGTCGCGGCGTACGGGCGGCCGAGCGCGCGACGACGTCGACGTCTGCGGGCGCTCGAGCGGCCCGAGCTCGTGCAGGCCGCGCTGCGCGCCCGGGCGGTCCTGCCGTCGTGGCTGCGGCCGTCGGTGCACACGGCGTTCGACCGACCCTGAGCCGCGCGCGGGACGTCGTCGGTCGTGACGTCGTCGGTCGGGACATCGACGTGCGCGACGTCGCGTGGGCCGTCCCGCGTCGCCCGTCAGCCCGCGTCCGACGCGTCCGTGTCCGTGGTGCCCTCGTAGAGACCCATCTGGTTGCCCTCGGAGTCCTCGAAGACCGCCCACCAGCTGGTCGGCGTGATCTCCTCCTTGCCGCGGACGACCTTGCCGCCGTTCGCCTCGACCGCGGCGAGCGCGTCCTCGATCGAGTCGACCTCGATCGTCGACCGCGGTGCCTGCAGGTCGCCGCCGCGCGGCCCGAAGCCGCCGCCGCTGATCTGGTTCGGGGCCCGCCACATCGGGTACCCCTCGAACCCGGGGAACTCCTGCACGTCCCACCCGAACACCGTCCGGTAGAACGTCGTCGCCCGCTGCATGTCGTCCGCGGGGATGTCGACATGCGTGATGTCGCCGTGCGCCATGGCCGTCGCTCCGCTCGTCGCGCTCGTGCCCGCCGCCGTCCGCGCCGGGCCGGACCTCGCCAGACTAGGGGCGGCGAGCGGGTCGGCGCAGCCCGTGCATCTGCGGTCCGCGCGGCCCGAGCCGCACCGCGCCGACGTGCGTGAAGCCGCGCGCGACGTAGAACGCGACGTTGCTCTCGAGCGTCGTGTTGACGTGCGCGGGCAGGTGGTCCGGGACGCCCGCGAGCCCGGCCTCGACCAGCGCCGCACCGAGGCCGAAGCCCCGCCGGTCTGCGTCGACGCCGAGGAAGTGCAGGAGCGCGTGCGGCTCGTCGGGGAGCAGGTCGTGCATCGCCGCGAACCCCTCACGCACCAGCACGACGCGGTCCGCGGGCAGCAGCAGCCCGAGGGTCGACGGCCCGGGCAGCGCGGGACCACCGTCCGCCCCCGTCGCCTCGGTGCCCGGCACCCGCCACGCCGCCGCTCCCACAGCCCGGCGGTCGTCGACCGCGAGCCACGCGTTGCCCGCGAGCACGTACTCCTCGATCGCGCCCCACAGGAACGCCGCGACCGCCGCCGACCGGTCCGCCCGCAGGCCGAAGATCCAGTCCATGAGCGGGTCGTGCGCGAGCGCCCGGGCGAGCACCGTCCGCGTCGCCGCGAGGTCCGCCGGGCGGGCCCGTCGGATCTGCGCACCCTCGACCGTCGCGACGTCTCCGTCCGCGTCCTGCGCCACCACCATCGCGCCCTCCTCGTCGCCGCGTCCCCGACCGACACCCCATCGTGGCCGCCCGACCCCGTCCCCGTCGCCCGTTTCGGAGATCGCGGTCGGGTCGAGTACCCTGGGCCCGCCTGGAGGATTCGCCTAGTGGCCTATGGCGCACGCTTGGAAAGCGTGTTGGGTGAAAGCCCTCGGGGGTTCGAATCCCCCATCCTCCGCCGCCCGAAGGGCCCGTGACCTGCCACCGTGCAGCGCGGGCCCTTCGTCGTCGACGCGTCGTGCGGCAGGATCGCCGCGTGCCCCTTCACCACCTCGACGTCCTCGCCGACCAGCCGTTCGCCGAGATCGGCGACCCGACGCTCGTCGTCGACGACCCGGCGTACGACGTCGTCGTCGTGGCCGGCGAGCTGCCGTACTCCCAGTGGTTCGGCGCCGGCACGGCGTCACGGGCCCACGCCAGGGTCGGCGTCTACGACCGCACCGACCTCGCGTGCCGGCAGGTCGAGTCGCTCCGACGCCCGGTCAACGACGTCGCGATCCACCCGTCGGGGACGCTCGTGGCCGTCGGGACGGGCGCGTACGACGGCGGCTACAGCTTCGAGGGCGAGCTCCTCCTCCTCGACCTCGAACGGGCACGGCGGGTCAGCCCGCTCCGCGACGCACGCCAGGTCCGCACGGTCCGGTGGGTCGACGACGAGCGGCTGGCCGTCGTGCTGGCGCCGTGGCACGACGACGACGTCGCCGACTGGAAGGACCTGGTGGGCGACGCCTTCGAGATCGAGGCGCCCTGGCGCGAGCTGCGTGACCGCGAGCTCGACCTGTCCACGCACGACGCGGAGTCGGTCCCCTTCGTCTACCCGCAGCCCGACCGCGCGGGTGCCCGGGCCGCGCTGCAGCGTCTCGCAGCCCAGGCCGGCCGCGCGTGGGCCCTGAGGCGTGCGGTGTGGAGCGTCGCCGGACGCCCGGACGGATCGGTGCTCGCCGCGTGCGACGGCGTCGCCGCCGAGCGGTGGGACGCGACCGGAGGGGACGCCCCGGGGTGGCGGATCCCGACGACGGGGACGGGGTGCCAGCTGACGGCCCTCGACGCGACCACCGTCGCGACCACCGTCGCGCTGCGGCCGCCGTGGATCGACGGCCGGCCCCCGCGCCACGAGTCGCAGCACCAGGTCCTCGACCAGGAGACGGGCGCGGTCGTCGGCGAGCTCGTCCCCGAGAGCGCGTCCGTCGTCGTCGGGTCGACCGGCCCGTACTCGCTGCTCCGACCGGCGACCCGGGACGCGACCTCGACCGACTCCCTGGTGATCGACCCGGCGGGACGGACCGTCGGCCGGGTGGCGACGACGGGGTACGACCTGTTCAACCACTGGTTCGACATCGCGGGCGCACCGGATCCCCTCGTCCTGGTCGGCACCGACGAGAAGAAGCCCCACCTGGACAAGTGGGTCACCCGCGTCGTCGCCGCCGGTGGCAGGCCGGAGCTGGAGCGGCTCTTCCCCCTCGACTGGCAGGGGACCGAGCAACGCCACCTGTTCGGTGGTCCCGGTGTCTACGTCGACGACGAGCTCGGGACCGGCATCGTCCACTGCGGCGAGGTCCACGCGTCTTCCGGCAGCCACGGCCCGTTCGCGGTCCGACGCGACTACCCCGCCGGCGCGGCTCGCTGGACGCTGGACCTGCCGGGCGTGGCGACGGACGCGCTCGAGGAGGAGGGCGTCCTCGTGATCACGACGTCCAACGGGTGGCTCGTGCGCGCCGACGCCGTCACGGGCGCTCTGCTCGAGGCCGTCGAGCTCGCGGTGCACGGCGCGCCCGTCGTCCCGCTCTCCGTGAGCACCTGCGGACCGGGACGGCTCGCCGTCGGGCTGCTGGACGGGCGGATCCTGCGGCTTGAGGTCGTCGCCACCGAGGGCACGTGAACGACCCTCACCGGACGACGGCCAGTGGGACGATCCGCGGGTGACGACGACCGAGGCCACGACGGCGACGGGTGCCGAGCCAACCGCTCCAGCGGGCCCTCGGTATGCGGCGTGGTGGCGGCGGGCGGTCGCGTCGGTCGCGGACGGGCTGCTCGTCGCGGCGGTCGCGTGGCTCGCGACGGGGTCGGTGGCGCCCGTGCCGTTCCGGCCCGTGCCGTGGTTGCCGCTCTCGGCGGTGCCGGGCATCGAGCCCGACGGGCGGTTCTCGTGGTGGACCTCCGGCGCGGTCGCCCTGCTGCTGGTGCTCCAGGCGTTCACCGGAATGACGCCGGGCAGGGCGATGGTCGGCGTCCGCGTGGTCCGGGAGCGCGACGGGCGGCCTGCGGGGCTGCCGGTCACGGTGCTGCGGGACCTCCTGCACGCGCTCGACTGGATCCTGCTGGTCGGCTGGCTGCGGCCGCTGTGGCACCCGCGGCGGCAGACGTTCGCCGACTCGGTCGTGCGGACGGTGGTCGTGCGGGCGCGGGTGGACGTGCCGGTGCCGGTGGTCGTCGGCGTCGCGACCGTCACCGCCGGGGCGCTCGTGCTGTCCCCCGCCGTGACGGAGAGCGGCGAGACGAGGGTCGAGTGCACCCTCGCCCCCGACCACGCCTCGGGCCTGGCGACGGTGTCCGGACGCGAGCCCGGGGACGTGTGGGTCACGCGGATCGGCATCCGGCGGCTGTCACCGGCGCGGCCGCCGGTCGTGCTGTCCTGGACGCTCGCCCCCGGTGCCGACCCGGACGGGACGACGCTCGACGTGGCGGTGGTCGAGGCGGACGGCGACGCGGCGTGGCGCTCGACGGTCGCGTTCCGTGACGGTGCCGCCTGGACCGACGACGTGACCCAGGTGCCGGAGCTGACGGTCCCGCGCCGCGTGTTCGACGACGCGGGCCCGGGCGCGCTCGTCGAGCTCACCGGGAAGGTCGACGGGACGTCGGAGGTGCTGTGCGTGCTGGGGTTCGGCGTCGAAGCCGCGGAGCTTCCGCCGTCGCCGCGCGTCGACTGGTGACGTCGGCGGGGTGCCGGCGCCTGGACGCGCCGTCTGCGCGCACCGTGGCCTAGATTGACGCGGACGACCGCACGCAGCCGCGAACCGCGGCCACGGACGACGGAGGCACCATGACCGACGAGACGCGCTCGAACCTCGACGCCCGGCTGCAGCGGCACGGGTTCGCCCGGGACGTGCACCGCGGGCTCAGCAAGGGCATCGGCTTCCTCCCCGTGAGCGACGAGACGAAGTCGATGCTGACGACGCGCAGCGGCGAGGCCGTGGCGATCGCGGCGGAGACCGGGGTCGCGATCGCGAACGGCGCGGTCGTCGCGGGCAAGGGTGCGGTCGGCGCGGCACGCGAGGGCTACCACGCGTTCGAGGAGAAGCGCGAGGAGGAGGCGGCCGCCGCGAAGCGGCCGTTCAGCGTCGTCGCGGCACCGCCGGAGACCGCCGGCACCGACGCGACAGCGCCGGGTGCGCCCACGTCGGGCACCGTCGGCCCCGAGGGCGAGGGCGACCTCCTCGAGCGGCTCGAGCGGCTCGGTTCGCTGCGCGCGGCCGGGCACCTGTCGGACGCGGAGTTCGAGGCGGCGAAGGCGCGTCTGCTGTCGGGCGCCTGACCCCAGCCTGCTCCCCTTCACCTGGCGGCGCCGCCTGCACCCCTTCTCCTGGCCGGGGTGAGGGCGGCGCCACGCTGTGAACGGTCACGGTTGTGTCTCGTCGGCGGTCCAGCTCTTGCGCTTCCCCGCCCTTGCTGTCGTATGTTGTGCACGGTCTCAGGCTGGGACCGTGCACAGCGCGACGATGCGCGTGCGGTACCGCGTTCGACTCGACGGAGTGTCATGACGCCCACCAGATCCCGCGCGACGCGTGCCGCGCGAGCCACCACCGCCGCGATCGCCGTGGGTGCGGCGATCCTCGCCCCCACCGCCCTGTCCGCCGCGGCCGAGGACCCCGGCCCCGTCGACGCGGGCATCTTCGTCGAGAAGGTCGACGGCCTCCCCGCCGACTTCGCGGCCGGCGTCGACGTGTCCTCCGTCCTGTCGCTCGAGGAGAGCGGCACGGTCTTCCGCGACTCCGACGGCCAGCAGGCGGACCTCTTCGAGGTCCTCGCCGACCACGACATCACCGACGTCCGCGTCCGCGTCTGGAACGACCCGTACGACGCCGACGGCCACGGCTACGGCGGCGGGACCGTCGACGTCGACCGCGCGGTCGAGATCGGGCGCCGCGCGACCGAGGCCGGGCTGCGCGTGCTCGTCGACTTCCACTACTCCGACTTCTGGGCCGACCCGGCCAAGGTGCACGTGCCGAAGGCGTGGGCGGGCCTGACCGACGCCGAGCGCGCCGACGCCGCGGGCGACTTCACCGCCGACGCGCTCGACGCGTTCTCCGCGGCCGGCGTCGACGTCGGCATGGTGCAGATCGGCAACGAGTCGAACAACGGCATCGCGGGCATCCGCTGCGAGTCCGGGAGCGCCACGGACGCGTCGTGGGCGCCGTGCGTCGCCGTCTACGCGGCGGGGTCGGCGGCCGTCCGCGCGTCCGACTACGGCGACGACGCGCTCGTCGCGCTGCACTTCACCAACCCGGAGAACGGCCGGTACGCGACCTACGCGGGCATCCTCGACCGGGCGGACGTCGACTACGACGTGTTCGCGAGCTCGTGGTACCCGATGTGGCACGGCTCGCTGACGAACCTGACGAGCATGCTGAAGCACGTCGCCGACACGTACGACAAGAAGGTCATGGTCGCCGAGACGTCGTGGGCGTACACGACGGACAACGGCGACCAGCACGGCAACACGATCAACACCTCGACCACGCCCGTGTACCCGATCAGCGTGCAGGGCCAGGCCGACCTGGTGCGCGACGTCATCGCGGCCGTGCACGCCGTCGGCGACGCGGGCATCGGCGTCTTCTACTGGGAGCCCGCGTGGCTGCCCGTCGGCGGGCCCTCGGACTGGGCGTCGCAGAACGCCCGGTGGGAGCAGTTCGGGTCCGGCTGGGCGTCGAGCTACGCCGGCGGGTACGACGAGGACGCGCGCGACTGGCACGGCGGCTCCGCGTGGGACAACCAGGCGCTGTTCGCGTTCGACGGCACGCCGCTCGAGTCCCTCGACGTGTTCCGGTACGTCCGCACCGGCGCGACGACCGCGCGCGTCCCCACGTCCGTCGAGAAGCCCGTGGTCGACGTCCGCCTCGGCGACCCCGTGACGCTGCCGTCGACGATCACCGTCCGCTACAACGACGGCACGCAGGAGACCGCGTCCGTCACGTGGGGCGGCGCGCTGAGCTGGATCCGCGGGACCGGCACCTACCGCATCCCCGGGCGGACGTCGACGGGCGTCGACACCGTCGCGACGGTCCACGTGCGTGCGGAGAACGTCGTCGTGAACGGGTCCTTCGAGGACGCCGACACGAGCATGTGGGACCTCACCTACTCCGTCGCGTCCGGCGACAACGCCATCAAGGCGACCGGCAACGCGACCGACGGCACCCGCGCGGTCGCGTTCTGGGCGGGCACGCCGTTCACGGTCGACCTCAGCCAGCAGCTGACGGGCGTCCCCGCGGGCACGTACACGCTGTCGGCCACGCTGCACGGCGGCGACCAGACGGGCACCGACCTGAGCATCTGGGCGTGGAACGAGACCAGCGGCACGCGGTCGACTCCCGTCTGGCTCGCGGGCTGGAACAAGCCGACGACGTTCACCGTCCCCGACGTGGTCGTCGGTGACGACGGGCTCGTGAAGGTCGGTGCCTGGCTGAGCCTCGACGCGCCCGCGTGGGGCGTGATCGACGACGTCCGGCTCGAGCCGACGGTCGCGGCGACGACCGTCGACACGACCGCGCTGCAGGCGGCGCTCGCGTCGGCCGACGCGGTCGACCGCGACGCGTGGACCCCGGAGTCGGTCGCGGTCCTCGACGACGCGGTCGCGTCGGGTCGTGTGATCCTCGCCGCCGGGCAGCCGACGCAGCAGGACGTGGACAGCGTGACGGCCCTCGTGACGGATGCGGTCGACGGGCTGGAACCCGCGGCGACCGCCACCCCGACACCGACGGTCACGCCCACGCCGACGGTGACGCCCACGCCCACGAACGAGCCGACGAGCACGCCCACGACCACGCCGACGTCGAGCCCGACGACGACGCCCGCCCCGACCGCGTCGGCGTCGGCGAGCGGTCCGGCGATCACCGCCAGCCGGACCACGGTCCGGCCGGGCGACACGGTCACCGTGACGGTCACCGGCGTGGCCGGCTCGCAGGTCGAGGTCGGCGTCGCCAGCACCTACCAGCGCCTCGCGACCGTCCCGGTCGTGGGCGGCACGGGGACGGCGACCGTCACGATCCCGACGACGCTGTCCCCCGGCCTCCACCACCTGCAGGTGCGCGACGCCACGGGCGTGGTGCTCGCGCAGGTGGAGATCCGGGTCGCCGGCGCGTCGCTCGCCACGACCGGCGCGGACCTCGCGGCGCCTCTCGCGACGGGTGTGCTGCTCCTCCTCCTCGGCGGTGCGGCAGTCGTCGTCGCGACGCGGCGGAGGGCGCGCGCCGGTCGGGCCACCGCCTGACGCACGGCACGCCCGCACGACGGGAGCCCCGGGTCGCGACGGCCCCGGGCTCCCGTCGCGCGGCGCCCTCCCGTCGTGCGGAGCACTGCCGTCGCACGGAACGCGGCCGTCGTGCTGAGCCGTCGCGAACTCACAGGCACGCGTGTGACCGGTGGACGGTTCACCGCACGCGAGCACCGTCTCTGACGTACCGTGGGCGGGACTTCACAGCACGGGCCTCGGCCGTCGACCCGGCCGGGGCCTTCGTCGTCTCCGTCGAGCCAGGGCGATCCGGCGACGTGCGCCCGAGACTCCGTCGCCTCGCGCCCCGCCGCGTCGCGGCCGGACCGACTGGACGGACAGCCCATGAGCACGACCGCCCTCCCCGCCTCGCACGTCGACGGCTCCGCCGGCTCGCGTCGCCGCGCGGTCAGCGACTTCACCGAGCTCGCGCACGCCGTGCAGGCCGCGGGCCTCATGGCGCGCCGGCCCGGACACTACGCCGCTCGCCTCTCCGGGGCTGTCGTCGCGATGGCGGGCCTCGTCGCCGCGGTCGTGCTGGTGGGCGACTCGTGGTGGCAGGTCGCGGTCGCCGTCGTCGCGGCCGTCGTGCTCACGCAGGTGGCGTTCCTCGGGCACGACGCCGCGCACCGGCAGATCTTCGCGTCGGGCCGCGCCAACACCTGGGCCAGCCTGGTCCTCGCGAACCTGTTCGTCGGCCTCAGCCACGGCTGGTGGCAGCACAAGCACACCCGCCACCACGCGAACCCGAACAAGGTCGGGACCGACCCCGACATCGACATGAAGGTCCTGTCCTTCACGCCCGAGCAGATCGCGGCGCGCGAGTCGGCGTGGTCGCGGTGGTACCTGGCCCGGCAGGGGTTCTTCTTCTTCCCGCTGCTGCTGCTCGAGGGCGTCAACCTGCACGTCGCCGCCGTGCGGCGCGTGCTGTCGCGCGAGCCGCTCGAGCGTCGGAGCACCGAGATCGCGTTCCTCGCGGTCCGCCTGGTCGGCGCGGCCGCGCTCGTGCTCGCCGTCATGTCGCCGCTCAAGGCGCTCGTCGTCGCCGTCGTGCAGCTCGCGCTGTTCGGCTTCTACATGGGCGCGTCGTTCGCGCCGAACCACAAGGGCATGCCGCTGCTGCCGAAGGACGCGCGCGTCGACTTCCTGCGCCGCCAGGTGCTGACGAGCCGCAACATCCGCGGCGGCCGCTGGGTCGACGTGCTCATGGGCGGCCTCAACCACCAGGTCGAGCACCATCTGTTCCCGTCGATGCCCCGCGCGGCGCTGCGCCGCGCGCAGCCGATCGTCCGCGCCTACTGCGAGGCGCGCGGCATCCCCTACGCGCAGGTGTCGCTCGTGCGGTCGTACCGGATGATCGTCGACCACCTCAACACCGTCGGCCGCCCGGACCGCGACCTGTTCGCCTGCCCGATCACCGCCGCCTACCGCGCCTGACAGACGGCCGTCGCGACCCCCGCCGAGTCGCGGCGCTGTACGGAGGTCGTGACTGCATTCTGCATGCATCGCCGCTACGATGGCGGCATGAGCGTCACCATCACCGTGCGCGACGTCCCCGACGACGTCCGGGACGAGCTCGCCGCCCGCGCCGCCCGCAGCGGACGGTCGCTGCAGGAGTACCTGCGGGCTCAGCTCATCGATCTCTCCGCCCACCCGACCGCAGCCGACGCCGTCGCAGCGATCCGCGCTCGCGCGCGGACGTACCCGCCGTTCGATCTCGCGCGCGTCATCGACGACCTCGACGCCGACCGGCGGTGACGCTCCTCGTCGTCGACGCGTCCGCCGTCATCACTCTCCTCCTGGACCCGGCGGGCGACGGCGAGGTGGTCGCACGTCATCTGGCTGGCGCCCGGGTCGCGGCGCCCGACCTGCTGCCGTACGAGGTGACGAACGTGCTACGCCGCCACCGCGCCACCGGCGCGTTGTCGGATGCCGAGGCGACGCTGGCTCTCGACGGGCTCGCGGCCCTCCCCCTCGATCTCTGGCCGTTCGCGACTCTGCAGGCGGAGATCTGGCGGCTGTCGGGTGCCGTCACCGCGTACGACGCCGCCTACGTCGCCCTCGCGGCGCTCCTCGGTTGCCCCCTCCTCACGCGCGACCGCCGACTCGCGCGCGCTCCCGGTGTCCGCTGCGAGCTGCTGCTCGACTGAGACCACCGCCCGGCGATCGGAACGAGCCGCGTAGCCCGATAGATGTCTTGTCTTATATAGGACGTGTCACCTATGGTCGGGACATGTCGCTGAAGCACGCCGTGCTCGGGTTCCTGTCGGTCGCACCGATGACCGGCTACGACCTGCGCAAGCACATGGAGGAGTCGGTCGCGCACTTCTGGCCGGCCGACCAGGCGCAGATCTACCGCACGCTCACCGTGCTGGCCGCCGACGGCCTCGTCGACGTCCGCACCATCCCGCAGGAGGGCCGCCCCGACCGGCGCGAGCACTCCATCACGCCCTCGGGCGAGGCCGAGCTCGACCGCTGGCTCGCCTCCCCCGTCGAGTACGTCCCGTCGCGCGAGTCGTTCCTCGTCCGCCTGTTCTTCGTCGGACGCCTCGGCGTCGAGCAGGCACGCGCGGTCCTGCACGAGCGCGCCGCCGAGGCCCGCGAGCTCGTCGCGGTCCTCGAGCAGACCCGCCACCTCAACGACCAGGCCCTCGCGCAGGCCGGTGGTGACGTCCCGCTGCCCGTCCGGCTGCGGCTCGCCACCCTGTCCAACGGCCTGGTCCACGCCCGCGCCGAGCTCACCTGGGTGGAGGACCTGCTCACCGAGCTCGACGACGCCTGACCCCGCGCTCCGACATCTGACCCCGACCCTCCGACGTCATGCCGGCCCAACCGGGACCCGGGCCCGACGTCCGACCCCGCCACGCCACGTCTGCACCACGTCCACACCGGCATGGCTGCCGTTCGCGACCCCGGAACGGCAGCCATGTCGGTCTCGACCGACCCCGCACGCGTCCCCGGGGGGACGGCGAGACCCCGCACGCCTGCCGCACCGCACCGCACGCCGCAGCCGCCGAACCGCACCGCACCGCACCGCACCGCACCGCACCGCACCGCACCGCACCGCACCGCACGAGGAGACCCGCGATGTCCGCGTCCACCGCCACCCGCCGCGCCCGCACCCGCACGCCCCGCCCCGCGTCGTGGCGCAACGTCACGATCTACGCCGTCGGCGTCATGGCCCTGTCCGTCCTCGGCGCGCTCACGCTCGCCGGCGCACAGGACAAGGCGACGAGCCCAGGCGCGCTGCTGTTCGTCCTGAGCCCGATCCTCACGGCGGTCGCGCTGCGCACGCTCGGCCGCGACGGCTGGGCCGACGCGGGCCTCGGGATCGGCCGCGAGCGCGGCTGGTACGTCTTCGGCGCGCTGTGGTTCCCCGTCGCGGCCGCGGTCGCGCTGCTGGTCGGGGCCCTGACGGGTCACGTGCACGCGGGCGACGGCGGGCTTCCGCTGTTCGGGACGCTCGTCGCGACCGGCCTCGTGGCCCGCACGCTGTTCGCCCTGTTCGAGGAGTGGGGGTGGCGCGGCTACCTGGAGCCGCGTCTCCAGGCGCTCGGTGTCGCCGGGTTGCGGCGGCACCTCGCCGTGGGGGCGCTGTGGGCCGTCTGGCACGTGCCGTACATCCTCGCGATGGGCTCCGAGTACACCGACGTGCCGCTCGCGCTGCAGGTGCCGCTGTTCACGGTCGCGGTCCTCGCGATGGCCGTCGTGCTCGGCGTGATGCGCGCCCGGACGGGCAGCGTCTGGCCGGCGGTCGTCGAGCACGGCGTCGCCAACGCAGTCGCGTTCGCGCTGCTCGACGCGGACGTCGTGCGCATCGACAGCCCGCTGGCGTTCGCGGCGCGGCCGGAGTCGCTCGTCGTCCTGCCTCTCCTCGTCCTGACGGCGGTGGTCGTGTGGCGCCGCTGGGGCTCGGACGACTGACGCAGCCGCTGGTCCGGCCGGGCCCGCCGTCAACCGGACCAGGGGCGCGGTCGGCCACGGGATCACCTCAGACCGCTGACAGCAGCCGGATCGCGAGGCACGATGCCCAGGTGACGTCGAGCACCCCGGCCCTCACCACCCACCCCGACCGCACGGACGCCGCCCCGGAGGACACCGCCCCGCGCCCCGCGCTCCTGTCCGTCGACGACGACCCGGCCGTCTCCCGGGCGGTCGCCCGTGACCTGCGCCGCCGCTACGGCGCGGGTTACCGGATCGTGCGCGCCGAGTCGGGCGACGCGGCGCTGGAGGCGCTGCGCGAGCTGAAGCTGCGCGGCGAGCAGGTCGCGGTGCTGCTCGCGGACCACCGGATGCCGGGGATGACCGGCATCGAGTTCCTGGAGCAGGCGATGGACCTGTTCCCGCAGGCCCGGCGGGTCCTGCTGACCGCGTACGCGGACACGGAGGCGGCGATCGACGCGGTCAACGTCGTCGACCTGGACCACTACCTGCTCAAGCCGTGGGCGCCGCCGGAGGAGAAGCTCTACCCCGTCATCGACGCGCAGCTCGACGCGTGGGCCGCGAGCGCACCGCCGCCCGTGCCGCAGGCGAAGGTCGTGGGCCACCGCTGGTCGGCGCGGTCGTCGGAGGTGCGGGAGTTCCTGGCGCGCAACCAGGTGTCGTACCGGTGGTTCTCCTCGGACTCGCCCGAGGGGCGCCGGCTGCTGGAGGCGGCGGGTGCGGACGAGTCGGCGGTGCCGCTCGTCGTGACGCCCGAGGGCGAGCCGCTGCAGGCCCCCGACGACGCGACGCTGGCCGCCCGCGTCGGGCTCGCGACGTCGCCCGCGACGGACTTCTACGACCTGGTCGTGGTCGGCGGCGGCCCCGCGGGCCTGTCGGCGGCGCTGTACGGCGCGTCGGAGGGCCTGCGCACGGCGCTCATCGAGCGCGTCGCGACGGGCGGTCAGGCGGGGCAGAGCTCGCGCATCGAGAACTACCTCGGCTTCCCCGACGGCGTCTCGGGTGCGCAGCTCACGGAGCGCGCGCGGCGGCAGGCGCTGCGGTTCGGTGCGGAGATCGTGCTCGCGGCGGACGTCGTCTCGCTCGAGGTCAACGGTGCGGCGCGGCACGTGCGGCTAGGGGACGGGAACGTCGTCGGCGCGCACACGGTGCTGCTGGCGAACGGGGTCTCGTACCGGGAGCTCGACGGTCCGGGGCTCGCGGCGCTCACCGGGCGGGGCGTCTACTACGGGTCGGCGCTGACGGAGGCGCCGGCGTGCACCGACCAGGACGTCTACATCGTCGGCGGCGCGAACTCGGCGGGGCAGTCGGCGATGCACCTGTCCCGCACGGCACGGTCGGTGACGCTCGTCGTGCGCGGCGAGGGGCTGTCGGCGTCGATGTCGCACTACCTGATCGAGCAGATCGCGGCGAACCCCAAGGTGCACGTCCGCACGTGCTGCGAGGTCGTCGAGGCGATCGGCGACGACCACCTGGAGCGGCTCGTGCTGCGGGACTCGACGACGGGCGAGAAGGAGGAGGTGCCGACGAGCCACCTGTTCGTGTTCATCGGCGCCGTCCCGCGCACCGAGTGGCTCGACGGGACGGTCGCCCGCGACACGCGCGGCTTCGTGCTCGCCGGGCCCGACCTGCTCGACGAGGGCCGACCGCCGAGCGGCTGGCCGCTCGACCGGCCGCCCTACCACCTGGAGACCAGCCGACCCGGGGTGTTCGTCGCGGGCGACGCCCGTGCCGAGTCGGCCAAGCGCGTCGCGTCCGCCGTGGGCGAGGGAGCGATGGCGGTCATGCTCGTCCACCGGTACCTGGAGCAGCTGTGACGACGACACCCGACCGCCTGCCCTGCGACATCGCGGAGCTCCGCACGCTCTTCCTGTTCGACAAGCTGGACGACGAGCAGCTGCTGTTCCTGTGCTCGCGCGGGCACGTCGAGCGGCAGGAGCCCGGCTTCGTCTTCCGCGAGGGCGAGCCCGCCGACGCGTTCTACGTGCTGCTCGACGGGTCGCTCGCGCTGTACCGGCGGGTCGGCACCGACGACGTCGAGATCAGCCGCACGTCGCAGGTCGGCGTCTACGCGGGCGCCTGGCACGCCTACCTCCAGCAGGAGGAGGCGCGCCGCTACCTGCACTCGCTGCGCGTGCTGGCACCGTCGCGGTTCTACGTGCTGCCCGCGGCCGACTTCTCCGAGATCATGCACACCTGGTTCCCGATGGCGATGCACCTGCTCGAAGGCCTGTTCTTCGGGCAGAAGAGCATGCAGACGGCGACGGCCCAGCGGGAGCGCCTGCTGGCGCTGGGGGCGCTGTCGGCGGGCCTGACGCACGAGCTGAACAACCCGGCGTCGGCCGCGACCCGCGCGACCGCGACCCTGCGCGAGCGGGTGGCCCGGATGCGCAGCAAGCTCGCGCTCGTCGCGTCGGGTGCGTACGACCGCGACGAGCTCGTGCAGATCATCGAGCTGCAGGAGAAGGCCGTCGCGGCCCTGGAGGAGGCACGCGGCCGACCGCCGCTGTCGGCGCTCGACACGTCCGACCGGGAGGACGACGTCGCGGACTGGCTCGACGACCACGGCGTCGGCGACAACGCCGAGATGGCGCACTCGTTCGTCGAGGCCGGCATCGACCCCCAGTGGCTCGAGGACCACGTCGGCGGGATCCCGGAGAACGTCGTCGCGGGCGCCGCGCACTGGCTCGGCTACACGCTCGAGACCGAGCTGCTGATGAACGAGGTCGAGGACGCGACGACCCGCATCTCCACGCTCGTCGAGGCCGCCAAGCAGTACTCGCAGATCGGCCGTGCCGCGCAGCAGGAGGCCGACGTCCACGTCCTGCTCGACAGCACCCTGACGATGCTCGACGCCAAGCTCAAGGGCGTCGACGTCGTCCGGCACTACGACCGGTCGCTGCCGCCCGTCCTCGTGCACGGCGCCGAGCTCAACCAGGTCTGGACCAACCTGATCGACAACGCCCGCCAGGCCCTCGCCGAGATGCCGCCCGACCAGCGCCGCCTCACGATCACGACGCGTCGCGTCGACGACTGGCTCGAGGTCGAGATCGCCGACAGCGGCCCCGGCATCCCGCCCGAGATCGTCGACCGCGTGTTCGAGCCGTTCTTCACGACCAAGCCGGTCGGGTCCGGCACCGGGCTCGGCCTCGACATCTCGTGGCGCATCGTCGTCGGCAAGCACCACGGCGACCTCCGCGTGACGTCGCACCCCGGCGACACCCGCTTCCTCGTCCGCCTGCCCCTCACCCCACCGGAGGCCTCGTGAGCATCGACGTCGACACCACCGTCCCGCCGAGCGGCACCGGCTGCGCCGAGTGCGACGCCGACGGCGGGTGGTGGGTGCACCTGCGCCGGTGCGCGCACTGCGGCCACGTCGGCTGCTGCGACACGTCGCCCGCCCAGCACGCGACCGCGCACTGGCGCGAGACGGGCCACCGCTACATGCGCTCGTTCGAGCCCGGCGAGGACTGGTGGTGGGACTACGCCGACGGCGTGCCCGTCGACGGCCCGCCGCTCGCCCCGCCCGAGGCGCGCCCCGACGCGCAGCGCCCGCCCGCACCGCGCGACCGCGTGCCGGAGAACTGGCGCGACCTCATCCACTGATCCGGCGCGCAGCCTCCGCGCGGCGCGGTCAGGACGCGCGCACCGCCGCGGCCGCGGCCGG
This sequence comes from Cellulomonas algicola, assembly GCF_019024305.1. Taxonomy (NCBI): domain Bacteria; kingdom Bacillati; phylum Actinomycetota; class Actinomycetes; order Micrococcales; family Cellulomonadaceae; genus Cellulomonas; species Cellulomonas algicola. Next base: position 80,730 of record NZ_JAHKSJ010000002.1, on the reverse strand, counting down.
GCGGGCTGCCTCGACGCACGGACGACCGAGCGCCCGGGACCTGGTCGGGGTCCCGGGCGCTCGTGCCGTCGCAGGAGGAGCTGCGGCGGCGTGGCCGGCGGAGGGGTGCCGGCCGGGTGGGTCGGTCAGTCGAGCATCGCGGCGACCTGCTCCGCCTGGTGCGTCAGCGCGACCCGGGCGCTGTCCGAGACGCTCGACACGCGGCTCTTCGGCGTGAGCGCCGTGACGAACGCCTCGAGCGACTTCACGGCGATCTTCTCGTTGCCGTGGTCGGCCGCCACGTCGGCGGTCTTGACGGCGGCGAGCAGGACGGCGGCGACGGGTCCGCGGATCTCGCGGGCGTCGATCCGGGCCTTCACGGCCGACGCCAGGGCGTCGATGCTGCCGGGCGCCCAGAAGTCCGCGACGGGCACCTGCGTGTAGTCGGTGTCGGACGCGAGGTAGAAGCCCGGGTACGACGGCTGGTTGTACGTCGTCTGCTGACGCGCGACCTCGGCGCGGTACTGCGGGTCGTGCATGAGGGTCGCGAGCTTGTGGCTCGTCACCTCGGTCGAGACGAACATCCGGATCGCCGAGGAGTCGGCGGTGCGCACCAGCAGCTCCTCGCGCCAGTCGCCGAGGACGTCGGCGACGAGCGACGGGTTGCCCTTGGTGCCGTTGTTGGCGCGGGTGCCGGTCGCGGTGAGCAGCCGGCCGCGGTTCCAGTCGTCGATCGTGACGTCCTGGTCGCCCGAGCCGTTGACGATCTGCGTCGTCCCGTCGGCGGCCCAGCGGATCGACTGGTTGGTGCCGGGGATCGGGCCGGGCGTGACGACGCCGTCCGCGGAGTACAGGCCGAGCGAGTTGGTGCCGCCGGGCAGCGACGCCCACGCCTCGAGCCCGCGGGTGCCGGGCAGGACGTCGCCGACCATCGAGCGGCCGGTGTCGCGGCCGGAGTAGACGCCGAACAGGACCTCGCCGGTCGCGGCGTCGCGCATCGCCATGCCGTAGGGCGCGTACGTGGCGCCCTCGTGCGCGGTGAAGATCTCCAGGCCGGGGCGGTCGGGGTCGATGTCGGTCACGTGCATCGCGTCGCCATGGCCCAGGCGGACGTCCGCACCAGGGTCGGCGCTGCCCGCGGGCAGCGTGTCGAACGACGAGTAGAGCAGCGAGCCGTCGTCGTCGATCGTCGCGGACCCGTAGACGAGCTCCTGACGGCCGTCGGCGTCGACGTCGGCCACGGACAGCGAGTGGAAGCCCTGCGTGGTGATCGTGCCGAACTCGGGGTCGGTGCCGTCGCGCCCGTGCGGGCCGTCGTTGAACGGGTTCGTCAGCGGCACGTGGCCGGAGTCGACGTACCACCGCTCCTTCAGCTTCTTGCCGTCCCAGTCGTACGCGACGACCGTCGTGCGCGTGTAGTAGCCGCGCGCGAACACGGCCGACGGCGTCTTGCCGTCGAAGTACCCGACGCCGGACAGGAACCGGTCGACGCGGTTGCCGGGCTCGATGCGGGCCATCGCGTAGTCGCCCCAGAGCAGCCCGTCGTCGCCGCGGCCCGGCTTGTAGTCGACGGTCTGGAGCTCCTTGCCGGTGTCGCCCGCGAAGACCGTGAGGTACTCGGGGCCGTCGACGACGAAGCCCTCGAAGTTGCGCAGCACGTTGCGCGCGCTGCGGCTGGGCGCGTAGACGTCCATGAAGTAGTCGGTGAGCGCGCGGGCGTCGGTGTCGGACAGCGGGTAGGTGTACTGCGGCGCGATGCCGAAGGCCTCCTCGAGCGTCGCCGGCCACTGCCCGGACGTGACCTCGGGCCGGTCGGCCCAGCCGCGGAACATCGCCACGACGTGCTCGTAGTACCCCTGCTTGCTGAGCCGGTAGTCGGTCGTGTCGGTGACCCCGGCCTTACGGTCGTCCTTCGGGATGGAGACGTACTTCTCGGACTTCACGGTCCCGTCGGCGCGGTACGTGGTGATCGTCGAACCGGGCGCCGTCTTCATCATGAGCTCGGCCTTGCCGTCGCCGTCGAAGTCGTAGACGGGGAACTGCGTGTAGTGCGCGCCGGCGCGGATGTTCACGCCGAGGTCGATCCGCCAGAGCTGCGTGCCGTCGAGCTCGTACGCGTCGACGTAGACGTTGCCGGTGTACCCGACCTGGCTGACGTCCTTGGAGTTCGACGGGTCCCACTTGACGACGTACTCGTACGCGCCGTCGCCGTCGACGTCCGCGACGCTCATGTCGTTCGCGGAGTACGTGTACGCCTCGCCGACGGGCGTGACGCCGTCGGCGGGCTTCTTCAGCGGGAGGTCGACCGACGCCTGCGCCCACGGGCTCGCGTCGGCTCCGTCGACCTCGACCCCGTCGACGACGGCCGCGACGCGGTAGCGCGAGCCGGCGGTCCCGGCGGCGTCGAGGTAGTTCGTCGAGTCGGAGACCGTGGCGATCTTCGTGCCGTCCCGGTAGACGGCGAAGTCGGGGCCGGTCTGGCCGGTGGCGGTCGCACCCGTGACCTCGGGGGCGAGCAGCCGCCACGACAGGAAGACGCCCTGGCCGGTCGTCGCGGCGACGAGGCCGCGGTCGAGCCGCTCGAGCGTGAGGCGGTCGGGCCCGTCGTGCTTCCCGCCCTGCGCACCCGTCGCGGGCACCCCGGGGGCGGCGACGGAGGGCACGGCGAGGCAGCCGACGAGCAGGGCTGCGGTCCCGGTGGCTGCCGCGAGGCGGCCGTGGAGACGGGGAAGACTCATCCTTGAATCCTTTCAAAGCGCTAGGGCTCCCCGGACGGCAAGAGCGGCCGGGGCGCCTTTGCCCTCGGCCTGCCCGCGACCGTACCCCGGCGGTCCGTCCCGGTTGAACCCCCGACGGGCGATTCGACGGAAAGTGAGGATGGGAGCGCCACCATCCTGCGGAAACCGCTGTCCACGGCGGATTCGAGCGGCGAGGAGGCGTCGGAGGCCGCGTCCCGGCGTCACCGTGCGCCTGAGGAGAGGTGCGCGCCGGGTGCCCGTCGTGCACACATCCCGCACCCGGTACCCCATAACCGCACCGCGTGCCGTACGGTGGCCGTGTAGTCGCAGTTGTCATCACCGCCGCGGGGCGACCCCGGCACGACGTTCTCGAGATCCTCTCGGCAGCGGACGGACGACACACCGTGATTCACCGGTCCCGGACACCCGGGGTTGTCACGCACCACACCGACAGAGAAGAGAGCATCATGCCCCTGGGCACCGTGAAGTGGTTCAACGCCGAGAAGGGCTTCGGCTTCATCGCCCCCGACGACGGCGGCCCCGACGTCTTCGCGCACTACTCGGCCATCGCGAGCAGCGGCTACCGCTCGCTCGAGGAGAACCAGAAGGTGCAGTTCGACGTCACGCAGGGCCCCAAGGGCCCGCAGGCGTCGAACATCACGCCGGCCTGATCCAGCGCCGTACCTGACCGGGCGCCCCAGCACGACCGTGCTGGGGCGCCCGCGTCGTACTGCGGGTCGTCGTCGTCCATCGCCGCCGCGCACCCGTCGCCCGCTCCACCAGCACGCGACCGGCCCCGCACGGGGCAGAGACGGACCACCGTGACCGAGATCCGCCCCGCCGGCCCCGCCGGCGCCCGCGCAGGCACCAGCACCGCCGAGCGCCCCCACCCCACCAGCAGCTTCACCGCGCTGACCCGCACCATCCAGGAGGCCGGGTACATGCGCCGCCGCTACGGCTTCTACGCCGCGCGGCTCAGCGGCGCCGTCGTCGCCGTCGCCGGCCTCGTCGCCGGGGTCGTCCTCCTCGGGGACTCGTGGTGGCAGGTCGCCCTCGCCGCCGTCGCGGCCGTCGTCTTCACGCAGATCGCGTTCCTCGGCCACGACGCCGCCCACAAGCAGATCTTCCGCTCCGGTCGCGCCAACGACTGGGCCAGCCTCGTCCTCGCCGACCTGTTCGTCGGCCTGTCGTACGGCTGGTGGCAGCGCAAGCACACCCGGCACCACGCCAAGCCGAACCAGGTCGACGCCGACCCGGACATCGACCTGCCCGTGCTCTCGTTCACCCCTGGCGACGTCGAGAAGCGCCGCTCCCCGCTCGCCCGCTGGTTCCTCGCGCGGCAGGGCTGGTTCTTCTTCCCCCTGCTGCTCCTCGAAGGCCTCGACCTGCACGTGTCGAGCGTCAAGCGGCTCGCCCAGCCCGGCCCGATGCAGCGCCGGTGGGTCGAGGCGCTGTTCCTCACCGTCCGCCTCGGCGGCTGGCTCGCGCTCGTCCTCACCGTGATGTCGCCCGGCAAGGCCGCCGTGTTCCTCGCCGTCCAGCTCGGGCTCTTCGGCCTGTACATGGGCGCGTCCTTCGCGCCGAACCACAAGGGCATGCCGCTCGTCCCCAAGGACGCGCGCATCGACTTCCTCCGCCGTCAGGTGCTCACGAGCCGCAACATCCGCGGTGGCCGCTGGCTCGACGTCGTGATGGGAGGGCTCAACCACCAGGTCGAGCACCACCTGTTCCCGTCGATGCCGTCGATCAGCCTGCGCCGCGTCGCGCCGATCGTCCGCGAGTACTGCGCGACCCACCAGATCCCCTACACGCAGGTGTCGCTGGCCAGGTCGTACGCCATCGTCGTGCGTCACCTCAACACCGTCGGGCTGGGCGACCGTGACCCGTTCGTGTGCCCGATGGTCGCGGCGTACCGGGTCTGACCGGGTCTGCCCGACTCCGTCCTCGTCTGACCGGGTGAGACCGGCTCAAGAAGGGCAGTGCCACGAAGGGCTCTCTCGCGTACCCTCTTCCCGTAGTCGCGTTGCCTCGCTTGTCACGCTCGCCGTCAGGACCCCTGCCGGTGTCGGACGACGACCACCGTGATCACCGGTCCCGGTCTGTCGGGGTTGTCAGTACCGCACGTGAGAAGAGAGAGAACATGCCTGTTGGCACCGTGAAGTGGTTCAACGCGGAGAAGGGCTTCGGCTTCATCGCCCCCGAGGACGGCGGACCCGACGTCTTCGCGCACTACTCGGCCATCCAGACGAGCGGCTACCGCTCGCTCGAGGAGAACCAGAAGGTGCAGTTCGACGTGACGCAGGGCCCCAAGGGCCCGCAGGCGTCGAACATCACGCCCCTCTGATCGTCTCCACGCAGACGCTCTGAGCACGAGGCCCCGGTCGCAGCAGCGGCCGGGGCCTCGTCGCGTCCGTGCGTCCCGACGGTCCGGTCAGGGCGACAGCGTCCCGTCGACGTACGACCACCGACCGCCCTCCCGCACGAACCGGCTCGTCTCGTGCAGCGCCCCGCGCACCCCGCCCTCGCGGTAGCGGGCCACGAACTCCACCACGCCCGCGTCGTCGAACGGCCCGCCCGCCGAGGTGGCGCGGATCTCCAGCGACCGCCACTCGACGTCGTCGTCGAGGACCAGGTCGCGCGGGCGCGTCGACGCGTGCCACGTCGCCCGCAGGTACGCCGCGTCGCCGACCGCGAACGCCGTGAACCGCGAGCGCATCAACGCCTCCGCGGTCGGTGCCGGGCGCCCGTCGAGGGTCGGGCCGCAGCACTCCCCGAGCACCAGGCCGGTGCCGCACGGGCAGCGGGAGTCGTCGGACGGGCGCGTCGAACCGGTCATGCACCGGGGATATCACCCCGCGCGCCCGTTGTCCCCGTCGGGCCCGAGGGCTAGGACGGGAGAACCGGTCCGCGCACCGGAGCGACGGGCTGGTCGCCCCGCGGGTCACGCCGGGGGCCGACGAGACCGGGGGCGGTCCGCATGGCACGTCGACGACTCCTGACGGCCCTGGCGGCCGTCGCCCTGCTGCCCGCGGCGCTCGTCGCCGCACCGGCCGGTGCCGCACCGCCCGCGACGACGCACGGAGGGCACGGGCGTCCGCCGGTCGTCGACCTCGGCTCGCTCGGTGGCGGGCACACCGTGGCGCAGGCGGTGAACGCCCGCGGGCAGGTGGTCGGGCGGTCGCTCACGGCCGACGGCCGGTGGCACGCGTTCTCGTGGGAGCGCGGGCGGATGACGGACCTCACGCCCGACGCGGACAGCGCCGAGGCGCCCGACGTGGACGACCGCGGCCAGGTCGTCGTGCAGGTGACCGCGCTCGCCGGCGGGCCCACGGTGTCGGAGCTGCGCACCGGGCGGCGCACCGTGCCGCTCGGCGAGGTCGGCGCCGAGCAGGTGAACGCGAAGGGGCAGGTCGCCGGGACCGTCCTGACGTTCGACGGCGACTTCAGCAGGAACCCGTTCGTCTGGACGCGGGGGACGCGTGTCGACCTGGGTCCGGTGCCGGGCTTCGCCGGCCCGAGCAGCAGGCTCGTCGACCTCGACGACCGCGGGCGCGTGCTCGGGATCGGCCTGGGTCCCGAGAGCTTCGAGCTCGGCTACCTGTGGTCGGCCGGGACGTTCACGCCGATCGGCGACCCGTTCGTCTTCGGTGGCAACGCCGTCGTCGACCTGTCGGACTCGGGCTGGGTGCTCGGCACCGCGTACCAGGGCGGGCCGTTCCTGTGGCGGGCGGGCGTGCAGACGTGGCTCGGTCTGCCGCCGGGGATCGGCGAGGCGCTGCCCGTGGCCGTCGACGAGCACGGGCACGCGGTCCTCAACCTGCGCGCAGACCCCGCCGGGACGGAGCGGGCCTACCGCTGGGACGGACGTCGCTACGTGCCGCTCGGCCCCGCCGACGTCTCGACCCACGCCACGGCGACGGACGACCGGCACCGCGTGGTCGGCCAGTTCACGCCCGCGTCCGACCCGAGCCGGACGAGCGCGTTCCTGCTGGACCGCGGCCGCTTCGTCGACCTCGGCGCGGGCATCGACGGCGTCGTGACCGCGCAGGCGGTCGCGGGCCGGTACGTCATGGGCACGGTGCTCGCGCCCGACGGCTCGACGCACGCGCTGCGCTGGACGGTCCGCTGACGCGTCCGGCCCGCTCGCGGACGCGGTGGGACGGCCCGTCGACGCGGCCGGCCGGCCTGTCGACGCGGTCGACCCGTCCGCCGACGCGGCCGGCCGCACCGTGACGGGTTCGGCCGCGCCGGGAGGTGCCCGGCCGCGCGCGGTCAGTCCGCGCGGACCAGCGGCTCGGCGAGGACCGAGCGGAGCAGCGGGCGGCTGGTCTCGGTCGCGGCGAGGACGAGCAGGCAGCCGCCCACCAGACAGCCGACGAGCAGGACGATCCCGCGCCAGTCGGCGAACGCGGCTGTCTTGAACAGCGGCGACAGCATGACGACGGCGACGAGCGACGACCCGCCCGCGACGCGCACCATCGGCCCGGTCACCTCGCGGCGACGCACGGCGTCGAGCAGCTCGACGGGCATGCCCGCGAGGTGGACGAGCGCGTACTCGCGGCGGCGGTCGAGCACGGTCGACGCCTGCTGGATCCCGGCGGACACGGCCGCGAGCAGGAACGCGATGACGAGCGTGAGCATCGCGCCCGTGACGAGGTCGTCGTTGAGGATCTCGCCCTGCCGGTCGACCTGCTGGCCCGACGTGAACAGGGGGACGACGGCGAGCGCGCCCGCGACGAACCCGGCGAGCCCGAGCCCGCCGACGACGCGCCAGGCACCGCGCGGGTCGTCGGCGAGGCGACGGGCGGCGAGCAGCCGGACGGGGGTGCGTGCGCGGCGCGCCTGGACGCGGCCCATGATCCCGAGCACCCACGGCCCGACGAGGTTCATGGCGCCGAAGCCCGCCGCGAGGAACCCGAGCAGGACGGCGACGAGGGCCGCGGCGAGGCGTCCGGCGGCGGCGGTCGCGATCGCGAAGCCGACGAGCGCGACCGCGAGGACGACGACGCGCACGACCTTGAGGCCGGGCGGCGTGGTGCGACGCGCGACGCCGAGCGGCGACACGACGACGCGGCGGAGCGACACGAGGCCGCTGACGGCGGCGAGCACGGGGACGGCGACCAGCACGGCGAGCACCACGAGGGGGCCGACCCACAGCTCGCCGACGGAGAAGGTGCCGCCCTGGAACGGCACGAGCGCCCACAGCGGGAGCAGCGCGACGTACCCGAGCACGCCGATCACCGCCCCGACGAGCCCCTGCACGCAGGTCTCGAGCAGCGACAGCGCGACGACCTCGCGCGGTGTCGCACCGAGCAGCCGGAGCGTGGCGAGGCGCGCGTCGCGCCGGGCCACCCCCATGCGCGCGGCGGCACCCGCGAGGGTGACCAGCGGGACGACGAGCAGGATGAGCGCGGTCCAGGCGAGCTGCACGTAGAGCGTGCCGAGCTCGCGCTGCAGGGCGTCGGCGGGGTGCGCGGCACGCTCGGCGAACCCGAGCAGGCCGCCGAGGACGGACAGCGTGAGGGCCGTCGACACGGCGAACGCGGTCACCGAGAGCGCGGTCGTGACGCGCGTGTCGCGGCCGCCCGCGCGGCGCAGGTGGGGCGCGAGCGCGACCACCGCGTTCACTGGCGCACCTCCTCGACGACGCGCCCGTCACGGACCTCGATGCGGCGCCCGCACCACGCGGCCACCTGCGGGTCGTGCGTGACGACGACGAGGCACGCCCCGACGGACCGGGTCGCCTGCGTGAGCAGCCGCATGACCTCGAACCCGTTGGCCTGGTCGAGCGCGCCCGTCGGCTCGTCGGCGAACACCACGTCGGGCTGCGTCACGAGCGCGCGGGCGACCGCGACCCGCTGCGCCTGGCCGCCGGACAGCTCACCCGGGCGACGGCCCTCCATGCCGGCCAGCCCGAGCGAGTGCAGCCAGCGCGCGGCGAGATCAGTGGCCTCCCGGCGCGGTGTGCCCGTGAGCATCGCGGGGAGCGCGACGTTCTCGACCGCCGGGAGCTCGGGCAGGAGCTGCCCGTTCTGGAAGACGAACCCGTAGTGCGAGCGACGCAGCAGCGAGCGCTCGCGCTCGTCGAGCCCCTGCACGGGTCGGCCGCGCAGCGCGACGGTCCCCGCGTCGGGCACGAGGATCCCGGCGAGGCAGTGCAGCAGCGTCGACTTGCCCGACCCCGACGGGCCGGTCACGGCGAGCGCCTCGCCGTCGGCGAGGTCGAGGTCGACGCCCGCGAGCGCAGTCGTCTCGCCGAAGCGCTTGACGAGGCCGCGGGCGGACACACGGACGGTGGTCGCGGCGTCGCCGACCGTGGGGACGGCGCCGGTGGCGGGGGTGCTCATGCCGTCCAGCGTGCCCGGGCGGGCGTGCGGTGCGCGTCCCCCGGCGGTCCCGCCGTCGGAGGTGTCGACGCCGACCGCGGACCGACCGTCGACTCCTGCGCGTCCGACCCGGGACGGACGCGACGTCGGCCTCTCGTCGCCTCCCGTGCCGCCCACCGGGTGATACCGGACAGGAATCGTGGACGCGGCTCGCCCGGCAGCCGGTCCCACCTAGACTGCCACCCGTGATCTTCAAGGCGGTGGGCGAGGGCAGACCCTACCCGGACCACGGGTACGAGAGCCCCCGGCAGTGGGCCGAGGTCTCGCCGCGCGTCGTGCGCCTCGACCAGCTCGTGACGACCAAGCGCACGCTCGACCTCGACGCGCTGCTCGCCGAGGACTCCACGTTCTACGGCGACCTGTTCGCGCACGTCGTGCAGTACAAGGGCGTCATGTACCTCGAGGACGGCCTGCACCGCGCCGTGCGGGCCGCGCTCCAGCAGCGCGCCGTGCTGCACGCGCGCGTGCTCGTCGTCGAGTCGGGCGGCGGTGCGTCGGCGGCGGAGGAGCCCGGCGGCGAGCCCGCCGAGGACCTCGCGTCGGACGCGACGTCGGAGACGGTCGAGCCGTGAGCGACCTGGACCGCGCCCGGGCGCTGCGCCGCCGGCACATGCACGAGCGGCAGGCCGTCATCTTCGGCGTCCTCCTCGCCGGGCTCGCGGTCGCCGGGCTCGGTGCCACGGCGGTCTACACGGGCAGCGTGAGCCTGCCGTTCGTCGCGCGGGGCTTCAGCACCGCACCGCCTCCTCCGGTCCCGGACCCCGACCCGTGCCCGCCCGCCGGCGCTCTGCCGCTCGCGTACAACCAGGTGACCGTGACCGTGCTCAACAGCACGAGCCGCGTCGGCCTCGCGGGTGGCGCGGCCGCGGAGCTCACGCAGCGCGGGTTCGTCGTCGCGGGCTCGGGCAACACGCAACCCGCGTTCGAGGGGGTCGCGCGGATCTCGTTCGGCGTCGCCGGCGCGGCCGCCGCCTACACGCTGGCCGCGCAGCTCGAGGGCGAGGACCTGCACCTCGTCGCGCGCGAGGACCCGTCCGTCGACATGACCCTCGGCACGCAGTTCGCCGAGCTCACGCCCGCCGACCAGGTCGTGCTCGACCCGTCCGTGCCGCTCGTCGCGCCCGAGGGCTGCGTGCCGCTCGACCAGGCCGCCGTCGAGACCCCGGAGCCGGAGACGCCCGCCGCCGACGGCGCGGGCGAGGAGGCCCCCGCCGGTACCGAGGAGCAGGCCCCGCAGGGCTGACGCTCCTGGTCTACGCGCGGTCGCGCCGCTCCTCCGCCGAGGGCACCGAGGCCGGGGTCGCCGGCTCCTCGCCGGTGCCGCGCCAGCGGGCCACGACGCGCATGAGGTGGTAGAGCCCGATCGCGGTCGCGGTGCCGAGCGCGATGCCCTCGAACCGCAGCTCGCCGACGACCCAGGTGTAGTTGGCGACACCCACGACCAGCGCGATCGCGGCGGGCACGAGGTTGACGGGGTTCGAGAAGTCGACGCGCGCCTGGATCCAGATGCGGGCGCCGAGCAGCCCGATCATGCCGTAGAGCATCGTCGTGGCCCCGCCGAGCACCCCGTCGGGGATCGTCTTGATGAGCTCGCCGAACTTCGGGGACAGGCTGAGCACGAGCGCGCCGCCCGCGGCGACCCAGTACGCGGCCGTCGAGTACACGCGCGTCGCCGCCATGACGCCGATGTTCTCCGCGTACGTCGTCGTGCCCGACCCGCCGCCGAGGCCGGCGAGCGAGGTCGCGACGCCGTCGGCGAAGAGCGCGCGGCCGGTGAGCGGGTCGAGGTCGCGGCCCGTCATCGCGGCGACGGACTTCACGTGGCCGACGTTCTCGGCGACCAGCACCAGGACCACGGGGACGAACAGGCCGAGGATCTCGAGGTCGAACGACGGCGCGGTGAACGGCGGCAGGCCGACCCAGGCGGCCTCGCGGAAGCGCGTGAAGTCGACCTGGCCCTGCAGCAGCGCGGCGACGTAGCCGACGACCACGCCGACGAGGATCGACAGCCGGCCGAGGATGCCGCGGAACAGGACCGTCGTGAGGACGATCGCCGCGAGCGTGACGATCGCCGTGAGCGGCGCCTTCTGGACCGAGCCCCACGCGACCGGCGCGAGGTTGAAGCCGATGAGCGCGACGATCGCACCGGTCACGACCGGCGGCATCACGACCTCGATCCAGTGCGACCCCGCGACGTGCACGACCGCGCCGACCGCGGCGAGCACCAGGCCCGTCACGAGGATGCCGCCGACGGCGACGGACTGCCCGCCGCTCGCGGTGGCCGCGACGACGGGGGCGATGAACGCGAAGCTCGAGCCGAGATAGCTGGGCAGCCTGTTGCGCGTGATCAGCAGGAACGCGACGGTGCCGATCGCGGAGAAGAACAGCGTCGTCTGCGGGGAGAACTCGGTGATGAGCGGCACGGCGAACGTCGCGCCGAACATCGCGACGACGTGCTGCAGACCGATCCCGACCGTGCGTGGCCACGTGAGCCGCTCGTCCGGGGAGACCACCTCGCCCGGTCGCACGTTCCGCCCGTCGCCGTGCACCGACCAGCCCAGACCCGCCATCAACCGCTCCCGTCACGTCGTCGCCGGCCCTCTCCCTGCGCCGGCTGCACCGCAGGGTACGGCCCCGTCGGCGCTCGACGCGCGGACCGCGGTCCCCCGTGCCACGGTGAGCGGCAAGGAGCGCGACCCACCCACCGAGGAGGAGTCCACGATGACCGAGCCCGACGTCCCCGAGAGCCGCCCCGCCCCGTCCGGCGTCATCCCCGGCGGTACACCGGACCCCGTCCGTGACACGGCTCCGCACGCCGCACCCGCACCCGACGACGCCGACGTGCAGGACAGCAGCTACATCGACGACTCGACGCCGCGCGTCGTCCCCGTCGTCGGTGCCGGCCCGGCGGTGCCGCCGCCGCCGGCGCGGCCCGTCCAGGAGTAGGCGGCGCGTCCGGTCCGGCTCGCGTGGCTCGTGCCGCGGGTCGGACCGTCGGCGTGCCGTGGGCCGTCCGGTCGGCTCAGCCGTCGTCGCCGGCGTGGCAGCCGGACCGGCGCGCACGGCGCCGCGGCTGTGGAAGCCGGACCGGCACGCCCGGCGTCGCGGGTGTGGAAGCCCGGCACGGCGGACCTGACGCCCCGATAGCCTGGGGCCGCTCGTCCGCCCTCGTCCCGTACGGCCGCCGGAGGCTCCCCTGCACCGCTTGCTGCGCTCCCTGACGGCCGTCTGGGTCGCGTTCCTCGCCGTGCACGCGTGGCTCGCGTACGTCGGCGTCGTGCTCATCCCGCAGAAGGCGTTCTGGGACCTCGAGCTCTACCGGTACTGGATGTGGCTCGGCGTGCACGAGGGGCAGTGGCCCGTGCTGTCGGGCGACTGGGTGTACCCGGTCGGCGCGATCCTCCCGATGCTCGCCGCCGCGGTCACCGGGCAGTGGACGGGCCCGGAGTACGCGGCGACCTGGGCGGTCCTGGTGACCGCGCTCGACGCGGTCGCGCTCGGGGTCCTGCTGCACGCGCCGCGGCTCGCGCGCCCGGTCGGCAGCACCGGCCGGCGCCCGCACGAGCCCCGCACGACCACCGGGGCGTGGTGGTGGATCGGGTTCCTCGCGCTGCTGGGACCGATCGCGATGGGCCGGCTGGACGCCGTCGTCGCACCCGTCGTCGTGGTCGCGCTCGCCGTCACGCTGCGGCACCCGCGCGTGTCGTCCGTGCTGCTCACGGTCGCCGCCTGGATCAAGGTCGCGCCGGGTGCGCTGCTGCTCGCGGTCGTCGTCGCGGTCCGGCGGCCGTGGCGCGACGTCGTGCTGCCCGCCGCGGTCGTCAGCGTCGTCGTCGTGGGCGCCGTGCTCGCGCTCGGGGGCGGGGCGCACGTCGCGTCGTTCCTCGGCGAGCAGGAGGAGCGCGGGCTGCAGATCGAGGCCGTCGGCGCGACGCCGTGGGTGCTCGTCGGCGTGTTCAGCGACGCCGTGCGCCGGCACCTCAACGAGCCGATCGTCACGTGGGAGGTGTCCGGGCCGGGCACAGCAGGGGCGGCCGACGCGCTCGGCGCGCTGTTCTTCGTCGGGCTCGCGGCGTGCGCGGTGCTGCTGTGGTGGCGTCGCCGGCACCTCGGCGACCGGTTCTGGGAGGACGCGGTCGCGCAGCGCGAGCTCGTCGCGCGCGGGGCCCTGCTGCTGGTCCTCGCGACCATCGTCTTCAACAAGGTCGGGTCGCCGCAGTACATCGGGTGGCTCGCCCCGCCCGTCGCCGTCGCGCTCGCGCTGCGGCTGCCCGGGTGGCGCGGGACGGCGTGGACCGTCGCCGGCGTCGCCGCCGCGACACAGGTCGTCTTCCCGTGGGGGTACGACCAGATCCTCGGGGGCGGGCTGCTCGTCACGGCCGTGCTCGCCGCGCGCAACGTCGCGCTCGTCGTGCTGCTCGTCATGACCGCGCGCGCCCTGCTGCGGCCGCCCGCGCACGACCTGCCGCCCGTGCTCGACGGCGGCGGGGCCGTCGACGCGGTCGCGGCCCGGACGCCGCAGACGGCGCCGCTGCACGAGGCGAGCGACGCCGTCTGACGACATGCCGTGACGCGGCGCGTCAGCTGCGGGGCGGGTGCGCCTGCGCCGACGCGATGAACGCGAGCATCGACGCGCGGGACGACCCGTCGTCGATCGCGTCCTCCGACAGCCCGGTGGCCGTCGTCCACGCCTTCTCCGCCGCGTCCGTCCCCGCGAGCGCGGAGTAGGTCACGACGTAGTCGGCGAGCGGCCCGGTGAACCCGGACTCCTCGACGGCGGCCGAGATCCGCTCGGGGTCGACCCCGGTCGCGAGCGACATCTGCACCGGGCCCATGGGGATGAGCTGGATGCCGAGGATCGCCGACGGCTCGGGGCTGAACCACGTCGCGTAGTCACGCTTCGCGCCCCAGCTGATCGAGAACACCTCGTGGCCGAACCCGTCGAGCGACGGGTCGTCCAGGTCGGGGGCCGTCCAGTACGCGCGCGCCGACGCGGCCTCCGTGGAGGTCATCCACGCCGCCTGCGTCGCGAGGTCGTCCTGCCCGGACGCCTGTGCCCACAGCCCGAGGCCGTTCCAGGCGTTGACGGCCTCCGAGGACGACTCCTGGTTGTTGCCGTCCGCGAAGGGCGACGTGCCCGACGCCCACGAGTGACCGAACCACGGGTCGAACGACCGCAGCTGCGGCAGCTCGTCGGACGGCGTCGCCGAGGCGATGTCCGCCGCGAGCAGGTCCATGACCGGCGCGAGGTCGTCCGCGAGCTTCTCGTCGTCGGCCGACAGCAGACCCGCCGCCGCGAGGAGGTACCCGTAGTGGAAGTGGTGGTCGTTGAGCTCGTCCGACCCGAACGAGGGCGTGAGACCGATCGCGGACCGGGCGGCCGCGTCGTAGACGACGCAGCGTGCGTCCCGCTCGGCGCAGCCGTCGGGCTCCGCCCACTCGCGCAGCGCGTCGGTCGTCCGGGTGCGCAGGTCGGCCACCACGTCGTCGGCGCCGAGCTGCTCGCCCAGCGTCACGAGGGACGCCGCGCGGAACAGCGCCTTCCCGCCGAAGTACGTGTCCGACGGGAACGGCTCGGTGGCCGCGACGTCGGCGCGCAGGGCGTCGACGATCGCGGTCCGACGGTCGTCGGGGACGCCGTCGAGGTCGAGCGCACCCGTGGGCCGCACGGTGGGCGCGAACGCCGACAGGTGCGAGCCGGCGCAGAGCTCGAGCGTGCCGTACACGCTCGGGTAGGTGCCCAGGTCGCAGCCGTCGCGCTCCGGCTGGGTGCCGGTGCGCTGGTGCGGCGCGAGCACGTAGGCCGACGGCGTGCCGCCGGCGGTGTTGTACGTGAGGGTCGTGCGGGCCACGTCGTCGTCCACGCCGTAGGTGACGTCGACCCCCGTGACGGGGTCGGCGGCGGCGGTGGCGAGGGTGGCGGCCGCGTCGGCGTCCGCGTCCTGCGGGACGGGGTACCAGGTCGCGGTGTCGCCCGCGGCGAGGGTGGTCGAGCCGCCCTCGGCGCCGACGAGCGCCCAGTCGGTGCCCGCGACGGTGGCCGTCGCCGGCTCGCCGTCGCCGCCGCCCGAGAACGAGCCGCCCTCGGCGGTCGCGTCCAGCGTGAGGTCCCGCTCGGCCGTCAGGCTGACGAACGGCGAGCCCTCGGCGAGGACGACGTGTCCCAGCACCGCGCCGGTCGCGTCGAGCAGGTCGACGGTCACGCTGACGGGGTCGGCGGCGCTGACCTGTGCGGACGCGGCGCCCGCGTCGACGGTCACGGCCGGGACGTGCGGTGCGACGACCGCCTTGTCGCTGGCCACCGGGTTCGGCAGGCCGAGCGTGAAGCCGGTGTCGGTGAGCGCGAACGAGACCGGCTGCGCGAAGACCGGCTGCGGCTCGTCGCCGAACACGAGCCCGCTGTACCAGCGGTTCGTCGGCGGGACGACGCCCTCGGCGAGGCGCACGGGCGCGATCTTGCCGACCGCCTTCTGCTCGACGCCGGCCGTCAGCGCGGCCGTGTCGACCTCCGGGGTGCGGGCGTCGGGCGGGCCGGCGACCGGGGCGTCCGGTGCGGAACCGCCGCCGGACCCGCCGGCCGCGGGGGCGCTGCGCCCCCACGGGCCGACGAGCACGACGACCGCGGCGAGGGTCACCACCGCGAGGGCGGCGATCCCGGCGATCAGCCAGCGGCGGCGACGGGGCGCCGGTGCGGGCGGGGACAGGGGCGGGTGGTCCGTGGTGCGTGCCGTCATCCGAAGAGGCCCTTCAGGTAGGTCTTGACGGAGTCGGCGGTGCGGGTGACCACCCCGTCGTTCGTGAGGTGGAGCTCCGCGGTCACGGGGGTGCCGGCCGAGACGAGCCCGTCACCGTCACCCTCCACGAGCTCGTCGCCCGTGATGGTGAAGACGGCCTGCGCCTGCCCGCCGACGGTCTCGACGTCGTTCCGCTCGACCGTCGCGGCGATCTCCCGCTGGTCGGGCAGCACGACGGTCACGTCGGCGCCGTCCGGGACGCGGGCGTACTCCTTGGCGGACAGCCGGTACTCGGCCTGCACGTAGAGCGTGCCGGCGCGCTGGACGGTGGCGAGCTCGGACGCCGACTGCACGAACGTGCCGCGCTCGGAGCCGACCTTGGTGACCGTGCCGTCGCCCGTCGCGAGGATGACGAGCTTGCCGTCGGGGTCGATCTGGGTGGCCTCGGTCGCCTGGCGGGCGAAGCCGTTGCGGATGTCGTACTGCAGGGTCGCGGAGTCGATGACGAACAGCGGGTCGCCCGTCTTCACGGTGTCGCCCACGTCGACCTTCTGGTCGACGACGAGACCCGAGTACGGGGTCCCGACGCTGTACGTGCGGGCGAGGATCTGCGCGGAGTCGCTCGTCGCGACCCCCCGGGTCTCGTTGAGCTGGTACGTCGCGAGCGCGGCGATCATCGCGACGACGATCACGCCGACGACGAGTCGGATGCGGCTGGCCCAGGTCATGCGGCACCTCCGGTGAGTGCGAGCTTCGGGTCGGCCGCGTCGTTGCGACGGGTGGACTCCTGGTCGGCGCGGGCGGCGCGGGCCGCGAGACGGCCGGCGTGCCCCTCCTTCCAGGCGGTGATGACGAAACCGCCGAGGATCAGCGTGTTCGTCGCGTTCCAGGCGAGCGCGAGGCTCAGGTAGCCGTTGCCGAGGTCCTTCCAGACGCCGACGACGGTGGTGAGCAGCAGGAACACGAAGAACATGACCTGCGGCTGCATGAAGGCGAACGGCGAGCGATAGGCGCCCTTCTGGCCGGTGACGTGCCACTTCTGGTCCTTGCGGAAGATCGCGTTGACCAGGGCCCTCGTGTAGATCGGGAACGACACGGACGCGAGCAGCAGCACCTCCCACCGGAAGGAGCCGAGCGTGTAGAAGGCCAGGATGATCTGCATGACGTAGAACCCGGCGTAGTACAGCGCCCACTGGCCGGGCGTGATCGACAGGTTCATCGGGGTGAGGTCGAAGAAGATCTGCAGCGGCGGCACGAGCAGCAGGAGCAGCGGTGCGATCCCCGTGAGGTAGTGCGTCGCGGTCACCGTGTACATGAGCCGCTGGTCCATCGTCAGGCGACGCTTCCGGGAGAGCGGGTTGTGGGTGAGCATGATCTCGAAGCCGCCGGTCGCCCAGCGGAGCTGCTGCTTCGTGTACGCCTCGACGGTCTCGGGCGTGTCACCCACGGCGAGGGTCGTGGGGATGTAGATCGTCCGCCAGCCCTTCTCGTGGAGCATGAGCGACGTCCAGACGTCCTCCGACTTCGAGTCGGAGTAGATGCCGCCGATGGAGTCGATCGCGGCGCGGCGGAAGATCACGTTGGTGCCGACGCAGAACGCGGCGTTGAACCGGTTCCGGCCCGGCTGGACGAACTTGTAGAACACGGCCTGCATGTAGCCGGCGCCGCGGGAGATGATCGTGTGCAGGTTGCCGTACGTCTGCGGGGTCTGCACGAACGCGACGTCGTCCGTCGCGAAGAAGGGCACCGTCTCGTGCAGGAACTCGGGCTTCGGCACGAAGTCCGCGTCGAACACGACGAAGAAGTCGCCGCGGGTCAGGGACAGCGCGTGGTTGATGTTGCCGGCCTTCGCGCCGTTGCTCGACAGGCGCCGCACGTAGCGGGCCCCGAGCTCGGCGGCGAGGTCGCGGACCTCGTCGCTGCGGCCGTCGTCGAGCACGTAGGTGTCGTGGCGGCCCTGCATGGCGACGGCCGCCGTGACGGTGCGTCGGATGGTGTCCAGGTCCTCGCCGTACGTCGTGATGAAGACGTCGACGCTGATCGGCCACTCCTGGAGGTACATCCGCCAGTCCTGCGGACGCTTCTCGGTCTTGTCGCGGACGATCTCCGCGATGTCGTACAGCCTGTCCTGCGCGAGGTGGAACCCGAAGTTGCGCGGGTTGTGCCCGCTGGACAGCACGGTCCACATCGCCAGCAGCGCGTGGACCACGAGCACCGTCTCCGCGAGCATGACCATCACGTACGGCAGCCAGTCACCCCGGTTGGCCGGGTTGAGCAGGAAGATCGCGTAGACGATGACGCCGGTCGCCGCCAGCAGCACGAGCAGCAGCAGCGACGGGCTCTGGGCCTCGTTGTTCTCGGGTGTGCGGGTCGGTCTGATCCGCTCGGACTCGGTCCTGCGCGGCTCGATCACGAGCCTGTCGAAAGTTGTGGCCACGTAGCGCCCCCATGGTGGTCGTCCGGTCGAGCGGAGGGCTCGTGACAGAACCCTCCGTTGCGACGGCGACGCTGGCGCCGGGCCCACGAGAAGCGGGAGGCGCCGCAGGAACCCGGTTGCGTCGGGTGGGTTCCCGGCGGGCGTCGCCGCCCCGTGATGTCTTCGAACGTACGGACGTATGCCCGGTTAGTCCACGCGCGCCCGGTGTGCGCCGGGTCACAGTTCGGGTCGGATCGGGCGAACCGGAGATGAACGCGCAGGACGAACGGGCAGGTGGCCATGCGTGGCGGCGTCGGCCCAGGCCACCCGTGTGACGTCCACGGAGAGACGTCCCATGTCTCAGGGCGCGAGACACGGGACGTCGCTCCGGGCAACGGGTTTCATCGGCGGGGGACCCGGCTCACCCGATCGGGCTCGTCAGCCCAGGCGCGGCACCACCTCGCGCGCGACGAGGTCCAGGTGGTCGAGGTCCTGCAGGTCCAGGACCTGCAGGTACACCCGCGACACGCCCTGCTCGCGCAGCCGTCCCAGGCGGTCAACCACCTCGTCGACCGTGCCCGCGATCCCGTGCTCCCGCAGCTCGTCGACCTCGCGGCCGATCGCCTGCGCGCGGCGTGCGATCTGCGCCTCGTCCGACCCGACGCACAGCACGAGGGCCGCCGAGCGGACCAGGCTCTCCTTCGCGCGGCCCGCCTCCTCCAGCGCACGGTCCACGTTCGCGAGCTTCGCCTCGACCTCGTCGAACGCCGGGAACGCGAGGTTGAACTCCGCCGCGTACCGCGCCGCGAGCGCCGGCGTGCGACGCGGGCCGCTGCCGCCGACGATCACCGGCACGCCGGCCTTCGACGGGTCGAGCGGCGACTGCTGGACGGGCTTCGGCAGCGCCGGGGAGTCCGTCAACGTGTAGTGCGCGCCCGCATGGTCGAACGTCTCCCCCCCGGGCGTGCCCCACAGGCCGGTGACGACCGCGAGCTGCTCCTCGAGGATGCCGAAGCGCTTCTCCGGGAACGGGATGCCGTACGCCGCGTGCTCCTGCGCGAACCAGCCCGTGCCCAGCCCCAGCTCGACGCGGCCGCCCGACATCTGGTCCACCTGCGCCACCTGGATCGCGAGGATCCCCGGGTGGCGGAACGTCGCTGACGACACCAGCGTGCCCAGCCGGATGCGGCTCGTCTCCCGCGCCAGCCCTGCCAGCGTCGTCCACGCGTCCGTCGGGCCCGGCAGGCCGTCGCCGCCCATCGTCAGGTAGTGGTCGGAACGGAAGAAGGCGTCGAAGCCCAGGTCCTCGGTGGCCCTCGCCACCGCGAGCAGGTCGTCGTACGTGGCCCCCTGCTGGGGCTCGGTGAAGATGCGCAGATCCATGCCCCCACCCTCACACGCACCGCGGCCACCGCACGCCGTCGCCACCGGTGGTGGGGGCGCACGGGACACTGCCGCACCTGCGACCGCCGCACCCGCGGCCAGGTGGGGTCAGGCGTGAAGAGGCGGGTGGGAGGGGAGTGGTCGTGAGGGGTGAGGTGGGTGAGAGGGCCGGTCAGAGGCGTCCTGCGCGGGCGCGGGGTCGCCGGGCGCGTGCGAGGGTGGAGGGGTGCCGCACCGACCGCTGACCTCGTCCGCCCGGGCCGCCGACGCGCTCGCGGTCGCCGACTGGCGACGCCGCGTGGCCGAGACGTACGCCGACGTCCGCCGGATCGCCGTCGAGGACCCGCCCGCCGCGCACGCCGTCTGGGTGCAGCGCCGTGACGAGCTGTTCGCCGAGCACCCCGCGTCCCCGCTCGACGGGCCCACGCGCGCGTCGTTCGCCGGGCTCGAGGTCGCGCGCTACGACGCCGCCTACCGGTTCGAGGTCGAGGTCCGCCCCGCCGACCCGCAGCGGCTCGACGTCGCGACCGGCACCGACGGCGTCGTGCCCTTCGAGCGCGCCGGCGTCGTCGAGCTGCCCGGCGTGGGGACCCTCGCGGTCTGGGCGCTGCGGTCCTACGGCGGCGGGCTGTTCCTGCCCGTGCGCGACGCGAGCGGCGGGCAGCCGGGCGGCACGTTCGGCGGCGGGCGCTACGTGCTCGACACGATCAAGGGCGCCGACCTCGGGACGTCGCACGGGCTGCTGGTCGTCGACCTGAACTTCGCCTACAACCCGTCGTGCGCGTACGACCCGTCGTGGGCCTGTCCCCTGGCCACGCGCGCGAACACGGTCCCCGTCGACCTCCCCGTCGGCGAGCGCACCTTCCCCCTCCCCGACCTGGCGACCGACTGACTGGTCAGCGCTGGCAGACGGGGCAGAAGTAGAGCTTGCGACCCGCCATCTCCTCGACGACGACCGGGGTGCCGCACACGCGGCACGGCAGACCGCCACGGCCGTACACCCAGTGCCGCTCGGTCGTGTCGGCGATCGCGCGGGCACGACCGTCCTCGTCCAGGTCCTCGCGCGTCAGCATGGCGCCCGTGCGGATGCCGTCGGGCAGCAGCACCGCCCAGTCGTCCCAGATCGCGCGGACGACCTCGCGGGGGACGCGGCGGCCGGGCGTGTGCGGGTCGAGCCGGGCGCGGAACAGCAGCTCGGCGCGGTAGATGTTGCCGATCCCGGCGACGACCGACTGGTCCATGAGCAGCTGCCCCACCGCGACGCCGCGCGACGTGATCCGCTCGACGACGACCTGCCCCGCCGCGTCGAGGTCGTCCGTCGACGCCGGGTCCGGGCCGAGGCGGTCGACGACGGCCTGCGCCTCCGACGGGTCGAGCACCTCGCACGCCGACGGGCCGCGCAGGTCGGCGACGGACTCCTCGGTCGCGAGCCGCACGCGCACCGCTCCGACGGGGTCGGGCGGGAAGGACGCGACGAGACCGCCCTCCGCCGACGGGGGCTCGCGCTCGTCCTCGCCCATCCGCACGGCCCGGCGCAGCCGCGGCGCGCCCATCGAGCCGCGCACGTCCTGGCCGTCGACGATCGGCGACACGACACCGAAGAAGTCCCACGCGCCGTACAGGCCGAGGTGCACGCGCAGGACGTCGCCGCTCTCGAACGTCGCGAACATGTGCTTGCCGACCGCGGCCGTCTCGGTCAGGACCTGCCCGTCGAGGCGCGCGGCCCCGGCGGCGAAGCGACCCTGCGGGGAGGACACGGCGAGCCGGTGACCGGCGAAGTCGGCGGTGAACTGGCGGGCGATGCGGTGGACGGTATGACCCTCGGGCACGGTCACGCACGCTAACGCGTGCTGCCGCCTCCCGCCCGGTCGCCGTCGCGTCGCCGACCGCCGCCGAGGTGGGTGCCGCTGCCGCGGGTGCGACGACGAGCGGATGTCGCACCCGCGAGGGGGCGGTCGGGGCCGGGCGGTCGACCCGCGGGTGGGTGTGTCAGACGGTCGGGCCCGCCAGCGGGAGGGCGGCCGGCGCGGGACGCGACGGCTCGTCCGCGAGCTGCGGCACGACGTCGCCCGACGCCCGCGTCGCGGCCTCGTGCGCGGCGACCAGCACGTCGGTGATCTCCCGGCCGAGCAGCTCGTGCCGCTCGAGCAGCGCGTCGCGCAGCGCCTCGACGAGGTACCGGTGCCGCGACAGGAGCCGCCGCACGGTCGCGCGCGCGTCCTCGAGCACCTGCTCGAGCTGCTCACGCGCCCGCCCGTCGCTCACGACCGCGTCGACCAGCGGCTTCTCGGTCGCGAGGAACGACACGAGCGACCCGGTCATGCCGGCCGCGCCGACCATCTGCGCGGCGGTGCGCGTCGCCGCGGCGAGGTCGCTCGCGGGGCCGGTCGTCGTCTGGCCGAAGAACAGCTCCTCGGCGACCCAGCCACCCATCGCGATCTGCACGAGCGCCCGCAGGTCGCCCTGCGACCGCGTCCAGACCTCCTCGCAGTCGCCGTGCGCGAGCAGCCCGAGCGCCTCGCCGCGGCGGATGATCGTCAGCACCTCGAGCGACCGGTTCGGGGCGACGAGCCACGCGGTCACCGCGTGCCCGGCCTCGTGCGTGGCGATGAGCTCCTGCTCGGCGCGCGTGTACCGGACGGGCTGGCCGATGCCGACCATCTCGGTGATGCGGGCGGTCTCGACGTCCTGGAACGACATCGTGAGCGAGCCGCGGCGCAGGGCGTTCACGAGCGCCTCGTCGAGCAGGTGCTCGATCATCACGGGCGTCCAGCCGTTCGTCGACGCCGCCACGCGGTCGCGGGCGACCGGGTCGTCGAGCTCCGCGTCGTGCGCGCGGCGTGCGAGGAAGTGGTCGACGAGCGCGCGACGGCCGTGCGCGTCGGGCGCGGCGAACATGAGCCGGCGGTCGAACCGGCCGGGCCGCAGCAGCGCGGGGTCGAGCGAGTCGGCGCGGTTCGTCGCCGCGATCAGCAGGATCGGTGCGCGTCCGGGGCGGCGCTGGCGGATCTGGCGCGTCGCGGGGAGGAACAGGTTCACCGCGGCGACCAGCCGGTTGTACGCCTTGTCGCCGCCCGTGGGCTCGTCGAACGACTGCATCTGCACGAGGAGCTCGTTGACGACGCCGCCCGTGCCCTCGCTCATCATCGCGTTCGTCACGAGGCCCGGCGCACCGGCGGACGCCGCACCGACGAGGGTCCGCGACGACGACGCCCCGAGCATCCCGCCGCGGCGCAGCGCGATCGCGTCGATCTCCTCGATGAACCCGATCGCCCCGCCCTCGGTGCGGGCCGCGCGGCGCAGCGCCCGGAAGTACGCACGGATCTTGCGGGCCGTGGCGCCGTAGTACATCGACTGGAACGACGTCGCCGACACGAACAGGAACGGCACGCCCGCCTCGGCGGCCATCGCCTTCGCGGTCATCGTCTTGCCGGTGCCCGGCGCCCCCTCGAACAGCAGGCCGCGCCGCGGGGTGCCGCCCATCTGGTCGGCGAACTGGCGGTGCGTCTGGAACAGGTCGATCGAGCGGCGCACGTCCTCCTTCACCGGGTCGATCCCGATGACGTCGTCGAGCCGCACGTCGACCTGCTCGGGCCGGTAGGTGAGGTGCGGCGACCGCGCGGACCCGACCTGCGTGCCGACGAGCAGGAGCAGCATCGCGCCGAAGAACAGGACCGGGACGAGGACCAGCGGGTCGACCGCCGGGAGCGACGGGAGCGGGTCGCGGCCCAGCAGCGCGCTCACGATCACGTACGCCTCGGCCGCCAGCACGACGGCCGCGAGCCGGTACACGCGACGGCGACGCATGCGCTCGCGGTCGAGCGCGATGTCGTGCGCACCCTTGCGGATCGGGGAGACCAGCTCGTCCTCGTGCATGCGTCCGCCTTCCGTCGGCTCGGTCGCTCCATCGTCAGCGCACGTGGGAGGCCCGGCAACATCGGACATACCGGACCACCCGAACGGACCAACCGGACGAACCGCGCGGTGCGGCCCGCTGTCAGGCGTCGGCGCGCAGGGTGCGGCGCAGCGCCTCGACCTCGAGCGGCGTGAGCCCGAGCCCGTCGGCGAGGTACCCGTCGAACGACCCGAACCGGGCCTCGACGGTGTCGAGCGCGGCCCGCAGGTAGTCCTCGCGCACCTCGAGGAACGGAGAGACGAGGGCGGGGTCGCCACCCGCGGCCTCGAGCTGCGCGAGCAGCGGCGCGAACGTCGCCCGGACCGCCGGGTTGACCGCGAGGAACTCGTCCGTCGCGCCGTCCTCGTCGACGCCGGCCGCGAGCAGCAGCACGGTCGCGGCCCATCCCGTGCGGTCCTTGCCCGCCGTGCAGTGGAACAGCACAGGCGTGCCCTGCGCGTCGATGACGGTGCGCGCGAACGTCGCGTAGCCCGCGAGCGCCGCCGGCGACGACACGAGCCGCCGGTAGGTGGCGCGCATCTGCTCGGCGACGTCCATGCCGTCGAGCGTCTCGAGCAGCACCGCGGGACGGGTGAGCAGCGTGGCCGCCTGCGCGGCGGCGTTCCCGGGGAGGTCGGCGAGCACGTCGAGCTCGACGAGCCGCGCACCCGTGGGCACCCGCTCGGGCCGGGCCTCGCGCTCGGCGGCGGTGCGCAGGTCGACGACGGTGCGCACACCGAGCGCGGTGAGCACGGGGTCGTCGGGGACGCCGTCCGACGTGAGCTCGGCCGAGCGGAACGCGACGCCGCGCGCGACGGTCCCGCCGTCCGCGGTCGGGCGGCCGCCGAGGTCGCGCAGGTTGGTCACGGCGGTCGCGGGGAGCGCGTGCGGGTCGACGACGTCCGTCATGCGGCGATCGTGGCACGGCGGCGACGAGCGGGCGACGCCTCCCCGGTGGGCTGCGGCCGTGCGAAATCCCGACTGGTCTTGTCCGCATATCGAGAAGACGTCCCCCGACCCCTTGCCGCCGCCGCGACCGCTGGTAGAAACCGCGGCCAGGTCACGAGCACCAGCACGCAAGCCCCGGCTCGCTGGTCAGCAACCCCTCCACGACGGGGTGCTCCGGGAGATGACCAGGCCGCACCACCCGGTGCGGCAAGCGTGAACGTGAAGGAGCCGCACCGTGAGCCACCCGACCGGTCCGAGCGTCGTCGCCCTCGTGGGCAACCCGCGCCCGGCCTCCCGCACCCGCAGCACCGCCGAGCACGTCGCCGGCCGCCTGCTGCCGCACCTCGGCGCCGACCCTGCCGGCCCCACCACCGCCGGCGTGACGACCGTCGACCTGGCCGACGTCGCGGGCGAGCTGTTCGCGCCCGCGCGTCCGGCCGCCGACGCCGCGCTGCGGACCGTCGCCGCTGCGGGCGTCCTCGTCGTCGCGACGCCCGTCTACAAGGCGTCGTACACCGGGCTGCTCAAGGCGTTCCTCGACGGGTACGGCCCCGACGGGCTCGCGGGGGTCGTCGCGGTCCCGCTGGTCGTCACCGGCTCGCCCGCGCACGCGCTCGTCGGCGAGGTGCACCTGCGGCCGCTGCTCGTCGAGCTCGGTGCGACCGTCCCGACGCGCGCGCTCGTCGTCACCGAGGCCGACCTGCGGGACCCCGCGGCGCTCGACGCAGTCGTCGACCGCTGGCTCGACCGGGCCGCCGAACCGCTGCGCCGCGCCGTCCGCGACGCGGCCGACCTCGCGGAGGCGCTGCGATGACCGCCGAGATCCTGCGCGCGCTCGACGCCGACCTCGTCCAGCAGGACGAGGAGCAGCTCACGCCCGACGCGTACAAGGAGGTGTTCCGCCGGCACCCCGCGGGCGTCGCGGTCGTGACCCTCACCGACGGCGACCGGCTCGTCGGCTTCACCGCGACGTCCGTCATCTCCGTGTCCGCCGCGCCGCCGCTGCTGGCCTTCTCGCTCGCGTCGACGTCGTCGTCCTGGCCCGCCGTCTCCCAGGCCCGGTCGCTCGCGATCAGCTTCCTGTCCGGCGCGCAGGACGACGTGTCCGCCCGGTTCGCGACCAGCGGCATCGACCGGTTCGCCGCAGGCGGCTGGACCGCGTTGCCGACCGGCGAGCCCGTGATCGAGGGCGCCGTGTCGTGGGTGCGCGGGCGCGTCGTGCAGCGCACACCCGTCGGTGGGTCCTACCTGGTGTCGGTTCGCGCGCTCGCGCACGGCACGACCGACGAGGTCGCCCCGCTCGTCTACCACGACCGCACGTACCACCGGATCGGGGACGCGACCGCGATCTGACGCGTCCCGGCGAGCTGCCCACCGCCACCGGCGAGCCCCGCGCACCCCTCCGCGCGGGGCTCGT
The DNA here is from genome assembly GCF_019024305.1 of Cellulomonas algicola. NCBI lineage: Bacteria > Bacillati > Actinomycetota > Actinomycetes > Micrococcales > Cellulomonadaceae > Cellulomonas > Cellulomonas algicola. Next base: position 54,834 of record NZ_JAHKSJ010000002.1, on the reverse strand, counting down.
CCGCGTCCTCGCGGCGCTCGCGCCTTTGCCGCGCGGACCCTCGCTGACGGACGATGGGATCCCGACCCCGGAGGTCCTCGTGCGCACGTCCGTCCCCGTCAGCCGCCGCGCGGCCGGTGCGGCCGTCGCGCTCGCGCTCGCCGTCGGGGTGGCCGGGTGCGCCACGGACAGCCCTGTCGCGGCTCCCCCGCCCGTCGAGCTCGCCGCACCCGTCGCGGTCGCCAAGGCCGCCGCGCCCGCGCCACCCCCGCCCGTCGACCTCGCGACGCTGCCCGTGGTCGACGTCCTGCACGTCGTCCCGGGGCTGCCCGGCAGCGAGGGCCTGATGCCGCTCGAGAACGACGACCCGTCGCTCGGCCGGTGGCGGACCGTCGTCGTGTCCGAGCCGACCGCGGTCCACGCGAGCGTCGGCGGCCCCGCCGTCGGCGTCCTGCCGACCGACGTGCTCGGCGCCGCGAACGTGCTGCCCGTCGTCGACGAGGCCGCGGGCTGGGTCCAGGTGCTCCTCGCGACGCGCGGCGCGCTCCCCCGCGACGACCGCGCGCAGGTCAACGGGCGCACCGGATGGGTCCGCACGACGGACCTGATGCCGTCGGGCACCGACTGGTCGGTCGTGGTCGACGTGTCCGCGCAGACGCTCACCGTCGACGACGGCACGTCGGTCCGCACGTTCCCCGTGGTCGCGACGGGCGCACCCGCGACGCCGACCCCGCACGGGCTGGCGTTCCTGCTGGGCCTGCGCTGGTCGGAGCCGGGCACGACGACCCCGCGCGTCCTCCCGCTGTCGACGCAGAGCGAGACGATCGACCACTACGACAAGCCCACGGGCACGGCCGTCACCGCGATCCACACCACGACGCTGCGCGGCCGCGGCGCCGTGTCGAACGGGTGCGTGCGCGTCACCGACGACGTGCTCGACGTGCTGTGGCAGGCGCCCGCGGGCACGGTCGTCACGACCGTCGGCTGACCTGCGCCGTCTCGCCGGGCGCGCGCGCCCCGACGCCCCTACCCTCACCGCATGCGAGCCACGACCGTCCGCCGACGCGCACTCGTGCGCGCCGCGACGCTCGGTGCCGCCGTCGCGCTCCCCGTCGTCGTGCTCGCGTTCCTCGTGCGCGGGCAGGTGACCGCGATCGTCCACGTCGACCAGTCCGCGATCGTCGCCGCGACGGACCTCACGCGCGCGAACCCGGCGCTGCGCAGCGTGCTCGTGGCCTGGCAGACCGCGTTCCAGGCGGTCGTCGTCAACACCGCGGGCGCGCTGCTGTGCGTGTGGGTGTGGCGACGGCACCGCCTCGGCACGCGCGCGCTGTGGGCGGCCGTCACGATCGCCGCCGGGTGGGGCCTCCAGCTCGCCGCGAAGGGCGTCGTGCAGCGCGCCCGGCCAGTCGTCGAGGACGCCGTCGAGCACGCGCCAGGCTCGAGCTTCCCGTCCGGTCACGCGACGAACACGGCCGTCGCCGCGGTCACGCTGACGCTGCTGGTGTGGCCGCTGCTCGGTCGCGCCGGACGCGTCGTCGTGCCCACCGTCGCGGGCCTCGCGGTGGTCCTCACCGCCGCCGACCGCGTGCTGCTCGGCGTCCACTTCCCGTCGGACGTCGTCGCCGGGGTCCTCCTCGGCGTCGCGATCGCCGGAGCCTCCTACGTCGGCTACCGCGGCTGGGGCGCCGACACGCCCCCACCCGCCGACGTCCCCGACGTCCCCCATGGCGGCGACGCCGTGCCCGAGACCGGTCGACGCGACGACGGCGTCCCGTCGACCACCCCCGCCCCCGGCGACCGGCACCCTGCCGGCCCGCCCGTCCCCCCTGAGGAGCCCTGACGTGCACGAGTTCCTGCACCGCTACGAGCTGGACACGTCGGCCCCGACGTCCCGGCAGTTCTGGCGCGACCTGTCCCGCCGCGCGCTGCTGCCCGGCGTCGGGCTGTGGCTGGTGATCGTCGGCGTCGGGCTGCTCATCGTCGGGCCGCTGGGCGGGCTGCCGGGCGAGGCCGGCGTCAACGAGTGGTTCGTGAGCCGCCGCACCGGCGCGCTCAACACCCTGACGACGTTCCTGTCCGGGATCGGTCAGACGGAGTTCATCATCGGCGCGTGCGCGCTGGCCATCGCGCTGATCTGGTGGAAGACCAAGCAGTGGTGGTTCGCCGTCGTGCCCGGGCTCGCGGTGTCGCTGCAGGCGATCGTCTTCCTCACGTCCGCACTGGTCGTGGGCCGCACCCGGCCCGAGGTCGAGCAGCTCGACGTGTCGCCTCCGACGTCGTCCTACCCGAGCGGGCACACGGGCGCCGCGACCGCCTTCTACCTGACGCTCGCCGCGCTCTGCCAGCGCATCGGCAACCCCGTGCTGCGGTGGGTCGCGACGATCCTGTGCGTCCTCGTGCCGTTCGCGGTCGGCATCGGCCGCATGTACCGCGGCATGCACTCGCTCACCGACGTGACCATGGGGTTCGTCAACGGTGTCGCCTGCGCGGTCCTCGCGTGGAACTACCTGCAGCGCGACGTGCGGTCGGCGCGCTCGAAGCGTCAGACGGTCGGCGCGGGCAGGTCGCGCGGCTGACGGCTGCCGGGCGGGCCGCCGCCCGGTCTACCGCGCCCCCTGCTCCTCGCGTGCCTCGCGACCCGCGAGCGCGGCGAGCGTCAGCAGCTGCTTGCGCATCATGACGAGGTCACCCCACGCGAGCAGCCCACGCCCGACGGAGACGAGCCTGCCCCGCTGCGGTGAGCCGATCCGCAGGACCGCCACGTAGCGCGAGCGGTCCGGGCCGTCGGCGTGCACCGCGTACGTCACCGTGACCGGCCCGAACACCGCGAGAGCGCGGCGGTCGACGATGCGCATGGTCAGGTGCTCGCCCGGGACCACCGACGTGAGCGCGAAGATCTGCATCATCGTCGTGCCCGGCACGAGGTCCGCCGGGTCCACGGTGCGCGTCCGCGGGCTGCGCCTGCCGCCGTTGTCGAGCAGGTCATAGCTGTAGGGCGCGAGCCGCAGCTGGCACAGCCACGCGAACGCGACGTCCGCCGGCGCGGCCACGTCGACCGCCCGCAGGAGACGCACCGGGTGGTCGGCCGCCTCGTCGTCGCACGCGTACCGGCCCGCCACCTCGTCGGGCCGGGCACCCCACACCGTCGCCACGCTCATCGCGTCCCCCTGACCGACCGGCCGTCGTCGCGCGGCCCGTGCCGCGGCACCCACCTCGACCTGTCGCCGACGCTAGGACGCGCGCAGGGCCAGCCGCACGCACGCCTCAGCGCACTCTCAGCGCGAGGACGTCGGACTGGGGCTCGCGCCCGCGGCGCGACCTCGCCAGTGTCAGCCGCGGGCTCTCGCACGACGCACGTACCGCCGGACGGGTGCCGGTCACGGCGCCGCCCTCGCCCCCACGGGGGACGGCGCCCGTCACGAGGCCGTCACTACGATGGCTCGATGCGCGGCCCGGCGCCCCACCCGACGGCCTCCCAGACGGACGTCGTCATCGACGGCATCAAGGCGATGATCCTGTCCGGCGAGCTCGGACCGGGGTCGCGGCTGCCCGTCGAGAAGGACCTCGCCGCCCGGCTCGGCGTCTCGCGCGGGCCGCTGCGCGAAGGGGTCCGCGCGCTCGTGCTGCTCGGCGTCCTCGGCACCCGGCGCGGCGACGGCACCTACGTGACCTCGCTCGACCCGGCCCGCCTCTTCGAACCCGTCGGCTTCCTGGCCGACCTGCCCGGCCGCGACGACGCCGTGCACCTCGCACGCGTCCGCCGGGTCCTCGAGGTCGAGGGCGTCGGCCGGGCCGCCGTCGAGATCGACGACGCCACCCTGCGCGAGCTGCGCACGCTCCTCGACTCCGTCGACGCGCTGCTCGACGAGCCCGACCACGACCTGACCGCCGTCATCGACGCCGACCTGCGCTTCCACGCGGTCGTCCACCGGGCGTCGGGCAACCCCGTGCTCGCCGGGCTGCTCGACTCGCTCGCCGGCAGCACCGCGCGCGCCCGGCTGTGGCGCGCGATCCGGGAGGACGGCGCCGTGCGCGTCGCGCAGGCCGAGCACCGGGCGATCCTCGCGGCGCTCGAGGCGCACGACGCCGACCGCGCGCGCGTCCACATGGCAGCGCACCTCATGGGCGTCGAGGAGTACGCGGCGACGCTGCTCTGATGCGCGTGCCGAGCACCGTCAGGCGTACGTGCCGCGGTCCACGTTCGTCACCGTCGTCAGCAGGAAGACGCTGTCCTCCAGCGCGACGACGGAGTGCCGCTCGTGCGTGAGCACCCACAGCTCGCCCGCACCCGGCTCTGCCTGCACGTCGTCCGACTCGACGCGCACCCGCCCGCGCAGCACCTGCAGCGTCGCCGCCGCGGGCGAGTTGTGCTCGCCGAGCCGCGACCCCGCCGTGAGCGCGAGGACGGTCTGCCGCAGCTCGCCGTCGTGCGCGACGAGCTCCGCGCTGCGGCCGTGCGGGTCGGTGCGGGCACTCTCGAGGTGCTGGTCCGCCAGGGCAGTCAGGTCGATCACGCCGGTCTCCTCCGCGAGCAGTCGGCTCGATCGTAGGAAGGACGCCGCCCGGGCGCCCGCCGACCCGCGCAGTCTGCTCGCCGCGGCGGTCAGGGCGCGGTCATCGCTCCCGACGCGACGAACCAGATCATCGCCGCGGTGCCCAGCAGGCCGCCGACCACGCCGAACACCCCGCGGCCGCTCCCGTGACCGCCCGCCCGTGCGCGCACGAGCGCCCAGACCCCGACGCCGATCGCGAACGGCCCGAGCACCCAGATCCCGAGCGCGAGCAGCCCGAGGTAGCCCGCGAGGATCGACTGCCACGACCGCCCGACGGGCACGACCCAGTGCATCGCGTTGCGGGGGCCGTTCTCGTCGGTCGCCGTCGGTGGGGCGTAGCCGTACGCGGCTCCGGCGTAGCCGGGGGCACCGAAGGTCGCGTGCTGCGCAGGCGCGCCGCCCCACGTCGGCACGGGTGCGGCGTACCCGGGCGCACCGGCGGCCGCGGTCGCGTAGCCGGGCGCCGCGCCGCCCCCGGCCGGCACCTGCGCCGCTGCGGGGACCGCGGCGACCGGTGCAGGCGGTGGCTGCGGCGTCGTGTGCTCGGTCCAGCCCGCGCCGTCGAACCAGCGCAGGACGCCGGGCGTCACACCGTCGGCGTACCACCCGGGCGCGTGCTCGCTCACGCCCCTGTAGTCGGCGTGCGAGGTCGCCGACTTGAGCCGACGCCGGCCCGACCCGCACCTGCGCCGGCTGGCCTGACGTCAGGGCGACGACGTGCGCCGCGCGCCGCGAGCCGTGCGCCGTCGCGCCGGGCGGCGGTCGCCGTCGCCGGTGTCGTCGAGGCGTCAGTCGTGACCGGCGCCCGGCACCTTGTCGACGACGTCTTCGTACGCCGCCTGGCCCGGCAGCGCGCTCGGCGCGTAGATCAGCCGGACGACACCCGTGGGCAGGGCCTCCGACGCGACCAGCCGCAGCGGGTAGATCGGCCCGCCCTCGTCGAACAGCCGCTCGCCCTTGCGCGCCGCGACGGGGTGGACGAGCAGCCGCAGCTCGTCGAGCAGCCCGGCCGCGAGCAGCTGCCGGACGACGGAGAGCGACCCGGGCACGAGGATCTTCCCGACGGCCGGGTCGGCCTTGAGCGCCGTCACCGCCGCGACGAGGTCCCCGTCGACCCGCTCGACGTTGCGCCAGCCCAGGTCCTGGTCGCCGCGCGTCGCGACGACCTTGCGGGTGTCGCCGAGCGTCGCGGCGAACGGCGCGTCCTCGCCGCCGGCCGCCTCACGGTCCGGCCACGCGCCCGCGAAGCTGTCGTACGTCACGCGCCCGAGCAGCAGGACGTCGACGTCCTCGTAGTCCTCGCCGACGGCCTGGCCCATCCGCTCGTCGAAGTACGGGAAGTGCCACGCGGGGTCGATCTCCGCGACTCCGTCGAGGGAGATGAACAAGGTCGAGACGAGCGTCGCCATGGCGTCCTCCGGGGTCGGGGCCGCGCCCCGACGCGCGACCACGGACGATCAGACCACGGACGGCGGGGCCGGGACGACCCCTCGACGGTTGCGACCCGGGCGGGGACCGGGCGGCGGCGGCCCGGGCACGGCGGTCGTCGGCACGGTGTGCTCGGTCCACTCGCGCCCGTCGAACCACCGGTGCTGCCCGCGCCGACGCGTGTCGGGATACCAGCCCGCGGGGATCCTCCTTCTGGCCATGAGTTCCCCGTCGGCGGGAAGGCCCCGTGACTTGAGGGTTTCCGCCCGCCCGGACCGGCGTGCGTCCGCCGCGACCGTCGCTGCCGCGGGCGGCGTCGGCGATGATGACGGCACCGACACGGAGGGGGGACGATGACGACCCGACCGACCCTGTACCTCACCGTCGGCCTGCCGGGCACCGGGAAGACGACCGAGGCGCGGCGCATCGAGGTCGAGCGGGGCGCGCTGCGCCTCACCAAGGACGAGTGGGTCAAGGCGCTGTACGGCAACGACAACCCGCCCGACGCGACCGCTGTCGTCGAGGGACGGCTGATCGAGGTCGCCCTGCGCGTGCTCGAGCTCGGCACGGACGTCGTGCTCGACTTCGGCCTGTGGTCCCGCGACGAGCGGTCCGCGCTGCGTCAGGCGGCCGCGGACCGCGAGGCCTTCGTCGAGCTGCGCTACCTGACGCTCGCCCCCGACGAGCAGCGTCGACGGCTCGACCGCCGCCACACCGAGGAGCCGCACACCACGTGGCACATGACCGACGAGGAGCTCGCCGCGTGGGCGGCCGCCATCGACGTCCCGACGCCGGGAGAGCTCGCCGGCACCGAGCCCGTCGACGCCCCACCGCCGGGCTTCGCGACGTGGGACGCGTGGCGCCGGCACCGCTGGCCGCCGTCGGTCGGCTGACGGCGCGGCGGTCGCCGACCCGCGACGTCCTTCACTGCGACGACCGGCTCACGCCGGGCGAGCACGCCGCACCCCCGCGCACCGGGTCGACGGTGCGCGGGGGTGCGGCGGCGCGCGTCAAGCGGTCGTGGTGAACGACGCCGTCAGCGGGACGGTGCTGTCGCCGCCGATGCCCAGGTCGAACGTCGAGGCGTCGACGACCCAGTCGCGCGCGGCGGCGCTCCAGTACCGCAGCTCGTCGGGGCCGACCTCGAACGTGACCGTCTGCGACTTCCCGGCGGCCAGGTGCAGGCGGCGGAAGCCCTTGAGCTCCCGGACGGGTCGCGCGGCCCGGCCGTGGCGCTGGTGCAGGTAGAGCTGCACGACCTCGTCGCCGTCGTGCGCGCCGGTGTTGGTCACGGTGACGGACGCGGTCAGACGCCCGTCGCGCGGGACCGTCTCGGCGTCGAGCCGCAGGTCGGAGTACGTGAACTCGCCGTAGCCGAGCCCGAACCCGAACGGGAACAGCGGCGTGCTCTCCTCGTCCCAGTACCGCCGGCCCTGGTTCTGCGGCTCGAACGACGTGGTGTGCGAGTAGATCATCGGCACCTGGCCGACGGTCCGCGGCCACGAGAACGGCAGCTTGCCGCCGGGCGCGACGTCGCCGAGCAGCAGGTCCGCGACGGCCGTGCCGCCCTGCGTGCCGGGGTACCAGACGTCGAGGATCGCGGGCACGTGCTGGGCGGCCCACCGCAGGTCGAGCGGCCGGCCGTTCATGACGAGCAGGACGACGGGCGTGCCCGTCGCGGCGACCGCCTGGAGCAGCTCGAGCTGGCGTCCGGGGAGCTCGAGCGACGACCGCGACGCGGCCTCGCCGATCATCCCCTGCCACTCGCCGACCACGACGACGGCGACGTCGCTGCTGCGCGCCACCTCGACCGCGCGGGCGAGCTCGGCCTCGTCGTCGAAGTTCTCCGGGTCGGGCGTCGCGTTGCCCGGGAACATCTCGAACATCGACGGGAAGGTCCGCTGCGCGGGGCGGACACCGGGCGCGTAGCGGACCTCCGTGCCGCCGTCGGCGAGGCGGGCGCGCAGGCCGTCGAGGACCGTGACCGTCTCGTCGAGGTCGTAGTCGAAGACCCACGGGCCGAGCGTGTCGCGCTTCGAGTCGGCGAGCGGGCCGATGACGGCGACCGACGTCAGCGTCTCCGCGCGGAGCGGCAGCAGGTGGCCCTCGTTGCGCAGCAGGACGGCCGAGCGCTGGGCGGCCTCGCGGGCGACCTGACGGTGCGCGGGGTCGGCGAGCACGTCGCGCGCGCGGTCCTCGTCGACGAACGGGTCGTCGAACAGCCCGAGCCGCAGCTTGACCTCGAGGATGCGTCGGACGCACGCGTCGACGGCCTCGATGCTGACGCGACCGTCCGCGACGGCCTGCGGGAGGTGCGCGTACGCCGGGTCGGAGATCGCCATCTCGAGGTCCAGGCCCGCCTCGACGGCACGCGCCGCGGCGTCGGGCGCGTCGGCCGCGAAGCCGTGCGTGACGAGGTTGCGCACCGCGTTCGCGTCGCTCACGAGGAAGCCGTCGAAGCCCCACTCGTCGCGCAGCACGTCCTTGAGCAGCCACTCGTCGGCCGTCGCGGGGACGCCGTTGAGCGGCATGTACGCCGTCATGAGGTTGCCCGCCCCCGCGTCGACCGCGGCCTTGAACGGCGGCAGGTACACGTTGCGGAGCTGCTGGTCGGACAGGTCGACCTCGTCGTAGTCGCGTCCGCCGATCGCGGCGCCGTACCCCGCGAAGTGCTTCGGACCGGCGACGACGCGCTCGGGCGTGCCGATCCGGCCGCCCTGGAAGCCGCGCACCTGCGCCGCCGCGACGGCCGAGCCGAGGTACGGGTCCTCGCCCGCACCCTCGACGATGCGACCCCAGCGCGGGTCGCGCGCGATGTCGACCATCGGCGCGAACGTCCAGTGGATGCCGACCGCACGCGCCTCACGGGCCGCGACCGCCTGACCCCGCTCGATCGTGTCGGGGTCCCACGACGCCGCGAGCGCGATCGGGACGGGCAGGATCGTGCGCAGCCCGTGGATGACGTCGTACCCGAACAGCGCCGGGATGCCGTGGCGCGAACCCTCGACGGCCAGCCGCTGCAGGCGGTTGGTGCGGGCGGCGTCGTTGACGAACAGCAGCGAGCCGGCGCCGCCGCGCGCGAGCGCGTCGTCGACCTCGCCGGGCACCTGCGGCAGGTCGCTGACGGTGGCCTCACCCTCGGGGAGGTCGAACGCGAAGTACTGCGTGAGCTGGCCGGCCTTCTCCTCGATCGTCATGTCGGCGAGGAGCTCCTCGACGCGGGCGCGGATCGCGCCCTCGTCGGTGGCGCGGGTGGTGTCGGTGACGGTCATGTCGGTCCTTTCCTGGACGGTGCTGGGCGGGCGGCTGGCGCGGGCGTGCCGCTCAGCGGACCTTCTTGATCGGGATGATGACCAGCGCCCCGATGACGCTCGCGATGCCGGCGACCCACAGCAGCAGGTCGTAGTTCTGGTTCACGGCGCTGTTGACCGCGAGCAGCACACCGCCGAGCGCGGGCGCGAGCGTCTGCGGGATCGCGTTGGCCATGTTGAAGACGCCGAGGTCCTTGCCGGAGTCGTCGGGGTTGGGCAGCACGTCGACGACGAGCGCGAGGTCGACGCCGACGTAGATGCCGTACGCCAGGCCGAGGATCGCCTCGACGGCGTAGAACTGCCCGACGGTGCCGGCCTGCGTGAGCATGAGCGTGCCGATCGCGAAGATCAGCGTGGACCCGGCGACGAAGAACTTGCGGCGACCCGTGCGGTCGGAGATCCAGCCGGCGACGGGCGACACCGCGACGAGCACGACCGTGTAGATGAGCACGCCGGTCGACACCGCCGCGACCGCCTCGCCGGACTCCAGGCCGATCCGGTCCTGCATGTAGAACAGCCGGAACGTCGTGAACATGAACGTCGCGAGCACGATGAGGAACCGGGACCACCACGCGAGCGCGAAGTCCGGGTGACGGCGCGGGCTGACCCAGAACGTCGTGACCCACTCGCGCAGCGCCATGCGCTCGGGCTTGCCGGGCAGCACCTGGTCGGGCAGGACCCACGCGTAGACGGCCATCGCGACGACCGCGAGGATCGCGGGCCCGACGAACATGACGAGCAGGTCGTCCTGGAAGAACTGCGCGACGAGCGTCCCGCCGTAGATGCCGATGTTCTGCGCCATGCCGAGAGCCGCGGCGATCTTGCCGCGCTGCACCTTCGGCACCTGGTCGGCGAGCGTCGCGACGAACGGCGCGAGCGTGGCGTTCGCGCCGATCTGCGCGAGGAACCAGCCGAGCGTGACCATGGCGACGTTCGTGCCGAGCGCCATGATCACGAAGGCGAGCGTCATGACGACGGTGCCGCCGACGAGCCAGGGCCGCCGCCGACCCCAGCGGGACGTGGTCCGGTCGGAGAACCGGCCGAACAGCACGTTGGCGATGAACGCCGCCGCGGCGCCGAACCCGGCGACGAGCGCGACGGCGGAGGTGCGCTGCGCCTCCGGGACGATCGAGTCGACCTTGACCGCGATGCCGACGATGGCGGGGCCGAGGAGTGCGACGAAGAAGACGAGCTGCGCGACGAAGAGCGCGATCGTGAAGCGCGGTCCGACCTTGCGGGTCGGCTCGCTGAACCAGTGACGCTCGCGAGGCTCGAGCACGTCGTAGGCGACCGCGGCCGCCGGCGTCGGCGGCGTGGTGCCGTAGGGGTTCGTGGCCATGGGGACCTCCGGAGGTGGAGGGGGACTGTGGGTGGCGGGCCGGTGATCGGCCCACTTTTACGTATCAGTGCCGCTGATACGTTAAAGTTGCCCGCATGGCCCCGTCAAGACGCGCGTCTTCCCCGGACGGAACTGCACGTCGGAGGGTCACGGCGACGGATGTCGCCCGGGAAGCCGGGGTCTCGCAGGCCACCGTGAGCTACGTCCTGAACAACACCCCAGGCCAGACGATCCCCGCAGCCACCCGTCAGCGCGTCCAGGACGCCGTCGCACGCCTGGGCTACGCGCCCCACGGGGCCGCGCGGGCACTCCGGACGGGCCGATCGGACGTCGTCCTGTTCCTGCTCCCCGACTGGCCGATCGGCCCTGCCGTCGTGACGCTCGTCGAGGGTCTGACGGAGCGCCTCCAGGCGCAGGGCCTGTCGTTGTTCGTGCGTCGGACCACCGACGGCTCGGCCCTGTCCGGGCTGTGGCGGACCGTCGCACCCGCCGCCGTCGTCAGCCTCGACGGGCTCGACGACGCCGAGCAGCGCGCCATGGAGGACGCCGGCATTCCCGTCGTCAGCGCGCTCGTCCGCCCGCGCCGCTCCGCCCAGGGCGTGCTCACGCTGTCGCACACCCTCATCGGCGCCACGCAGCTCCAGCACCTCGCCGCGACCGGCCACCGGCACATCGGCTACGGCCTGCCCGACGACCCCCGCGTCACCGTCTTCCGCGACCTGCGGCTCGACGGCGTCCGCACCGCCGCCTTCGAGCTCGGGCTCGCGGAGCCGTCGGCACGCGTCGTGCCGATGGACGTCGCCGGTGCCGCCGCGGCCGTCACCGCGTGGCGCGCCGAGTCACCGGCCGTGACCGCCGTGTGCGCGTACAACGACGACCAGGCTTTCGCCCTGCTCGCCGGAATGCGCTCCCTGGGCCTGAGCGCCCCCGCCGACCTCGCGATCATCGGCGTCGACGACACCCCGCTGGCACCCTTCGCGCACCCGCCCCTGACGACCGTCCGCCAGGACGCCGACGCCGTCATGGACTACCTGACCGCCGCCGTCCTCCAGCGCCTCGCCGGCGGCACCCCGCCGCGCCCACCGCGCTCCGAGGCCATCACGCTCGTCGTCCGCGAGTCCGCCTGACTGGCCGCGGCACGCCGACCTGACCGGTCGCGACGCCCGACCGGCGCGCCTCAGACGGACGGCGCCGGCCCGCCGGAGGGCGCGCGGTCGTCGACCTCACACGCGCCTGTCAGTGCGGGTCGGCGTGACGCAGCCTTCGCACGAGGTGCCAGTGGTTCGCGGCGCCGACCCGCCGCAGCTCGACCACGTCGAGCACCGCCTCCGCGAGTGCGAGGCCACGCCCGCTCTCGGCGTCGGCACCGGGCATCGTCGCGGCGAGGTCGATCGCGAACGCCGCACCCGAGTCGACGAGGTCCGCGACGATCTCGTCGTCGCTCACCCGCAGCGTCAGGCGCCACCGGACGCCCCGTGCGGCTTGCCGTGCTCGACCACGTTGTTCGCGATCTCGACGACCGCCGTCTCGAACAGCATGAGGTCGGTCGGGTCGACCTCCGGGTGCTCGGCACCCGCGAGCTCGAGCAGGTCGCTCACGTGCGACAGCTCCTCCGGCACCGCGAACCCCTCGAGCACGTACTCACGCGGCTCACCAGTCACGGCCCGCCGCCTCCACCGACTCGTACGGCGTCAGCACCTTGTCGAGGTTGGTCAGCCCCAGCACGGCACGGACCTGCTCACCCGGCGCCGCGATCCGCACGTCGCCACCCGCCTGCCGCGCCGACTTCAACCCGCCGATGAGCGCCCCCAGACCGGACGAGTCGACCGACGCCACACCCTGCAGGTCGACGATGATCCGCACCCGGCCGTCGCGCACCAGGTCGTCGATGCGGGACCTGACCAGCGGTGCCGCCACCAGGTTCAACCGCCGGCGCGCCACGAGCGTCACGTGCGTACCGGCGTCCTGCTCGTCCAGCTCCATCACGCATCCCCCCGCTCGAGTCCCGTCGGCCTCGTGCGCACCGCGACGACGGTGACGTCGTCCGTCGCCCCCTGGCCCGAGACGAACTCCAGCGTCCTGTCCACGAGCTCCACGCACGACCGCGCCGACACCGCGACCGCCCGCACCGCGTCGAGCGCCTCATCGACGCCCCCGAACACGTCGAACACGCCGTCGCTCACCACGACCAACGACTCGTCCGGTGCCAGGACGTCCCGCACGCTCGACCACCTCGACGGCACCGGCACGCCCAGCGGCGGATGCTCCTGCGCCAGCCGGCGCACCCCGCGCTCCGACGCGACCACCGCCAGCCCGTGCCCCGCGTCGACGAACTCCACGCTCCCGTCGACCGGGTCCAGTCGTCCCGCCCAGAGCGTCACGAACCGTCCGTTGCTCTCGAGGTCCCGGCTCGTCGTGTCGTTCGTCCGCCGGACGGCCTCGTCCACCTCGACGTAGTGCGAGTGCGTCCGCAGCACAGCCCGCATCTCCGACGCGATCAACGACGCCGCGAGCCCTTTCCCCATGACGTCCGCGAGCACCACCTGCAACCGCCGCGACCCCAGCGGCACCGGCACGACCTGCCAGTCGAAGAAGTCCCCACCGGCCTCCGTCGCCTGCTGCACACGCCCCGCGACCTCGACCCCCGCGAGCTCCGGCGGCTGGTCCGGCAGCAGCAGCCGCTGCACCTCGCCCGCGCGCAGCATCTCCGCCTGCACCGCGATCTCCCGCTCCAGCACCGCGCCCAGGTCGGTCAGCATCTCCCGCTGGCCCGCGTCGAGCCGGCCGGGCTCCCGGTCGAGCAGGCACAGCGCCCCCACCTTCTGACCGCTCGGCGCCCGCAGCGGGACGCCCGCGTAGTGCCGCACCTGCGACGGGCCGATGACGATCGAGTGCTCCCGGAACCGCTCGTCCTCCCGCAGGTCCGGGACCTCGAAGATGTCGTCCTGCAGCACCGTGTGCCCGCAGATCGCCGCCGACAACGGGTACGTCGCCGTCGGCGTCCCCACCGCCGCCACCGCGAACTGCTCGTCCTCGCCGATGAGATTCAGCGACGCGATCGGCACCTCGAAGATCGCCTGCGCCAGCCGCACGATCCGGTCGTAGCGCTCCGTGGGCACCTCCGCCAGGCGCTCCGCCTCCTGCGCCGCGGTGCTCATGACACCCCCTGCCGTCGCCGCGTCCGTCCACGGCTCACACTAGGAGCGATCCACCGGCGCGGCGCCTCGGCCACGGAGGGCGCCGACGCACGGAACGACGGAGGGGCCCCACAACCGCATCTGGGCGCGGGTGGGGCCGTTCGGGTGGCGGGGTGGCGACACGAGTGCCTGACTTGCGACGCGATCGTTCAGCACGAGGAAGGCTCACACTGATCTGCGCGAAGTGCTCACACAGCATCGGCCTGACCTGCGGACAACGTCGCCCCATCGCCAGGTGCGAGGACAGGCAAACGAACCTCGACCGCGAGTCGCCACTTCGCCCTAGGGTGACCATGGCAGCGATGCCTCATCTCAACGGAGGGCACTCGACAGATGCTCATCTCACGGCCGTTCGACCCGGCGGCCCTCAAGCTCCACCCCTTCAGCTGCGGCGAAGACGAACTCGATGAGTGGCTGATCAAGTACGCCGGGCAGAGCGAACGCAAGGACAACGTCCGTACTACCCTGCTCCTCGACGAGCGGATGGGGCGCATCGCCGGCTACTACTCGATGCGCACGTTCGAACTAGCCGCGGCCGACGCCATCGCTGCGACAGGTCGTAGCCGCCGCTACCCCGTTCCCGCGATGCTGATTGCGCGCCTAGCTGTGGACCGTGACTACCAAGGTCGCGGCACGGGCCGCCTGCTCCTCTTCGACGCGCTACAGAAGCTTGCGGCAGCGGCTGACGACATCGGGTTCGAGATGGTGGTCGTTCACGCTCTGCACGAGGACGCCGCGTGCTTCTACCTCAAGCACGGCTTCCAGCGGTTCCTCGACCAGGAGCTCAGTCTGTTCATGACGACGAAGGACCTTCGCGCGACCTTCGCCGCCTCCCGCTCGGATTGATCTGTACTCACCACGTGCGTACAGTGGACGCTCGCGAGGGCAGCAGTTCCCAACTGCCACGCAACCCGAAGGAGTAGAGATGCCCACCGCAACCGCGCGGTCCGAACGCCTCAACATGCGAGTCTCACCTGAAGCCTTGGCAACGATACGCGAGGCGGCTGCAGCACAGCAGCAGGACGTGTCCGCCTTTGTCCTCGGAGCCGCGCTGGAGCACGCTCGGGATGTCCTGCTCCGCGAGCGCGTCATTCAGTTGACTCCACGCGAACTCGACCAGGTCGACGCCGCACTTGACGCTGAGCCCCGTGTGATCCCCGAGCTCGCAGCGCTCATAGAGGCGGTCCGACGTGACACGCCATCGCACGCCACCAAGAAGCTTGCAGCGCACTGACTGACGCGTCACGTCTTGTCGAGCACGACGAGGGGCGGTCCCGCGAGTAGGACCGCCCCTCGTCACACGACGACCCCCATCAGCGATTGAGCCTCGCCGTTGCTCGCGTCGTTAGGTGCGGACCGATGTATCCCACGACGACGACGCCGGTCTCGTTGGTGTCGTCGTGGATGTAGACGCGGGGGTCAAGGTTCGGGATCCGTCCGATGCGCAAGTGCTGCTGCATCTCGAGCACGCCGTCGGGGTGGACAGAGGCGGGCACGGGCAGATCGCGTTCCTTCGCGCGGTCGCCGGTCATCGCGTTGCTCGTCTCTGACGTAGCGAACCAGCTCTGGTTGTAGCGGGGGTAGCCGTTCGGCTGCGCCTCCAAGTACTTCTTGAACCCTCCATCGTGGACGCCGTCACGCTTGGCGCGCACGTACCCGGCCAAGGCAGTCAGGCAACGCCAGGCGTTGATTAAGCAGCGGCCGTCGACATCGATGTCGTGCAGATCAGCGGCCGTGTCGCGGTCTGCGGTGATCACGACGCCGAACGCCTCCCAAGCCTCGAACCCATCGACGAGTTCCTGCCACGACCCGGGCGACTCACCGTTGGGCCAGTCCTGCGGTGCCTCGGCGAGGTCGACGGGGTCACCACCGGCGGCCATGATCGCGACCTGCCGTGAGAGCTGCCGGACAGTCTCGTCGAGGCTGACAACCTGCCCCTGCGTATCGACAGCGTCCTGACGAGCGGCCCACTCGGCATCCTGGTGCTCGACCACCTTCGTCTCCAGATCTGCCACCTGCTCCTCCAGGGCCTCGATGCGAGCAGCACCTGCAGCCGCGGCGCCTTGGTCTTGGTCGGTAGCGGTCGCAGCATCCAAGAGAGCTGTCAGGGACTCGTCCGTCAGATCGGGGAGCATGAGCGTCTCCTGCACGCTACGCAGCTTGCCCAAGAGCACGTCCCGTTCAGCGGTCGCAGCTGCGTGCTCGGCGCGGAGCCGCTCGATCTCAGCGAGGACTTCTCCCGGCGCGACGGCTTCCTCGTCGATCTGCGGCTCGATAGAAGGCGGAAGATCGGCGACTGCCGGCTCGGTGTCCTCTATGGCTCGTTGCGCGGCGTACAGACTGCGCGATTCCTCTACTCGGCGACGAGTTGCGTCAGCGCGTTCCGCAACACGTCGCAGGCCCTCGGCGGCCTCCCGGGAGTCCAGGCGTTCGAACGTGCGCCGCCACGCCACGAGCTCGGCCGGTTCAGGCTGCTCGTCGAGCAGTTGGCGCGCAAAGACGGAGAACAGCCGCCGAAGCCGCGGCTCGCTGGTCTCGATCAACGCTCGCATGCCCATAGTGCGATGTAGTCGCAATGTGGCCGGGGAGCCGAGGTCGATGCCGGGCCTGAAGGTTCGCACGGTCCACTCCGCCACACCGAGCGCGCCAGCAACCTGATCGCGCAGCCAGGCGGCGGACTCGTGGTCCAGGAACGCGACGTGCGCGAGCCCGCGGGCCCCGCTGGTCCACTCATCGACCTTGCGGCCGAAATCAGCTGCCAGCGCAGGGTCCTGGTGCCCAGCGGCGGCAACGAACACCGCGCCGCGCCGGTCGGAGACCAACAAGTCCAGCAGGGCGATCCGATCCTCAGCGGTGCGCACCCGCCAGAGCCCCGGAGAGACGACTCGGCTACCGTCGGCGAAGTCGCCGGGGCTCTCGAGGAGGTTCGTGGCAAGTTTCGGGGTTCCGACCCACTGGCCACTCTCGTTGGTGCCCTGCAAACTCATCCAGCCGCCAGCGCGACTACGGCCGCGTACGAATATCACGGTCGTGGTGAACCTTCGCCCGCTTGGCCCCTCGACCATCGTGAATCGGAACGCGTCTTGTCCGCCGTTACCGTGACGACGGACGGTGAGCGTCTTACCGGCAGCCATGTGCGTTCCGTCGCGCGACAGGTCGACGTCCAAGCGCCCGTCCTTGCCGCGGAGCCACGCGCCAACTTGGTCGACGGCGCGGTCAATCCACTCCGCGCCGGCGTCGGTCCGCAGCCAGGTGCGGTAGGCGCTGTGGCCCGGGGCGGCACTCGTGCGCGCTGGTGGCGCTGTAACGACGGTCGTCATGGACCAGTCTTACCCCGCGCAACGCAGTGCCGATGGAGCTTTCAGAATCTTGGTAGCGGAAGATCTCGCCTGCGCAGCCCACCCGCGCGGGTCCGCCGCCATGGCGCCCGCTCGATCACGGCAAAGTCGCCTGCCGAGGCGGCGAGGCAAGCACCGCCCTACTAGGACGCGGCTTCAACTTCCGCGGTGGCGTTCAGGTGGCGGATCTTGTCGACGATGACGTCGATCTGGTCGCCGTCGAAGACGTCATCGGGCCCGCCTGGAGCGTCGTCTGTGAACGGTGGTGACCACAGCACTTCGGGCTTCATGACGCCGTTGTACGCCAGGTCAGCGACAACGAGGTGAATGAAGTCGATCTGCTCGGCCGTGTAGGTCGTGCCAGCTAGAAACTCCCCGAAAGCCTCCTCGACGGCCGATCGCTCAAGACCTACAAGTGACCGAATGAAGACGCCCAGTCCGCCCTCGACGGCCTTGGCCTCGGCGATCTCAACCTCGGTACCGGCCCCGGAGTCGGAGAGCATTCGCTCGAGCTCATCGAGGTCGAGTGGTGTGAGCTGTCGGCCGCGGCGCACCTTCCGCAGCGCGGTGTGGTCCTCGTGGGTGCGCAGATAGGCGCGAGCCTTCTCGCGGAACCGCTCGGGGTCCACGCCGACGTGCGGCCGTCCGAGGTCGATGACTTCGAACTGCCCGAGGGTGTCCTCGAAGTTGGTGTAGATGATCGGCTGCTTGGTTCGCGCCAGCAGCCGGACCAGCGAACGTACCCGCCGGCGGGCGAGCTCCAGCATGGGGACGGTGACGTCGACCCACCACTCGTCGCCAGCGAGGTCTTCGAGTAGGACGGCCTGGGCCTTGATCTGCGGGATGTTGGTCTGTTCCAACAGCCCGGACGCGATCGCCTGGACCTGACGGCGTAGCCGGTCGGTAGCCAGAGTCGGGTCGAGCGCACCGAGCTGGAGCTTGAGCATGGTCAGGTCGAACCGCTTGGCCTTCTCGTCGTCGTCGACAACAGTGGTTGGCAGCCCTGCCAGGTGCTCGACGACGTCGCGGGCGGTCTGCTCGTCGAGTCCCGCCCACGCCTCCCGCGCACCGAACCGCTCGACCCACGGACGGTGCGGGCGGACGACGAAGTTGTCCAGCGTCATGCCGGCGACCTTCTCGTGCAGCGCGCTTTTGATGTCCTCACGCAGAGCGGGCAGCGCCGTCGTGCCGTCGTCGCTCTCGTTCGCAGTGGCGTCGCCGGTCAGCTTCTCGACGCCGAGGAGCAGCTCGACCTGGGCGGTGAAGATTTGCTGGGACACCGACTGCTGAACCGAACCTTCGTGCCCGGTGGGGCTCTGCCCGAAGTACTCGAGGTTCTGGCAGAAGTCGAAGACGTAGAACTCCTTCTTGTCCTGCCCGGGCCCGAACAGGTTGGGGCGCAGCCGGGTGCCGCGGCCGATCATCTGCCAAAACTTCGACGACGACCGGACGATCTTGAAGAAGACCAGGTTGGAGACGTCGGGCACGTCGATGCCGGTGTCGAGCATGTCGACGCTGATCGCGATGTGCGGCGCCTTGTCAGTCGTGGAGAACTTGTCGATCAGCGACTGCGCGTACGTCGTCGAGTACGTGATGACACGGGCCCACTCCCCCTTGTACTGCGGGTAGGCGAGGTCAAACCGCTCGGCGATGAACCGGGCGTGGGCGTCGTTCTTGGCGAAGATGATCGTCTTGGCGATCCGGTCGCCGCCCGCGACCCGCAGGCCGTGGGTCATGAGGGTGTGCAGCACCTTGTCGACGGTGTCGGTGTTGAACAGCCACTTGTTCACCGCGTCGGGGTCGACCTCGTCCGGCGGGCCGTCGTTGCCCCACTCCAGGGCGTCCCACTCGTCCTTCTCCGCCTCTGAGAGCTCGGCATACCGGATGCCCTCGCGCTGGAACTTCAGCGGCACCGAGATGGGCGTGGGCGGCACGAGGTATTGGTCAGCGACGGCCTGCTCCAGAGAGTAGGCGTCAGTGGGGACGCCGTTCTCGAGGTGGAACAGCTCGTAGGTGTTGCGGTCGATCTCGTCCTTTGGCGTGGCCGTCAGGCCCACGAGCAGCGCGTCGAACCAGTGGAACAGTGCTCGGTACTTCTGGTAGACGGACCGGTGCGCCTCGTCGACGATGACCAGGTCGAAGAACCCGGGCCCGAACTTGCGAGTGCCCTCCGAGCGGGTGTCGATGAGGTTCATCATCGTCGGGTAGGTCGAGACGAAGACGCGACCCTCGCCATGCCGGTCGGTCACCAGGTTGACCGGTGACGAGTCCGGGAGGTGCTCCTTGAACGCGTTCGCCGCCTGGTTCACGAGTGCCACCCGGTCGGCGAGGAACAGCACCCGCCGCACCCAGCCGGCCTTCATGAGCTGGTCGACGAGAGCGACGACGGTGCGGGTCTTGCCCGACCCCGTCGCCATGACGAGCAGCACCTCACGCTGGTTGTCTGACTCGAAGGCCTTGTCGATCGCCCGGATCGCGCGCTGCTGGTAGTACCGCCCGGCGACTTCCTCGTTGATCGGCGATGTCAGCAGGCTCGCGCGGGTCCCGCGCCGCCCGATGAGGTACTCCAGCTCGTCCTGCGTGCGGAAGCCCGCGACCTTCCTGGGTGGGTAGCCGGCTCCCGCGTGGTCGTCCCACATCCAGTGGTCGTGCCCGTTGGTGTAGTAGACGACCGGACGCCGCCCGTACCGGGATTCGAGGGTGTCGGCGTAGAGCTTGGCCTGCTGCTGCCCCACCTGGGGGTTGCTGCGCGTGCGCTTGGCCTCCACGACCGCCAACGGGCGCCCGTCGGCGCCCCAGAGCACGTAGTCGACGAACCCGACGCCCTGGGCGTTGGGCATACCAGCGACCTCGTGCTCGATCGTGTACGCCGCGCTGCCGTCGACGGCGTCGCGCACCCAGCCCGCCTCTTCGAGCAGGGTGTCGATGAACAGATCACGGGTCGTGGCCTCGTCGTAGTCGTGAGCGTCCGGGATCGTCGCGTTGGCGGCCTTGGCAGCCGCGACCTGTGCCTGGACGGACGCGAGCTGCGCCTCCAGGTCCGCGGTCTTGGCCGCGGCGGCCGCGAGCTGGGCGTCCTTGTTCTCCAGGTCGGCAGCGAGTGACAACAGCTGCGCCTGGGTCTTGGCCTTCGTCGCCCCCGGGTCGGGCAGCGAGAAGAGGTCGAACTGCAGGCTCGCCGGGACGCTCCCCGGCTGGTTGGTGTACGTGCGGGCGTACCAGTACAGGACGTGGAAGAGCTGCTGCAGCGTCACGACCGCGTCCTGCGCCGAGGCGGGCCGCGTCGAGTGGACGGCGGCGTTGCCCTTCTTGCGGACGATCTCCATCTTCGCCTGGACGTCGTTGCCCACGAGCTGCCGGAGGGTCGGCTCGTGGATCATCCCGGACAGGTCCGCCTTGTAGGGCTGCTTGAGCGAGGCGTCGTACTGGAAGACCCAGGCGAGCGCGACCTCCAGGGCGCGGCGCGAGTAGAAGCAGGACGTGCGCGAGTCCACCCTGGCGAACTGCTCCGCGCGCGCGGCTTCGGCGAACACCGCCGGGAACTCGTCGCGCAAGAACCCGAAGTTGGTCACGTGCTCCCCTGATGCGGCGCTGTCATCGAACGTCTGAAGCATTGCAGAATCCGCACGCGGACTGCTGGAGGCGTAGGGTGCCGACCTACTCGAAGAAGTCCTCGTCAACCTCGACGATCTCCACGGTTCGCCGAACCTGGGTCCCGACCCGGTGCCGGATCATCAGCTTGGCGAGCTCCTGGCCGTCGACGAGCACGACGCTCTTGCTGCTCCGGTCCGCGGCGTCCTGAGCGTCCTTCGTGAATCGGCTCGTGGTGAAGAAGACTCCGAAGCTCGCCCGCTGGGTGTCGAGGGAGCCCAGGAAGGTCCGCACGGTGTCACTGTCGACGGACGCGTCGCGAAACCGCTTGGCCTGGATGTAGATCCGATCCAGGCCAAGCGCATCGCGGTTGATGACGCCGTCGATGCCGCCGTCGCCCGAGCGCGTTGTGCGCAGCTTGGCGCCCTCCGTGCCGTACCCCATGGCGGTGAGGAGCCGACGGACAGTGCGCTCGAAGAACTGCCAGTCCCCGTCACGGAGCCGTTGGAGCAGGTCCACGGCGACGCTCTGCTCGGTGGCGGACTCCGCGGCGTCGAGCAACTCGTCCGGGTCGCTGGTGACGTCAGCGGCAGCCACGGGTGCGTCGTCGTCGATGGCGACAGACGCGCGACGCTTCACCTCGTACTCGTCCCAGGCGGGGAGTGCCTGGAGGTCGCTCTGCGTGATGCCCTGCGGGTGGCTTGCGAGGAACTCCCGGCCGGCATTGGTGATGCGGAAGACGCCACGGCGCACCGTGTCCAGCAGCCGGGCGCGCGTCAGAGCCGACTTCGCCCAACCCACTCGGTTCTCCGCAGCGAAGTTGCCCGATGCCTCGTACTGGACGGCGCGGAGCTCATCGAACACACCGGCGAGGTCGAGCGCCGCCGAGTAGAGGTCCCGGCGAGCCCACTCCCTGCCGTCGGAGGCCACCTGAAGCACCGGGTGCAGGAACTGCCACCACTGCGGGATGCCCAGCTCGGTGGCGTTGAGTTCCGACATGACTACAACTCCCCTCGGAACGCGCGGGACTGGAGCGAAGCGAACAGTTCTTCGTCGGCCGCGATCGCACGTTCGACCATTCCGCGCTGAGCGTGGATCGCCGCGACTCGATCGTTGAATTGACGCTGAAGACGGATCGGAGGCAGACCGATCGTGAGAGTTCGAAGCCGGGCCTTCGAGATGTTCGGCATGCTTGCGGCCGAGCCGTTCGACAGGCCGCGTACGGCGGCCCGGACCCGCTCACTCATCATCATCGCCTGGAAGTACCGCGGATCTACGCGTGCCCGATCAAGCTCAAGGCGGAAAATGAGGTCAGGCAAGAGGAGACGTGGTCGCACGTCGTCCACGACTGCGACGGCCCCTACCAGTTCGCGGGTGTTCTTTCGAGTCATCAGGACATCGCCGGGACGAACCTCGTTGAGCGACATTCCCCCGACCTGGCCAAGGTATGCCTTGTTTTCGCCAGCACGGAACACGCCGTACGTGACCGCACCTAGCTTCAGCACGCCCCACTCGTTTGACTCAGCAGGGCGGTTCTCGCAATTCGGGCTTGTGCCATTGTCAATCCGCTCAACCACGTCGCCGAGAGCGGCACGTTCCCACCCCTCGCCGACTGTGTCGCCGAACATCTCGTGGAAGACAGACTGCACGAGGGAGTCGAGGTGGGTGAGGACCCGGCGGCGCTTGGCGCGGATCGCGTCTGCCTGGTCGAGAATCCCCGCAAGCCGCCGCTGCTCCTCGATCGGCGGCCTAGGTATGCGTATTTCCTTTAGGAATTTGAAATGTCGCGAGTAGCCTGCGTTCGGAACGCTACACGCTTGCAGGTAGCGGTAAACGAACTTGGCGTCAAATCCTTCCCGAGGCGCTAGTACCTTCACGCCATCCGCCCCCATGGCAAAGGGAAAGTCAACATACTTGAAGGTGCGGGTGTGGTCGCCAAAGACGATCAGCGGGCCCCTGGCGGAGACTCTCATTGAGCGATCGTTGGTGTAGCCCGCAATGAGGCGGGCGCCCTGGTCGACTACGGCGAGGTCACCAGCGCTGAGAAACTCGGATTGCGGCACCTTCCGATTTCCAGCGGAAACATCTCGAACCGCTTCGAGGAAGGCGACACTGGGCGCCGTCTCGATCACCCAAGCATCACCTCCAGCTCTGCGAGGCCCTGCGCGATCCCATGATTCAGCGCCTTGATGTCAGCGAGGATCGCTGCCGGGCTCCGATGTTCTGCGTCCTCTTGGACGAGTTCCTTGTACCTGCTGAGGGACAGGTCGTATCCCTGGAGCGCAATTTCGGCCCTGGAGACCACGAAGGACTGCTCGGTCCGCGCACGATCACGTTCCGTCGTCGAGCGCTGCGACCATCGGGCCAGCACGTCTGGCAGATCGTTGGCCTCGATGGGGTTCCGCTTGTCATCCAACGAGAACCCGTCTGCGCGCACGTCGTAGAACCACACATCGTCAGTGCCGCCGGAGTCGGTCCGCGTGAAGATGAGGATAGCTGTCGACACCCCCGCGTACGGCTTGAAGACACCCGAGGGCAACTTGATGACGGCGTCGAGCTTCTGGTCCTCTACGAGGGTCTGGCGCAGCGACTTGTGGGCGGAGGATGAACCAAACAGCACGCCGTCGGGCACGATCACCGCCGCCTGCCCGCCCGGCTGTAGCAGCCGCAGGAAGAGCGCGAGGAACAGTAGCTCGGTCTTCTTGGTCTTGACGAACTTGAGCAGGTCCTTGCTCACGGCCTCGTAGTCGAGCGAGCCGGCGAACGGCGGGTTCGCGAGGATCAACGAGTATTTGCCCTCGTCGCCGCCGGCCGCCTCTGAGAGAGAGTCGCGGTAGCGGATGTCCGGCTTCTCGACGCCGTGCATGAGCATGTTCATGCTTCCGATGCGCAGCATGGTTCGGTCGAAGTCGTACCCGTGGAACATCGACGAGTGGTACCGGCTGCGCTGAGCGCCGTCGGTCAGCACCGCCGGGTGGTGCTCGCGTACGTACTCACTCGCCGCCATGAGGAAGCCCGCCGTGCCGCATGCAGGGTCGCAGATCTCGTCCTGCGGTGAGGGCGCCATGAGCCGCACCATCAGCTCGATGATGTGCCTCGGGGTGCGGAACTGGCCGTTCTGCCCCGACGTCGCCAGCTTGCCCAGCATGTACTCGTACAGGTCACCGTTGGTATCGCGGCGGTTCATCGGCACATCGCTGAGCAGGTCGACGACCTTCGCTAGCAGACCCGGTGAGGGGATCGTCAGGCGCGCGCCCTCCATGTGTGCGGCGTACGTCGAGCCGTCTGCGCCCAGGGTGCGCAGGAACGGGAAGACGTGCTTGTCGACCAGGTCGAAGGCCGTCTGCGGAGCCTGGTCCTTGAAATACGACCAGCGCAGGTGCGAATACGGCACCCCGGTTGGGGCGTCCCCCTCAGGGAAGAACTGCTGCCCGACCGGGGTGCCAAGGCGGTTGGCCTTGTTCTCCTCGGCGGTCTGCAGGTCGTCGAGGCGACGGATGAACAGCAGGTAGGTGATCTGCTCGATCACCTCCAGCGGGTTGGAGATCCCGCCGGACCAGAAGGCGTCCCAGACACGGTCGACCTTGCTCTTCAGTTCACCGGTGATCACGTCGAAGAGGGTACCGACGAGTCGCAGGTTCAGGACCGAGCGGCAGGCGGTCCAAGCTTGGAGAGTGGTTCTTCGGAGGACCCGCGCGGTTTGGAGCGTCCCCGTCGTCATCGACCGGGTCGTGACGCAGGCGTCAGAACACGCATCTTGGTGGGCAACGGGGAGTAAAGGGGGAGCCGCGAAGGGCCCCATCCCGCATGAATCTGCAGATGGGGCCCTTCGACTGGCGGTAGCGGTGGGATTTGAACCCACGGTGGACTTTCACCCACACACGCTTTCGAGGCGTGCTCCTTAGGCCGCTCGGACACGCTACCTCGCGGAGAAGAGTACCCGGTCGGAGCCGCTGCACCGAATCGGCCCCTCGGCGGACCGCGGCTTACCGTGGGGACGTGAGCGATGCCGTCCTCGATTCCGCGGGCACCCTGGCCGACGTGGTCGACGTGCTGCGCGGCCGACGCCTCGCGGTGCTGACCGGGGCGGGCGTGTCGACGGACTCGGGGATCCCCGACTACCGCGGCCCGGACTCGCCGCCGCGCACGCCGATGACCTTTCAGCAGTTCACGGGCGACGAGCGGTTCCGCCGCCACTACTGGGCCCGCAACCACGTCGGCTGGCGGCACGTGGGCCGCACGCAGCCGAACGCCGGGCACCTCGCGCTCGCGCAGATGGAAAGCGATGGGACGGTGCTCGGCCTCATCACGCAGAACGTCGACCTGCTGCACGAGGCGGCAGGCTCGCGAAACGTCATTGACCTGCACGGACGCTACGACCGCGTGGTCTGCCTCGGCTGCCACCGCGTGATCCCGCGCACGGAGCTCGCCCAGAGGCTCGAAGACCTCAACCCGCACTTCGCCGACGAGGTCGCCGACGTCGAGATCGCACCCGACGCCGACGCAGTCGTCGAGCGGACCAGCCACTTCGTCGTCGCGGACTGTGCGGTGTGCGGCGGGATGCTCAAGCCGGACATCGTCTACTTCGGCGAGACGGTGCCACGCGCACGGGTCGAGCGGGCGTACGCGATGGTCGACGACGGCGACGCGCTGCTGGTCGCCGGGTCGTCGCTCCAGGTGCAGTCGGGGCTCCGGTTCGTGCGGCACGCGGCGCAGACGGGCAAGCCGGTCGTGATCGTCAACCGCGGCACGACCCGCGGCGACCGCCACGCGACGGTCACGCTCCACGCCGGCACGTCGGAGACGCTGACGGAGCTCGCCGCCACTCTCTAAGGCCAAGCACCCCGAGTCAGAGGTGCGGGACGCCGTCGCGGTGGGTCTCGAAGAAGCGCTGGAGGAGCAGGCCGCACTCGTCGGCGCGGACGCCCCCGACGACCTCGACGCGGTGGTTGAGGCGGCGGTCGCGGACGACGTCCCACTGCGACCCGCAGGCGCCCGCCTTGGGGTCCCACGCCCCGAGCACCAGCCGCGCGACCCGCGCCAGCACCAGAGCCCCCGCGCACATGAGGCACGGCTCCAGGGTGACGACGAGCGTGCAGTCGTCGAGACGCCAGCGGCTCAACCGGTCCGACGCGGCGCGGAGCGCGACGACCTCGGCGTGCCCGGTCGGGTCGTCGGTCGCCTCGCGGACGTTGCGGCCACGGGAGACGACGTCGCCGTCAGGGCCGAGCACCACCGCGCCGACGGGCACGTCACCGGTCGCGACCGCCCGGCGGGCCTCGTCGAGCGCGAGGCCCATCGCCCACGCGTCGGCGGGCTGCACCGCCCGCCGGGGACCGTCCGTCATGCCCGCCATGATGACGCAGCACACGCCCGCTGCGGGGACCTTCGCCACGTCCACCTGGTGGGACTGCCGGTAGGTTGTGCGCATGCGCCTGCACGTCGCGGACCACCCGCTCGTCGCCCACAAGCTCACGGTCCTGCGGGACAAGGGCACGCCCTCGCCGACCTTCCGGCAGCTCGTCGACGAGCTCGTCACGCTCCTCGCGTACGAGGCGACGCGGGACGTGCACGTCGACACCGTCGAGATCGAGACGCCCGTGACGACGACGACCGGCGTCAAGCTGGCCGACCCGCGTCCGCTGGTCGTGCCGATCCTGCGCGCGGGCCTCGGGATGCTCGACGGCATGACGCGGCTGCTGCCCACGGCGGAGGTCGGGTTCCTCGGGATGCAGCGCGACGAGGAGACGCTCGAGGCCGTCACGTACGCGAACCGGCTGCCCGACGACGTGTCCGGCCGCCAGTGCTTCCTGCTCGACCCGATGCTCGCGACCGGCGGCACGCTCGTCGCGGCGATCGACTACCTGCTGGCCCGCGGGGCGCGCGACGTCACGGCCGTGTGCCTGCTCGCGGCTCCCGAGGGGCTCCAGGTCGTCGAGGAGTTCGTGGGTGACCGCGCCGACGTGAAGGTCGTCGTGGCGGCGGTCGACGAGCGGCTCAACGAGAAGGCGTACATCGTCCCGGGCCTCGGCGACGCGGGCGACCGGCTCTACGGGATCGTCTGACGCACGACCGCGCCGGCGCACGGCGCACGGGCGACGCGGACGGCGCTCACGAGCGCCTCGACGGGACCGGCCGGTACACGGCCGCGTCGACGCGCGGCGCACCGACCGGCGCGCCGGATCCGGCTCCCATGTCGCGCTGCCGACGATCATCGCCCGTGAGGCCGGCGGCGGCGGACACCTCGCACCGCTTCCGCATCCTGAGACGGCGGTGGGGACCCCTTGGGCGCGACCGGCACCGCTGTCAGCATCACGTCTCGTCGACGGCTCGGGGGACGCCGTCGACGCACGCGCTGCCGGACCACCCGCCGGTCTGGGGGACCCGGGAGGTCCGGCAGCGCGACACACCCGCGGACCGGACGCCGAGTGGTCGGGCTCCGTGTGCGGCGCCGAGCACGCACCGCTGAGGGCGGGCGACACGCTGGGGCGACACCCCGGGGACGTCCCGGCTCAGGTCGCCGCGGCGACGACCCCGGCCTACCGTCGAGGGCATGCGCATCGCGATCGCCGGCGGGCACGGGAAGGTCGCGCGCCTGCTGTCGCGCACGTTGGCGGCACGGGGTGACGTCCCCGTCGCGCTGATCCGGCAGCTGGGCCACGTCCAGGACGTGACGGAGGACGGCGCCGAGGCGGTCGTCCTCGACCTGGAGCGCTCGAACGCGCGGGACGTCGCCGAGGCGATCGCGGGTGCGGACGCGGTCGTGTTCGCCGCGGGCGCGGGTCCGGGCAGCGGCGCCGAGCGCAAGGACTCCGTGGACCGTGGCGCGGCCGCGCTGCTCGCCGACGGTGCCGAGCTGGCGGGCGTGCGGCGGTACGTCCTGGTGTCGTCGATGGGCGCGTCGACGGAGCCGCCGCCCGGGACGGACGAGGTGTTCGCGGCCTACCTGCGCGCGAAGGGTGCGAGCGAGGAGGACCTGCGGTCGCGCGACCTCGACTGGACGATCGTGCGCCCGGGTGGGCTGACCGACGACGACGCGCAGGGCCGGGTGCAGCTCGACGCGCACGTGCCGCGCGGCTCGATCCCCCGCGCCGACGTCGCCGAGGTCCTCGCAGCAGTCCTGCACGCGCCGCTGACGGCCGGGCTGGTCCTGGAGCTCACCGAGGGCGTCGTGCCGGTCGACGCGGCCGTCGCCGCGGTGGTCGAGCCGGCGGACTGAGCGCCGAGCCGCGCAGGCGGCGCGTCAGCGGGGCATGCTCGCCGAGGAGACGACGGGCTCGGTGCGGAGCGTCACTACGCCGATGAGGTACTGGTCGCCGTTGGTGGTGGCGGACAGCGACGACACGTCGCCGGAGAGCGTCGCGGGCACGAACGCCTTGGCGTCGACGCCGAGCGAGTTGGGCCACCGCCAGCCGTGCGCGGTCGAGTCGAACGCGTTGTTGACGCCCGAGCCGGGCGTGCTCCCGTCCCAGCGGACCGGCACGAGCGGACGGTTGCCGTCGAGCAGCAGCCGGTCGCCGACGGCGGTCCGGTCGCCCTCCCACGCGACGACCCCGATGCGGGCGCTGGTCCCGGCGCGGGCGGCGAACTCGAAGACGGGCGGGGCCGCGGTCGTGCCGATCCACGCGGCTCCGTCGTAGACGGTGACGTTGGAGTCGGTCGACGGGTCGGCGTACACGACGACGAGCGACCAGCCGGCGTAGTAGGACCGCTGGGGGTCCTTGCTGGTGGCGCGGACGGCGACGTCGGCGACGGACCACGTGCCGCCGCCCTGGGCGGCGACGAGGTCGGTCACGTCGACGAACGACTGGTAGTAGGCGCGTCCGGCGTTGTCGGTGAGGCGGTCGACGTCGCCGTCGGCGGCGCGCAGCGTCTGGTACGCCGAGCTCGGCCCGCGGAACCGGACGACCGCCGGGTCGCCGCTCCACGTGTCGCCGGGCCCGATGTTGGCGGACCAGTACAGGCCGGCGAAGGCGATCTGCCGGCCGGCGGGCACGTCGAGCTGCGTGAACGACGACGTGCGGACGGCAGGGCGGGTGCCGTTCGCGCCGGGCAGGTCCGGCCCCTCGTCGAGCTCGACCATGTCGAAGCTGTTGTTGTCGCGGTCGCCGTTCTGCAGCGCGGGCACGCACGTCGTGAGCGTGGTGCGGCACGTGAGCAGAGGCGCGCCGACCTCGGTGACGGCCCAGCCGCCCTCGAACCGCGCGCGCGGGCTCAGGCCCGCGGACGAGGTGCTGACGTCCGTCGAGGCGCTGACAGGCGCGGCCCCGGGAGCCTGCGCGGCGACGACGAACGCCCCGCGCGCGCTCCCCGACCAGCGCGCGTTGACGAGCACCTCGGCGGTGCCGCCTGCGGGCACGGGGCCGACGTCGCAGCGGTAGCGGCGGGCGTCGACGGCGACGCAGTTCTCGGTGGTCGTGCCGCCGCCCTCGGTGTCGACGGTGAACGCCGTCGGGAGGGTCAGCGTGGCGACGACGTCGTCGGCGTCGGCGGCGAGGTCGCCACCGGCGGCGCTCACGGCGAACGAGACGGTGCCGGAGCGTGACGAGTCGGTGAGCGTGACGACGGGCTGCGTGACGGTGAGCACGGGCGCGGTCGCGGTCACGGCGACGCGGTGCTCCTGCGCGGCGTCCGCACCGGGTGCGTCGACGCGCACGAGCAGGTCGCCCAGGCCGCCCACGGCGCCGGGCTGCGCGTCGAGGTGCGCGGTGAGCGGCACGCTGCCGCCGCCGGGCAGGACGTCGTGCGTGCAGGAGATCTCGACCGCGTCGGTGGGGCCGCATGTCCAGCCGTCGACGGGCGTCACGGGCCACGCGGTCCCGGCGGGTCGGGTGAGTCGCGCGACGAGCCCGGGCGCCTGCACGTCGCCGAGGTTGGAGACGGCGAGCGCGACGCTCGACGCCCGGCCGCGTGCGAGCGTCGTGCCGACGTCGCCGGTGAGGCCGAGGCGCGTGGGCCGTTGGACGGTGAACGGCACCTCGAGGTGCTCGGGTGCACGCACGCCGGTGGGCCGCAGGTCGATCCCGATGCTGCGCGCACCGACCGCGCCGGGCTCGTCGGCCGTGAGCAGCAGCGACAGCGGCGCGGCGGCGCGCGGTCCGATCCGCGGGACCTGGCACGTCACCCCGGCCGCGGAGTCCACGCACGTCCAGGCGCTGCCCGCGACGGGCGACCAGGACACGCCGCGCGGGAGCTGCAGCGTCGCGGTCGCGGGCGTGGGGCCGACGGGTGAGCCGCCGACGTTCGCGAGGTCGAGGTCGAGCTGGGTCGAGCGGCCCGACAGCAGCGCGACCGACGCGGGCGCGCTGCGGAGCGCGAGCCGTGCGGGCGACGCCTGGATGTGCAGCGGGAAGGGCGCGGGGCGGTACTGGATGCCGCCACCGGCGACGCGCAGCCCGACGGCCGCGTCCATGCCGTCGTAGGCCTCGTCGATCGAGACGCGCAGGGCGAGGCGGGCCACCGACGAGGGTGGCAGCGTCGCGAGCGTGCAGCGCACGACCCCGTTGCCGGTGTCGGGCGTGCACACCCAGCCGCCGGCGGCGGTGACCGCGAACCGGCCGGGCGTCAGGCCCTCGAGCGCCGCGCCGGCGATCCCGTCGACGGACACCCCCACAGGCAGGGTCACCTCGGCGACGAGGTTCGTCGCGACGGTCCCGCCGGTGTTCTGCACGCCGAACGCGAGCTCCTGCCCCGCGAGGCCCGCGGCCAGCACGAGCCCGCCGTCGGGCAGCACGACGCCGACGTCCGCGGGGGCGGGCGGCGGCGTGGTCTCGTCGTCGGGCGTCTCGTCGTCGGTGCTGCCCGGCTGGGTGCGGGTGCGGGGGGTGCTGTCCTGCGGCTCGTCGGCGAGCAGCGCGCCCGACCCGTCGAGGTCGGGCACGTCGGTCGGCGACGGGGTCGGGGTGGGCGTCGGTGCGGGCGCGGTCGACGTGCTCGGCGTCGGGGTCGCGCTCGCCTCCGGGACGGACACCGACGGCGCGGGCAGGGCCTCCGGCTCGTCCGTGCCGCGCGTCAGGCCGTAGATGCCGACGGCCGCGATCGCGGCGACGGCGACCGTGCCGGCCGCGACGGCCACCGCACCCAGCGGGATCGAGGAGATGAGCGCGGCGACACCACCCGCGGCAGCCGTGCCCGCGGTGGCGCTGACGGCCGCCGTCGTCCCGGTCGCCGCAGCCGTCGCGGCACCCGCCCCACCCGCACCCGCCCCACCGGCCCCCGCGGCCCCGCCCGCAGCGCCGGCACCGCTGCTGAGCGCCGCCGCACCCGCGGCGATGCCGCCACCGACGGGCAGCACGTGGGCCAGCGCGCCGAGGCCGACGATCCCGAGCACGAGCGGTGCAACCACGGCACGCATGCCGTGGTTGACGTCGCCGAGCTCGAGGACCAGGGCGCGGCAGTCGCCGCAGTCGTCGAGGTGCTTCTCGACCTGCGCGTTCTCGCGCGTCCCGAGGCCCCCGCGCACGTACGCGCCGAGCTTGCCGGAGACGGTGCGGCACCCCTCGTCGAGCGGGTCCTGCAGGTGCTGCTGGAGGTAGGCCTGCCGCAGACCCTCGCGCGCGCGGTAGGCGAGCGCGGCGACTCCGTTCGCGGTCAGGCCGAGGATCGGGGCGATCTGCGCGGGCGCGAGCCCCTCGACCTCCGAGTGCCACAGGACGGCCTGCCACCGTTCGGGCAGCGAGTGGAACGCCCGCGACACGACGCCGCGCTCGAACCCCTCGAGGGCCGGCTCCTCCGCGGTGCCGGCCCACGCCGTCCCGCGCTCGAGGGTCGCCAGGTCGTCGGTCGGCTCGACGCGACGGGCCTTCTCGCGGCGGTCGGCGGCCGTGCGGCGCACGACGGTGAACAGGTAGGCGCGGAAGGCGGACTCGGGGCCGTTGCCCCGCTGCAGCGCGCCGTGCACGGCGGTGAACGCGTCGGCCACGACGTCGTCCGCGTCGGCGTGGGAGTCGGTGTACTGGCGGGCGACGACGAACGCGGCACCCGCGTGACGCTCGTAGAGGGTGCCGAACGAGGCGGCGTCACCCGTGCGCACGGCAGCGATCAGCTCGGCGTCTCCTGTGACGCCGTCACCGAGCCGCGTGCTTGCCACCACGACCTGCTCCCGTCAGCGTTCTTCGTCGAGCGCACAGCCTGCCACAACGGATGGATCGGGTGTCCAGACCGCAATCGCCCAATTGCAACGTACGGGATGCTCCGGCGGTTCCGGGCGGCGAGCGGCGGGGAAAGCGCTCGAACGGGTGGGTGAAAAGTTCCGCATCCCGCGTCACCGCCGGCGGGTGGCGCCCTCTCATCCGGCGTGACGACAGACATCGGCAGGGACGACGCCGCGGGCGTGGCGCTGCGCGAGCGTTGGCGGCACGAGAGCCTCGGCTCGGTCTGGCTGCGGCCCGCGGACTGGTACCACCCCGCGGTCGACGACCTGGCCGGCGCGGTCCTCGGTGACCGCGACCCGACGCTCGCGGCCGCCGAGCTCGGCCGTGCCCGCGGCTACGACGGGGTCGGGATCGCCGAGACGATCGACGACCTCGCGTGCCTGTACCGCTCGCGCGGCGAGGCGCAGCCCCCGCTGCTCGCGGTGCGTGCGCTGTGCGACGGCTGGGCCGACGCGCAGGCCGCGGCCGTGTCGGTGGGCACGTCCCTCGACCCCGAGTCCGGCCTGCCGACGCGGCAGTACCTCGCGGTCCGGCTCGCCGAGACCTACCAGGACGGCGAGCGTGCCGCGCTGCCCGCGCAGGAGTCGCACCACCTGGTCATCGTCGACGTCGCTGCGGGCGCGGTCGACCCGTTCACGCGCGCGGCCCGGTCGGCCGCGGTCGGTGCGGCGATGACGGCCACGTTCGGCGACGGCCACCCGATGGCCACGCTCGGCGGCGGCGTGTTCGCGGTGCTGTCGCGGCGGCAGGACCCGCTCGAGGAGCGCGTGCAGCGGCTGCAGGTCGAGATCGCGCGGAGGGTCGACCGCCTCGAGGTCAGAGCAGCGACCCGGCAGCCCGTCCGCGTCTGGGTCGAGCGGCTGCCGGCCACGCACGAGGCGGCGGTGCACACGTTGCGGCGGGTCTCACGCCCCTGATCGGCTCCCGCGCGGAGGAGCGTCGAAGGTCAAGCGCCGATAGGCGACGGTTCAACTGTCGCTCCGGCGCAGGTCAGCGCGGAGTCGGACGGGTGCCCGGGACAAGCCGGGCGGATGCGTCTACCGTCTGTGTATGAACCCCGCCGAGCTCGCCCCTGACCCTGCACCCGCAGGCGACGCGTCCGCCCCTCACCCGGCCGGCGAGGGAGCGTCCACGAGCGGCCCCGCCGTCCCGACGCAGCCCCACCACCCCGGCGTCCCGTCCGACCTCGAGGACCTCGACGTCGACCTCAGCGCCGACCCGCCCGGGCCGTTGCTCGCGACCGGGACCGTCGCAGACGTCTACGCGCTCGACGACCGGCGCGTCCTGCGGCGCGACCGCGACGGGCGCGACGCGACGGGCGAGGCCGAGATCCTGCGGCACGTCGTCGCGCACGGCTTCCCCGCCCCCGCCGTGCTCGGCGTGCACGGGCCGGACCTGGTCGCGGAGCGGCTGCACGGGCCGACCCTGCTCCAGGCGCTCACGGCGGGCGAGGTGTCGATCCACGACGGCGCGCAGATCCTCGCCGACCTGCACCGTCGGCTGCACGAGATCCCCGCGCCCGACGGCTGGAGCGACACGCGGTCGCAGTGGCCGCACGTCACCGGCGGCCCGACGGTCGTGCACCTCGACCTGCACCCCGCCAACGTGATCCTCAGCGAGGCGCACGGACCCGCGCTCATCGACTGGTCGAACGCCCGCAGCGGCCCGGCCGAGCTCGACGTCGCGCTCACCGCGCTCATCATCGCGGAGGTCGTCGTCGACGCCGGGGGCGAGTACTCCGCCGCGGCGCGCGCGCTGCTCGCCGCGTTCCTCACGTGCGTCGGCACCGACCTGATCAGCGCGCTCGACGACGCCGCCGCCGTCCGGTCGCAGGACCCGTCGCTCGTCGCCGGCGAGCGCGAGCTCGTGCCCGCCGCCGCGGCGCTCATCCGGGAGCTCGTCGCCGTCGCGACACCGCCCGAGCACTGACAGCCTCTCGCCGCCAGGCGAGGGAACGACGAGGGCCACCCGGTGCGCGCAGGTGGCCCTCGTCGTCGTTCAGGGGGTCCCGGCCCCCGCCGCGGACCGGCGACCGCGCAGGCCGCGCAGCAGCAGCGCACCGCCGACGCCGATCTGCCCCGCCCGGACGACGGTCGTCCACAGGCCGACGACAAAGAACAGCAGCCCGGCCGCCGGGAACACCCAGCCGAGCAGGCGGAACGTCGCGTCGGGGGCGATGCGCGCGTCCGCGGGGCGGGCGACGTCGTAGATGACGTCGACCGAGCCGCCGACCGACGGGCACGCGCTCGACCGGTAGCCGGCCGACGCGGTGTAGACGGTGCCGGCGACCGTGAACGTCGCGTCGGGCGCGCAGAGCCGGTCGCCGTCGTCGTCGCGCGACTCGTTGCGGTTCGTGACCGTGCCGACCGCCTTCGCCTCGCCCGAGCCGACCGTCCCCGCGTCGATGAGCATCGGCTTCACCAGGAACATGCCGAGGGCGAAGAAGACGAGCCCGAACAGCATCATCTTGACCGCGCCGCCGAGGCCCTCGCGGTTCCGCCCGAACCCGACGATGCCGTCCGCCACCAGCGCGCCGCCGACCGCCGTCGCCCCCGCGCTGCGCCCCTGCTCGCTCGCCGCGTACCGCGACGCCGAGGCCCACAGGTCCGCGGCCACACCCGCGAGCTGCGGCGGGACGACCGCGACAGGTCCCGTCGGGCCGTTGAAGCCCGGCGGCAGCGAGGGGTAGGGGGCGATGTCCGTCGTCGACGTGCTGCGGGCGGCCGGATCCGCGGGGCGGCTCGGCTGCGGGATTGTGAGGCCACCCACCGGGGAGGGCGTCGTCGGGCGTGTCCACGGCTGGGTCGGGGACCAGGCCGTCGTGCCGGCGACGGTCGCGACGGCGGGCAGAGATGCGGGCGCGGGGGCCGGCGTGGGACGCGTCGGCGGGGTCGAGGCGTGAGCGGGAGCGGGAGCGGGTGCGGCGGGGCCCGGGTGAGCGGCCGCGGCCGGCGTGGCGGGCGTGGCGGGCGCCGGCGCGGGGATCGGGACGCTGTCCGCGGGAGGCGGCAGCGGCTGCCGGTGCTCGGTCCACGCGGACCCGTCCCAGTACCGCATGGTGCCGGGCTCGGCGGGGACGGCGTACCAGCCGGCGCGTGCGCTCACCCGTGCCTCCTTCGGACCAGAGCCGCCTCGGGAGACGCGGCAGCCGCACCCTACGGAGGTCGACCGAGGCCGCGGGAGCCCGGACGGCGCACGTCACCTTCCCGGCGGCGGTCAAACGCACCGAACCGCCCACACCACCCGGGGACGACGAGACCGCCCGCACCCGGCGATCGGGTGGGGCGGTCTCGGCGACGGGTCAGCGCGGCGTGTAGGTGAGGCAGTCCGCGGAGTCCTGGCCGGCGCCGACCCGGACGGAGTCGGCGGCGCACTCGAGCGCGGAGTTGTGCACGCAGTCGTCGCGCTGGCACGCACCGACGTGGGTGACGACCTTCTCGAGCCCGCCCTTGACGCCGAGCGGGATGAACGTCGCGCAGGCCGCGTCGCCCGCGTGCCCGCCGATCGTGATCGCCGCCGCGTGGCAGTGCGAGTGGTCGTTGTACGAACAGCCGGCCACCGAGCACTCGGCGACCGGGGGCAGGTCCATCAGCGTGCTCATCGGTACCTCCACGATCCGGGGACGGGGCGTACCTGACCGACGCTAGACCCGTCACGCGCGTCCTGCCTAGGGAAGCGCCGGGGTCTCTGCGCAGGTCAGAGCCGCTTTTCAGGTGAGGCTAGCCTCACTCGGCCGCGCGTCCAGGACCGCGCTGCGACGGTCCCCGCGCAGGTCACGGCCGTCGGACCGCCGCCCGAGCGCGTCGCCGGTCGTGCCGGCCGAGGACGCGGGCCTCGTCAGTAGGTGAACGCGGTGATGCGGCCCTCGAGGTCCTGCGCCATGACCGCGAGCTCGCGGATCGACTCGCCCATCTGCGTGAGCACCTCGGTCGTTGACCGGGCCGCCGCAGCGACGCCGGTGATGTTCGCCGCGATCTCGCCGGCGCCGGTCGCGACCTCGACGACGCCGCGCGACATCTCGTTCGTCGTCGCCGTCTGCCGCTCGACCGCCGACGCGATCGTGAGCTGGTAGTCGTTGATCTGCGCGACGATGTGCGAGATCTGCTCGATCGCCGCGACCGCGCCCTCGGTGTCCGTCTGGATGGCCTGCACCCGGCGGACGATGTCGTCGGTCGCGTTCGCCGTCTCCTGCGCGAGGTCCTTGACCTCCCCGGCGACGACCGCGAACCCCTTGCCCGCCTCCCCGGCGCGCGCGGCCTCGATGGTCGCGTTGAGCGCGAGCAGGTTGGTCTGCGCGGCGATCGACGTGATGACCTTGACGACGTCGCCGATCTCGCGCGAGCTGGTGCCGAGCCGGGCGACGGTGTCGGTGGTGCGGGCCGCGACGGCCGTCGCCTCCTCCGCGACGCGTGCGGCCTCGTTCGCGTTCTCCGCGATCGCGCGGATCGACGCGCCCATCTCCTCCGCGCCCGCGGCGATGAGCTGCACGTTGCGGCTCACCTGGTCGGCGGCCGTCGCCACGACCCCGGCCTGCGCGGACGTCTCCTCCGCACCGGCGGCGACCTGCGCGCCGGCGGCCGACATCTCCTCCGACGCGGTCGCGACGGTCCCGGACGCCTCGGTCACGCCCGCGAGCGTGGTCCGCAGCGCCGACTGCGCGCGGCCGAGCGCCGCGGCCATCCGGCCGAGCTCGTCGTCGCTGCGCACCCGGGCTGTCACCGTGAGGTCGCCCGTGGCGAGCGCGTCGACGCTCCTCTGCACGTCACCGACCGCGCGGCGGACGCTGCGGGCGAACAGCATGCCGAGCGCGAGCGCGACCACGAGGCCCGCCCCGGCGACGCCGATCATGGTCCAGCGCGCGAGCGAGGCCGCCGCACCGGCGTCCGCCTGGTCCAGCGCGACCGCCTCGTCGACGTGCGTGCTCAGGTCCGCGAGGGACGCGGTGAGGTTCATGCCCACGCGGGCCGTCTCGTCGCTCTGCGCGGCCCACGCGGCCCGGTCGTCGTCCATCGCCGGCGGCAGGACGTCGGCGTCCACGCTGGTCTTGTACTCGTCGTAGCGTGCGAGGAACGCGTCCCACTCGGGCGGCATCGACCCGTAGGCGCCCGCGTAGACCTCCGCGAAGTCGTCCGTCGCCGAGTCGAACGACGCGTACGCGGCACGCACCGCCGCCATCGCCTTCTGCTTGCCCTCGTCGTCCGGGTACCCGGGCACGCTCGAGATGCCGTTGCGCACGGTCCACAGCGCGTTCGACAGGGTCGCCAGCTGCCCGGTGACCTCGGAGCTCGCCCGCGACGTCGCGGCGGACCGGTCGGCGAGCGCGCTCAACGACATCACGCCGAACGCCCCGACGGCGACGAGGACGGCCGCGAGCATCCCGACCAGGCCGAGGATCTTGGTCCGCACGGACCGGTCCGCGACGAGCCGGCGCCGCGTCCTCGCACCCGCGCCCCCGCTGGTGGCGGCCCCGCGCTCGGCGGTCGGTTCGGGCGACGACCGCTGGGTGGGGACGTCGGCGGTGCGCTTCGGGGTGAAGACGGGCATGGGGCTGTGCTCCTGGGTCGCGGACGACCGGTGTGTCGCCACCGGTCCCACCGACCTCATCGGCCGCGGTGCCGCGCTGTTGACCCGCCCGGCCCGTTCCGGCTGCCCGGCGCCGGTCGCCGTCGCCCGGACGCGCGAACGGTTGCCCCGCGCAGCGGACGGACGCGCCCGTCCGCGTGCGCGGGGCCCGAGGCCGCCGATCAGTCCTCGGCGTCGATTGCCCGGTAGAAGTTCCGCTCCCACCGGTGCCGCCGGATCACCGCACGCTGCTCCTCGGTGAGCCGCCGCCCGTCGCTCGTCGCCGCGTTGCGCTCGACGTTCCGCACGGTCCGCATGCCCGCGATGACCGTCGACACCGCCGGGTGGTCCAGCACGTACCGCAGCGCGACGTCGGGCAGCGCGTCGACGTCGATGCCGAGGTCCTCGACGAGCGCCGTCACGTGCTGCTCGACCTGCGCCGGCCGGTCGCCACCGAAGTACGTGGTCCGGAAGTCGCCCTCCGGGAACGTCGCGCCCGCCGTGATCCGGCCCGTCAGCCCGCCCTCGTCGAGCGCGACGCGCACGATGACGCCGACGCCGTGCTCCTCGCACGCGCCCAGCAGCTGCTCCTCGGGCTGCTGGTGCCACGCGTTGTGGATGACCTGCACCGTGTCGACCGCACTGCTGCGGACCAGGGCGAGCGCGTTCTCCGGCTGGTAGTCGTTGATCGAGACTCCGAAGAAGCGGATCTTGCCCTCGTCCTTGAGCGCCGCGACCGTCTCGAGCCAGTCGCCCGTGCCGACCCACTCGTCGGACCAGACGTGGAGCTGGAGCACGTCGAAGTGATCGAGCCCCGACGCCTGCAGGCTCGTCTCGAGGCTCGCGCGGACGTGCTCGCCCGGGAACGTCTCGTCCGGGTGCAGCCCGTCCGGCGCGGGCCAGACCATGTTCTTCGGCGGCACCTTCGTCGCGACGAGCACGTCCGGGTGCTCCCGCAGGACGCTGCCGACGATGCGCTCGCTCTCGCCGTACCCGCGCGCCGTGTCGACGAAGTTCACGCCGAGCTCGATCGCGCGGCGCAGCGCCGCGACCGACTCGTCCTCCTGCGCGCCCTTCCACTGCGACGCCCCGATCCCCCACGCGCCGTACCCGATCTCCGACACCCTCAGGCCGGTCCGGCCGAGCTGGCGGTACTCCATGCGAGCTCCTCGTTGCTGTGTACGGCCGGCGTCCACCGGGCCGACGACCAGCCTCACCCCGCCGCGCGCGCGGCGCGAGCCGTCCGCCTCGCGCGTCGCCTACCGATCCGCGATGCCGTCCCACGACCA
Organism: Cellulomonas algicola; assembly: GCF_019024305.1. Lineage (NCBI taxonomy): Bacteria > Bacillati > Actinomycetota > Actinomycetes > Micrococcales > Cellulomonadaceae > Cellulomonas > Cellulomonas algicola. The sequence goes on along the minus strand of NZ_JAHKSJ010000002.1, from coordinate 16,091 downwards.
CAGGCTGATCGCCGTGCGGCCGTCCGTCCGGGGGTCGTCGGCGACGACCGCGAGCTGCACGAGGACGAGCGGGGACACCGTCCGTGCGTGAGCTCGCGTCCACGCGATCGCCTCGACGACGTCGACCCCCTCGAGCTCGTACGTCGCCTCCTGGCTCGCCGGGGTGCCGTCGTCGTCGTGACGCTCCCCCGTCCAGAAGGTGACCCGGAAGACGGGGGCCGTGACCTCGTGCGTCATGTCCCGCGGATCGACGAGACGTGTCGTGACGGGTCGGACGTCGTGCAGTGCGTCGTGGTCCATGGGACCCAGCATCCTCCTGGGGAAGCGGACGTCCCCGAGATCCACCCCGCGACGGCCTCAGGAGAACGACGCGTCCGTGATCGTCGCGCGGAAGAACTCGCCCTCCTCCTCGGGTTCGGAGCCCGCCCACCAGCTCGCACGGAAGCGTCCGGGCATCGTCACGCCGTGGAACGTCGCCTCGGCGTCGACGGTCACGCCGAAGTGGTGCAGCGCGTGGCCGCGTCCGTCGGGGTCGCCCCACCGGTCCATCGTCACGCGGCGCAGCCGTCCGTCCGGTCCGACCTCGAACCGCACGCCGTGCTCGTCGCCGTCGATCAGCCACCGCCCGACGAACGCGTCGTGGTCGCGGTCCGCGGTCCACGTCGCCACGCCGAACGCCGTCGGGACGAGCGCGCCCTCCCCGGCGAGCCGCCCGGCCGCGCTGCGCGTGACGTCGTCGCCCTGGGCGCTCAGCACCGGGACGACGCCCGCGAGCCGCCAACGCATCTCGCCCACGCCGTCGACGTAGCGGTCGAAGCCGCGCACGGGCAGCCCGAGGATCGCGGTCCGGGCCTGCCACACGAACGCGGAGCCCGGGACGATCAGCTGACGCGCGGTGAAGGGGCGCCACGAGCCGATCCTGATCTCGCCGTGCATCGTCAGTGCCGCCGAGCGGTGCAGCGGCGTGCCCTCGGCGATCGCGTGCCGCAGCCAGCGCCTCGTCGCCTCGGGAAGACCGGCGGTGCCGGCGGACGTGAACCGCGGCAGCGGTTCACCGAGCCGCGGGCCCGGGACGTCGTCGAGCCGCGCACGTGCCGTCGGCGTGTGACGGGACACGAGACCTCCACCCCCTCCGTCGGGACCTGCTCCGCACGCTACGAGCGGGGCGGGACCGTCGCGCGAGGCGAAGGTCCCGCCTTCCGCTCAGGTCAGGCGGGGGTGGCCACGTCGAGCACCCACGTCACGCCGAAGCGGTCGGTGAGCATGCCGAACCCCGCGCTCCACGCCGACGCGGCGAGCGGCTCGACGACCGTCGCGCCGTCCGCGAGACCGTCCCAGACGGCCTGCACCTCGTCGAGCGAGGCGCCGCGGACGGAGACGAAGAACGGCTGGTCGGTGAGGGTGACGCCGTTCTCGCGCCGCGTCGAGCCCGTCTGCGCCGGGCCCGGTGCGCCGGGGACGTCGTACGCCATGACCCGGAACCCGTTGTCGGCCTCGACGAGCCCGAAGACGACGCCGTCGGCACCGGGCGCGTCGGCGGGCATGCCGAGCTCGGCGTCGGTGGTCACGGGGACGCGCCCGCCGACGGCCGCGGCGTACAGGTCGAGAGCCGCGCGGGCGTCGCCGCGGAAATTGAGGTGCGTGGTGGTGGTGAGGGTCATGTCCGCTCCTGACGGGTGCTCGCCCGGGTCGATCCCGGTGACCACCACCCTTCCGTGCGTGTAGGTCAGGTTCGGTCCTACTTCGCCCCTAGGCTCACGGCATGGCGACGACGACCTCCCGCCTGCTGCGGCTGCTCTCGCTGCTGCAGACGCGCCGCGCGTGGCCGGGCTCGCTCCTGGCCGACCGCCTCGGCATCAGCCGCCGGACCGTGCGCCGCGACGTCGACCGGCTGCGCGCGATGGGCTACCGGATCGAGGCGACGATGGGACCCGACGGCGGCTACCGGCTCGAGGCCGGGTCGGAGGTGCCGCCGCTGCTCCTCGACGACGACCAGGTGGTCGCCCTCGCCGTGGCGCTGCAGGCCGCGACGGCAACCGGGGCTGCGATCGACGAGGCCGCGGTGCGCGCGCTCGGCACCGTGCGTCAGGTGATGCCGTCGCGGCTGCGCCACCGGCTCGACGCCCTGACGTTCACGACGCTCCCGGCTGCTGGTCGACCAGGTGCCGCCGACCCCGTCGCCCCCGACGTCCTCGTCGCGATCTCCGCCGCCGTCCGGGCCCACGAGGTCCTGCGGTTCGACCACGCCGACCCACGCGCCGGCACACCGGCGGCGACCGGTCCGCCGCGGCGCGTCGAGCCGCACCACCTCGTCGCGTCGCGCGGCCGCTGGTACCTCGTCGCGTGGGACCTCGACCGCGACGACTGGCGCCTGTTCCGCGCCGACCGCCTCACCCCGCGCACGCCGACCGGGCCGCGCTTCACGCCGCGCGAGGTGCCGGGCGGTGACGTCGCCGCGTACGTCGCCGCGCGCTTCGCGGGCTCCGACGCGGGCGCGGGGGACGCGACCGGCGGCCCGCCCTGCCGCGGCACGGTCGTCCTGCACAGCCCCGCCGCTGTCGTCCGGCCCTTCGTCGGCGACGGGGTCGTCGAGGACCTCGGCCCCGACCGCTGCCGCCTCACGACCAGCTCGTGGTCGTGGGTCGCGCTCGCCGCGTCGCTCAACCGCTTCGACACCGACGTCGACGTCGTGTCCCCGCCCGAGCTGACCGACGCGTTCGCCCGGCTCGCCGCCCGCAACGCCGCGACGGCCGCCGCCGGGCCGTCCTGACACGCGAGAGGCCCGCGACCCCGGGCGGGGTGCGGGCCTCTCGTGGCGTGCGTCAGGACGGGATCAGAAGTCCCAGTCCTCGTCCTCGGTGTTGACGGCCTTGCCGATGACGTACGACGAGCCCGACCCCGAGAAGAAGTCGTGGTTCTCGTCCGCGTTCGGCGACAGCGCCGACAGGATCGCCGGGTTCACGTCGGTCTCGTCGCGCGGGAACAGCGCCTCGTAGCCGAGGTTCATCAGGGCCTTGTTGGCGTTGTAGCGCAGGAACTTCTTGACGTCCTCGGTCAGACCGACGCCGTCGTACAGGTCCTGCGTGTACTCCACCTCGTTGTCGTACAGCTCGAAGAGCAGCTCGAACGTGTAGTCCTTGAGCTCCTGGCGCTCCTCGGCCGACAGCGCCTCGAGGCCCTTCTGGAACTTGTAGCCGATGTAGTACCCGTGCACCGCCTCGTCACGGATGATCAGCCGGATCAGGTCGGCCGTGTTCGTGAGCTTCGCGCGGCTCGACCAGTACATGGGCAGGTAGAAGCCCGAGTAGAAGAGGAACGACTCGAGCAGCGTGCTCGCGACCTTCCGCTTCAGCGGCGAGTCGCCCTTGTAGTACTGCATGACGATCTCGGCCTTGCGCTGGAGGTTCGGGTTCTCCTCCGACCAGCGGAACGCCTCGTCGATCTCCTTGGTGGAGCACAGCGTCGAGAAGATCGACGAGTACGACTTGGCGTGCACCGACTCCATGAACGCGATGTTCGTGTAGACGGCCTCCTCGTGCGGCGTGATCGCGTCCGGGATCAGGCTGACCGCGCCGACCGTGCCCTGGATCGTGTCGAGCAGCGTCAGGCCGGTGAAGACGCGCATCGTGAGCGTCTTCTCCTGCTCGGTGAGCGTCGCCCACGACTGGATGTCGTTCGACACCGGCACCTTCTCCGGCAGCCAGAAGTTGCCGACGAGCCGGTCCCAGACCTCGGCGTCCTTCTCGTCCTCGAGCCGGTTCCAGTTGATCGCCGACACGCGGTCGATCAGCTTCAGCTTCCCCGTGGGGGTCATGTCCCGTCGTTCCTTCTCGTGTGGTCCCGTCCGCGGCCCGACGAGGGCGCCGACTCTGCCCGGGCCGCCTTCGGCGGCCTTGACGCCCACCACGCCGGAGCCGGCGCCCTCGTCGGTCCGCTCGGAGGTGAGGTCACCACGGCGGACCGACGAGGAGGGCGTCGATCAATCACAGCATGCAGCTGACGCAGCCCTCGACCTCCGTGCCCTCCAGGGCGAGCTGGCGGAGGCGGATGTAGTAGATCGTCTTGATGCCCTTCTTCCAGGCGTAGATCTGCGCCCGGTTGAGGTCACGGGTCGTCGCCGTGTCCTTGAAGAACAGCGTCAGCGACAGGCCCTGGTCGACGTGCTGCGTCGCCTCGGCGTAGGTGTCGATGACCTTCTCGTAGCCGATCTCGTACGCGTCCTGGTAGTACTCCAGGTTGTCGTTCGTCATGAACGGCGCCGGGTAGTAGACGCGGCCGATCTTGCCTTCCTTGCGGATCTCGATCTTCGACGCGATCGGGTGGATCGACGACGTCGAGTGGTTGATGTACGAGATCGAGCCGGTCGGCGGGACCGCCTGCAGGTTCTGGTTGTAGATGCCGTGCTCCTTGACGGAGGCGGCCAGCTGACGCCAGTCGTCCTGCGTCGGGATGTGCACGCCGGCGTCCGCGAAGAGCGCACGGATGCGCTCGGTGCGCGGCGCCCACTCCTTCTCGACGTACTTCTGGAAGTACTCGCCCGTCGCGTACTTCGAGTCCTCGAACCCGTAGAACGCCTGCTTCCGCTCCTGCGCGAGCAGGTTCGACGCACGGATCGCGTGGTAGGCGACCGTGTAGAAGTAGATGTTCGTGAAGTCGAGGCCCTCGTCGGACCCGTAGAAGATCCGCTCGCGCGCCAGGTAGCCGTGCAGGTTCATCTGCCCGAGGCCGATGGCGTGGCCGCCGCGGTTGGCGCGCTTGACCGACGGCACCGACTCGATGTCCGTCTGGTCGGAGACGGCCGTCAGCGCACGGATCGCGGTCTCGACCGACTTGCCGAAGTCCGGGCCGTCCATCGCGAGCGCGATGTTCATCGAGCCGAGGTTGCAGGAGATGTCGCGGCCGACCTCCTTGTAGGAGAGGTCCTCGTTGAACGTCGACGGGGTCGACACCTGGAGGATCTCCGAGCAGAGGTTCGAGTGCGTGATCTTGCCCTTGACGGGGTTCGCACGGTTGACCGTGTCCTCGAACATCACGTACGGGTAGCCGGACTCGAACTGGAGCTCGGCGAGCGTCTGGAAGAACTCGCGCGCGTTGATCTTCGTCTTGCGGATCGCCGCGTTGTCGACCATCTCGTAGTACTTCTCCGAGACGTCGATGTCCGCGAACGGCACCCCGTACACGCGCTCGACGTCGTACGGCGAGAACAGGTACATCGGCTCGTTCTTCTTCGCCAGCTCGAACGTGATGTCCGGGATGACGACGCCGAGCGACAGCGTCTTGATGCGGATCTTCTCGTCGGCGTTCTCGCGCTTGGTGTCGAGGAACCGGTAGATGTCCGGGTGGTGCGCGTGCAGGTACACGGCACCCGCGCCCTGGCGCGCGCCGAGCTGGTTCGCGTACGAGAACGAGTCCTCGAGGAGCTTCATGACGGGGATGACGCCCGAGCTCTGGTTCTCGATGTGCTTGATGGGCGCGCCGTGCTCGCGGATGTTGCTGAGCAGGAGCGCGACGCCGCCGCCACGCTTGGAGAGCTGCAGGGCGGAGTTGATGCCGCGCGCGATGGACTCCATGTTGTCCTCGATGCGCAGCAGGAAGCAGGAGACGGGCTCGCCGCGCTGCGCCTTGCCGAGGTTGAGGAACGTCGGCGTCGCCGGCTGGAAGCGGCCCGAGACGATCTCGTCGACGAGGCTGATCGCGAAGTCCTGGTCACCCTCGGCGAGGCTCAGCGCGACCATGCAGACACGGTCCTCGAAACGCTCGAGGTACCGCTTCCCGTCGAACGTCTTCAGCGTGTACGACGTGTAGTACTTGAACGCGCCGAGGAACGTCTGGAAGCGGAACTTCTTCGAGTACGCGTACTCGAAGAGCGTCTTGATGAACGCGCGGTCGTACTGCGCGAGCACCGCCGGGTCGTAGTACTTGTTCTCGACCAGGTACTCGAGCTTCTCGTCGAGGTCGTGGAAGAAGACCGTGTTCTGGTTGACGTGCTGCAGGAAGTACTGCCGCGCCGCCTCCCGGTCCTTGTCGAACTGGATCTTCCCGTCCGCGTCGTAGAGGTTCAGCATCGCGTTCAGGGCGTGGTAGTCCAGCCCCGTCAGCTCTACGCGGGTATCTGCGACTGTCGCTGCCAAAATGTCCTCAATCCCTCGCGGACGCGGTGCACGTCCTCGTTCGTTCCCATGAGCTCGAACCCGTACAGGTAGGGGACGCGGCACTTGGCCGCGACGATGTCCCCCGCGATGCAGTAGGCCTCGCCGAAGTGGGTGTTGCCCGCCGCGATGACGCCGCGGATGAGCGACCGGTTGCCCTCGTCGTTGAGGAACTTCACGACCTGCCGCGGCACGGCGCCGCCCTCGTTGCCACCGCCGTAGGTGGGGACGACCAGGACGTACGGCTCCGTCACGTGCAGGAACGGGTCAGTCGGCCGCAGCGGGATGCGCCGGGCGGGCAGGCCCAGCTTCTCCACGAAGCGGTGCGTGTTGTTCGAGGCGGAGGAGAAGTAGACCAGCGAGCTCATCGGCCTGCTCCCCTCGCCCCGGTCGGACGGTCGGACCGTCGCTCTCGATGTGCGGTGTCGGTGCGGTGTCGGTGCGAGGGCACGGCGGAGCCGACCCTCTTCTGTGTCCGGTACCGGGGGCGGATGCCCGCCGGGCCGACGCGGTGCGAGTCCTGCGCCGGCCCGGGGCGTCCGTGGTGGGCGACCCGTCCGGCCGCCCGCGTGCGTCAGGCGACGGCGGCGGCCATGCGGTCGGCGAGCGCCTTGATGCGGTCCGGGCGGTAGCCCGACCAGTGGTCGCCGTCGACGATCACGACGGGGGCCTGGAGGTGGCCGAGCGACATGACGTAGTCACGCGCGTCGGCGTCCTCGCTGATGTCCACGACGGTGTACTCGGCACCCAGCTTGTCGAGCGCGCGGTAGGTCGCGTTGCACTGCACGCACGCCGGCTTGCTGTAGACCGTGATCGTCATCGTGGCTCCTAGTTCACTCTCGCGCGACGCTCCCCCCGGAGTGGGTCGCGATGGTCCGTGGGCCCCTTGCGGAGCCGATCGCGGTTCCCCCACCGCGTCGACTTCAACACTACACCTAGGGGTGCGACTCACAAGCCACCACTAGGGATTGTGTTACATCCGTGTCGTTCAACTTCACCCTGTGGAGAACCCAGGGTATCGCCGAGGTCCGACAGAGCCCCCGACCTGCGGGTTCGCGGACCGTCCACAGGCGTCCCCAGCAGCCGCACAGCACCGTGCACAACCGGGTCCACAAGGGCAGCGTCCAGTTCGCCCGGACGCGCCGGTGCGCGACACGCCGCAGGGGCTGCAGGACGTCTCGCGACGAATCGCCCGGACGGGTGACGGAAGCCCCGGCGGCGCCCGACGAGGGTCGCGCACAGGCCCGACCTGCCGCCCGACGACGGGCCGGGCGCGGCCACGCACGACCGCCTCGAGTCGTCGCCGGACACGCTCGACGCCGGGTCGCGTCCTGGGCCTGGACGTCGGGGCGTGGGTGGGCGCGTGATGACGTCGGGCCCCGGCGCGTGATGACGTCGGGCCCCGGCGCGTGACGCGTCCGGGGCCCGACGGGCAGCTGTGCGGGACGCCGCTACAGCGGGAAGGCGGCGTAGAGGTCGGCGATGTCCGCGACCGGGGCGACGACGTGGAACACCGACGAGCCGTTGGTCCACACCGCGACCCCGGTGCCGTCACCGGCGTCGACGATCGTGTACGTCCCGGCCGGCGTGCCACCCGCGACGACCTCGCCCGTCTGGGGCAGGCCGGCGTCGGCCGGACCGGCGGTCGCGGACGGGCTCGGCGCGGCCGCCGCCGTGGGGAGGGCTGCGACGAGCTGCGCGGCGAAGGTCGACGCCTCCTCCGGCGTCTCCCACTGCCCGGCCCGCACGACGACGTCGCCGTCCGCGCCGTCGCCGAACGTGTCCGTGTACGCCTCGACCGCACCGGCCGCCAGCCACTCGTCGTCGGGCGCGGAGCCCGTCAGCGCGTACTGGAGGACCGTCGTCGGCAGCGCGGTCGCGAACGCCGTCGTCGCGGTCCGGGCCGCGGGCTGGATCGTCGGCGTCGGCGACGGCAGCAGGATCGTGCTCGCCACCGGCGGGGGCGTCTCGTCGCCGGTGTTCCGCGACATCAGGATCCCCCCGACGACTACAGCGATCACGACCACGACCGCACCGATGATCGCCGGCAGCAGCCAGCGCGGCCGCCCGCCCGAGCCACCCGTGCCGCCGGAGGACGCACCGGACTCGTCCCCCGCGCCCGTCGCCGCGGAGGCGGAGGCGGCGACGGCCTTCACCGGCCGCGTCGACGGCTTGCCGAAGGACGGACGGACCGGGACGCGTCGCGACGGGCCCGTCGCAGGTCCCGTCGGCGGGGCCGTGGGCAGACCCGACGGCGAGTCGACCGGACGGGCCGCTCCGGCAGCGTCCGCCGAAGACGGCACTCCCGCGGCCGAGGCGGTCGGCGTGGCGGCGGCAGGACCGGACGGAGCGGTCGGCGTGGCGGCGGCAGGACCGGACGGAGCAGTCGGCGTGGCGCGAGGCGGCGTGGCCTGGCCGGCCGCCGATGTCACCACGGCGGTCGTGGGCGTGCGGGTCGGCAGCGGCGTCCCGTTCGCGGGCACGGCCGCCGGCGTCGGCGCGGTGAACGCAGGACGCGCGGTGGCGCCCGCGGCGGTCGCCGCGGACGGCACCGGCCGGACGAGGCCGGGCGGCGGGCCGACGGGCGGGGCGCCCGCGGTCGTGGGCGGGGCTCCCGCGGTCGTGGGCGGGGCGCCCGCGGTCACGGTCGTGGGCGCCGCACCGGCGGCGGCACCCGCCGCCGCGCCGGCCCTGAAGGCGGCGAGCGCGCCCGCACCGGGAGACGGGTCCGCGGCCCCCGCGGCGGTTCGCCGCGGCAGGGGCGCAGCGACCGACGGCGGGTCCGCGGGCGTGGTCGCGGTCGCGTCGGCCGGCACGGTCGATGCCGCCGCGGTCGCGCCCGGTGCGGACGGCGCGGTCGTACCCGGTGCGGACGGCGCGGTCGTACCCGGTGCGGACGTGCCCGGTGCGGACGGCGCGGACGCACCCGGTGCGGACGGCGCGTTCGTGCCCGGTGCGGACGGCGCGGTCGTGGTCGGCGTGTACGGCGCGTTCGCGGAACCCGGGGCCACGGCCGCGGGGACCAGGGGCGGCGTGCTCGGACCACCGGCCGCGGGGCCGTCGGCCGTCGCGGGGGCACCGTCGGCGGGAGCCGTCGCACCCGTCGGCGCCCAGCCCAGCCGCCCCCAGTGCGGGCTCGTGTTGCCGCCGGATCCGCCGGTCTCGGTCATCGGGTTCCCATCGCTCGCCCTGCCCGGCACGCCCGCCGGACGTTCCGCAGCCTACCGACGGGCGCTCAGCCGACGACGTCGCGACGCCGGAAGGCGGCGAACCCGGCGGCGAGCAGCACGGCCGCGACGGCGGTCACGGCGACGACCGGCGACCACGCCATCTCGTCGGCGGGCAGGCCGGGGAGGTAGGTGAACGGGGAGAGCGCGTCGGACCCGTCGGGCAGCAGCTCGCCGAACATGCCGACGACACCCACGTAGGCGACGTACGCCCACACGACCCCCAGCAGTCGCGGGGCGACGGCGTAGACGAGGACGGCGAGCCCGAGCACGCACGCGATGCCGGGCAGCGTGACGGCAGCCGCGCCGACGAGCACGCCCACCTGGGCGGGGTCGTCGAGGCTCGCCGCGGCCGTGACACCCATGACGAGGCCGCTGACGAGCATGATGACGAGACCGGCGACGCCCGCCACACCGACCTGCGTCCCGAGCCAGCGCCACCGCGACACCGGTCCGGCGAGCACGCGGGCGCCGCGCGTCGCGACCTCCTCGTGCCGGACCGCCGCGACGCCGGTGACGACGTAGGACGCGGCCATCACGGCGAGGAACATCGTGTAGAGCGCGAAGGCGCCCGCGGTGGCGTCGGTGCCGCTGCCGAACATCTCGCCGAGGGTCGCGTCGTCCTCGATGAAGTCGACGATCGCACCGGCGAGGACGCCGATGAGCGCGCCGCACAGCACGATCGCGATGCCCCACGACACGATCGCGCCCGTCTGCCGGCGCAGCGTCAGCGCCGCCATGCCCGCGAGCGCGGGACGCGCGGCCGGGCGGCCGAGGCGCTCGGGCACGAGGCCGGTGCCGAGGTCGCGCCGCCCGACGAGGCGGAACGCGACGGCCACGCACAGGGCCGCGAAGGCGACGCCGATCAGCAGCGGCCACCAGCGCTCGTCGACGTAGGCGCGCGTGGCCTGCGCCCAGCCGAACGGCGAGAGCCAGGTGAGGACGCTCGTGCTCTCGGGCCCGCGGACGTCGCCGACCGCGCGCAGCAGGAACGCGACGCCGAGGGCCGCCATGCCGAGGCTCGACGCGGTGCGCCCGTGCGACGAGAGCTGCGAGGCGACCGCCGAGACGCCCGCGAACACGAGGCCGACCATGACGACCCCCGCGCACATCGCGGCGGAGCCCACGGGGTCGAGGTCGGTGGACAGCAGCGCGAGGAACGTCAGCCCGCCGACGGCGAGGGTCGCGACGACCGCGGCGACGAGCCCCGCGACGACCGGCGCGTCCCGGCCGACGGGGGCGGACCGCACGAGCTCGAGACGGCCGTCCTCCTCGGCGGCGCGCAGGTGCCGCGTCACCGCGAGGATCGCCATGATCGCGACGGGCAGCATGACCCACAGTGCGATCTCGTTCGCCGTCATCGCGCCGAGCGTGTAGTCGCCGAGCCCGTAGCCCGGGCCGGCCAGCGCGGTCGCCGCGGGAGACGAGATGAGCGTGGCGCGGGCGGCGCGCGTCGCGGGGTCGGCGTAGACGTTCGCGAGGGCGTCGACGGAGACCTGCACCATCCCCGCGACGGCGACGGCCCACACGAGGATGCGCCAGCGGTCGAACCGCAGCGCGACGCGGACGAGGGCTCCCGTCCCGACGAGCGGGTCGTCACGTCCGGAGCGCTCCGCGGCGGCGGGTACCCGCGCCGGTGCGGTCGTCGTCGTCATCGCGCGTCGCCCTCCCGCACGCCGAGCGTCGCGAGCTCGTCGCTGTACTCGCGCAGGAACAGGTCCTCGAGCGTCGGCGGGTGCGCCACGAGCGAGGTGACGCCGAGCCGGGGCAGCACGGCAAGCACCTCGTCGAGCGCGGCCGTGTCGACGTCCGCGGTGACGTGGCCGTCGTCGCGGCGCAGGTGGTGGACACCCGGCAGCGCGCCGAGCGCCGTCTCCGCGGTCGCTCCGTCGCGGACACCGGCGACGACCGTCGTGCGGGTCAGCCCGCGCAGCTCGTCGAGCGACCCGGACTGCACCGCCTTCCCCTGGCGGATGATCGTGACGCGGTCGGCCAGCGCCTCGACCTCCGCGAGGATGTGGCTCGACAGCAGGACGGTCCGCCCCTCGGCCGCGGCCTCTCGGACGACGTCCTGGAACACCGCCTCCATGAGCGGGTCGAGGCCGCTCGTCGGCTCGTCCATGAGCAGCAGCTCCGCGTCGGTCGCGAGCGCCGCGACGAGCGCGACCTTCTGCCGGTTGCCCTTCGAGTACGCGCGACCCTTGATCCGCGGGTCGAGCTCGAAGCGCTCGACGAGCTCCGCCCGACGACGCGGGTCGAGCCCGCCGCGCAGGCGCCCGAGCACGTCGATCGCCTCGCCGCCCGACAGGTTCGGCCACAGGCTCACGTCGCCCGGGATGTACGTGAGCCGGCGGTGCAGCGCGACCGCGTCCTGCCACGGGTCACCGTCGAGCAGCCGCACCTCACCGGAGTCCGCGCGCAGCAGCCCGAGCAGGACCCGGATCGTCGTCGACTTGCCCGCGCCGTTCGGCCCGAGGAAGCCGTGCACCTCCCCGGTCCGCACCGTGAGGTCGAAGCCGTCGAGCGCGCGCTTCGCACCGAACGTCTTCACCAGGTCGCGGATGACGATCGCGTCACTCATGGGGGTTCTCCTCGTAGGCGAGATAGGCGTCGAGGTAGGAGCTGTCGGTGAACAGGCCGTGCGTGTAGAGCTCGAGGCTGCCGACCATCACGTTGTCGTACATCGCCCTCATGGCGGCCGTCGGGTCCTCGGTCGGTGCCGGGCCGCGTCCCGCGGCGGCGTCGGTCTGCGCCATGACGATCGTGCCGACGGTCGTCGCGATGAGCGCTCGCGCGCGTCCGTGCGGGTCGCGGCTCGGCCGGATCGTGCCGGCGGCGACGCCGTCCTCCAGGTACTTCTCCGCGTCCTCGACCATCCCGTCGACGAACCGCGCGGCGAGCGAGCCGCCGTCGAGCAGGCTGCGCACGACGTACGCGAACAGCGGGGCGTACTCCTCGAGCATCGCGAGCTTCGCGACGACGTCGGTGGGCGGGGTGCCGGCGACGGCCGCGGACTTCTCCTCGAAGATGCGGTGCAGGACGTGCTCGTCGCACGCGGCGCGCAGCGCGTCCTTCGAACCGAAGTGGTGGACGACGAGGGGGGCGCTGACGCCCGCGTCGGCGGCGATCGCGCGCATGCCCGCCCGGAAGCCCTCCCGGCCCCAGCGGGCGATGGCCGCGTCCCGGATGCGGGCGCGGGCGGTCAGGTCGTCGGAGGCTGAACGCACGTTCACCACACTAAACACCCGTTCAGCACTCACGCAAGCCTCTCCGTCCTGGCGTCGTGCGGGCCACCGGGTGGAGCGAGCCGAGCGCGGTCCGCCGTGGCGCGCGGGCGTCGGGCGCGGCGAGCCGGGTGTGTCGGTGGCCGTCGGTACGGTGCCGGGCGTGAGCACGACGACCACCAAGCGCGCCGACCGCAGCGCCCGCCCCGGCTTCCGCTGCGCCGAGTGCGGCTGGACGGCCACCAAGTGGGTCGGCCGGTGCGGCGAGTGCCAGGCGTGGGGCACGGTGAGCGAGGACCTCGGGCCCGGCGGCGGCGCCCCGCGCACGGTCGCGACCGCGCCGACGCGCTCCCCCGCGCGCCCGATCAGCGAGATCGACGTCGAGGCCGCGCGCGCCCGCCCGACCGGCGTCGACGAGCTCGACCGGGTCCTCGGCGGCGGCATCGTGCCCGGTGCGGTCGTGCTCCTCGCGGGCGAGCCCGGCGTGGGCAAGTCGACGCTGCTGCTCGACGTCGCCGCACGGGCCGCGCGTGGCGGACGTCGCGTGCTCTACGTGACCGGCGAGGAGTCCGCCGGGCAGGTGCGGCTGCGGGCCGGGCGCGTCGGCGCGCTGCACGAGCAGCTGCTGCTCGCGGACGAGACCGACCTCGCGACCGTGCTCGGGCACATCGAGGTCGTCGACCCCGACCTGCTCGTCCTCGACTCCGTCCAGACGATCGCGTCCGCGGCCGTCGAGGGCACCGCGGGAGGCGTCGCGCAGGTCCGCGAGGTCACCGCCGCCGTCATCGCCGCCGCGAAGTCCCGCGACCTGCCCGTCGTGCTCGTCGGGCACGTCACCAAGGACGGGTCCGTCGCCGGGCCGCGCACGCTCGAGCACCTCGTCGACGTCGTCTGCCAGTTCGAGGGCGAGCGGCACTCCCGCCTCCGCCTGCTGCGCGCGACCAAGAACCGCTTCGGCCCGACCGACGAGGTCGGCTGCTTCGACCTGTCCGAGAACGGCATCGTCGGACTGGCCGACCCGTCCGGGCTGTTCGTGTCGCGGTCGCACGCCGCCGTCCCCGGCACCTGCCTGACCGTCACGCTCGAAGGACGCCGACCGCTCGCGACCGAGGTCCAGGCGCTCGTCGCGCCGTCCGCGGTGCCGAACCCGCGCCGGACGACCTCCGGCGTCGACTCGTCCCGGCTCGCGATGGTGCTCGCCGTGCTGCAGCGACGCCTCGGCGCGCGGCTCGCCGACCAGGACGTCTACGTGTCGACCGTCGGGGGCGCCCGCGTCGTCGAGCCCGCCGCCGACCTCGCGCTCGCGCTCGCCGCGGTCAGCTCGCGCGAGAACACCGCGCTGCCGCAGGGGCTCGTCGCCGTCGGCGAGGTCGGATTGGCCGGGGAGATCCGCAGCGTGTCCGGCGTCGGCCGTCGGTTGTCGGAGGCCGCGCGGCTCGGGTTCACGCGGGCCGTCGTACCCGCCGGGTCGCTCGACGGCGTCGCCCCGCCCGACGGCATCCGCGTGCTCCAGGTCGGCGACCTCGCGCAGGCCGTCAGCGCCGCCGGGATCGGCGCGTGAGCGGGGAGCACGAGCACGGGGAGGCGGCGGAGCACGACGGAGCTCGCGAGGGCGACGCGGCCTGCGCGCATCGGGACGTCGTCTGGGAGCCGAAGCCCGTCGTGCTCTGGACCGACGTGGAGAGCACCGTCCACCGGCTGCGGTGCACCACGTGCGGCGTCGAGACGGCGATCGTCGACCACCGCAAGCTGCCCGCCCTGTGAGCGTGGCGAACGGGCGGACCTCCGCACTCGTCGTGCCCGTCAGGCGGGTCGTCCGGAACTCGCTCGACACGGCTCGTTACCATGCTCAGGTGCCGACCTCGCACGCCCCCGACGACCTGCTCAGGTCCACCCTCGCCGCCGTGGCCCCCGGCGGTGAGCTTCGCGACGGCCTCGAGCGGATCCTGCGCGGCCGCACGGGCGCCCTCATCGTCCTCGGCTTCGACGACCTCGTCGCCAGCATCTGCTCGGGCGGGTTCGAGCTCGACGTCGAGTTCTCCGCCACCCGCCTGCGCGAGCTCGCCAAGATGGACGGCGCCGTCGTCGTCGACGGGGACCGCATCGTCCGCGCAGCGGTGCAGCTGCTGCCCGACCAGACCATCGAGACGTCCGAGTCCGGCACGCGTCATCGCACCGCCGAGCGCGTCGCCAAGCAGACCGGCTTCCCCGTGATCTCGGTGTCCGCGTCCATGCGGATCATCGCGCTCTACGTCGGCGGCCAGCGGCACGTGCTCGAGGACTCCACGACGATCCTGTCGCGCGCCAACCAGGCCCTCGCGACGCTCGAGCGCTACAAGGCCCGCCTCGACGAGGTCAGCGGCACGCTCTCGGCGCTCGAGATCGAGGACCTCGTCACCGTCCGCGACGTGTCGACCGTCGTCCAGCGGCTCGAGATGGTCCGCCGCATCTCCGAGGAGATCGAGGGCTACGTCGTCGAGCTCGGCACCGACGGACGCCTCCTCACGCTCCAGCTCGACGAGCTCGTCGGCGGGCTCGGGTCGGACCGCGCGCTCGTCATCCGCGACTACGTCGACACCCACCGCCGCGACGTCGACACCGTCCTCGCCGCGCTCGGCGAGCTCACGTCGACCGAGCTGCTCGACATCGCGCACATCGCCCGCGTGCTCGGTCTGCCCGGCGGCGGCGACGCCCTCGACGCGGCCGCCGGCCCCCGCGGCTATCGGCTGCTGTCGAAGGTCCCCCGCCTGCCCGGCACGATCGTCGACCGGCTCGTCGCGCACTTCGGCGGCCTGCAGAAGCTCCTCGCGGCCAGCATCGACGACCTCATGGCCGTCGACGGCGTCGGCGAGCAGCGGGCGCGCGCGGTGCGCGAGGGCCTGTCCCGGCTCGCGGAGTCGTCGATCCTCGAGCGGTACGTCTAGAGACTCGATCGGCTGACCCGCACAGGGTGGGCCCGCGCCGACGAACCGGTCAGCCGAGGCCGAAGACGACCGGGGTGGCCGTCGCACCCGCGAGCGTGAACGCCGCCGAGTAGGTGCCCGCGCCGGGCGTCGGCTGGTCGGCCGGGCAGCCCTGGGCGGAGCGGACCCGGTTCCACGCGAGCGTCGACTCGTCGGCCGCGCCACCCGCGAGCAGCAGCGTGCGGGTCTCGTTGCCCGCGACCGGGCAGTCCTTCGACGACCAGACGCGGTCCACACCGGAGGTGATGACGATCTCCCGCTGCGTGTCGCCCGCGTCGACCACGCACGGCTGCGTGCCGGTGTTGGTGATGCTGACCGTGAACGACGGGCTCGTGCCCTCGGGGAAGGACTCGGCGGTCGCGGCGATCGCGAGCGCGAGGACCTCGGGCGTGCAGGTCGGCGGGACGCCTGAGGTGTCCTCGGTGCCCTCGTCGCCGTCGTCGGCCGCGGGCGTCTCGGCCGGGGGCTTCGGCTCCGACGACGGCGTGTCCTTCGGCGAGGCGTCGGCGGGCGGCGTCGCCGAGCCGC